>NZ_BOMW01000006.1 GCF_016862395.1 Actinoplanes siamensis | reverse complement strand
CGTGTGGCGGCGGCACCGTGCCGACCAGCTCCCCGACGACCTCACCCACGTCGTCGCCGACCGGCAGCCCGACCGGTTCGCCCACGTCGTCGCCGACCACGCAGCCGACCGGCACCGGCTCGCTGCCCAAGCACTTCCTCACCGGGTACTGGCAGAACTTCGTGAACGGCGCGACGCCGCTCAAGCTGGCCGCGGTCCCCGCGACATACGACCTGGTCGCTGTCGCCTTCGCGGACGCCACCGCGACCCCGGGCGCGGTCTCCTTCACCCTCGACCCCGGCCTGGCGAGCGCGGTCGGCGGTTACACCGACGCGCAGTTCAAGGCGGACATCGCCACGCTGCACTCGCGCGGCAAAAAGGTGATCATCTCGGTCGGCGGGGAGAAGGGCACGGTGAGCGTCTCCAGCGCCACCGCGGCCACCAACTTCGCCAACTCGGTGTACTCGCTGATCCAGACGTACGGCTTCGACGGCGTCGACATCGACCTGGAGAACGGGCTCGACCCGACCTACATGGCGAGCGCGCTGCGCACGCTGCGGAGCAAGGCCGGCGCGAACCTGATCATCACGATGGCGCCGCAGACCATCGACATGCAGAGCACCGGGTCGTCGTACTTCGCGCTGGCTCTGTCGATCAAGGACATCCTGACCGTCGTCCACACGCAGTTCTACAACTCCGGCGCGATGCTCGGCTGCGACCAGATGAACGCGTACAGCCAGGGCACCGAGAACTTCCTGACCGCGCTGGCCTGCATCCAGACCCAGAACGGCCTGCGGCCGGACCAGGTCTCGCTCGGACTGCCGGCCAGCACGCTGGCGGCCGGCGGCGGATACGTCGCCCCGTCGGTGGTCAACGCCGCCCTGGACTGCCTGGCCCGCGGCGCCAACTGCGGCACGTTCAAGCCGCCGGCCACCTACCCGGGCATCCGCGGCGCGATGACCTGGTCCATCAACTGGGACGTCAGCAACGGCAGCAACTGGGCCAACACCATCGACCCGCACCTGGCCACCCTCCCCTGATCCCCTCCCACCTCTCGGAGATCCCCGTGAAACTCAGCAGGAAGATCGCCCTCGTCTCGGCGGTCCTCGCGTCCGGCGCCACCGCGGCCGTGCTCCCGATGACCTTCGCCAGCGCGGCGGCGGCCTGTGCCCCGGCCTGGTCGGCGAGCGCCGCCTACGTCAAGGACAACGTCGCCTCGCAGAGCGGCCACAACTACACGGCGAAGTGGTGGACCCAGAACGAGTCGCCGGCCACCCACAGTGGTCAGTGGGACGTCTGGATCGACAACGGCGCCTGCGGTGGCGGCACCACGCCGCCCACCACCACCCCGCCCACCGGGCCCACCACCCAGCCGCCGGCCAGCGGCACCAAGATGGCCTCGGCGCCGTACGTCTACCCGGGCTGGGGCAACCCGCCGGCGCCCGCCACGGTCGTCAACGCCACCGGCATCAAGTCCTTCACCATGGCGTTCGTGCTGGCCAGTGGCGGCTGCAACCCGGTGTGGGACGGTGAGTCCGGCCTGACCGGCGGCGTGCACGCCAACTACATCAGCCAGATCAAGGCGGCCGGCGCGGACGTCGTCCCGTCGATCGGCGGCTGGAGCGGCAACAAGCTCGGCCCGAACTGCGCCACGGCCGACGCGCTCGCCGGCGCGTACCAGAAGGTGATCAACGCCTTCGGCCTGAAGGCGATCGACATCGACATCGAGAACACCGACGAGTTCGAGAACACCGCGGTCCAGGACCGGATCCTGGGCGCCCTGAAGATCATCAAGGCGAACAACCCGTCGGTGAAGACGATCGTCACCTTCGGCACCACGCCGACCGGCCCGAGCTACTACGGCACCCGGCTGGTGCAGCAGGCCAAGGCGCTGGGCGCGAACATCGACATCTTCACCCAGATGCCGTTCGACTTCGGCGGCGGCTCGGACATGTACGCCTCCACCGTCGGCGCCACCGAGGGCCTGAAGAACCTGGTGAAGACCACCTTCGGCTACACCGACGCGCAGGCGTACTCGCACGTCGGCATCTCCGGCATGAACGGTCTCTCCGACCAGCAGGAGGTCACCTCGGTCGACACCTGGACCCGGATCCGGGACTACGCCAAGAGCAAGGGCCTGTCCCGCTTCACCTTCTGGGCGGTCAACCGGGACCGTGGCTGCGCCGGCGGCGGCGTGGTCTCCGACTGCTCCGGCATCGCGCAGTCCGACTGGGCTTTCACCAAGGTCAGCGCGGGCTTCTGACCTGATCCCCGGTGCGCGGTCGCTCGTCCGTCGAGCGGCCGCGCGCCTTTTTCACCACCCACCAGGCGATGGCCACCGCGAAGAACGCCCAGATGCCGTAGTCGAACCAGTGGCTGTACTTCTCCACGTCCTGCCAGCGTGAGCCGAGCGCGTACCCGGCGCCCACGAAGATCGCGTTCCAGGCGCCGCTGCCGATCGTGGTGAACAGGGCGAACTGGCCCAGGTTCATCCGGTTGGCGCCGGCCGGGATCGAGACCAGGCTCCGTACCACCGGCGCACACCGCCCGAACAGCACGGCCGCCTTCTCGTGCCGCTCGAACCAGCGATCCGCCTTGTCCAGGTCCGCCGCGTCGACCAGGGGGATCCGGTCCAGCCAGCGGCGCAGCCGATCCTCGCCGAGGCCACGCCCGAGCCAGTAGAGCAGCAGCGCCCCGAGCAGCGCGCCCAGTGTCGCGGCGGCCCAGACCGGGACGAGGCCGACCCGGCCCTCACCGGCCAGATAGCCGGCCATGGAGAGCACGATCTCGCTGGGGATCGGGGGGACCAGGTTCTCCAGCGCGACGAGCAGGCCGACACCGGTTTCGCCGAGCGCGTCGATGACCGAGGCCACCCAGCCGGCCAGCCCACTCAGTTCTGCCATCCACCTGTCGTACCCGGTGGATCCGTCGGCAACCACTTCCGGATATACCGATGAGCGGCTCCTGCCATGACTGACGTGCCCCTGCGGGAGCCCACGTTCCTGGTGCCACCGCATGACCGAAGATCCGCTACCGGCGCCTGCTCGCGCTCTGTCCGGGTGACTTCCGCCGGGAGTACGGGGAGGAGATGCTCGGCGTGCTGATGAGCGACCCGCGTCCCGGCCCGGCCCAGGTGTTCGACGTGCTCCGGCACGCCGTGGCCGCCCGGCTGCGGCGGTGATGCCCGGCCGGTGACGTCTACTGGTCACGCTCCGCCCGGGTGGTGCACCTGTTCGGCGCGATGCTGCTGGCGACCGCGCTGCGCCGGGTGGCCGGCACCGGTTCGAGCGGTCCCGGCGTCCGGTTTCGGGGTCGGCCGGCGCGGACAAGTAGAGGCGCATGAGTGACCGGTGGTACCAGCAGGCGGTGGTCTACTGCCTGGACATCGACACCTTCGCCGACTCGAACGGAGACGGCTGCGGCGACATCCCCGGACTGATCGGCCGCCTCGACTACCTGGCCCGCCTCGGCGTGACCTGCATCTGGCTGAATCCGATCCACCCCTCGCCGGACCGCGACGACGGTTACGACGTGGCCGACTTCTACAACGTCGACCCGCGGTTCGGCACCCTCGGCGACTTCGCCGAGCTGCTGCACCAGGCCGGCAACCGGGGCATCAAGGTGATCATCGACCTGGTGGTCAACCACACGTCCGACAAGCACCCGTGGTTCGTATCCGCCCGGTCGTCGCCCGACTCGCCGTACCGCGACTGGTATGTCTGGAGCGAGACCGAGCCGGCGGACCGCAAGCAGGGCATGGTCTTCCCCGGCGAGCAGAGCGAGACCTGGTCGTACGACCGGACCGCCAAACTCTGGTACTACCACCGGTTCTACAAGTTCCAGCCGGACCTCGACATCAGGAATCCCGAGGTCCGTGCGGAGATCAAGAAGATCTGCGCGTTCTGGCTGCAGCTCGGGGTCGCCGGATTCCGGATGGACGCGGTGCCGTTCATCATCGAGGAGACCGACCCGGGCAACCCGGACTCACCGAAGGACTTCGACTTCCTCACCGAACTGCGCCAGCACGTGCAGTGGCGCAGGAGCGACGCGGTGCTGCTGGCCGAGGCCAATGTGGAGCCCACGCAGCTGGTGACGTACTTCGGGGACGAGGGCGGGTCGGGCAACCGGATCCACATGCTCTTCGACTTCCTGCTCAACGCCAGGATGGTGCTGGCGCTGGCCCGCGAGGACCCGGAGCCGATCATCGACGCGCTGCGGGACACGCCGAAGCTGCCGGCCGGCGGACAGTGGGCCACGTTCCTGCGCAACCACGACGAGATCGACCTGTCCCGGCTCACCGCCGAGCAGCGCGCGGACGTCTTCGCGAAGTTCGGCCCCGACCCGCAGATGCAGCTCTACGGCCGGGGCATCCGCCGCCGGCTGGCCCCGATGCTGGGCAACGACAGGCGCCGGCTGGAGCTGGCGTACGCGTTGCAGTTCAGCCTGCGCGGCACCCCGGTGCTGCGCTACGGCGAGGAGATCGGCATGGGCGACGACCTCGCGCTGGAGGGCCGGGACGCGATCCGTACCCCGATGCAGTGGTCCGGCCTGCCCAACGCCGGCTTCTCCACCGCCGCGCCGGATCAGCTGGTCCGGCCGGTGGTGCGGGACGGCGACTTCGGGTACGACAAGGTCAACGTGACCCGGCAGCGCCACGACGCGTCGTCGCTGCTCTCCTGGTTCGAGCGGATGATCCGGACGCTGCGCGAGGCCCCGGAGGTCGGCACCGGCTCGTGCTCGCACGTCGACGTGCCGGCCCCGCGCGGACTGCTCGTGCACCGGGCCGACGACGACACCGGCACCATGCTCTTCCTGCACAATCTCGGGCCGCGGGAGGTGACCGCCGACCTGAGCTCCATCGGGGCCGAGGCGGAGCTGCCCAACGACGTGCTGGCCGATCAGGAGTACCCGGAACCGGGCAAGCTCGCCGATCTTCCGGTGGCCGGTTACGGATACCGCTGGATCCGCATGCGCAGAACCGCCTGATCCGGATTAGCATCACCGGTCAGGAGCAGCGAAGATCACAACCGGAGGCCGCAGTGTCGCAGTCCGCATCGTCGAGGGTCGCCATCGTCACCGGGGCCGCACGCGGCATCGGTGAGGCCGTCGCGCTCAAGCTCGCCGCCGACGGGTTGTCCGTCGCGGTCGTCGATCTCGACGAGGGCGCCTGCGCCAACACGGTCACGGCGATCCACGACGCCGGCGGCACCGCGGCCGCGATCGGCGCCGACGTGTCGGATCCGGCCCAGGTGACCGCCGCTGTGGAGCGGGTGGTGGCCGAGCTCGGCCCGCCCACCGTGCTGGTCAACAACGCCGGGGTGCTGCGGGACAATCTGCTGTTCAAGATGAGCGAGGACGACTGGGACACCGTGATGGCGGTGCACCTGCGCGGCGCCTTCCTGTTCAGCCGGGCGGTGCAGAAGCACATGGTGGACGCCAAGTTCGGCCGGATCGTCAGCCTGTCGAGCACGTCGGCGCTGGGCAATCGCGGTCAGGCGAACTACGCGGCGGCCAAGGCCGGGATCCAGGGCTTCACCAAGACGCTGGCGATCGAGCTGGGTAAGTTCGGCATCACCGCGAACGCGGTGGCGCCCGGTTTCATCGTCACCGACATGACCCGGGCCACCGCGGCGCGGGTCGGTGTGGACTTCGCCGACTTCGAGAAGGCGGCGGTCGCGCAGATTCCGGTGGCCCGCGCGGGCCGTCCGGAGGATGTGGCGAACACCGTCTCGTTCCTCGCGAGCGAGGGCGCCGGGTTTGTGTCCGGCCAGGTGATTTATGTGGCCGGTGGGCCCAGAGACTGACGCTGACAACTTGCTGAGAACGGCTACAAAGAAGTGATGAACCGACGCATGAGCTCCCGCAGCGTGTCGTTGACCAGCACGTTTTTGCTGCTCGCGGCGGGCGGTACAGCGGCGTGCAGCAGTAACAAATATCACGACGAGGGTTTCTACTGCGCCGACGAGAACGGCGTGATCGTCGACGAGGATTTCTGTGATGACCACAACGGCGCCTATCACGGTGGCGGGGGGTATTACATCTACCACTCACCGAACTACCGCTCCGGTTACCGGGTCGGCCAGAAACTGCCGTCCGGTGGCAGCCGGTTCGCGTACAACGACTCCGCCGCACGCAGTTCCTACGGGCTGCCCTCGACCGGGCGGGTCGGCAACGGGACGGTCAAGACCGGTGTGGTCGGCAAGGGCGGGAGCGGCGGTCACGGCTCCTCGGGTCACGGATCGTCGGGTGGCTGAGTAGATGCGCCGCGTTCCGCACGGGCCGGTCCGCGAGGGTTGGCGACTGACCAATTTCAGTCTCGGGCTGACGTACAACGACGATGTGCTGCCGGACGGGTCGATGTACTCGTACTGGCAGGAGGGGCCGTACTACGACTTCACCGCCGCCGAGATCGAAGAGCTGGAGACCGCCACGGCGACGCTCTACGACATGTGCCTCGAGGCCGGGGACTGGATGGTGGAGCAGTGCCCACGGCGTACCGCCGAAGGTCGCCGGAAGGGTTTCTTCGCCTCGATCTGCACGCCGGAGGCGTGTTTCCTGAGCCGCATCGGCATCCCGGAGTACACCCACGAGCAGATCATCCGGACCTGGTTCGACGGCGACGCGGAGACGTGGACGCACCACGACAAGGACCCGGACATGCGCACGCCGATGCAGACGCCGGACTTCTCGCCGACCGTCTACGGCCGCTTCGACCTGTGGTACAACGGCACCGGCAGCACGCCCAGGCTGCTCGAGTTCAACGCGCAGACGCCGACGTCGCTGGTCGAGGCCGCGGTGATCCAGTGGCACTGGATGGACCAGACCGGCGTCAGCAGCCACCCCTGGCGGCAGTGGAACTCGATCCACGACCGGCTGGTCGGCTGGGAGGCCGCCGACGGCGAGCCGGCCAACCCGGGCGCCTGGCGGCGCAACATCGCCAAGCTGCGCGAGGCCCGTCCCTGGCTCCCGGAGAAACCCAAGATCTTCTTCGCGTACGAGACGTCGGACACCTCCGGTGAGGACCGGATGAACGTGGCCTACCTGATGTCCACGGCCGAGGAGGCGGGCTTCCCGGTCGAGCTGATCGCGATGAGCCAGATCGGCTGGGACGTGGCCGGTGACCGGGTGGTGTTCGTGCCGGCGCCCGGCCGGGAGAACGAGGCGCAGCCGATCGACGTGATCTTCATGCTGTACCCGTGGGAGTGGTTCTGGCACGAGGAGGGCGGCAAGGCGTTCTTCCGCAACATGGCCGACCCGTCGAAGCGTGGCACGGTGTGGATCGAGCCGCCCTACAAGGCCGCGCTGCTCGGCAACAAGGCGCTGCTGCCGGTGCTGTGGAAACTGTTCGGTTCGGATCCGGAGCGCGGGAAGTACCTGCTGCCGTCGTACTTCGCGGAGTCCTCCAAGGCGGCCGGGCTGACGTCGTACGCGAAGAAACCCCTCTGGGGCCGGGAGGGCGGATCGGTCACGCTGGTCCGCGACGGGGCCCCGATCACCGACAACCCCTCGGAGTACGGGTCAGACGGGCGCTACGTCGTGCAGGAGCTCTGCGAACTGCCGTCCTTCGACGGTCTGGAGGGCACGGTGCACCCGGTGATCGGCTCCTGGCTGATCGACGGTGAACCAGCCGGCATGGGCATCCGCGAAGGAATCGGCGTAGACGGCCTGGTAACCAAAGACAACTGCAACTTCCTGCCCCATGCTGTGTCCGATGGCGTCGCCTCCGGCTCGCAGGCATAACGCCCTTCGAGGCGTTATGCCTGCTGGTCGCGGTTGCGGCTGGGGCGCTGATATCGGATCCACCAGAGGCCGATGAACGGGAGGATCAGGGGGACGTAGCCGTAGCCGCTGCCGTAGCGGGACCAGACCGTGTCGTCCGGGAAGGCCACCTTGTCGGCGATGCTCAGGGTGCCGACGACCAGCACGCCGAGCAGCTCGATGCTGCAGCTGACCAGGGCGATCAGACGTCCCCGCGGGCCTCCGACGGCCAGGCCGACGGTGGCGGCGAGGTAGATCACGCCGGCCAGGGCGGAGAGCAGGTAGGCCAGCGGGGCCTCGGAGAAGCGCGTGCTGATCTGGACCAGGGCGCGGGCGCTCGCGGAGAGCGCGAACGTGCCGTAGACCAGCAGCAGCACCCGGCCGAGGCCGGTGCCGAGCGCCGCGTCGCGCGGCCGGGTGGAGGTGCTCATGAGATCACCGACGCGATCTGCTGCAGGCGCAGCACCAGGACGGGCAGGACGACGGCGCCGACGCCGAGGATGAGCGATCCCCAGCGGGTCGGCTCCAGGCGGGCCAGCCAGATGGCGGCCGGGGCGAAGCAGACAGTGGTGACCAGGTAGCCGCCGAAGGTGGCGGTGTCCGACGGGCGGGTGCCGTCGAAGAGCCCGATCACAGCGACCACGACCAGGACCGTGACCAGCGCGCTGAGCCCGGCCATGGCCAGTAGATCCAGGCGGCTGGGCGCGCGGTCCAACGCGCTGCGCAGGAAGTACCACGCGGCCAGGACGAGCGCGACGACGATCGTCGCCACCGAGAGGGGACCGTTCACCCGGCACAGGTTACTGACGTGGCTCTGGGCTGGTAACTTCCGCCCCGGAGATCCTTTTCAGTGAGGTGGGCGAATCGTGCGGTTCGGATTGTTCGGTACGGGACCCTGGGCGCACATGGTGCACGCCGAGGCACTCGCCCGGCACCCCGGCGTCGAGCTGGCCGGCGTCTGGGGACGCGACCCGGCAAAGGCGGCGGAGCTGGCCGGCAAGCACGGCGCCCGGGCCTACGGCGACGCCGACGAGCTGATCGCCGAGGTGGACGCGGTGGCGATCGCCCTGCCGCCGGACGTCCAGGCGCCGATCGCGATCCGCGCGGCCCGCGCTGGGCGGCACCTCCTGCTCGACAAGCCGGTCTCCCTGCGTACCGAGGAAGCGTCCGCATTGGCCTCGGCCGTCGCCGACCGTGACCTGGCGTCGGTGGTCTTCTTCACCAGGCGCTTCGTGCCGGAGACCGAGCGGTTCGTCGCGGAGGCGGTGGAGACCGGCGGCTGGACCGAGGCCCGGGTCGACCACCTGGGCTCGATCTTCACGCCGGACAACCCGTTCGGCGCCTCGCCGTGGCGGCGCGAGCGCGGCGGTCTCTGGGACGTCGGCCCGCACGCGCTCTCCCTGGTGCTGCCGATCCTCGGCCCGGTGACCGAGGTGACCGGCCTGACCGGCGCGCGGGATCTGACCGCGGTGCTGCTGCGCCACGAGAACGGCGCGATCAGCCGGCTCACTCTTTCGGTGGACGCCCCGGAGGCAACTGTCCGACAGGCGACCGAGTTCGCCGGCGAGGCCGGGGTCCGCAGCGTGCCGGCCGTCGACTTCTCCCCGGTCGACTGCTTCCGGGTCGCGCTCGACCAACTGCTGGCCGCCGCCGCGGGCGGGCCGAAGCCGGCCTGCGACGTCGATTTCGGCGCGCGCGTGACGGCGGTGCTCGCGGCGGCCGCGCAGTCGATCGCGCAGGGCCGGACGGTCCGGCTCGACTGAGCCGGCCGTCCTCGCATCGTCCCAGCTAGGGGACGGTGCGCTCGATCGCCGCGGCGCCGTCGCGCTCCAGTTCGGCGCGCGCCCGGGCGATGTTCTCCGGCGTCGGGTCCTTGCCCTGGGCGACCGCCAGGTCCTCGGGATCCCAGGGTTGCTCGGCGCCGGTGCGCCAGACCGGTGGAGCGGTCTCCGCCGATGCTGCCCTGATCTTGTTCATGGTGCCCCCTCCATGTGATCGGCCAGGTTGTTCCGGTATCCGATTTCTCAT
Source organism: Actinoplanes siamensis (assembly GCF_016862395.1). GTDB lineage: Bacteria > Actinomycetota > Actinomycetes > Mycobacteriales > Micromonosporaceae > Actinoplanes > Actinoplanes siamensis. The sequence continues at coordinate 349,943 of NZ_BOMW01000006.1, read as the reverse complement.
TCTGTACGCCGGGTAGGGGCAAGGGGGCCCGAACTGAGCGCTAACTGGACAGAACCTGCGCGTTACGGATGGACGCAAAGTAGCGAGCCGAATACATTTTCGCCTGTCATGCACGCCCGGGACGGACTGTCCCGACACCGGGCCCGCGGGCCCGCGGGACGCCGCCGGCGCGCGTGAGGTGAGGGGACAGATCTGCATGACCGACTGCACCGAGCGGCGGCCCGCCGCACCGACGAACGGCAATGCAGGCGACGGCCGGGAGGGAACGGCGAAGGCGGGCGCGGCATGACCGGCCTCTGGGACGCCGAGCGGGACGCCGGCGAGGTGGCACGGGCGCTCACCGGCCTGGCCGCCCTGCTCGGGCGCGACCCGGCCAGCCCACCGCCGGACGCCGACACGCTGCGGATCATGCGACAGCTGCTGGAGAGCGGCTCGTCCTCGGCTGCCCGGGTGCAGGGCTACCTGCGGGAGCAGCGGGGCGCGGGGGACGGGGACGCGGTGGTGGTCGCGCCGGTGTTGGCCCCGTGGCGGGAGTGGGTGCCACCCCGCGGCCACCTCCTCGGCGCGCACCGGCAGCCCGGAGCGCGTGGCGCCCGGCGCATCAACGAGGTGCCCCAGCCGCGCCGGTGCGATCCCGGGGAGTAGAGCTCAGGCCCGCCGGCGCAGTGTCTCGGACGGTGACACCCCGAACCGCGCACGGTATGCCGAGGCGAACCGTCCCAGGTGCGCGAAACCCCACCGGTTCGCGATCGAGGCCACGGTGACCGCCGCCGGGTCCGCCCCGCGCAGCGCCGCGTGCGCCCGGTCCAGCCGGGTCCGCTGCAGATAGGCCATCGGCGTGCACCCGAGATGCCGCCGGAACCCCTCCTGCAGCGATCGCACGCTCATCCGCGCTATCCCGGCCAGCGCGGCGACCGTGAACGGCCGCTCCGGCTCGTCGTTTATCGCGTCCAGCACCCGCCGGATCGACCGGGGCGGGCCGGCGGTGCCCGGTGCCGCCAGCTCCTCGTGGTAGCGGTGCGGCACGCTCAGCAGCAGCCCGCTCAGCACGCTGCTGCGCAGGTGCTCGGCGACCTGCGGCTGGAAGATGAGGCTGGTCCCGTGCTCCAGCTCCTCGTGCAGCAGCCGGATCAGCCGGCTCCAGCTGTGCGCCGGCCCGCCGGTGAGGTTGAACGCGGCCGGCAGGTCGATGGGCCCCTCGACCGGGCGACCGAGGAGCGTGGCCAGCTCGCTCTCCAGCGCCCACCGCTCGATGCGCACGTCGATCTCCGCGGACGGCGCCTCCGGCCGCAGGTAGACCGGCTCGCCGGGGCGGAAGGTCAGCGCGGTGGCCGGCCCGGCGGTGACCTCACGGCCGTGGTGCCGGGCCAGCACGCGGCCCGTTACCGGGAGCGTGACGTGGTACGCGTCGGCGGCCGCGGCGATCAGCGTCACGCCTCCGGCGAACGTGAGATGACCGATGGTGAGCGGTCCGAGTTGGATCACTTCCATCTCGATCTTCACGTCGCCGCCGGGTGTTTCCCCGAGCGACAGCGGGTGGTAAAAACGATTCAGAAGGTCACAGGCCTCGTTGGCGCCGACGCTGCCGTAATGGATGACGCCCGGGGTCCTCAGCGGACGGGTGGTCGCGAGCGCGGCGTCACGCATGCGGTCCGTTGCTCCATCGCATACGGTGAGTATTCGGGCAGATTCAGTGGACAGTCAACGTGGTCGCCACGCAGTGACCGTTCCAACACATTCCGGCCAGATGAACTACTCTGGCGTTCCGCGCCTACGTGGCGTAACTTGCAGACCAGCGGATTGTTGTAGGAACACGGGCTCGGCGCGGCGTCTCCCAGCGAACGCCGCGGGTGTATGACCTTTTCTCCGGTTGTCGCACCGTGTCCCGCGGAAAGTCGGTGTCGGACCTTCCGACGCCAGAAGAGAGGGCAGCTGTGTATCTGCCGATCACGACCCGCCAGCTGGCCGACGGCACCGTCGAGATCGCCCCGAACGGCGAGATCGATCTGGACAACGCGCACGTCATGCGGGACGCCGTCAACGACGTCCTGACCACCATGACACCCAGCAAGATTTGTCTCGATCTGCAGCGCGTCATGCTGATCGACAGCATCGGGATCGGCATCCTGGTGGCCTGCTTCCACACCGCCGCTGCCAGCGGCATCAAACTCGTGGTCAGCCACCCCAGTGCCACGGTCTACCGGCAACTCTGGGTTTCCGGCCTGGTGGGCCTGCTCGGCTGTGCCGAGCCACCCTCGCCGCGCACGTCGGTGGGCTTGCGGCCCTCCTGATACGTCCGCGCGCTTTCCACGGCCGTTTCACCCCCTCGGGGGTCGACGTCCGACCGATTCCGACATGAGAACGGCGCTGCCCTCTCCCCGCCCGGGAAGAGGGCAGCGCCGTTGCGTCACGCGGCCGTCCCCCCACCTGGGAAGAGAACGGTGCCGTCGCGTCAAGCGGCCTTGTGCCGGCCCCGGGCCGCAGCACGCAGCACGCTTCTGGCTGGCGCTCCTGGGTGTCGCAACGGCCCGGAGGCACCCATGAGCGCCAGCCAGGGCCGGGGCCCTCGGCTACGACGTGCACCTGCCGCGGCGTGGTCCGGCCCGGCTGGGGGGCCGGTGGACCGGGCGCGGGGTCCTGGTGGCGCCGCGGGCTGGGACGCGCGGAGCGGGCCCGCGGGCCGAGACGCCTGGGCGGGGTCAGTGGAGGGCGGCGGTGGCCTTCTCCTGCGCGGCGCGCTCGTCGCCGGAGAGGGTGGAGAGCGGCTTCTCCTTGATGAACAGCACCGCGAGCACCGTCAGGAACGCGATCGGCGCACCGATCATGAACAGGTGGGCGGTGGCCGTACCGTAGATGTCCTTGAAGATCGCCTGGACCTCGGGCGGCAGCGAGGCCAGATCCGGCACCTTCGCCGCGCCGCCGCCGGAGCCGGCCGCGGCGCCGAACTTCTCGGCGGCCAGCGACGTGACCTTGGCGGAGAGCACCGCGCCGAGCGCGCTGACCCCGATCGAGCCGCCCATGCTGCGGAAGAAGGTGAGCGCCGAGGTGGTGGCGCCCAGTTCCGCCGCGGGCACGTCGTTCTGCGCGGCCAGCACCAGGTTCTGCATCAGCATGCCGACGCCGATGCCGAGCACGGCCATGTAGAGCGAGATCAGCGGCACCGACGTGTCCGCGCCGATGGTGCTCAGCAGCAGCATCCCGCCGGTCATCACGATCGCGCCGGCGACCAGGTAGATCTTCCACCGGCCGAATTTGGTGATCAGCTGGCCGGCGACCGTGGAGGAGACCAGCAGCCCGAAGATCATCGGCAGGCTCATCAGGCCGGCCACGGTCGGCGACTTGCCCAGCGAGATCTGGAAGTACTGCGACAGGAACACCGTCCCGCCGAACATGGCGACGCCGACCAGCATGCTCGCGACGATGGTCAGGCTGACCGTGCGGTGCCGGAAGATGCCCAGCGGGACGATCGGCTCGGCGGCCCGCGACTCCACCCAGATCGCCAGCGCCAGCAGCAGCACGCCGCCGGCGACGAACGCGGCGGTCTGCGCCGAGGCCCAGTCGAAGTGCGAGCCCGCCAGCGTGGACCAGATCAGCAGGGTGCTCACGCCGCCCGTGATCAGCAGCGCGCCCAGCCAGTCGATCTTCACCTCGCGGCGGGTGGCCGGCAGGTGCAGGGTCTTCTGCAGCAGGATGATCGCGGCCAGCGAGAACGGCACGCCGATCAGGAAGCACCAGCGCCAGCCCAGCCAGGAGGTGTCCACCAGGACGCCGCCGATCAGCGGGCCGGCGATGGTGGCGACGCCGAAGACCGCGCCGAACATGCCGGAGTACCGGCCCAGCTCGCGCGGCGGGATCATGGCGGCCATCACGATCATCGCGAGGGCCGACATGCCGCCCGCGCCGACGCCCTGTGCGATCCGGCTGACCAGCAGGATCTCCACGTTCGGGGCCAGGCCGGCGATCAGCGAGCCGAGCACGAACAGGCCGAGCGAGAGCTGGATCAGCAGCTTCTTGCTGTACAGGTCGGCCATCTTGCCCCAGAGCGGGACGGTGGCGGTCATCGCGAGCAGTTCGGTCGTGACGATCCAGGTGTAGACGGACTGACTGCCGCCCAGCTCGGCGATGATCTTCGGCAGCGCGTTGGCGACCACGGTGGACGCCAGGATGCTGACGAACATGCCCAGCATCAGGCCGGACAGCGCCTGGACGACCTCGCGGTGGGTCATCCGGCCGTCGGCTTCGGCGGTGTCTTCGGGGACGGGGGTGGCGGTCATCGGTTCCTCGTTGTCGGGTCCCGCTGGTCGTCAGGAGTGCCTCCCGGGTCCGGAGACACTCCTGACGGCCAGCCGGTGACGGGATCTGGCAGGCCGGCGGCGAGCATGCCGAGGGCCTCGTGCACGTGCTCGGCGAGCGACGTTCCTTCCAAAACCTGGTCTTGTACGTCGGCAGCCCACCGCATCAGCGCCACCCGCAGGACCGCGCCCGTGACCGCGGCGAGCACCGGCGGATAGGGGTGGCCGGCGGCCAGCCGGAGGCGCTCGGCGATGGCGGCGGTCATCTCCTGCTCGGCGGTGGCGGCGCCGGCGGCCAGCCGGGGCAGCAGCTGTGGGTTGTTCATCATCACCCGGAGCCGGAGCAGCCACAGCTCCCGGTCGTCCTGGATCTGCCGGACCGCCGGGGCGAGCGCGGCCTCCACCGCGGCCAGCGCCGGGCCGGGCGGCGCGGCGAGCAGCAGCTCGCGCGGGTCGGCGCAGCCCTCCAGGGGATCGCCGACGAGGGCGTCCTCCTTGGTGGCGAAGTAGTTGAAGAACGTCCGCGGGGAGACGCCTGCGGCCTCGCTGATCTCGTCGACCGTGACGCGATCGGCGCCGCGCTCGTCGGTGAGCCGGAGCGCGGCGCGGATCAGGGCGCGGCGGGTCTGCTGCCGCTTGTGGTCCCGGTTCATGCCGGGCACGCTACGGCAAACTTTGCAGAGACTGCAAAGTTTTTAAGGGCCCGGCTCGGGAACGCCCACGTCGTAGAGATGGAGTACGAGCTGGGGCGCCCGCCGCGCGGGCCGCCGGCCGCGATCCGCGCGTGGCGCCGGGAGAACCGGCTGTCAGTCGTTGAGCTGGGTGTGCTGGATCTCGGTCAGGGCGGCGGTCAGCCGGCTCCGCAGGTCGCGGCCGGCCAGCAGGTCGGTGAGCAACAGCGCGGCGCTGCGGGCCAGGGCGTCCGGCGGCGGCGCGGGGGCGCCGTCCTCGTCGAGGACGCCCAGGGCGCCGGCGAGAAGCCAGAGGACGACCTGCGGGTCCGCTTGCGGGTGCGCCCGGACGCAGGAGGACAGGGCGTCGCGTACGTCGTCGGCGGCGAGCCCGTCCGGATGGTTCTCCTCCAGCAGCAGCCGCACGGTCGTCCCGAGGATCAGCCCGGTGTGCGCCGGATCCAGGGCGGCCAGTTCGCCGGCGGTCCGGGCCAGCGCTTCGTCGTCGCCCGCCCGGACGGCGTCGACGGCCGTGGTGACGGCCGCCGCGACGGGGCGGGCCGGGGGCGGCAGGTGGCGCCAGTTCTCGGTCACCCGGCGACCCTACCGGCGGTCACGCCGGGCAACGACGGAAGGCGGCGGCTCCGGGATCGTGCCACCGTAGGGGCCGTGCCGGCCGGGCGCCTGATCGTCGAAATGCGACGCGTGAGGAGCGATAATGACGAATCTCGATGCGGTTGCCGCTTGGGTGCGGAATTACCGACGGGCTTGGGAGACGAATGATCCGGACGACATCCGCGGGCTGTTCGCGGAGGACGCGGCGTATTTCACCGCACCGTACGCGCGACCCTGGATCGGCCGTGAGGCAATCGTCATGGGCTGGCTCGCCCGCAAGGACGAACCGGGCAGCACGACGTTCACCTGGCAGCCGCTGATCGTCACCGAGGAACTCGCGGTGATCGAGGGGCGCACCGTCTACCCCGGCCGGGAGTTCCGCAACCTGTGGGTGCTGCGGCTGGACCAGACCGGGCAGGCGCGCCAGTTCACCGAATGGTGGATGGAGGTGCCGCGACCGGCGGCGTGAGCCGGGACGCGGTGGTGGCGGGCGGCTCGGGCCGGGTTCGCTCGCCCGTCCGGCACACCCGGACAGGTGAATTTCCGCCACCGGTCCGCCGGCCGGGTGCGGGTCGAGCCGGGCCGCGCGCTCCCGGCCCCGCCCGCCGGCGCCGGGCGGGGCCGGCTCGGGAGAAGCGTCCACGGGCCGACGGTGCGCGCCCGTTCCCTCCGGGAGCCGACGATTTCCCCCCGTCGCGGAATGTGAAAGACGAATGGCATTCACGGGACCGCCGACGTGCGAATCGGCGCGCATTTCGGCAAACTGCCACGAGTGAACGAGGGAAGCAAACTCGGAGGACGCTACCGCCTGCTCAGCGAACTGGGCCGCGGCGGCATGGCGGCGGTCTGGCGGGCCACCGACGAGGTGCTGAACCGGCCGGTGGCGGTGAAGGTGCTGGCCGGGCGATACGCCGGCGACGAGCGCTTCCGCTCGCGGATCCTGCACGAGGCCCGCGCGGCGGCGACCCTTTCGCATCCGAACATCGCCCAGATCTACGACTTCGGGGAGTCGGACGAGGACGGGACTCTGGTCCCGTACGTCGTCATGGAATTGATCAACGGACCCACCCTGCAGCAGCGCATCATGGAGGCCCCGATGCCGCCCCGGCGGGTCTTCCGGATCTGCGGCGAGGTGGCGGCGGCGCTCGCCGCGGCGCACGAGGACGGCCTGGTGCACCGCGACATCAAGATGGCAAACGTGATGGTCACCCCGGCCGGCGCGAAGGTGGTGGACTTCGGGATCGCCGCGGCGGCCGGCCCGGCCGAGCCGGAGGAGGGGTTGCTCGGGACACCGGCGTACCTGGCCCCGGAACGGCTCACCGGGGGGACCGTCGAGCCGGCCTCGGACGTGTACGCGCTGGGAGTCCTGCTGTACCGGCTGCTCGCCGACGAGTCGCCGTGGACCGTGGAGACCACCACGCAGATGCTCAGCGCGCACATGTACTCGGAGCCGGCGCCGTTGCCGGAGCTGCCGGGGGTGCCGCCCGCCGTGGCCGACCTGGTCGACAGGTGCCTGGCCAAGGATCCGGGGGACCGGCCGGCCGCGGCGGAGGTGTCCGCGATCCTGGGCGACGCCGCGGAGGCCGCCTCGATGCGCCCCGCGGCGCCCCCGTCACCGCCGCCGATGTCGCTGTCGACGTTCCTGGACGAGGAGACCCAGGTGATCGCCGTCAACCGTCCCCCCGTGCCGGGCGGCCGGCGCAAGCGGTTGGCGGCCGGCGGCGGCCTGATGGCTCTGCTCGTCGTGATCGCCGGGATCTGGGCCACCCGGAAGGATGAACCGGAGTCCGGACCGCTGACCGCCGATCCGCCGGCCAGTGCGGCTGTCGTCCAGCCCGGCGGCACCAGGCGGGCGGCCGGCGCGTCGCCCACCCCGTCGCAGACCCGGCTCTCCCGGCGCCCGTCGGCGGTGGCCAGCGAGAGCCCGTCGACCGCGGCCGTGGCATCGGTGGTGACGCCTGCTTCGTCCGGGGCGCCGGAGCCGAGCGCGGACGTCGTCGAGTCGCCCACGCCGGAGGCTCCGGAGGGCACCCGGCTGGAGTCGACGGGCGGAGCGGTGTACGCGATCTGCGTCTCCGGGAGCGCCCAGTTGATCGGCTGGGAGCCGGCCGAGGGTTACGAGGTGGAGCGGGTGGACCCGGGGCCGGGTCTGACCGCGTCGGCGGTCTTCGCGAGCGGCCTGAGCCGGTACCGGATGTCGGTCACCTGCTTCGGCGACCAGCCCTCGGCGGTCGTGCTGCCCCTCTGACCCCCCGGCCGCCGAGCCGGAACGCCACGCCGGCCCAGCCGGTGACGGCCACGCCGGTGCCGATCGCGGGTGAGAGCGCGGACCAGGCTCGGTCCGGCCGGTCTCGCCGCGGCCACGAAGACGAACAGCGTCGCCACCCCGCCCAGCGCGGCCGGCCGCCGTCGGCCGCGGCGGCGCGCACGAGCATCCAGCCCGCGAGGGCGCCGGCGGCGACACCGACCAGCTGGCCGGGGCGGCGACCGGCGTCGACGACGGGCGGAGCGCGCGACACCTTTGCATGTGTCGACGCTTACCGGCTGGTGCCGGGAGCGCGTCAGGGCACCTTGTCGAAGGTGGACGGGACCGACAGGGCGCTCCACCGGGAGACCGGCCAGTAGATCGCGAAGGCCCGCCCGGCGATCCGCCCCACCGGTACGGTGCCCTGGTCGGAGTCCAGGTGCGCCCGGGAGTCCGCCGAGTCCGACCGGTGGTCGCCCATCACGAAGATCCGCCCGTCCGGGACCGTCACATCGAACTTGTCGTCGGACGGCGTGTCGCCCGGGAACAGGTAGTTCTCGTCGAGCGCCTGACCGTTCACGGTCAGCCGGTTCTGCGGGTCGCAGCAGATCACGTGATCGCCGCCCACGCCGATGATGCGCTTGATGTACTCCTGCTCGCCGGGCCCGGCCCCCCACGACGCCGGCGGCTCGAAGACCACCACCTCGCCGCGGTGCGGGTCCCGGAACCGGTAGAGCACCTTGTTCACCAGCACCTTGTCATTGAGCAGCAGAGTGTTCTCCATCGACCCGGACGGGATGTAGAACGTCTGCAGCAGGTACGCCCGCACGCCGGCGGCGACGACCACCCCCACCACGATGAGGACCAGGAGCTCGAAGCCCTTGGAACGGTAAAAGGGACGACCAGTGATCTTGTCCTCGGACACGGCCGGAGCGTACATCAATCGTCACAGCCCGGCAGGAAACAGCGGGAGGGAATAGCTCTGCGGGACGCGGAGCGGAAGGCCGGGGCCGACCGCGGGACAGCGGAGCGGCGACCCGGGGCGACCGCGCGGAGCGCAGCGGCGACCCCGGGACAGCCGCGGGCGACCGTGCTGGATCAGGTGAGCTCGACCGACGCGCTGAGCGGGCCGTCGGCCGCCGAGACGCTCACCTCCCGGATCGCCCCGGCCGCCAGCACGTCCCGGCCGACCAGCTCGAAGGCCTCCGCCGGACCGCTCAGCACCAGACGCGCCACCTCGCTGCGCATCGACTGCCTCGCCTCCGACTTGGCCTTGCGGACCAGCCCCAGCACGGTGCCGGCCAGCGTCAGCAGGCCGTCCGGGAGGGTCGGGTCCAACGCCGGCGCGAACTCGCCCGCCGCCGGCCACGGGGCCCGGTGCACCGAGCCCTCCCGCCACCAGGACCAGGCTTCCTCGGTGACGAACGGGAGCATCGGCGCGAACAACCGCAGCAGCGTGTGCAGGGCGATCGCCAGCGCGGCGTGCGCGGACCGGGTGGCCGGGTCGGCCGCGTCCCGGTACGCCCGCTCCTTGACCAGCTCCAGGTAGTCCGCCCCAGCCGCCTGCTCGACTGGGCGAAGAACAAGAGGCTGGGCTTCGTCCGGTTGTGGTGGGTGAACCGGGACACCGGCGCCTGCGGCAACGGCACGATGGCCCGGACCGCAGCGGCATCGCGCAGACCACCTACCAGTTCACCGGCCAGTTCCACGATTTCGCGGATTGACGCGGCCGGCACGCGCGCGCCAATCGCGCGTGCCGGCCGCGGACGACCCGCGGCGCCTCGCCGACCACGCCGCCCCGGGCGCGCTTCCCACCCGTAGTCGCGCCAGGCGTGGCGTGGTCAGCCCCGGATGACCTCGATGTCGTACGCGCGCATCCACGCGTCGATCTCCAGCAGGGGCAGCACCAGGTGCGCCGCATTGACATGCGTCATGGTGCGGTTGCCGGACCCGATCAGCGTGTGCACGCGGTCGGCGTCGACGAGCCCGTACAACGGCGAGGTCTCGTCGACGACGAGCTTGTTCACCGCGTTCAGCACCGTGGCGTCGTGCGCGGGATCGTGCATCGCCGGATAGGCGCTCTTCCTCCGCCGCAGGATCTCCGCCGGCACGAGGTCGCCGACGGCCATCCGCAGCAGGCTCTTCTCCCGGCCGTCCGCGTTCTTCATCGACCACGGGGTGTTCCACACGTACTGGAGCAGACGATGGTCGCAGAACGGGACACGCACCTCCAAGCCAGAGGCCATGCTCAGCCGATCCTTACGCTCCAGCAACACCGCCAGCGGACCCTGCAGACTCAGGTACAGAGCCTCTCGCCGGCGCGCCTGCGCCGGATCCTCGCCCGGCAGGCGGGGGACGGCCGCACGAAGCTGCGCGTAGTGGTCGCGTTCCACGTCGCCGGGACGAATCCGCTTGATCACGTCGGCGGACAGGCAGTCCCACAACCGGGGGGCGTTGCCCAGCCACGGGAAGGTGTCCGCGTTCAGCGCCGCGGCGTCGTGGAACCACGGGTATCCGCCGAAGACCTCATCGGCCGCCTCACCGGAGAGCAGGACACGAGCGTCGCTTCTCTCCCGCACGCCGGCGAAGAGCAGGTACATCGAGGCGTCGAACTGTCCGCTGATCGGCGCGTCCATGGCCTGCATCGCGCGCGAGCGCGCCGCCGCGACGGCCGGGGCCGACAGCGCGATCGTGGAATGGCGCGTGCCGATCCGCTCGGCGGCGAGCGACGCGTAGGGCGCGTCCCGTTCCGGGCGCAGGACGGTCGGGCGGAACGTCGCCGCGTCCTCGGGGAAGTCGACCGAGAAGGTGGAGAGCGGGCCCGCGCCGGCGGCCTCGACGGCTCGCGCGGCGATCGCGGTGGTCGCCGTGGAGTCCAGGCCGCCGGAGAGCAGCGTGGCGATCGGCACGTCCGCGACCAGCTGCTGGTGGACCACCTCGTGCAGCAGCGCCCGTACATTGGTCACGGTCGTGGGCAGGTCGTCCGGGTGCGGGTCGGTGGTCAGCCGCCAGTAGGCCGACTGCCGCAGACCGGCACGAGTCACCGTGAGCACATGTCCCGGTTTCACCTCGTGCAGGCCGCGTACCGGCGTCTGCCCCGGCAGGGCGAGCCGCCGGTTGAGCAGAACCGGCAGCATCGACTCGTCGACAGCCGGACGGAACTCCGGATTGGCGAAGATGCCCTTCGGCTCGGAGGCGAAGAGCACGCCGTGCGGAGTCGGCGCGTAGTAGAGCGGCTTGATGCCGAGCCGGTCCCGGACGAGGACCAACTCCTGCTTCCGCGCGTCCCACACGGCGAACGCGAACATGCCGATCAGGCGTTCGGCGCAGGCCGCTCCCCATTCGCGATACGCGTGCAGCACCACCTCGGTGTCGGATCGCTCGGTGAAGACGTGTCCGCGCCCCTGCAGCTCGGTTCGCAACTCTTTGTAGTTGTAGACCTCGCCGCTGTAGACGAGAACGGTGGCGCCGTCCGTCGCCACCATCGGCTGGTGACCACCGACGAGGTCGATGATCGCCAGCCGGCGATGTCCCAGGGCGACGTGCCGGTCCAGCCATACGCCGTGATCATCCGGACCACGCAGCCGCATGGTTTCGGTCATCGCCTCAATGACGTCGCCGTGGTCACTCAGATCGCGAGAGAAGTCCAGCCAACCAACGATTCCGCACATGTGTCATCTCCCCGTAGGTAACGCGGTCTCGGGCCGGGTGAGTCGCTTCGCCCGGCGCATGGGCGTGCTCAGTGACGGGATGAGGCAGAGGCTGGTGACCAGCACCGCGGTGACCATCGCGGCACGCAGGCCGAAGTGGTCACCGATGAGCCCGGCGACGACCGCGCCCACCGGCATGACGCCCCAGGTGACGAACCGGTGAACCGCGGTGGCCCGGGTGGACATGTCGTCCGGGGTGACGATGTGGCGGATGGTCAGCGCGTTCGTCTTGAAGGCGCCGGAGCCCATGCCGTACAGGAAAGTGCCGACGCTGATCATCACGGCCGCGTAGCGGTCGAAGGAGCTGACCACGATCACCAGTCCCGCGACGATCGGGAAACTCGCTATCCCGAGGGTGGGCCCGATGCCGAATCGCCGGGTGAGCCACCGGGCAAGCAGGGTGCCTACCGGGAAACCGGCGCCGCCCAGGCCGGTCGCGAGGCCCAGGACCGCCGGCGGCAGGTGAAGATATTGCACCGCGAAGATCGTGATCATCGCCATGTACATCGCGATGCCCAGGTTGTACACCAGGCCGGATGCCATGATCAGGCGCAGTAACGGCTGCCTGAGCACGAACCGGATCCCGTCGGCCACCTCCCGGAGAACCGGTTGACGATCGGCCACCGGGACCGGAGCGTCGTGATGCCGGATCATCAGCAGCGTGCTCATGCTGACCAGGAAGCTGGTGGCGTCGGCCAGCATGGCCCGCACCGCGCCGGTCAGCCCGACCAGGAAGCCGGCCAGTCCCGGCCCCAGCAGCAACGCCATCGACTCGGAGAAGGTGAGTTTGGTGTTGGCCGAGTGCAGGCCGTCGCTGTCCGCGATCAGCAGCGGCGCGAACGACTGATAGGCGATCTGGAAGAAGACGCTGCAGACGCCGGTCACCAAAGCCACCACCAGCAGCTGGGCGTAGGTCAGCACGCCGGCGAAGCCGGCCAGCGGCACGGAGAGCACGGCCAGACCGCGGACGGCGTCCGCGCACACCATCGACCGGCGCAGGCCGAACCGGGCCACCCAGACTCCGGCGGGCAGACCGATCAACAGGTACGGCAGTGTCACGGCCGCCGCCAGCACGCCCACCTGGAACGCGCTGGCGCCCAGTGCCTGCGTCGCCGCCAACGGCAGCGCGAGGAGCAGAATCTGGTCACCGAGGAGGCTGACGCTCTGACCTCCCCACAGCCATTGAAAATCTCGCCAGCCCCTGGTGGCGGGCCGGGTCCGGCTGTCGGCTGAGGCACTCATCGAGTGGTGTCTCCCAACAGGCACCCCAGCATGGCGCCGGACTTGACGGTGACCGCGCCGGGCCCGGTCGCCGTGTCGAACCGCATCAGACAGCCGGTCGGCACCCCGCCCACGCAGAACGGGCTGATCACCGGGTTCGCGATGACGATGTCCGTCCGCCCGGACTCGTCCAGCATGACGGGCACGGGTCGCCGGACCGGTGTGACGAGTTCCTGCGCCACGTAGTACTCCGAGCCGACCGCGGCCTCCACGAGCTGCGCCCACTCCTCGGGCTCGGTGCTCGCGCCGAAGAACACCTCCCGCGACGACAGGCCGGCCGCACCCTTGAGCACGAAATGCTCGCGCTGCTCGACGAGCAGCCGCGGCAGTTCGTACGCGTCTCCCCGCCAGCTCACCAGCCGGTCACCCAGCACCCGGCTCCACGGCACGAAGCGCTGGACCAGGTCCCGGTCTTCCCGGGACATCCACGGCAGGCCCTCGGACATCCAGGCGAGCACCTTCTTCGAGTCCACCAGCCGAGTGCTCTCCGACGGCGCCGTGCGCAAGCCGTCCTTGATCGCCGTGAGCATGGGGGTGACGTCCCAGCCGAGCTGCGCCGCCTCGTCCTCACAGAACTGGATGATGCCGAGCCGGTCGCCGGGGCGGATCTCGTCGAGCAAACCCGGCAACTCGGCGAACCGGGCCGGCACACCGTGCTCGCCGAGCAACCTGATCTGAGTGTCGTTCACGGCGCCACCCATGCCGGGATCGTGCATGGTGCCGATCAGCAGCGCACCGACCGGCAGGCTCAGTTCCGCGCAGTACCGCTTGATCAGCTTGGCGAGCAGGCCGAAGAGATCCTCACCGTCGAGCGGTGGCAGGCCGGCCTCCAGGCGGACGCTCCGCCAGGCACGGCGCTGTTGCTCGAACTGCACCACGCCACCGATCCCGGCGCCCACGTTCAGCTCGATGAACCGTGGGCCGTCAGCCCCGATGACCACGTCGGCGCGGACCACGTCACCGGCGTGCCGTAGCTCGAATTCCTCGTCCGGACTCGTCCGCCGGTATTCGGACGGGTCGACCCGCAGCGCGGCCATCCGACCCGCCTGGTCCGGCGCCAGCCTGCGCACCACCTCGCAGGACAGCTCGGTCAGGCGCCGGGTGGCGGCCAGGAGCGCCCGGTACGCCTTCGAAGGCAGCACCATCGGCTCCGCCGCGGTGGGGAAGCGCCCCATCGGGATGTCCGCCAGGTGTCCGGCGAGGATCTCGGCCACCCGGGTCGGCGGCAGTCCGGTGATCGTCATGCGACGGTGCTCCTTAGTCGTTCTCGCGACACGGGCGCCAGGAATTCGTCGAGGTTGATCTGACGCGCTTCACGCACTCCCGGCGAATGCGAGGGATAGTCCAGCCGCGCGGGCCGTTCGCCGTCGTAGAAGTAGACAGCGTCCAGCTGACCTCCGCTCTCGGTCAGAAACGGGTTGGCCACCAGGAAGTCGCGCACCGCCGGGCGGTCCTGACGGACCTGCAACCACAGCCGCTTGCCGCCGAAGTGGTTCGGTGGCAGGACGACACGCGTGCCGGTGAGTCGTTTCGCCTGGTAGGTTCCCTTGCTCAGAAACGGCTCGGTGCCCTGATAGTCGATCTGCCGTACGCCGTTGGCCGCAGCCCACTCGATCAGCAGGAAGTTCATCGCCTTCATCGCACCGGTTGCGTAATGTTCCTCGGCCCCGTCGCGGACACCGGGCAGCCGCAGGGTCAACACGTTCGTCGTGGCGTCCCAGTGACACAGCTGCCCGGCGATCGGTTCCCCGTCCTTCGAGAGCACGAAGAGGTGGCCGGTGCGGAACATGCACTCGTAGGCCGCTTCCTTGGACTCGACGCGCTCGCGGGCGCCGTGCCGGTTACGCATGGTAGCCCGGTAATAGTCGTCGTAAAAGCGGTCGAACCACTCGATGTCGCGCACCATCTCGCCGGTCCATCGGAACTTGCGGGAGTTCTTGCGGAAGCTGCGCCTCTCGTCCTTGGATATCCGGCCGAGCACCGTTTCCAGATCGTCGTCGAGATCCAGCACGAAGTGCACTCGTATCGGCAGCACCAGCGACGCCGACCTGGGCAGGCGATGTGCCCGAGCGGCGCTGGTGCCGACGATCGTGATGTCGGCGTCCGGCAACCGGTTCACCACCGAGAGGTCCCGGCCTCGCAGCTGCGAGCGTTCACGCACAGCGGTCCGCTGTTCGTCCGCGCCCCGGCGCTGCTCGGTGAAGTCCAAGGTGTACGCGAGGCCTTCCGGAAGGCCCGAGTACGAGATCGACATGCCGCCGACCTCCGAGCGCACGGCCGGCAGCCTCGCCCAATCCCTGCTGTCCCACTCGACCCGGGCCCGGGCCACGAGCGCTCGTCCACTGTTGCGCCACTGGTACCCGGCGTGCAGACGCAACCTGCGCAGCGGAGAGACACGGGCCGGCGCCATCGTATTCGTCACTGATCTTGCTCGCTTCTTCTCAGTACGCCCTGATCGCTCCCACCGGACACCGGCTCGCCGCCTCGTGCACCGGGTCGTCGAACGCGGCGTCCGGCCGATCGTCCAGGAGAACGACCTTGCCGGCCAGATCGTCCTGGTCGAAGACTTCCGGCACGGTCATCGCGCACTGGCCGGAGCCGATGCACCGCTCACTGTCGATCTCGATGCGCACCAGTCGACTCCCCTCCCTCACCAGGTGACCATCAGCTCGTGAACGCCGTAGACGCTGACATTCGTCTTCAACGGCACCTCCTCCGGCGGCACGGCCAGTGCCAGACCGGGGAAACGCCGGAAGATCGCCGGGAGCGCCACCCGCATCTCCATGCGTACCAGATTCTGCCCCAGGCATTGATGGATCCCGTAGCCGAACGCCATGTGCCCAGCGGTCTTGCGCTCGAAGTCCAACCGGTCCGGGTCGGCGAACCAGCTTGGATCACGGTTCGCCGCCGGCAACGAGATCGTGATGGATTCCCCCGCTCGCAGCAGGTGACCCTCGAACTCCACGTCCTGCAGCGGAGTGCGCGGGACACCGAAGTGGAAGATCGTCAGGTAGCGGAGCAGCTCTTCCACCGCGTTGTCGATCAACCCGGGATCCGACCGCAGCCGCTCGAGGTGGTCCGGGTGCGACAGCAGGGTGAACGTGCTCAAACCCAGTGATCCCGCCGTGGACTCGTGGCCGGCGGTCAGCAGCAGCACCCCGATGCCGGCGATCTCCTCGGCGTCGAGCGTGCCGTCCGCCGCGAGCATGCTGAGCAGGCCGGCGGAGTTGCCGTCACGTTCCTTCGCGAGCTCGCGCATCAGCCCGTACAACTCGTCCATCGCCCTGGAGGCCTCCTCCGCGCTGGCCTCCAGGCTGAACAGCGTCGCGCTGTTGCGCTGGAACGCCGCCCGGTCACGGTAGGGCACGCCCAGCAGCTCGCAGATCGCCAGCGACGGCACGGGCAGCGCGAACAACGACACCAGGTCGGCCGGCTTTCCGTGCTCGGCCATCGCGGTGAGCTGGTCGTCCACGATCCGCTCCAGCAGCGGGCGCATGTCCTTCATCCGCCTGGCGGTGAACTTCCCGGCCAGTTGCAGCCGCAGCCGGGTGTGCTCGGGCGCGTCCATGTCGACCAGCCAGCCGGGCAGCGCCGGTGCGCCGAAGAAGGGGTCGGCGCTCGGCCGGGCCACCGGCGCCCGCTTGAACTCGGAGCGGGCGCTGAACCGCTGGTCGGACAGCATCTTGCGGGCCAGGCTGTGGCTGGTGACCAGCCACCCGACGTGTCCGTCCGGGTACACCATCCGGCGGATCGGATCGTGTTCCCGGTACTCGGCCAGCTCGACCGGCGGGTCGAACGGGGTGGGTCGTGCCGTGGGCAGCGGTTCCGTTGTCATATCCCCACTTCTTCCGTCAGGAACTCGGCGAGACGCCGGACTCCGGCATCGATCGCGTCAATGTCCAGATAGCTGCACGACAGCCGCAACTGCCGCTCACCGCCGCCGTCGAGATAGAACGGCGACATGGGCGTCCAGAGCACGCCGTACTTGCCGGCGGACCGCTCGAGCAGGTCCTCGTCCACCGGAACCGGCAGATGCATCCGCACGAAGAAACCGCCCTCGGGCCGGTTCCACCTGATCCGGCCGGAGCCGGCCGGGCCGAGGCTCGCGTCCAGCGCCCGGACGAGGTGACTCAGATTGCGCTGGTAGAGCGCCGACTTGTGTCTCGCGATCGCGCTCAAGGACCGCCCGTGCTCCAGCAGCATGCCCGCGATCACGCCCTGGCACAGTGGTGACGTGTTGACCGTGACCATCGTCTTGATCATGGCCAAGTCCTCGGCCAGGAGCCGGCCGCCCGCACCCACCGACTGATCCGCGACCACATAGCCGACCCGGGCGCCGGGGAAACACACCTTGGCGAACGTGCCGATGTGGATCACTCGACCCGCGGTGTCCAGCGCCTTGAGCGTCGGCAGTTCGGTGGCCGCGGTGAACGCGTAGGCACCGTCCTCCAGGACGTGGAAGTCCTCGCGTTCGGCCAGCGCCAGCAGTTCTAGGCGGGCGGCCACGGTCATCCGGCTGCCGCCCGGATTCGAGAAGTCCGGTGCGACGTAGCAGGCCCGCAGCCGTCCGCCGGCCTTCCGGGCCGTTCGGCAGGCGGCCGCCAGCGCCTCGAGGTCGATGCCGGACTCGGTCTCGCCTATCGCGACCCGGGTGATGTCCAGCAACCGGGCGGCCCCGGTCATCCCGACGAAGCACGGGTTCGCCACGGCGAGCACGTCCCCGGTGGACCGGAACAGTGCCCGCAGCACGAGCAGCATGGCCTCCTGCGCCCCCACGGTGATGACGATCCCGCGCGGATCGGCTTTGATCCCCTGGTCACGGTGCAGGGCCTCACCCACGAGGTCGTTGATGAGCCCCTGGGCCGGTCCGTACTCGTGGAGCATCCGCCATGCCTGCTCCGGGCTGCGGCCGTCAGCGCGCAGATGGTCCAGGAAGCGATCGAGGAAGCGCTGGGCGTCGATGTCGGCGAGGTAACTCGGGTGCGGCGCGCCCGGCGCGAACGAGATGGCGTCCGGGTACCGGCTCATCACCTCGTTGAGGAAGCCGAGCGAGCCCAGCAGAGGATCGGACAGCGACGGATGCAGGGACTCCCGGACGAGCACGCCGCTCACCGCCTTGCCTCCGACCGCTGCCACCGCTGTTCCACCTTGGCCAGGACGTCGTCGCTGTACGCCCGCACCGGCTGGACCCGGGCGAACTCGGCCAGATACTCCCGGAACACCTCCAGCGGCTCCTCCGCCAGCGTGAGCATGCGCCGGTTGGCGGCCACGGCGGGCGCGCCCAGTTCCCGTACGGCGCGGTCGATGGCGTCACGCATCTGGTCGGGCGCGACGACCTCGTCGCAGACCAGCCGCCCTTCCGGGGTCGCCGCGTCGAGCTTGCGCCCGCCGAGGATCACCTGCCTGGCCAGCCGCGCCCCGGTGAGCCGGGTGAGCCGGAGGTTGCCCAGCCCGGGCACGATGCCCTCCTCGGCCGCCGGCAGGCTGATGTACGCGCCCTCCTCGGCGATGACCCGGTCCAGCACGAGCAGCAGCTGCATGCCGCCGCCGATCGCGAACGAGTCCACGGCGCCGACCCACGGTTTCGCAACCGCGCGATCCGCCCAGGTACGCGCCGCGGGGTCCACGACCAGACCCCGGAACAGCTTGTGTACGTAGCCCAGTTCCCGGCCCATCAGGAACTCGACGAACGGGATGGCGCCGTTGCGCAGCTCCTTGAGGTTGATGCCGGCGCTGAACACCCGCCGGCCCCGGTACCGGGGGTGCTCCACCTCGCCGCCGCGCAGCACGCCGACGCGTACCTGATCGTCGAGCAGGGCCAGGTCGACCGCCGTCTCCAGATCACTGATCAGCCGGGCGTCCTCGGCGTTGAGGCAGTGCGCGTTGCGGAAGGTCAGCTCCGCCGCCCCGTTCCGGCGCTCGATCAGCACCGTGCCGAGGTCGGTCACGCCGGTGTGCCGGAATTCGGCGAGCAGCTGACGCGCCCGCCGAGTGGGGGTGAGCATCGTGTCGATCAGGTGCGTCCCGGCGGTGACCGAACCGAGCACCGCCGAGCAGAAGATGCCCTGGTCGATCTCCCGGCCTTCGCGGTCCGCCTGCCGTCGCCGCTGCTCGTCGGCCATCTGAACGTCGGACGGTGTCAGACCCGGGTACCGTTCGGCCGCGGCGGACACCAGCTCGGGCAGCCGCAGGCGACTGGTCCGGCCGTCGGTGAGTGTGTCGTACACGACGTCCACGTGCTGGGCGAGGAATTCCCGGCGAGCCCTGCGGCACGCGTCCAGCATCCCCTCGGCGATGCGCTGCTCCGCCGAGTCGCGTTCCGATTTCGGGGGCAGCACGGCCAGCGTGTCGTCGCCGGCACGGCAGAAGTCCGCCAGTGTCCGGGTGTCCTCCGCCAGCGCGCCGGTGAAGCGGAGGGCGGTCGCGTCCCCCGCCACCACCGCGGTCACGATTCGGCCGCGACGGTCAGCCGCCGCAGTTCCCGGTCGCAGGCGGCCAGGTGCACGCCCAGAGCGTCGTCGTACTCGGCGGCGGACGCTTCGAGCAGCAGCTGCCGGCGAACCGCGAGCTCCTTGTCGGACACCCGCCCCATCAGGACCACCGCGGTCTGCACGGCGTGGTCGAGATCCTCGCTCACCTGGTCGACCAGGCCGAGTTCGGAGGCCTTCGTCACGGAGATGTCCATGCCCCAGATCACGATCTGCCGGGCCCGCGCCACGCCGAGGTTCTGCACCAGCCGGTACACCGACATGCCGGGCCAGAAATGCCCGTCGTTCACCGGCAACACCAGCACCAGGTCAGGCGTGCCGATGCGGAAGTCGGCCGCCAGCAGGAGGTCCAACGCGGGACCGCCGCACGGGCCACTGGCGACGGCGACGTTCGCCGCCGGCAGCCGCTCCAGCCGGCGGACCGCCCGCTCCCACCGGTTGACGTCGCGGATGGTCACCTCACCCGGCCATCCTGGTCCCTGCACGTGCCCGCCGTCGAACTGCAGCACCACCACGGTCCGCCCGTCGCGCCTCTCGACTTCGTCGCAGACCGCGTTCACCGAAGCGGTGAGTTCGGGGAGCGGTCGCGTCCCATCGACGGCCAGCATGATTCCGAGCCCGTTGGACACATCCGTCAGATCGAGATTCGCGCTCATAGTGGCGTTTCCCCTCCCGTCACCAGGCCACCAGGGCCATTTCGATAGTTGAGCCGGGTCCCATCGTCATGAGGACGCCGTAATCGCCGGGTTCCGCCCGCCGCTCGGCCAGCAGACGCTGGTAGGAAAAGAGGAAGGAACCGCTCGACAGGTTCCCGTGGTCCCGCAGAACGCCGGTCGTGTGCCGGACGTCGTGCCGGGAGAGCCCCAGATTCGCCCGTACCGAATCGACTACCTTCTTACCGCCGGAATGAATGACCCAGTGCGATATGTCGGTGCGGCGCAACTGGCTTCCGTCGAGCAGTTTCTCCAGAGCGAGCCCGGCGTGCGCGCCGACCACGTACGGGACGTCCTGATCGAGATAGAAACTGAACTTCCCCTGGTCGTCGTCCCAGTCGTAACGCATCGCGTCGACCGCCTCGGGAATGATGCAGCTCGCGAAGCGAAGCAACCGGGGACCGGCGGGCGCGTCACCGCCCGACATGACGGCCACCGCCGCCGCGCCGTCGCCGAAGAGACTGTTGACCACCGACGAACGCATGGTGCCGTCGAAGACGTACGCCGCCGAGCAGGCCTCGATGCAGATCATCAGGGCCAGCTCGCCAGGCCGCGACGCGGCCCATCCCGAGACCGCGGTGAGGGCGTTCAGCCCGGCGTTGCAGCCCATGCCCACCACGTCCAGGCGTGAGCAGTGCACGCTGATACCGAGTTCCTTGATGAGCAGAGCGGAGAAGCCGGGCGTGATGAATCCGGTCGACGAGACACAGCAGAGATAGCGGACGTCGGACAGCGTGGCGCCGGCGTCCGCGAGGCACGCCTCGGCGGCACGCCGCCCCATGGCCAAGCCATTGGTGACGTGTTTGCGCAGCAGAGCGCCCTGGCTTTCGGTTTGCCGTATCCCGTCGGCGTCCAACGGCGGCAGGCTCAGACCCCGCCTTTCGATGGCGCTGTTGAGGAAGACGGACCTGATTCGTGGATCCGTGATTTTGAACTCGTCGAGCAGTTCACGCTGGCTGTACGAGGTCGTCGGCACCGCGGTGCCGACACCCCTGATACGAGGCGCGTGAACCCGTTCCTGCATGGCCAAGGGCACAGTTTTGTTCCTCCCCGCGAAGTCGATTCCGGCTAGACTTCCTGCCGTGTCGGACGTAGTGCGTTACACAAAGGACGGTCACGTCGCCGTGGTGACTCTCGACCGGCCACAAGTTCTCAACGCGATGAACCTGAGGATGCACGAGGAGCTGGCCCGCGTCTGGGACGATGTCCAGGCCGACGATGACGTCTGGGTTGCCGTGCTGACCGGCGCCGGTGACAAGGCGTTCTCCGTCGGCCAAGATTTGAAGGAGCTGGCGGAGCGCGTGCGGGCCGGTGTCGCCGGCACCGCCACCTTCGGCAGCCGCGGCAAACCCGGCTGGCCCCGGCTGACCGAGCGGTTCGATCTGACCAAGCCGGTGGTCGCCAAGGTTCGGGGCTACGCGATGGGCGGTGGGTTCGAGCTCGCGCTCGCCTGCGACATCATCGTCGCGTCGGAGGATGCCACCTTCGCGCTGCCCGAGGCGAAACTCGGTCTCATGGCCGGCGCGGGCGGCGTCTTCCGGCTGAGCAAGCAGCTGCCGTGGCGCACCGCGATGGGGCACCTGCTCACCGGCCGGCCGATGACCGCCCGCCGCGCCTTCGAACTGGGCCTGGTCAACGAGGTGGTTCCGGCCGCGGAGCTGGACACGTGCGTCGACGGGTGGGTGTCCGACATTCTGCGCTGCGCTCCGCTCTCCGTGCGGGCCATCAAGGAGGCCGCGACGAAGTCGGTCACCATGCCGCTGGAGACCGCCTTCTCCACTCGGTTCCCGGCGGAGGAGCAACGGATGCACAGCCGGGACGCCGTCGAGGGCCCGCTCGCCTTCGTCGACAAGAGGCAGCCGCGTTGGGAGGCTCGCTGACCGGTTCATCAGCCGAGGTAGTCTTCCGGGCCGCCGGCGCGGACGGTGTCCAGCGTGAAGCAGTGGAAGCCGCCACCGAACAGCCGCCGGTGACGGTGCCGGACCGGCACCACGGTGAAGCCGTGACGCTCCAAGGTGCGCACGAGCTCCGGGCAGGCCTCGTTGACAAGAACCGTTTCGGGATCGACGGACAGCACGTTGAGGTCGATGAACGGGCTGGTGAGAATCAGATCGTCGTCGTCGTACCGGGGAAAGTTGTCGCTCTCCGGCTCCGGGGCGACGATGTGGTCCCACCGCCGCAACGGCTCGGGCAGCCGGTCCATCACCTCGGCCGAGCGCACCAGCAGCATGCCTGGCCGCAGGGCCAGCACCATGCTGTCGATGTGGCTGTCGCTGAGCTGGTGCACCCGGTGGACGCGGAACCTTCCCTCCAGGTGACGTTCCAGCCAGTCGCAGGCGAGCGCATGGTTCGCCGTGGAGATGTTGGCGACGATGTCCCGGCCGAGCCGGAGGCACTGGGCTCCGTCGAACATCAGCTCGTAGCCCACGTCGTACGGTGAGGGCTGCGCGTCCTCGATCGGCTCGGTGGGGCCGCCCGCCGTGCCGCTCCGCACGTAGGACAGGTCGAACGAGGCGTCGGTCATCAGCGGCCGCGGCATGACGGTCCAGCGCGCTCCGCGGCGGAAGTACTCCGCGAAGATCGGCTTCAGCAGCTGGGTCTCGAAGTATCGCGAGCGGATCATGGGCGGCGTCTCGATGATCTCGTCACCGAGAATGAGCGTGTTGTCCCGCACGTTGAGCGGCGGCACCACGGTGGCCGACCAGGCCGGCGTCGTCACCTCGACGGTGGACGGGTCGAGGGTCACCGGCCGGTGGACCGTCACGGACAGCGACTCCAGCGCTTCGGCGATCCCCTCGAGATCTTCACATAGTTCGGCGATGTAACGCTGCTTGATCGGCACTCGTCCGGCGTCGCGTAGTGGTGCGGCGGCATCCCGGGCCGACAACCGAGGGTAGTACCACTCGGTTCGAAACGACCGGTTCTCACGGATGTTGTCATGGAAGAACAAGTCGAATGACAGCTCGCGCTCGTGCGACACGTAATTCTCGGCGGATCCGACGACGACTTCCCTCAACGCCGACCACTCATCATAACTGTTGAGCTGCACAAACTCCCCTGTCGCCACATCGTACGGCCTGCCGGCGGGGCCCCTGAACTGCGGGAACGTTCCGATCGCAAACGCGGATGAACGCGAAGATTGCCCCGTTAGGCCGTTACATCTTGACCATACCCCGAAGTGCGCTGTCAAGACCGTAAGACATTAATGGTTATGAATGGCTAATGCGGTTCGCCCTGACCTGGCGCAACGTCGATTACCGGTCTGAGCGCGGCGACTGCGACATGCGAGGCAGTGCAATCCCGTCAGCATTCTTCCAGATCTCGAGGGTGGCGATGTCCCCTCTGCGGCGAGCCGGCCCGAGCGGCGCCCGTCGCCCCGGCGCCCGTCGCGACCGCCGGCATATTAGCTGGTGAGAGCAGGTGCGGAGGCGATAGACCGGCCGCTTTTCAGCGATCCTCGCGCTTGCCGTCCAGTGCGCCGCGACCATGCGGCCGACCTGCGAAATCACGCCGACGAGGCATCATTGTTTGCCGTATCAATGACCGGCACTGTGATATGGGTCACATTCATGTTTATTGACACTCCAGGACCCTGCGATAGAGTTCCAAGCGTTCGCCGCCGCAACGGTTCACAATGAACCAAGCCGATGTGTACGGTTGGTCGAACGGAGTGTTAACGGGGGATTAACGGGGCTTTCGCTGTTTATCGCAGCCCCGCTCGGGCGGTTGGGGCCCAAACAATGATGATCCTGGCGCCGCTGGCGTTTCCCGTTCCGGGAGTCCCCCTTTCCAGATCCTGTCCAGGATTGTTGCTGCCTTCAGTAGGGAATCGGTAGGGGTAATGCGCGACGCAGACCAGGACGATGCCGTCTATGACCGCTTTCTATTCTTGATGAACGCCCCCGCGTTGTTCAACGCGGTGGCCACGTCGGCCGAGCTACGGATCTTCCGATTTCTTGCCGACCACGACGAGGCCACGTTCGATCAGATCCAGGAGTTCACCGACCTGCCGCGCCATCAATTGCGGGTGCTGCTGCAGGCGGTCTGCGCGACCGGCCTCCTCGTCAGGCGGGACGGCCGATACGCCAACTCCGCGACCGCGCTGGAGCTTCTCGCGTCGGACGACGACGACAGCTGGGCTCACATCATCATCGGCTGGAAAGAGGTCTACTACCCGGCTTTCGGGCAGATGACCAAGGCTCTCCGGGCGGGCACCAACACCGCGCTGGACGCGTATCCCGGCGACGAGCCGACTCTCTACCAGCGGCTCTCCCGGAATCCCGAACTCGAGGCGGTCTTTCACCGCGCGATGAGCGCCTTCACCCTTCGCTCGGTGGACGCGCTCGTCCACCGGCCCGAGTTCGCGGACGTCCGCCATCTGCTCGACGTCGGCGGCGGGGACGGCACGACGTCCATCCGGCTTGCCGCACGCCATCCCGAACTGAAGTCGACGGTCTTCGACATCCCCAGCGTGTCGAAGCTCGCCGGTGGCAAGACCACGTCCCTCGCCGACCGCGTCGACCTGTTGCCCGGCAACATGTTCACCGACGAATTCCCGCTCGGTCCCGACGCTGTTCTCTTCAGCCACGTGCTGGAGATCTTCTCCGGCGACCAGATCCTGGCGATGTTGCGGAAGGCGTACGACGTGCTCCCGGCCGGCGGCCGTGTGTTCCTCTACGGCTACAACGTGTCGGACGACGAGACCAGCGGGATCTTCTCGGCACGTCTCGGCCTCTACTTCAACGTGCTGGCCAGCGGGCAGGGCATGGCGTATCCGGCTAGCGACTACGAACGCTGGCTCGGGCAGGCGGGATTCCGCGACGTGACGACCGTCCGCGATCTGCCCTTCGAGCACGGCCTCAGCATGGGCACGAAATAGCACACCACCAGCGCGGAATCGTCGAAAGGTCGATCCACATGCTCATCGAGAGCGCTCTGGCACATTACTACCCACAGGTTCAGGAAGCGCTGCGAGAACTGTCAGGAAGCCATGGACCCGACGAGTTCGCGCCCGGCGCCGAGCTGCCCGAGCTCACGCCGGCGGTGCGTGAATACCTGTCCGCCTCCGAGCTGAGGCACACCCGGATGGGCGAATATCGCGGCAAGAAGCTGACGCTGCTCGACCTCACGCGCAATCCCGGCACGATGACGACCAAGACGTTCGCCTCGCTCACCATCGTGGCGCGTGCGGTCCGATACATTCAGCGCACCGGCGAGCGGGTGACCATCGTCACGCCGTCATCCGCCAACAAGGCGGTCGCCATGCGGGACGCGGTCCTGCGGGCGATAAACACCGGCCTGGTCAGCGCGGATCAGCTGAACGTGGTCGTCGTGGTGCCGGCCGCCTCAGTGCACAAGATCAGGTCGTCGGAGCTGCTCACCGACTCGCACCTGGCCCGGCGCAATCCGATCGCGGTGTACCGCGGTGAGGTCGCCGGAGACGTCAAGTCGATCGCCCGTCGAATGATGGACAACGATGGACGGGCACTGGAGCGGGACGCGAAGACCAACATCTGGTACACCCTCCAGCTCGAGAACTATCTCGCCGCGGACGTGGTGCGGTCGCTGGCCGAATCGGAGTTCTTCGCGCCCGCCGACGACGAGCCGAGGCTGCACGTGCATTCCGTGTCGAGCGCCTACGGCCTGCTCGGACACGCGTACGGCCGGGAGCGGTTCGGTGGCGCCGGTCTGCCCTCCCGATACTTCCTGGTCCAGCACCTCGGTGCGCCGGACATGGTGATCAGCCTCTACCACGATGGCGACTTCGACGAAGGTCATCGACCGGACTACTCCTACGAGGAGGAGTCGGGCCGCTACGTTCAGCATGCCGATCCACACTTTCCGGCGGTGACCTTCGACCCGCGAGAGACGCTGGATCCCACCTTCTACACCAGAAATCCGGTCACCTCACCGCGGATGAACTCACTGATCAACAGTCAGGGCGGCGGCGGAGTGGTCGTCTCGCTCGCCGAGTGCCTCGAACGTTACGGGTTGGTGCGATCACTGCTGGGCGCCGCCGGCGTACGTGTGCCGACGAATCCCACAGCGGTCCGCGAATGGTCGCTGATCATGGCAGTCACCGGGCTCCTGAACGGCATCGACCGCGGCCTGGTGCCGGAGAACGACATCGTCGTGCACGGCTCCGGCTGCTACTCCGTCGGCGACTTCGACGGGGTGACCCTCCGAGACATGCACGAGGTTCGCGCCGACGACGACTCGCTCACGAATGTGGTGCTCAGCGCTACCGCGATCTGACCCCCGTCGCCCCACGAGGAAGGCCCTCCATTGGCACACCTGAACAGTTATGACGACTTCTCGCCGCTCAAGGAGGTTGTCCTCGGCTCAGCGGCGAACTATGCCGAGCGGCTCCACGACCTCTCGTTCGACATGTTCATCAGCGACAACCTGACCGGCGCCAAAGGGTATTACCCGAGCATCACCGACTGGCACGACGCCGCCTCCCGCGCCGACCGGAACGAGCCGCGCCGGCTCGCGATGAAAAAGCGCTTCCTGGACGAGCTGATCGAGGATGTCGAGGGCATCGCGGCCACGCTGGAGTCGCTCTCGGTGAAGGTGCTGCGCCCGATGCCCTTGGATCCGGAGCCCGCCACCATGTCGACGCCGGCGTGGTCGGCGCCGATCACGCCGCCGCTGAACGTGCGGGACAACACGCTCATCCTCGGCGACGAGATCATTGAGACACCGCCGACCCTGCGAGCCCGGTACTTCGAGACCCAGTTCCTCAAGCCGATTTTCATGGACTACTTCCGGCAGGGCGCGCGCTGGACGACGATGCCCCGGCCGATGATGACCGACGCCTCGTTCGACCCGGAGAACGTCACGAACGCGGCGCCGAACATCGAAGTGCCGGTGAATCCGCAGCCGTCGCCGTACGACGTCGGTCCGGAAATCATGATCGACGGAGCGAACTGCCTCCGACTCGGCCGCGATCTCATCGTCAACATCTCCAACGCCAACCATGCGCTCGCCTGCGATTGGCTGGAACGGCATCTGGCCGGACGGTTCCGCGTTCACCGTATGCACAAGCTGACCCAGAGCCACATCGACAGCGTGGTCATCCCGCTGCGCCCCGGCACGCTGCTGATCCGGTCCGAGCGTGTGCTCGACTTCCTGCCGGAACAGCTGCGCTCGTGGGACCTGATCGTCTCCCCGGTTCCCGACGTCAGTGATTACCCGCAGTACGACAACGACGATCCCATTCCCGCCAGCCCGTACATCGACCTGAATCTGCTCTCGGTCGACGAGAACACGGTCCTGGTGAACGATGCCTGCAAGACGCTCATCCGGCTGCTGGAAGACAAGAAATTCACGGTGGTACCGGTGCGCCACCGGCATCGTCGCCTTTTCGGTGGCGGCTTCCATTGCTTCACGCTCGATACCGTCCGGACCGGCGGCGCCGAGAACTATCTCACCTAGGAGATCCCGTGGCCGTCCTCGATTGCGCGTCCACCCTGTCCGGCGCGCTTCTGGAGCGGAACTTCGCACCATTCTTCGGTACACCGTGCGGCATCCTGGCGCCGCTTTACAGGCGGCTCGAGGCAGCCGCCAACCTGTGGACCGTGTCCCGGGAGGACAACGCCATCGGTGTCGCCGCCGGCTCCGCCATGGCGGGTCACCGTCCCGTCGTACTGATGCAGAACTCCGGGCTCGGGCAGTCGGTGAACGCCATCGCCTCGCTCGTCGTGCCGTATCAGATCCCGATGTTGATGATCATCAGTATGCGCGGGGTAGCTCCCGATTCCACCACGGAGAACATCGTCATGGGCCGTCTGACCGAACCGCTGCTCGCCGAGGCCGGGATACCGACGGCCACGCTGGACGAGGACAATCTCCCGGCGCAGGCCGACTGGGCTGCCACCGAGGTCATCGGAGGCCGCCGGGCCGCGGCCCTGCTCGTTCCCCCCAACCTCTTCGGGTGGCAGGCATGAACAAGACGCAAGCCATCCGCACCGTCATCGAGGCCACCTCCGACGAGCCCGTCATCTTCACCACCGGCTACAGCAGCCGCATCGCCAGGCACGTCGCGGACCGGCCGAATCACTTCTACATGACCGGCAGCATGGGCCTCGCGGCGTCCATCGGCACCGGCATCGCGTTGTCGTCGGGGCGGCGCACCGTCGTCGTCGACGGCGACGGTGCCCTGGCCATGAACCCCGGCTGCCTTCTCACCGCCGGCACGTTCGCTGACCTCCCGCTTTTCCATCTCGTCCTCGACGACGGTCTCTACGAGTCCACCGGAGGCCAGAGCGTTCCGTCGCGGCGAGTCAGCTTCAGCGCGCTCGCCGAAGCCAGCGGGTACGCCGACGTCTGGCAGGTCGACGACCTGACCAAGTTCCAGGAGCTGTTGCGCAGCAAGCTGATCACGTGCAGGACGCCCACATTCGTGCACTGCTCGCTGACCGAACGGGAGGGGAGCGGGCCGCCGCCACGGGTGGAGGGCGAGCTCGCGTGGTACCAGTCCCGCTTCGCCGCACATCTCGCCACGCAGCGCTGAATGCGGGGCGCCGCCTGTTCCGGGCGGCGCCCCGCCCATTCCGGGCGACCACCCGATATCGCCGACAGCTCGCGCGGCTGCTGGCGCGCAGCGGTGCCTGCTCGGTACACGAACTGTTCGACAGCGACCGCCTGACCGAAACCACCACCAGCGTCAAGGGCGCACCGATCGATGCTCGGTACTTAGGAAAGCGTCGGACTCGGCGCGAACATCCAGGCAATCATGACTCCCGGACGGTCCCCCGATCCGGACCGCCGACGCTACGGCTGGTCATCAGCATGACCTGAACCGTGCCCGAGGAATCGGGTCACCGCCGCCCTGAACTGGGCAGCCACCGAACCGGACCTCCCCGCACCGGTCTCACGTCCACGGGTCGCCATCAAGTGGCCACCATCGCGCGGCGGCTGGCGACCGGCGGCGTGACCGCCGTCCACACGAGTCCCACCATGCGCGCCGCCCAAACGGGTCAGATCATCGCCGAGGTTCTGTACCCGCCTGTCACCACGGAACACGATCTGCGAGTACCTGATCCCGGCGATGCCGAAGGCCGCTGGGCAAAAAAGGCTTCTGCGCCACAGCCGGTTCATCTGCTCGAGGTGTTGGAACAGGTCGCGGGTGGCGCCGGCGCCGTCGATGCGGATCAGGATCTTGCGCCGATACGCGACGGGCAGCTGGCCGATCGCGTCGGCGAGGACCTGGATGTGATCAGCGACGGTGTTCGAGCCGGCGTTGCCCGGACGCAGCAGCGTGGCGAGGCTCTCGCCGGTGTTCGCGCACCAACCGCCGAGTGGGTGGAACCCGAACCCGCGTTCAAAGGTGGCGGCGGCGCCCTGTTTGGGCGAGTGAGCGGTGATGAGGGTGGCGTCCAGGTCGATGATCACCCACCCGGTCGGCAGTTTCCCGGCGACCGTCAGCCACGGAAACCCGGCCGGGCGGCGGGCGAGCAGGTCCCAGACCCGGGCCCGGACCTTGGCCCGCGCCTTGCTGATCTCTCTAAGCTCGGTATCGTTGGCTCCGATGAAGCATGGTGTTGAAGGGTACTTTGGTACTCCGGTACCGTGAGCCCTGAAAGGGGGCCGCACATGGCCGCTACGTCCGCTCCCATCAAGGTTGATGTTGGAACCGACCAGCTCATCTCCCACGCTGCTCACTTCCTGGGCAAGGCGAAGAAGGATGTTGTCGAGCTCGCCGTTCGTGAGTACATCGAGAGTCACCGCAGCGAGATCAACGAAGGTGTTCGCGCAGCTCTCAGTCAGCTAGACGGCTCGTCCGCGTCTGCGATTTCGCTGCTCGCTGACGTGCCAACCGATCGGCTGCAAGATTACGGTGGCATGCCTGCGGCCAGCGAGTAGCGGCATCTGGATACGGACGGGTTGGTTCTCTAAGCTCGCCCAATGAGCGGTGAGGCCATATCCGTCCGTCCTACGCGAACTGGCATGGTTGACCTTGGATTGTCAATCCCTCCATTCAATGAACCTCTTTACAAGATTGGCCATCCGCTAATCAGCGAGGTGCAACGACTGCCCGAAACGCACGCGGCCGGCGGTGTGGATCGGATTTTGTCGATCAAGGACCGCATCTGATTCAAGGTCAAGACTGGCCGCTGGCGAGGTGCGGCAACTCGTTTGCCACAAGCCGATGGTGCTGACGCGGACCCCCTGGTCCGTCAGGCGCCTTGGTGGCTTGGTGCTGGCGGATACCGGCGCGACGGTGATCCCAGTGACTTCTACGCCGCCCTCACGGCGGCTTGGGAGCGCGCTGGTGGAGATTCGGTCAGATGGATGCCGGCGGACTGGGACTGGACCCGCCTAAAACTTGAGCTGGCATACGAGTGGGAAGCGGACATTCGCAGGATCGTTCGCGGTTTGATCACTCGATCGCTTCGGAGCGGCCAGCCATATCAAGCCGAGTTCGAGCATTACAAGGTCACGGCTTGGACGCGTGCGAACGGTCAAGAGACTTATCTGGTTATCGGCACTGAAAACATTGCCGACCCTAGGGTGTTCGCGATCATCATCAACGCTATCCCTGGCATCGATCATGACAGTTGGCTGCCTGAGCCGTCGGGAGTTCCAGGTATACAGCCCGGTCCTGGCGAGGTCATCTGGTCGACCATCATGCCGACTTCGGTGGCGGCGCAACTTCTCGACGATCCGTCCGAGGACAGCTAGAGCCGTACGTCGTGTTCCAGGGCTTGGCTGTGTCTCTCACGCCGCCCGCGCGGTAGTCCTCACCTGAACTAGGGCCACGGGGCTGCCGCGCGGGAAGGAGTGAGCTTACCTGTGGCCTTCAGTACGTCCTCGGTACGGACTGTCGTAGAAAGCCGTTGACGGCCGGACGCAGCCGGACATACGAATTGGGCCACCAACAGCGTTTGTGCTGTTTGGTGGCCCAAAAGTCCTGGCGAACTTTTGTGCCCCCGGCAGGATTCGAACCTGCGCTTTCGCCTCCGGAGGGCGACGCTCTATCCCCTGAGCTACGGGGGCCCAGTGGTTCAGAAGCCTAGCAGGCTCCTGACGCCCACCGCCAACCGGTACCGGCTCGCCGGCGATCGGGTGGATCGTGCCTGGTGGAGCCGGCCGCGGTCAGCTTGCCCGGACCTGCTCGAGCAGGTCGTCGATGAGCTGGATCTCGCCCTGCTGGGCCGCCACCATGCTCCCCGCCAGCCAGTCCACGTCCTTGTTGTCGGACAGCTTCTCGGCTTCCTGGGCCATGTGGATGCCGCCGAGGTGGTGCGCCCGCATCAGGGTGAGGAACTGCACGTCCAGGTCCCTGCCGGTGGCCTTGCGGAGCGAGGCGAGCTGCTCCGGGGTGGCCATGCCGGGCATCAGGCCGTTGACGACCGAGCCGGCGGCGTCCGGCATCCAGGCCATCGGCTGGTCGCGGCCGGTCGGGTCGAGGCCCCAGTCGCGCAGCCAGGACTGCATGTAGCCGATCTGGGCCTGCTGGGTGGTGGCGATGTCGGCGGCCAGCGTGACGATGCCCGGGGTGTCCGAGCCGGCGTGGGCGATCATCGCCATCTCGACGGCCTGGGCGTGGTGGGTCGACATGTCGCGCAGGAAGCCCGCCTCGACCGAGTCCGTGCCGGGGGTGCGGAACCGCGGGACGAGCAGGCCGATCGCGGCGCCGAGCACGATGCCGGCGAGCAGCAGGGCGACCGCGGCGTACCCGAACCGGGAGCGGTTCGGGGCCGGCCCCTCCCCGGGCGCCGTGCCGGCGTCCGGGGAGGTCAGGTCGGAGATCATCAGCTGCCGGCGGGGTTCATGGTGGAGCCGTTGTTCGCCCCGGTGACCGGGCCGGTGGAGGTGTTGCCGCTGGAGCAGGCCGCGCCGGGCTCCATCGACGCCTTGACCCGGGCGGCCGCGATGAAGTCGTCGATCGCCTTGTCGTTCACGTCGTCGGTCTTGTACTGGTAGCCCCAGACCTGGACCGACACGTTCTTGTCGAGACCCGCGTACGGGGACATGAGCATGTAGTCCTTGCCCTCGACCTTCTTCTGCAGCACCGCCACCTGGTCGGCGGCCAGGCCCTGCTTGTAGGTCACCCAGACGGCGCCGTGCTCCAGGCTGTGCACCGCGTGCTCGTTGGCGACCGGCTGGGTGTAGACGTCGCCCATGCAGTTCTGCCAGGTCGCGTTGTGCGCGCCGCCGACCGGGGGGCTGGTCACGTAGGTGAGGGCGCCGTCCTTGTGGGTGCGGTCGTCGATCTGCGCGTTCTTCTGCGCGCGGTAGTTGACCACGCCGGAGATGTCGGCCAGCTTGTCGGTCCAGTCGCGGGAGCCCTGCACCGAGGCGAACACGCCGTAGCCGATGATGCCGGCGGCGACCACGAAGACCGCGGCGGCGACGGCGATGGGACCCCAGTTGCGGCCACCGCTCACCTTGACCGGAGCGACCGGCTTGCGGCCCTTCTTGCCGGTTTTCCCGGCGTTGGGCCGACTCGTCCCCGGCTTGTTGGCCGGCGGCTTACCCTGACCGGTGGTCTTGCCGACCTTCACGGTGGACGGGACCCGTTCGGGCCCCGGCGTGCTCATGCTCATCGCGCCTCGTCGATTCGTCATAAAGGGGAAAGGCGGGGCTCGGGTGGCCGCCGAACGCTGAAGTCTACCCCCGATAGCATGACCTGGTGACTCCCGCCAACCTTGCTGACACCGTTCTCTCAGCTGCTCGTGCCGTATTCGAGACGCGCGGCCTCGACCTCGCCGCGCTGCCCGCGACGACAGCGGTCGAGCGGCCCCGCAATCCCGAGCACGGCGACTACGCCTCGACGCTGGCCCTGCAGCTGGGCAAGAAGGTCGGCGTGGCGCCGCGCGAGCTGGCCGCGGCCCTGGCCGAGGAGCTGGGCCGGCGCGCCGGGATCAAGTCGGTGGAGATCGCCGGTCCGGGCTTCCTGAACATCCGGCTGGACGCCGCGGTCACCGGCACGATCGCCCGCACGGTCGTCGAGGCCGGCGCGGCGTACGGGCGGAACAGCAAGCTGGCCGGCCAGCGGATCAACCTGGAGTTCGTCTCGGCGAACCCGACCGGCCCGATCCACCTCGGGCACACCCGGTGGGCCGCGGTCGGCGACTCGCTGCGCCGGGTGCTCACCGCGGCCGGCGCCGAGGTCACCAGCGAGTACTACATCAACGACGCGGGCGCCCAGGTGGACCGGTTCGCCCGCTCGCTGTACGCGGCGGCGAACGGACAGCCGGCCCCGGACGACGGCTACGGCGGCGACTACATCGGCGAGATCGCCCAGCAGATCCTCGGCGAGGAGCCGGAGCTGGCCGGCCGGCCGGCGCAGGACGCGCTGCCGGTCTTCTGGGCGCGCGGTTACCAGCTGATGCTCTCCGAGATCCGGCAGAGCCTGGAGCGCTTCGGCGTGCACTTCGACGTCTGGTTCTCGGAGAAGGACCTGCACGACGGCGGCTCGGTCGAGCACGCCATCGACACGCTGCGTAAGCAGGGCCACATCTTCGAGCACGAGGGCGCGATCTGGCTGCGCACCACCGACTTCGGGGACGACAAGGACCGGGTGTTGATCCGGTCGAACGGGGAGAAGACGTACTTCGCGGCCGACGCGGCGTACTACATCAACAAGCGCGAGCGTGGCTTCGACCGGTGCGT
Organism: Actinoplanes siamensis; assembly: GCF_016862395.1. Lineage (GTDB taxonomy): Bacteria > Actinomycetota > Actinomycetes > Mycobacteriales > Micromonosporaceae > Actinoplanes > Actinoplanes siamensis. The sequence goes on along the minus strand of NZ_BOMW01000006.1, from coordinate 316,305 downwards.
CTACCTGCTCGGGGCGGACCACCACGGCTACATCGGCCGGCTCAAGGCGATCGCGGCGTGCGCCGGCGACGACCCGGGGCAGAACATCGAGATCCTGATCGGCCAGCTGGTGAACCTGGTCCGCGGCGGGCAGCCGGTGCGGCTGTCCAAGCGGGCCGGCAACATCATCACGCTGGACGAGCTGCTGGAGGCGGTCGGCGCGGACGCCGCCCGGTACTCGCTGGCCCGTTCCTCCACCGACTCCACGCTGACGCTGGACATCGAGGAGATCACCAGGCACTCCAGCGACAACCCGGTGTTCTACGTGCAGTACGCGCACGCCCGGATCGCCTCGCTGCTGCGCAACGCCGCCGAGAAGGGGATCGCCCGGGCCGGCGACTACGACCCCGCCCTGCTCTCCCACGAGCGGGAGAAGAACCTGCTCAAGACGCTCGGCGAGTTCCCGGCCGTGGTGGCCACCGCGGCCGAGCTGCGCGAGCCGCACCGGATCGCGGTCTACCTGGAGGAGCGGGTGGCCACCGACTACCACCGGTTCTACGACGCCTGCCAGGTGCTGCCCAGGGGCGACGAGGCGCCGACCGAGTTCACGCAGCCGCGCCTGTGGCTGGCCGAGGCCACCCGTACGGTGATCGCGAACGGTTTGGACCTGCTCGGCGTGTCCGCGCCGGAGAGGATGTAGGACATGCGCGCACACGAGGCCGGGGCGCTGCACGGCGACCTCGGCAACCGCGGGCCGGCCTGGTTGCGTACCCCGCAGGACGTGAACGCCCTGGTGCCGCAGCTCTGGCCGCGGACCGTGACCCGCACCGGGGCCGGCTCCCTGCAGGTGGGCGGCGTGAGCGTCGCGGACCTGGCGGCCGAGTACGGCACCCCGGCGTACTTCCTCGACGAGGAGGACCTGCGGGGCCGTTGCCGTGATTTCGCGGCGGCCTTCGCCGGCGCCGACGTGTACTACGCCGGCAAGTCGTTCCTCTGCAAGGCGGTGGTCCGGGTGGTCGAGGAGGAGGGTCTCTTCCTCGACGTGTGCTCGGGCGGCGAGCTGGCGGTCGCGCTGGCCGCTGGGTTCCCGCCGGAGCGGATCGGCTTCCACGGCAACAACAAGTCGCGTTCCGAGCTGCGGCGGGCGCTGGAGGCCGGAGTGGGCCGGATCGTCGTCGACTCGTTCGACGAGATCGCCCGGCTGACCGAGCTGGCGCGGGCGGCCGGCAAGCGGCCCGGCGTGCTGGTCCGGGTCACGGTCGGTGTCGAGGCGCACACCCACGAGTTCATCGCCACCGCCCACGAGGACCAGAAGTTCGGCTTCTCGCTGGCCGGCGGGGCGGCGTTCGAGGCCTGCGCGCAGATCCTCGACGAAGGTGTGCTGGACCTGCACGGGCTGCACTCGCACATCGGCTCGCAGATCTTCGACACCAGCGGGTTCGAGGTGGCCGCCCGGCGGATCGTGCAGCTGCAGGCGCAGATCCGCGACGCGCGCGGCGTGGAGCTGCCGGAGCTGGACCTGGGCGGCGGGTTCGGCATCGCGTACACCACGCAGGACGACCCGTCCACGCCGGCCGATCTGGCCAAGCGGATCAACAAGATCGTCGAGTCGGAGTGCGAGCTGGCGTCGCTGCGGGTGCCCCGGCTGTCCATCGAGCCGGGGCGGGCCGTCATCGGACCCGCGGTCTTCACGTTGTACGAGGTGGGCACGGTCAAGGACGTCGACGGCATCCGGACCTACGTGAGCGTGGACGGCGGGATGAGCGACAACATCCGGACCGCCCTCTACGACGCGTCCTACTCGGCCACCCTGGCGAACCGGCGCTCGGACGCGGAGCCGATCCTCGCCCGCGTTGTGGGAAAACATTGTGAGTCCGGGGACATCGTCGTGAAGGATGAATTCCTGCCCGCCGACGTGCACCCCGGAGATCTTGTTGCCGTTCCGGGCACCGGCGCCTACTGCCGGAGCATGGCCAGCAACTACAACCACGTTCCTCGGCCGCCTGTGGTGGCGGTGCGCGACGGCGCGGCCCGCGTCATCGTGCGGCGCGAGACCGAGGACGACCTGCTTGCATTGGATGTTGGATGAGCCAACCGAAACCGGTCCGTCTCGCCCTGCTGGGCTGCGGCACCGTCGGAACCGAAGTGATCCGGCTGTTGCACGAGCAGGCCGACGATCTGACCGCCCGGATCGGTGCCCCGCTGGAGCTGGCCGGCATCGCCGTGCGCCGGCTCGGCCGGGAGCGCGGCGACCTGCCGGTCGACCCGGCCCTGTTCACCTCGGACGCGCTCGCCCTGATCAAGCGTGACGACGTGGACGTGGTGATCGAGGTGGTCGGGGGCATCGAGCCGGCCCGGACCTGGCTGGTCGAGGCGCTGCGCGCGGGCAAGAGCGTGGTCACGGCGAACAAAGCGCTGCTCGCCGAGGATGGTGGCACCCTGCACGACGCGGCCGCCGACGGCAACGCGGACCTGTACTACGAGGCATCGGTGGCCGGCGCGATCCCGCTGCTGCGCCCGCTGCGCGAGTCCCTGCACGGGGACCGCGTCACCGCGGTCACCGGCATCGTGAACGGCACCACCAACTTCATCCTCTCCTCGATGGCGGCCACCGGCGCCGGCTTCAACGAGGCGCTGGAGGAGGCCACCGAGCTGGGGTACGCGGAGGCCGACCCGACCGCCGACGTGGAGGGTTTCGACGCCGCCGCCAAGGCCGCGATCCTCGCCTCGCTGGCCTTCCACACCCGGGTCACCGCCGCGGACGTGTTCCGTGAGGGCATGACCGGGGTGACCGCCGGCGACATGGCCAGCGCCAAGGAGATGGGCTGCACGATCAAGCTGCTGTGCATCGCGCAGCGCACCACGGGCCCCGACGGGTCGGAGAACGTGAGCGTGCGGGTGCACCCGGCGATGATCCCGCTGACCCACCCGCTGGCGAGCGTCGGCGACGCGTTCAACGCGGTCTTCGTCGAGGCCGAGGGCGCCGGCCCGCTGATGTTCTACGGCCGGGGCGCCGGCGGTCGGCCGACCGCGAGCGCGGTGCTCGGCGACATCGTCGCGGCGGCCCGCAACAAGCTCACCGGCACCCGGGCGCCGAGCGAGAGCAACTACGCCGAGCTGACCGTACGCCCGATCGGCGAGTCCCTGACGCGGTACCACATCAGCCTGGACGTGGCCGAGCGCCCGGGTGTGCTGGCCACCGTGGCCGGGGTGTTCGCCCAGCACGAGGTCTCGATCGCCACGGTCCGGCAGTCCGGCCGGGCGGACGACGCGAAACTGGTCATCGTCACCCACAGTGCCCCGGATGCCGCGCTTGCCGCTACGGTGGAGTCGCTGGCGCGGCTCGACATCGTCCGCTCGATCGCCAGCGTGCTGCGGGTCGAGGGGGGAGCCGGCTAGTGCTGGATCACGTGGGCTTCCAATGCACCGATCTGGCGGCGAGCGCCGCGTTCTACGACGCGGTGCTGGCCCCGCTGGGCGCCCGCCGGCTGGCGGACTTCCGGGTGGCGATCGGTTACGGCACCGGGGACCACGCCGACTTCTGGATCGGCGTGCTGAGCGAGGGTGACGGCTTCCGCGAGTCGCACATCGCCTTCTCGGCGTCCGGCCGGGCCGCTGTCGACGCGTTCTTCGCGGCCGCCACGCGGGCCGGCGCCGAGGTGCTGCACGAGCCGAAGCTGCACCCGGAGTACCACGAGCACTATTACGGTGCTTTCGTGCGCGACCCGGACGGCAACAACGTCGAGGCCGTGAGCCACCGTCCTGAATAATGGGCATCCGGTCCCAAAGATCGGATGTGTGGGGCACGCTGTGCGCGATTGCCCGGCTCGAGTGAGGAGTGACGGCCATGTGGCGGGGTTTGATCGAGGCGTACCGGGACCGGCTCCCGGTGACCGAGGCCACCCCGGTGGTCACGTTGCACGAGGGCGACACGCCGCTGGTGCCGGCGCCGGTGCTGTCCCAGCGGGTCGGCGCGGACGTCCACCTCAAGGTGGAGGGCGCCAACCCGACCGGTTCGTTCAAGGACCGCGGCATGACCATGGCGGTCTCCAAGGCGGTCGAGGAGGGCGCGAAGACGATCATCTGCGCGTCCACCGGCAACACCTCGGCCTCCGCCGCGGCGTACGCGGCCCGTGCCGGGATCGGCTGCGCCGTGCTGGTGCCGCAGGGCAAGATCGCGCTGGGCAAGCTGTCCCAGGCCCTGGTGCACGGGGCCCGGCTGCTCCAGGTCGAGGGCAACTTCGACGACTGCCTGTCGCTGGCCTCGAAACTGTCCCAGGACTTCCCGGTGGCGCTGGTCAACTCGGTGAACATCTTCCGCCTGCACGGGCAGAAGACCGCGGCCTTCGAGATCGTCGAGGCGCTCGGCGACGCGCCGGACATCCACTGCCTGCCGGTCGGCAACGCCGGCAACATCTCCGCCTACTGGATGGGCTACCAGGAGGACCGGGAGGCCGGCAACAGCACCCGGCTGCCGAGGATGTTCGGGTTCCAGGCGGCCGGCGCGGCACCGATCGTGACCGGCAAGGTGGTCGAGCAGCCCTCCACCATCGCCACGGCGATCCGCATCGGCAACCCGGCGAGCTGGACCAAGGCGCTCGACGCGCGCGACTCGTCGGGCGGCCTGATCTCCGCGGTCACCGACCGGGACATCCTCAACGCGTACCGGCTGCTCGCCCGTGAGGTCGGCGTCTTCGTCGAGTTGGGCAGCGCGGCGAGCGTGGCCGGCCTGCTCCAGCAGGCGGCGGCCGGCCGGATCCCGGCCGGGTCGCGGGTGGTGTGCACGGTGACCGGGCACGGCCTGAAGGACCCGGAGTGGGCGATCTCCACCGCGCCGTCGCCGACAGTGGTGGCCAACGACGCGCTGGTCGCGGCGAGGGCGCTAGATCTCGCCTGAGCCGGCCTCCCGGACCAGGATCCCCATCGCCTGAGACACCACCGCGAGCTCCTCGGCTGTGAGCCGGCTGAGGAGCTTGCGCTGTTTCTCGGCTCCCGCGGTGATGATGCCGTCGATGAGCTCGTCACCCGCCTTCGTGAGGCCGATCCGCCGGACCCGCCGGTCGTTGAGGTCTTCCGTGCGGGTGACCAGATCCTGCACCACGAGCCGGTCGATCATGCCGCTCAGGGCGGCGGCGCCCACGCCCATCAGGCGGGCCAGTTCGCCGCCGGCCAGCGTGCCCCGCCGGGACAGCAGAATCAGGATCTTGAGCTGCGACATCGTCAGATGCGACGCGAACAGCGGCTGGGACCGATCGTCGGCAAACAACTGCTCCAGGCGGATCTGTGCGCCCATGATGTCTGCGATGAGCTGTTCTTTCTCGCTCAGCGCCCGCTCCTTCGTGACGTGCTGATGGCCGTCGTGGGTCCATCTGTCGACAGACCGTACCAACGGACCCCCATCGAAAACCATTTGTTCGCGTCAGGCAAACTATCAGTGTCGGACGAAATTATCTCGGGGGAGTGCCCATGTCAGCTCTGACACGGCTCAGCCTTGCCAACCGAGGTCTGGTCGCCCTGATCGCGATTGTGATCAGCGGCTTCGGCCTCTTCGCGATTCCGTCCTTGAAACAGCAGCTGTTCCCGTCGATCGAGCTGCCCGCCGCGTTCGTCAGCGCGGTGCTGCCCGGCGCCTCGCCGGAGACGGTCGAGGAACAGGTCACCAAGCCGGTCGAGGACGCGGTCAAGGGCATCGACGGCATCGACTCGGTCACCTCGACCTCGCGCGAGAACGTGTCGAGCGTCGTGGTGCTGTTCGAGTTCGGTACGGACATCGAGTCCGCCGTCAACCAGGTCACCACCTCGATCAACCGGATCCAGTCGCAGCTGCCGGACGACGTCGACCCGCAGGTCTTCGCCGGCGGCACCGACGACATCCCGGCGATCGTGCTCGCCGCCTCCGGCGGGACCGACGAGAGCGACCTGCTCAACAAGCTGAACGAGACAGTGGTCCCGGAGCTGAACAGCATCACCGGGGTGCGCGACACCCAGATCACCGGCGCCCGCGGCAAGCAGGTCGTGATCACGCCGGACCTGGCGAAGATGGGCGCGGCCGGGATCGCCCCCACCTCGCTGCCCACCGTGCTGCAGGCCAACGGCGTCTCGATCCCGGCCGGCGCGGTCACCGACGGCACCAAGTCGCTGACCGTGCAGGTGGGCACCCCGATCACCACTGTGCAGCAGCTGGAGGACGTGTACCTGACCGGCTCCCGGGCGCCGGTGCGCCTCGGTGACGTGGCCAAGGTGGAGAGCAAGCTGCCCGCGGCCGAGTCGTACACGCGCACCGACGGTGTGGACAGCCTCGGCATCGCGGTCACCGCGCGGCCGGACGGCAACCCGGTGGAGATCTCGCACCAGGTCCGCGACAAGCTCGCCGACCTGGAGAAGGACTCCGGCGCCAAGCTCACCGTGATCACCGACCAGGCGCCGTTCGTGGAGCGCTCGATCAAGAGCCTGACCACCGAGGGCCTGCTCGGCCTGGCGATGGCCGTGGTGGTCATCCTGATCTTCCTGCTCAGCGTCCGCTCGACGCTGGTCACCGCGGTCTCCATCCCGCTCTCCGTGCTGATCGCGCTGATCGCGCTCTGGGTCGGCGACTACACGCTGAACCTGCTCACCCTCGGCGCGCTGACGATCGCGGTGGGCCGGGTGGTGGACGACTCGATCGTCGTCCTGGAGAACATCAAACGCCATCTCGAGTACGGCGAGGAGAAGGTCCACGCCATTCTCGCCGCGGTCCGCGAGGTGTCCGGCGCGGTCACCGCCTCGACGCTCACCACGGTCGCCGTCTTCGCCCCGATCGCCCTGGTCGGCGGTCTGGTCGGGCAGATCTTCTCGTCCTTCGCGGTCACCGTCACGGTGGCGCTGCTGGCCTCGCTGTTCGTGGCGCTGACCGTGGTGCCGGTGCTGGCGTACTGGTTCCTCCGCCCGCCGAAGGGCGACGCGGACACCGAGGCGATCCGCCGGGCCGCCGAGGAGAAGGAGCTGCGCAGCCCGCTGCAGCGCGGCTACCTGCCGGTCATCCGGTTCGCGACCACCCGCCGCTGGACCACGGTGCTGATCGGCATCGTGGTGCTGATCGGCACGTTCGCGCTCTCCACCCGCCTGGAGACGAACTTCCTGGACGAGTCCGGCCAGGACAGCATCACCGTCACCCAGGAGCTGCCGGTCGGCACCAGCCTGGCGGCCACCGACGAGGCGGCCAGGAAGGTCGAGGCGATCGTCGCCAACCGCACCGATGTGTCGACCTACCAGGTCACCGTCGGCGGCAACGCGTCGAACCCGTTCGCCGGGGGCGGCGGCGCCGGCACCGCGACCTTCAACGTGGGCCTGGACGAGGACGCCGACGCCGAGCAGGTCTCCGACCAGCTCCGCGCCGAGTTCGCGAAGCTGACCGGCGCCGGTGAGATCAAGATCGGTCAGGAGAGCTCGGGGCTGGGCAGCAGCCAGCTCTCGGTCGAGGTGACCGCCGCCGACAACGAGGTGCTGGCCGCCGCGACCGAGCAGGTCCGGGGCGTGATGGCCGGGCTCGGCGGGGTCGCCGACGTGGACACCACGCTGGCGGCCAGCGTGCCGCGCCTGGACGTGGTGGTGGACCGCAAGGCCGCCGCGACCGCCGGGCTCACCGAGGCGCAGGTCGGCCAGACCGTGGCCGGCATGTTCCGGTCCGTCCCGGCCGGTCAGATCAGCATCGACGGCCAGAGCCAGGACGTGGTGATCTCGTTCGGCTCCGCGCCCGCCAGCCCGGCCGCCCTCGCGGCGCTGCCGCTGACCACCGCCAAGGGCCCGGTGCCGCTGGGTCAGGTGGCCGAGATCAAGCAGGTGAACGGCCCGGAGCAGGTGACCCGGACGGACGGCGACCGCACCGCCACGGTCACCGGCACGGTCACCGGCTCGAACCTGAGCAAGGTCACCCAGGATCTGAACAAGAAGCTGGACGCGCTGACCCTGCCGGCCGGCGCCTCGACCACTGTCGGTGGCGTCAGCGCCGACCAGGCGGAGGCGTTCAAGCAGCTCGGCCTCGCCGTCCTGGCGGCCATCGCGATCGTCTTCATCATCATGGTGGCGACGTTCCGCAGCATCGTGCAGCCGATCATCCTGCTGGTCTCCATCCCGTTCGCGGCGACCGGCGCGATCGGTCTGCTGCTGGCCACCGGCACCCCGCTCGGCGTGCCGGCCCTGATCGGCGTGCTGATGCTGGTGGGCATCGTGGTCACCAACGCGATCGTGCTGATGGACCTGATCAACCACTACCGGGCGGCCGGCATGGGCGTCCAGGAAGCGGTGGTCGAGGGCGGGCGGCACCGGCTGCGGCCGATCCTGATGACCGCCATCGCGACGATCTTCGCGCTCATCCCGATGGCGCTCGGCCTGACCGGCGAGGGCGGGTTCATCTCCCAGCCGCTGGCGATCGTGGTGATCGGTGGTCTGGTCAGCTCGACGCTGCTGACCCTGGTGCTGGTGCCGACGCTCTACACGATGGTGGAGAGCCGCAAGGAGCGGCGGCGGGCCAAGCGCGAGGCCAGGCGGGCCCGCCGGGCCGGTCAGCCGGAGACCCCGGCGCCGGCGGCGGCCGAGCCGGTCACGGTGCCCGGCGGCGCCGCGGTGGAGCCCGGGGAGACCGAGCCGGCCGAGCCCGCCGCGAGCGGGGCGCTGCGCGGGTACACCGACCAGTTCGAGGTGCTGAAGATGCCGAAGGGCCCGAACAAGCCGCAGCCGGACCAGGGCTAGGTCCGTACCGGAAAAAAATAAGAAAGAAATAACCATCCGATGCCCGGCCGGTGCGGCCGGGCATCGGCGCTTTCCGCGGCACGGCTAGATTCCGGTACGTGCCAGCAACGCTCACGGTCCTTACCCGCAATCGCGACTTCCGCCGCCTGTTCGGCGCTGAGCTGGTGGTCTTCGGAGCGGACTGGTTCGTCATGGTGCCGCTGCTGGTGCTGCTGCCGGAGCTGACCGGGCACGGCTTCTGGGGCGGTCTGGTGCTGGCCGTGGACACCGGGATCAACGCGCTGCTGCTGCCGTACACCGGGACCCTCGCCGACCGCGTCGACCGGCGGAAGATCCTGATCGCCGCGAACCTCGCCTCGTTCGCCGCGGTGCTGGTGCTGTTCGCGGTCCGGTCGGCGGCCACCGCGCCGCTGGCCCTGGTGGCGATCGGGGCGATGGCCGTGGCCAAGGCGTTCTACCAGCCGGCCAGCTCGGCCGCGCTGCCGAACGTGGTGGATCCGGCCGACCTGCCGGCCGCCAACGCGATCGCCGGCTCGGCCTGGGGAACGATGACGGTGCTCGGCGCGTCGCTGGGCGGCGTGGTGAGCAACGCGTTCGGGCCGTACACCTGTTTCTCGGTCACCGCTGCCTGCCTGCTGGCCGGCAGCGTGCTCACCGGCCTGGTCCAGCGCCCGCTGCAGGCCGGCGGCGCCGGCCCGGACGGGCATCCGCACCCGATGCGCGCGCTGCGCGAGGCGTTCGGTTACATCGCCGCGCGGCCCCGGATCCGGGCGCTGGTCACCGTCAAGTCGGCGGTCGGCCTCGGCAACGGCGTGCTGACCGTCTTCCCGCTGATCGCCGCGGCGCACGGGGCCGGCGCGCTCGGCGCCGGCCTGCTCTTCGCGGTCCGCGGCGCGGGCGCTCTGTTCGGCCCGTTCCTGATGCGCCGGGTGCTGAACCGCCGCGCCTGGCTGCTGCCCGGCCTGGCGTTGTCGATGGCGTTGTACGGGGCCGGCTACCTCGGCGTCGCGTTCAGCCCGTGGTTCCCGCTCGTGCTGCTGCTGGTGTTCGTCGCGCACTTCGCCGGCGGCACCAACTGGATCCTGTCCAACTTCGTGCTCCAGGCCGAGGTCCCGGACCGGCTCCGCGGCCGGGTCTTCGCCACCGACCTGATGCTCGCCACGCTCGCCATCGCGATCAGCCAGCTCGGCGCGAGCGCCGTCGTCGACCACGTCGACCAGCGGGTCGTGCTGATCGGGTGTGGCCTGGTCACGACGGTCTACGCGGCCGCCTGGTGGCTGGCCGCGCGCCGGCTCGGGCCGGCGTCCGAGACCGGAAGTGAGATTCCCGGAGCGCGGCCGTCACCCTGAGATGATCACGTCCTAGCATATGGCGATGGGCCTGACCTTCGTCACCGATGCGGTTACCGTCAGCACCCCGGCGACCAGCGCCAACCTGGGCCCGGGCTTCGACGCGCTGGGCCTCGCGCTGGCCCTTTACGACGATCTGACCGCCCGGGTGACCGCCGGCGGCTGCCACGTCGAGATCAGCGGGCAGGGCGAGGGTGAGCTGCCCGCCGGCGAGGACCACCTGGTGGTGCGCGCGATGCTGGCCACCTTCGACGAGCTCGGCGAGCGTCCGCCCGGGCTGGCCGTGCGGTGCGTCAACCGGATCCCGCAGGCTCGTGGCCTGGGCAGCTCCTCGGCGGCCATCGTCGGCGGCGTGCAGCTGGCGCGCGGCCTGGTCGAGGGCGGTGCGGAACGGATCGACGACGCGGCCGCGCTGCGCGTCGCCGCGAGGATCGAGGGGCACCCGGACAACGTGGCGCCGTGCCTGCTCGGCGGGTTCACCGTGGCCTGGACCGAGGGGACAGGCGCGCGTGCCGTGCGGTTGGACCCGGCGGAGGGCGTACGGCCGATGGTCTTCGTCCCCGCGGAGCGGGGTTACACCGCCTCCGCCCGCGCCGCGCTGCCGCCGCAGGTCCCGCACCGCGACGCCGCGTTCAACGCGGGCCGAGCCGCCCTGCTCACGCACGCGCTCACGAGCGATCCGGGGCTGCTGTTCGCGGCCACCGAGGACCGGCTGCACCAGAGCTACCGCGCTGCGGGGATGCCGGGGTCGGCGTCCCTGATGTCCGCTCTGCGATCGGTCGGCGTGGCCGCCGTGATCAGCGGGGCCGGCCCGACCGTACTCGCATTGACCGAGGTCCCGGGCGATTTCCACCCGGGCACGCAGTGGCGCGGCGAAGTGCTGGGCGTGGACAGCGCCGGTGCAGTTGTGAAAGGGGGTATGGTGGAACACGCCGAGCGGGGTCCTGTTGCCGCAGGTCGCAAGAGTTGATTACGCTCTAGACCTAGCACAGCCGCGAAGCAAGCGATCTCTGCGGTTCGGCGCACCCCCGAGATTTCTGGGCCGTCCTGGCTTGTCTCACTTCTCAGCAAGGCATACGCCGGGCAGCAGTTCCTAGATCGCTGCACTCGCCGAGACCTACCCGTCAAGGTATGACGGGCAGGGAAACCGTCGAGCTGCCGTGCTGTACGAAAACCCCGCTCAGCTGCTGCGAAGCGGGTTCCGAGGGCACCCGGCCCAGGCTGCGGTTCCGGGTGGACTCGGGTTTTTCCGACGGAAGGAATCCATTGAGCGACACCACCGACGTGACGTCGGGTGTTTCTGACGTCGCTGACGGCGCCGGCACCACCGCGACCGCCACGAAGCGCCGCCGAGGCGGCACCGGGCTGTCCGCGATGCTGCTGCCCGAGTTGCAGAGCCTCGCCGCTTCCCTGGGCATCTCCGGCACCGCCCGGATGCGCAAGGGCGAGCTGATCACCGCGATCACCGAGCGGCAGAGCGGTGGCCCGGCCGCCGCCGAGTCGGCCCCACGCCCGCGGACCGAGGCGGTCGCCCCGGTCCAGGCCCCGCCGGCTCGGACGGCTCCGGCCCGGACGGCTCCGGCCGAGTCGCCGCAAACCGCAGCCGCCCCGGCCGAGACCACCCCGGCCGCCGAGGCCGCCCCGGCCTCCGAGGCCGCCCCGGCCGCGGAGCGCCCGTCCCGGCGCAGCCGCGAGCGGGCCGCCCGCGACTCGGCGCCGCGCGCGACCGAGACCGCCGCCCCGGTGCAGGCCGAGGCCGCCGTTCCGGCGGCGACCGAGACCGCGCCCGCGCCGGCCGACACCACCGAGCGTGGTGAGCGTCCGGAGCGCGGCGAGCGCACCCGCGACCGGCAGCGCAACCAGCGTGACGGCGAGCGTGCCGAACGGGGCGAGCGTGCCGAGCGCGGCGACCGTGCCGAGCGCGGCGACCGCAACGACCGTGGCGACCGCAACGACCGTGGCCCGCGGGACGACCGTGGCCAGCGGGACAACGACCGGTCCGGGGACCGGGGCCCGCGCGCCGACCAGGGACACGACGACGACGAGAACGACGGCGAGGGTGGCCGCCGGAGCCGGCGCAGCCGCTTCCGGGACCGCCGCCGGGGCCGCGACCGTGACGACAGCCCGCGCGACGACAGCCGTCGTGAGGGCCGGGAGCCGCACGTCACCGAGGACGAGGTGCTCGTCCCGGTGGCCGGCATCCTGGACGTGCTCGACAACTACGCGTTCGTCCGGACCACCGGCTATCTCTCCGGGCCGAACGACGTCTATGTGTCGATGTCGCAGGTCAAGAAGTACGGCCTGCGCCGCGGCGACGCGGTCACCGGTGCGGTCCGCTCCGCCCCGCGCGACGGCGAGCAGCGGCGGGACAAGTACAACCCGCTGGTCCGCCTGGACACCATCAACGGGATGGAGCCCGACGAGGCTCGCCGGCGTCCCGAGTTCTACAAGCTCACGCCGCTCTACCCGCAGGAGCGCCTGCGGCTGGAGACCGAGCCGCACATCCTCACCACCCGCATCATCGACCTGGTGATGCCGATCGGCAAGGGCCAGCGCGCGCTCATCGTCTCCCCGCCGAAGGCCGGTAAGACGATGGTCCTGCAGGCCCTGGCCAACGCGATCACCCGCAACAACCCCGAGTGCCACCTGATGGTCGTGCTCGTGGACGAGCGGCCCGAAGAGGTCACCGACATGCAGCGCACGGTGAAGGGCGAGGTCATCGCGGCCACGTTCGACCGTCCGCCGCAGGACCACACCACCGTCGCGGAGCTCGCCATCGAGCGGGCCAAGCGGCTGGTCGAGCTGGGCCACGACGTGGTGGTGCTGCTCGACTCGGTGACGCGCCTGGGCCGGTCGTACAACCTGGCGGCGCCGGCCTCCGGCCGGATCATGTCGGGTGGTATCGACTCGACGGCGCTCTACCCGCCGAAGCGGTTCCTCGGCGCGGCGCGCAACATCGAGAACGGTGGCTCGCTCACCATCCTCGCGACCGCGCTCGTCGAGACCGGGTCGATGATGGACACGGTGATCTTCGAGGAGTTCAAGGGCACCGGCAACGCCGAGCTCAAGCTGGACCGGAAGATCGCCGACAAGCGCGTCTTCCCGGCCGTGGACGTCTCCGCCTCCAGCACCCGCAAGGAAGAGATCCTGCTGGGCAAGGAGGAACTGGCGATCATCCACAAGCTCCGCAAGGTGCTCGCCTCGCTGGAGTCCGGCGCGGCTCTGGACCTGCTGATGGACCGGCTCAAGCAGACCCGGACCAACATCGAGTTCCTGATGCAGATCGCCAAGTCCACGCCTGGCGAGTAAACGCAGAAAAGCCGCGAGCCCCACCCGATCGGGTGGGGCTCGCGGTGTTTGTCGCACAGATAGTCTGATTCGCCCCGTACGGCATCGTGCGAACCTCCGGTATCCCCATCCCTCGATCCGCCGGAGGCCATCGATGATCGTGCCGGGTTACCGGGACCATCCCACCGAGCCCTGGGACCCGGACGCACCCGTCGACCCGGGCGAGGCCGAGGACTTCCTGCGCCGCTGCTACACCGAGAACCCCCGCCTCGGGCCGGTCGAGCCGCGCCTGGCCATCGTCCGCGCGCAGATCGCCGCCACCGGCACCTACGTGCACACCCCGGACGAGCTGACCCACGGCGCCCGGATGGCCTGGCGCAACGCGAGCCGCTGCATCGGCCGGCTGTACTGGCGCAGCCTGCTGGTGCTGGACCGGCGCCGGGCGCGGACCGCCGACGAGATCTACTCGCTGCTCGTGCAGCATCTGCGGACCGCCGGGGACGGCCAGATCCGCCCGGTGATCAGCGTCTTCGCGCCGGCTCAGCCCGGCCGGCCGTACGCCCGGGTGTGGAACGAGCAGTTGATCAGATACGCGGGGTACCGCACCGAGGACGGTCACGAGGTCGGCGACCGGCGGCTGCGGGACTTCACCACGGCGGTGCGCGCCTTCGGCTGGCAGGGCAAGGGCGAGGCGTTCGACGTGCTGCCCCTGGTCGTCGAGACCCCGGCGGACGGCATCCGGCTGTACGAGCTGCCCGAACGCGCCATCCGCGAGGTGCCGATCAGCCACCCCGAGTACGCCTGGTTCACCGAGCTGGGCCTGCGCTGGCACGCCGTGCCGGCGATCGCCAACATGCGGCTCACCATCGGCGGGGTGCACTACCCGCTCGCCCCGTTCAACGGCTGGTACCTGGGCACCGAGATCGGCGCCCGCAACTTCGCCGACACCGACCGCTACGACCTGATCCCGCGGGTCGCGGCCCGGCTCGGCCTGGACACCAGCCGGGAGTCGACGCTCTGGCGGGACCGCGCGCTGGTCGAGCTGAACCGGGCGGTACTGCACAGCTTCGAGCTGGCCGGGGTGAGGATGAGCGATCACCACACCGAGGCGCGGCGCTTCGTCACGCACATCGACAACGAGGCGAAGGCGGGGCGGCCGGTGCCGGCGGACTGGTCGTGGATCGTGCCGCCGATGTCCGGGGCGCTCACCCCGGTCTTTCACCGCTACTACCCGGAGATGGATCTGCGGCCGGCCTTCTACCTGGACGAGGAGGCGGCGGCGCTGGCCCGGGAGGGGCGGCGCCGCTGCCCGCACCGGTGACAATCCCAGGCATCCCGGAAAGCCGGCCACCGGTGCCGGCCGACCCCCGGGGAGTCTCTCGCCGGGCCGGCGGGACCATGAGCGCCGGCCGCCAACGCCGGGCCGGCTCCCAGAGGTCTCTCGTCGGCCCGCAGAGACCGCTGAGTGCCAGCCGCCAGCGTTCGGCTGGCGGTGCGAGGTTCCTCGCCGCTTCTCCTGGCGCGGCCGGGGGTCAGGCGAACTCGTTGACGGGGAAGTCGTCGCGGTGCCGCCACGCCGCGTCCGTGCGGACGTGCTCGGCGCGCACCCACTTCAGCACCTTGAGCGGGAACTCGGCCACCGGGATGCGGCCGGCCGCGCGCACCACGTACCCCTCGGAGGTCTCCGCGTCGCGCTGAGCCGCCCAGGCGGACCGGGCCTCGGACAGGCTGCCGCCGCGGTAGAGCACCGGAACCACCGGAAGCTCCAGCCGGCGCGCCCAGTCCACGGTGTCGTCCCAGCCCAGCAGCGTGTCCGTCTCGTCCCAGATGCCGAAGACCAGGAACACGCCGGGCAGCTCGGTGTACGCGACGCTGCGGCGCGCCCACATGGACTCGCCGCAGACCCGCCACTCGTCCGGGATCTTGTACGCCGTCATGGCCCACAACGCCTTCGCCGGCCGGTCCCACGGGTGGGTGCCGGAGTCGGGGGAGCGCGCGTACATCGCGTCCCGGGTGAAGGTGAGGTTCCCGCCGTCCATCTTCTCGGTCACCACGAGCTCACCGTCCAGCCACGACAGATCCGGCTGGATCCGGTCGTCGGCGGACGCGCCCGGGGAATCGGGCAGATGGAACGTACGCGGGTACTTCACCATCTCCGCAGCACCTCAGAAGTCTCCCTCCGCGACCTGGAACACGGTCAGGCCGAGCGCACGCCACATGCGTACCACCTGCTGACGGTCGTCGAACACCCCCACGATCCGCCAGCGGTCGCGGATCCGCGTGTCGAAGATCTCGCGCTTGACCACCGCATCCTTGCGGCTGTCGCCGGCCGGGCGCATGAACAGGGCCTCGTACGGCACGCCGGTGAACAGTTCCAGCCACGCCTCGGTCTCCGCCCGGCACACCTCGTCGCGCCCGGAGCAGAAGACGATCGCGTGACCTGCCGCGTGCATGGCCCGCACCGCCGCGATCACCGCGGGATTCGGCGCGTCCTCACCGACCCGGTCCCACTCGTACGGGCTGCGCCCGGCCATCAGCGCGACCGTACCGTCGATGTCGACCAGCACCGCCGGCGGCAGCTCCGGATCCGGCCGGTAGACCACCCCGGGCCCGCCCGGTTCCACGAACGGCACCGGCAGCGGCAGCCGCTTCCCGGCCAGGAAGCGCTCGTGCATCCGGCGGATCGGGTCCTCGCCGACCCGGTCGTCCGCGGACCGCTCGGCGTCCCGCCGGAGGCATTCCTCCAGCGGGACGTCGGTGAAGTCGTGCACCTCGAACGACGCGCCGAACCGGGCGGCCAGCCCGGCCCACTCCCGCACGGTCTTCGCCCGCAGGTTGGTGTCGTCGACGATCACCGAGGCCCCGGCGCGCAGCAGCGCCTCCACCGCGGCCCGCTGCGCGTGCGTGACCTGCGCCTCGGCCCACTGCGTGAACAGCCGCTGCCCGTGCAGCATCCGCCGCAGGTCGTCGCGGTTGACCCGGACCACGCCCGGCTGCAGCTTGCGCGCGAACGTGGTCTTCCCGGACGCGGGCAGGCCCCGCGTGATCAGCAGTCGTGTCACTCCGCGCCTCCCTGAGCCTTCTCCGCCGACGGGCGCACCCGCTGCCACAGGCCGGGACGGTAGTCGTGACCGTCCAGACGCTGGAACAGTTCCCCGCGGTCCGGGCTGCGCATCGCGGCCAGCGCGAACTCCTTGCGGCCCCAGCCCGCCGGCAGCCCGGCGACGATCCCGGCGTAGGCCGCCTCGACCGCCGCAGCCCGCCGGTCGACCTCGGTGATCAGTTCCGTGGCGACGCCGCGGGCCCAGACGTGGAACTCGTCGGGCAGCGGTGCGAGCAACACGTCCAGGTCGCCGCCGCCGACCAGGACCTCCCACACGGTACGGGGAGTGAGGCCGGTCACCAGGCGGTGCAGCCGTACGTAGTCCGTGTATTTGATCTTCACGCGCTGATCGGCGTCGGTGAAGTGCACGACCAGCCCCTCCCGCCCGGGGCGCGGTGGAGCGGCGAGCGCCTCGGCCAGCGTCGTGTACCCGAACGTCTCGACCACCGGACCCGGCCAGCCCGGCACCGCGGCCGGCCCGTGCGAGCGGCCGGTCGCGATCTCCACGGCGCCGAGCAGCACCAGGTCGTCCAGCCCCTGGTAGTCCACGACGATCCGGTTGTCCGGGTAGATGATCTCCACGAGCACGGTCAGGCCGTCCGGCGGGACGAACGACGCGTACCTCGTACGCAGTATCTCGGTGGCGTGGATCGCCTGGTCGGAGGCGAAGGATCCGCGGGTGGCGACGGCGAAGCCCGAGCCGTCGTGGTAGATGATGCCGAGGCTGCCGTCCGCCTTGTCGGTCACCGTGACCGCCGCGCCCGGGTCCAGGCTCGGCGCCTGCGGCTCCGAGTGGTTGAAGAACTTGGACAGCGGCCGCGCGGCGATCCGCCCCGCGCCGTCCACGATCAGGCCACGGCAGGCCAGCGTGACCGGCGACCAGGCGCCGGAGTACTGGCAGTGCTCGGTGTAGTTGTAGATCGTGAACGGCAGGCTCGGGTGGCGCTGTGTCCGGATCAGCCCGGAATCGAGCGCTTCGGTGAGCTTGACCGGATCGAAGACGTCGTGCAGCAGCGTCATGGCGGGGGTCCTCGTGAGCGGGAATTACCGAAGGGGCGCTCACGTTATCCACCACGAAACCAGTTGCACCTCCTGATTTCCGGCCGGTACGGGCGGCATGGCAGACTGGTACATCGGCCAGCAAGGGTTCCGGTTCCCGCTCTCCTTCATCACAGGGCGACCCGGCGACCCGCATCATCGAGAGGGACCGAGAAGACATGAAGAGCGGCATCCACCCGGAGTACACGACCACCGAGGTCATCTGCTCCTGCGGCAGCACCTTCACCACCCGCAGCACCGCCAAGGGCGGCGAGATCCGCGTCGAGACCTGCAGCGCCTGCCACCCGTTCTACACCGGCAAGCAGCGCGTCCTCGACACCGCGGGCCGGGTCGCGAAGTTCCAGGCGAAGTACGCCAAGGTCAACGCCGCGAAGAAGAAGTAACTGCTTCAACGGCGCCCGTCCCGGGAAACCGGGACGGGCGCCGTTCGCGTGTGCCGCTTTCCACGTCCGGGGAGATCTGATGAGCAACGACCGTCTGAGCACGCTTCTCGCCGAGTACGCGGACCTGGAGAAGCGGATGGAGGACCCGAGCATCCACGCCGACCAGGCGCTGGTGCGCAGGGTCGGCAGGCGCTTCGCCGAGCTGGCCCCGGTCTACGCCGCGCACGCGGAACTGGAGGCGGCCCGCGAGGACCTGGCCGCCGCCCGGGAACTGGCCGCCGAGGACCCGGCGTTCGCCGGTGAGGTGGAGGCGGTCGCCGCCACGCTGCCGGCGCTGGAGGAGAAGCTCGGCGAGATGCTGATCCCGCGCGACCCGAGCGACGCCAAGGACGTGATCATCGAGATCAAGGCGGGCGAGGGCGGCCAGGAGTCCGCGCTGTTCGCCGGCGATCTGCTGCGGATGTACACGCGGTACGCGGAGCGCCGTGGCTGGGTGGTCGAGGTGATCGACTCGCAGGAGTCGGACCTCGGCGGGATCAAGGACATCTCGGTGGCGGTGAAGACGAAGGGCGTGCCGGACGGCGGCCACGGCGTCTGGTCCCGGATGAAGTGGGAGGGCGGCGTGCACCGGGTGCAGCGCGTCCCGGTCACCGAGTCGCAGGGCCGGATCCACACCTCGGCGGCCGGCGTGCTGGTGCTGCCCGAGGCGGAGGACGTCGACGTCCAGATCGAGCCGGGCGACCTGCGCATCGACGTGTACCGCTCGTCCGGGCCGGGCGGCCAGTCGGTCAACACCACCGACTCCGCGGTACGGATCACGCACCTGCCCACCGGCACCGTGGTGAGCTGCCAGAACGAGAAGAGCCAGCTGCAGAACAAGGAGTCGGCGATGCGCATCCTGCGGTCCCGGCTGCTGGCGCAGGCCCAGGAGGCGGCGGACGCGGCGGCCGGCGACGCGCGCAAGGCCCAGGTGCGCACGGTGGACCGCTCGGAGCGGGTACGCACGTACAACTTCCCGCAGAACCGGATCACCGACCACCGCATCGGCTACACGGCGTACAACCTCGATCTGGTCCTCGGCGGCGAGCTCGACGGGGTGCTGGACGCGCTGGCGGCGGCGGACCGGGAGGCCCGCCTGGCCGGTGACACGGAGCTCAGCCGACGTCAGTGACGCCGAGGTGGCCGGCCACGTGACAGATCAGCCGGCGGCCGGCGGGCTGGCAGGCGTCGGCCCGGCCGGGGACCGCTCCGAGCAGGGCCGTCCGGCCGCTCACCGGATCCCACCGGGAGATCGAGACGAGGTACGGCGGTCCGGGCACGTCCCGTAGCGCCAGCAGGCCCCCGCCGTCGACCAGGAGGATCGTGCTGCCCCGCGGCGCGGCGCCGAGCACCCGGCCGGTCGACGCGTCCACCACCGTCCGGTCGGCCGTCTGGTCGCGGCCGGTCAGCAGCAGCCGCCCGCCGCCGAGCGGGGTCAGGTCGGCGGCTGGCAGCCGCCATCGTGCGGCGCCGGTGGCCGGGTCCACCCCGGTGGCCTGGTACAGGTCGTTGACGCACAGCACCGGGCCGCAGTCCTGCACGTACACGTCGCCGGCCGTGGTGGTGAACCGCCACGCCTGCGCCAGGGTGTCGACCCGGTACGCGGTGACAGCGGTCGCCGACGCCCCGCCCCGCACGTCGAAGAACATGCCGTTCAGGATCTGCGGCACCCAGCGCGGTTCGGCGGGCGGTCCGGGCAGGCGGCGGGTGGCCAGCCGGGCGCCGTCGGCGTAGCGCAGCGTGGTCAGCTCGCCGGCCTCGGTGACGTAGACGATCCGCGCGGTGTCCGCCGGCTCGTCGGAGACCGCCACCCTCGGCGAGACCGGGATCGGCCGGTCCCAGACCGGGCCGCCGTCGCCGGCCCGGACCAGGTGCAGCGCGCTGATCCGGCCCTGCTCGTCGCGGTCGCCGAGCAGCACCTCGCCGGCGGTGGCGGCCAGTTCGTCGCCGTCGCGGCGCCAGAGCATCCGACCGGTCGCCGCGTCGAACGTCTGGGTGTCCGTGCCGAACATGATCGTGGCGTTGGGCAGCTGGGCCGTGCGGGTGCGCCGCGGGGCGTACAGCTGACCGCTCTCCGGATCCGGGTTGAGCCAGCCCTGGTCCGACGATCTCCAGCGCACCTCGCCGGTGGCCAGGTCGAGCACGGTCATCGCGGACGCGCCGTCCGGGGTGCTGTGGTTGAGCAGCACGGCGTCGCGGAACGGGAACGGGTAGTCGTCGACGCCGGTCGCCGCGGACCAGCTCTCCACGAGTCCGGGCGGGGCGGGCCGCCCGGAGCCGGCCAGGCAGAGCGCCGCGGCGGCGGCCGCGAGCAGCCGGAGCCGCCGCCGGTGACGGCGCGGGGCGGGGCCCGGGTCCGGCCCGGCCGGGAAGTCCGGCGCGCTCACGTCGCCCAGCTCGATGATGCCCATGATGCGGCCAATCCTAGGCGGCGCGGTCACCGAGCGCGGTGACCACGATTCCGTCCGGCCGGCGGCAGACAAGATAGTGGCCGCTGCCGTCGCAGCGCACGCCCACGATCGACGCGACCGTGCCGATCGTGGTGATCCGGCCGCTGGCCAGGTCGATCCGGCTGACGACGGTACGGGTCGGGTCGCCGGCGCTGACCCGGAACAGGATGCCCGGATCGGCCGCCGCGCCCGCCGGCATCGGCCAGCCGGCGCCGCCGTCCCCGAGCACCCGGCCGGTCGCCGCGTCGACCAGGGCCTGAGTGGGCTGTTCGTCATTGCTGTACGCCAGCAGCCGCCCGGGTCCGGCGACGCTGACACCGCCCCGGCCGGGCAGCAGCCAGCGCGGCTCGCCGGTCGCCGGGTCCAGGCCGGCCACCTCGGCGCCGCGGGACAGGCAGAGCACCGGGCCGCAGTCGACCAGGTACGCCGCCCGGAGCGTGCGCTGGCGCCAGAGCCGGGTCAGGTCGTCCAGCCGGTACGCGGTCACCGTGGCGCCGCGCGGGTCGGTCCGGGTCACGAACAGCCGCTCGCCGCTGACCAGGGCGACCGTGTTGAGCCCGGCGCCGCCGGACTCCACCCGGCGGCTGGTCACCGGGGCACCGTCGGCGTACCGGTAGACGGCGACGTCGCCGTCCGCGGTGAGGGTGACGATCCGGGACGAGCCGACCTGCGCGTCCAGCACGTGAGTCAGCGGCCGTTCCCAGCGCAGCCCGCCGTCGCGCGCGCCGACCAGCCGCAGCGCGCGCAGCGCGCCGTGCGGGTCACGGTCGCCGAGCAGCACCGCGTCCGCCGTGGACTGCTTCACCTCGCCGGGCCGGCGCCAGCGCAACGAGCCGGTGGCCGCGTCCAGCACGGTCACCTCGGCGGGGAACACCATCTGGCCGCCGTCCGGCGTGGCGCCCCAGACGCGCGGGCCGGCCAGCCGCACCATGCCGTCGGAGACGACCATCGACACCAGCTGGTCGGCGTCCCAGGGGGACCCGCGGCTCCACCGGACGGCGCCGGTGGCCAGGTCGTACGCGGTCAGGGTGGTCTGCCGGGCGACGTAGACGGCGTCGCCGGCCAGGGCCAGGCCGTCCTGCTGCAGCACGTCGGCGGTCCACAGCTGGCGTACCAGGGGGACCGGCGGGGTGGCCGCCGCGCTCAGGGTCAGCGCGCAGGCCAGCGCGACGGCGACGGGTGCGCGCCGCCGTCCGGGGCGGGTGGGGCGTGGAGCGGGTCGCGCTGTCACGTCGCCCAACTCGATCACCGGCATCTCAGGTCGGCTTCCGGCTCGCCGCCGCCGCGGCCAGGGCGGCGCTCAGCCCGCGCCCGTTGGCGCCCACCTCGGACCAGCCGGCGGCCAGCCCGATCGGTGTGCCCGGGACCAGGATCTGCCAGTTCTCCGCGTCCGCGGCGGCGCTGATCCGCCGGGACACCTCGGCCGCGTGGTGCGGGCCGGCGCCCGGTAGCACCAGCACGAACTCGTCGCCGGCGAAGCGGGCCACGAAGTCGCCGCGGCGCATCACCCGGGCCAGCACGCCGGCGATCCGCTGCAGCACCAGGTCGCCGCAGTGCCGGCCGTGCCGCATGTTGACAGTGGTGAAGCCGACGATGTCGCAGACCCCGACCGCGGCCCGCTCGCCCCGGGCCAGCAGGGCGTCCACGTAGTGCTCCAGTTGGCGGCGGTTGGGCAGGCCGGTGAGCGGGTCGGTGAGCGTCTCGTCGCCGTACCGGTGCGGATCGCGCTGGGTCTCCTGGGCGTCCAGGCGGGCCGCGACGCCGTCCAGGTAGCCGTCGCGCAGCCGGTCGATGCGCTGGGCGGCGAGGCGGAACGCGTACCGGTCGGCGGCGTGCGCGGCGGCGTGGTCACCCGCGCTGGCGTGGCAGATGCTGCGCAACCGGGCCGGCTCCGGGGCGCCGAGCACCTCTGCCGAGACCGGAACCGCCTCCAGCATGGTCAGCGCCCGTTCCGGCTTGCCGGCCGCGATGGTCAGGCAGACCGCGCCGAGATGCTGCAGGTCGCGGGTCCGCACGCTGTCGCCGCCGCCGGTCAGCCAGGTGGCGGCGCTCTCCTCGGTGGGCTCGCCCAGGGCGGCGCGGCGGGCCAGCGCGTAGCCGTAGACCGCGCGGCTGCCCGGCCGCAGCTGGTCGGTGGCGAGGTAGCGGGACAGCTCGGCGTCGATGTCGCGGAGCACCCGCAGGCAGCCGTCGGTGTCCCCCTGGTGGTCGAGGGAGACCGCGTTGCGCAGCCGGATGCCGGGCGCCGCGAACACCTCGGGGGCCAGGCCGGCGCTCGCGCCGACCTCCCGGGCCTGCTCTATCGCGGTCAGCGCCTGGCCGTGGAAGCCCAGGTAGGAGTAGGCCATCGCCAGGTCGTGCCAGCCCCAGGCGGTCTCCTCGTCGTGCTCGGGCACCGCGGCCAGCGCCCGGGAGGCCTGTACCAGGTGGGTCACCCCACGGTCCAGATTGCTCTGCAGGTGGGCGCCGAGAGCCGCGAAGGCGTGCATCTGGCCGCGCAGATAGGGGTCGGGCACCTCGCGGACCGCCTCGGACGCGGCCGCCATCGCGGCGGCCAGCTCGGCCGCCCGGCCCAGGTTGATCAGGGCGCCGAAGCGCTGGATCAAGGCGTACGCCCGGGTGGTGGGGTCGGTGCTGGCCGCCAGCACGGAGTCCAGGATCGGCAGGGCCTGCGCCGAGCGGCCGTTCTGCTGCAGTCGCCCGGCCCGGCGCAGATCCTCGACATGCTCCGCGAGCTGGTCCAACCAACCCACCAGGCGCCTCCCCGGGCTCCGGCGCGGCGCTGGGCGACCCGGTCGACCCTCAGCGTGCGCGACGTCTCATGATTAT
Organism: Actinoplanes siamensis; assembly: GCF_016862395.1. Classification (GTDB taxonomy): domain Bacteria; phylum Actinomycetota; class Actinomycetes; order Mycobacteriales; family Micromonosporaceae; genus Actinoplanes; species Actinoplanes siamensis. The sequence continues at coordinate 293,099 of NZ_BOMW01000006.1, read as the reverse complement.
GCCGTGATGGCGCGTGACGAACACCCCCGAGAGGGCACGGACCGGACCCGTCTGGCGCCCGAGCTGGCATCGGCGTCCGCCGAACTGTCCGCGGCCGGTGTGCCGTCGCCGCGCGTCGATGCCGAGCTGCTGGCCGCGTACGTGCTGGACGTGCCCCGGAGCCGGCTCGTGCTGATCGACACCATGCGGGCCGCCGAGCGCGACCGGTTCCGCGAGCTGGTCGCCGCCCGCGCCGAGCGGGTTCCCCTGCAGCACCTGGTCGGCACGGCCGCGTTCCGCCATGTGGAACTCGCGGTGGGCGACGGCGTCTTCGTGCCCCGCCCGGAGACCGAGCTGCTGGCCGGCTGGGGCATCGAGCGGACCGCGCCCGGCGCGACAGTGGTCGACCTGTGCAGCGGCAGCGGCGCGATAGCGGTGTCGGTCGCCGACGAGTCCCGGGCGAGCCGGGTGCTCGCGGTGGAACGGTCCCCGGCCGCGCTGCCGTGGCTGCGGCGCAACGCCGCCGGGTTCCCGGCGGTGACCGTCGTCGAGGGCGATGTGAACGATCCTGACCTGCTGTCCGATCTGCACGGTCAGGTGGACGTGCTGCTCTGCAACCCGCCGTACGTGCCGGACGGCACCGTCGTCCCGCCCGAGGTGTCCGATCACGATCCGGCCGAGGCGGTCTTCGGCGGCGCCGACGGGCTGAGCGTGATCCGGCCGGTGATCGAGCTCGCCGCGGCGCTGCTCAAGCCGGGCGGCTGGGTCGGTGTCGAGCACGACGACGTGCACGGCGCCGCCGTCCCGGAGCTGTTCCGTGCCGACGGCCGGTTCGCCGGGGTGACCGCGCACGAGGATCTCACCGGCCGCCCCCGATACGCGACCGCCCGTCGCCGGTAGAGGCATGGCAGACTGCACGACGTGATGCTCTACGACTGCGCCGCCGTCGCCGATCGTGATCGCGGCATCGCCGCGGCCGTCGAGGCGGCCAAGAGCGGTGAGCTGGTGGTGATGCCCACCGACACGGTCTACGGCGTGGGCGCGGACGCCTTCACCCCGCACGCGATCACCCAGCTGCACCACGCCCGCGGCTCGGACCGCCGGGTGCCGCCGCCGGTGCTGGTCGGCTCCCGGCACACCCTGGACGGCCTGGTCTACTCGCTGCCCAAGGCCGCCCGGGACCTGGCCGACGCGTTCTGGCCGGGCGCGCTGACCATCATCGTGGAGCACTCCCCGAGCCTGCAGTGGGACCTCGGCGACACCGGCGGCGTGATCGCGGTCCGAATGCCGCTGCACCCGGTCGCCCTCGAGGTGCTGCGCGAGGTCGGCCCGATGGCGGTGACCACGGCCAACAAGTTCGGCTCGCCGTCGCCGCTGACCGCCGAGGAGGCCCGCGACCAGCTGGAGTACTCGGTGCGCGTCTATCTGGAGGCCGGCCCGGCGGTCGACCCCTGGCCGAGCACCGTGGTGGACGTGACCGGCGACGTGCCGCGGGTGCTGCGCACCGGCTCGATCCCGGTGGAGAAACTGCGCGACGTGGTTCCGGAGATCGTCGAGGGGCAGGCCTGAGGTGGCGCCGTTCACCGTCCTGCACGTCTGCATGGGCAACATCTGCCGGTCCCCGATGGCCGAGCGCCTGTTCGCCCGCGCGGTCCGGGACCGGGCCGGAGCCTCCACCGAGGAGCCGCTGGTCCGCAGCGTCAGCGCCGGCACCGGCGGCTGGCACGAGGGCGAGGAGATGAACCCGCCGGCGGCCCGGCAGGTCCGCGCCCGGCGCGCCTCCGACGACGGCTTCCAGGCCCGCAAGCTGCGCGGTGACTTCATCGACGAGGCCGACCTGATCCTCACGGCCACCGCCGACCAGTACGACTACGTGGTCGCCCTGCGCCCGGAGGCCGCCGGGCGCACGTTCGTTCTCGGCGAGTTCGGCCGCCTGCTCAGCGCCGTGGACCGGGCCGCGCTGCCCCCGGCCGAGCCGAAGCCGGCGGCCGTGCACCAGCGCGGCACGGCGATCGTCGCGGCCGCGCACCGCCTGCGCGCCGGCGAGACCCCCCTGCTCACCGACGACCTGGACGACCCGTGGGGCCGCGGCGACCAGACGTTCCAGCGTGTCGCCGACGAGATCGAGGACACCACGGTCCCGCTCGCCGCGTTGTTGTTCCCATGAGCAAGGTTGTTCTCCCGGACGCCGACGGGCTGCGCCGGGCGGTCGAGATCCTGCGCGCCGACTCGGTCGTCGCCTTCCCCACCGAGACCGTCTACGGCCTCGGCGCCAACGCCTTCTCCGAGCGGGCCGTCGGCGAGGTCTACCGCCTGAAGAGCCGGCCCTCCTGGAATCCGTTGATCGTGCACGTCGCCTCGGTCGCCGCGGCCCGCGAGCTGGCCGCGGAGTGGCCCGAGGTGGCCGACCGGCTGGCCGCCGCGTTCTGGCCGGGCCCGCTGACCCTGGTGGTGCGCCGCGCCCCGGAGCTGGCCGGCGTCGGCGCGGACAACGACACCATCGCGATCCGGATCCCCGCGCACCGGGTCGCGCTGCGCCTGCTGGAGGAGTCCGGCTTGCCGCTCGCCGCGCCCAGCGCGAACCGCTCCGAGTCGATCTCACCGACCACGGCGGAGCATGTGGTGCGCAGCCTGCCGGACGTCCCGCTGGTCCTGGACGGCGGCCCGTGCTCGTGGGGCATCGAGTCCACCGTGCTGGATCTGACCACCCCGGTGCCCACGCTGCTGCGTCCCGGCGCGCTGCCGTTGCGCGTGCTGCGGGACGTGACAGGCGCGATCGCGCTGCGGGACGAGGTCGTGGACGGCGCGGCCCGCTCGTCACCGGGCATGAGTCGGCGGCATTACGCGCCGCGCGCGAGGACCGTCCTGATGCGTGACGTGCGCGAGGCGGATCCGTCCGGCTTCCCGGCGCCTGCGGCGGTTCTGACGTACGAGGGGAGAGCCGTTCCGTCGTACGACATCGTCGAAGTCCTCTCCGCGGACCCTCGCGAGTACGCGGCGGACCTGTACGCCGCCCTGCACCGTCTCGACGACGCCGGAGCCGGCACCATCCTGGTCCAGGAACCGCCGCACACGGAGGACTGGCTCGCGGTCCGGAACCGGCTCTCCCGCGCCGCCGCCTAGAACGCGCCGCGACCCCGCGTGATCCGCGAGACGGGCCCTGCCTCAGCCCCGGGACGGGCGGCGGGCGTCCACCTCGATCTCGATGCGCATGCGGTCGTCGAGGAGCCCGACGACCATCATGGTGGCGGCCGGGCGGGACTCGCCGAACGCCGCGCGCAGGACCGGGCCGCACGCCGGGAAGTCGGCCGGGTCGCGGAGCAGGTAGCGGACCCGGACCACGTCGGCCAGCGTGCAGCCGGCGTCGGCCAGGGCGGCGGCGATGTTGCGCAGGCACTGGGCGTTCTGTTCGGCGACACCGTCCGCGATGGTCATCGCGCGATAATCGAAACCGGTCGTCCCGGAGACGTGGACGTCGTCGCCCACGACCACGGCCCGGGCGTAGGCGTACTCCTCCTCGAAGGTCGAACCGCTGACAATCACGCGTCGCTCGGTCATCGGGTCAAACTAGCGCCCGCCTCGTGGATCACGCGAGTGCGGGGCGAGGTCCGGGCGGTCCACGCGTCAGGCGCCGGTCTCCGCGCCGCGGGCGATGTTGCGGGCCATGCCGTTGAAGACGATGCCGTGGAACGGCCGGACCGACGCCCAGTAGAGGTGCCCGGCCAGACCACGTGGCAGGAACACCGCGCGCTGGCGGTAGACCGAGCCGCCCGCGCCGTCCGGTTCGGCGCGCATCTCCAGCCAGGCCCGGCCGGGGACGCGCATCTCGGCGCGCAGCCGCAGCAGCGATCCGGGCACGATCTCCTCGACCCGCCACCAGTCCAGTGCCTCGCCGACCCGCAGGTGGTGCCGGTCGCGCCGGCCCCGGCGCAGGCCGACGCCGCCGACCAGCCGGTCCAGCCAGCCGCGCACCGACCAGGCGAGCGGGAACGAGTACCACCCGTTGTCCCCGCCGACGCCCTCGATCACCCGCCACAGCCGGTCCGCCGGGGCGTGCACCGGGCGGCGTCGCTCGTCGGTGTAGACGGTGCCGCCGGACCAGTCCGGGTCACTGGGCAGCGGCTCGGCGGCGGCGTCCCGGCCGGACGCGCTGGACCAGCGGGTCTCCACGTTGGCGTCGCGAACCTTGGCGAGCGCCAGCCGGACCGCCTCGTCGAAGCCCAGGGGAGCGGGGCCGGGCAGCAGCCGGGCCAGGTCGTCCTCCCGCGCCACCGCCTCGTGCACCAGGCTGGCCACCAGCGGGCGGGCGATCGAGTTGGGCACCGGTGTGACCAGGCCCACCCAGTGCGCGGAGAGCCACGGGCTGAGCACCCGGGTGGGCACGATGATCCGGCGGGGCAGGCCGGCGACGTGGGCGTAGCGGCGCATCATGTCGGCGTAGCCGAGCACGTCGGCGCCGCCGATGTCGAAGCCGCGGTGCACGTCCGGGGGCAGGGTGGCCGCGCCGATCAGGTAGCGGAGCACGTCGCGGACCGCGATCGGCTGGATCCGGTTGGCCACCCAGCGCGGGGTGACCATGACCGGCAGCCGTTCGGTGAGGTAGCGGAGCATCTCGAAGGAGGCCGAGCCGGATCCGATGATCACCGGGGCCCGCAGCACCGCGGTGGGCACGCCGCAGGCCAGCAGGATCCGGGCCACCTCGGCACGCGAACGCAGGTGCGGGGAGGGACGGTCGCCGGGCGGAGGCTCCGGGCCGCCCAGGTAGACGATCCGGCGTACCCCGGCGGCCTTGGCCGCGGCGGCGAAGTTCGCCGCGGCCTCCCGGTCGCGGTGCTCGAAGTCCTTCTGGCCGAGCGAGTGCATCAGGAAGTAGGCCACCTCGACGCCCTCGAAGGCGGCCGGCAGGGTGGCCGGGTCGGACAGGTCGGCCTCGACGATCTCGACCTGGCCGGCCCAGGGGACGTCGCGCAGGCGGCCGGCGCTGCGCGACAGACAGCGGACGCGGTGACCGGCCTCGACCAGCCGGGGCGCCAGCCGGCCGCCGATGTATCCCGTCGCTCCCGTGACAAGGCAGTGCACAAACCCAGACTGTGCCCCAAATAGTGGTGATTCAGCCATATGCTCTTTCCAGGCCGCGTTCACCGAGCTCGGGGAGGCCCAGGTGAGCACCTTCTGGGGTCCGGACTTCGCCGCGCTTCAGCGCGACGACCCGGAGATCGCCGACGTGCTTCTCGACGAGCTGGGCCGCCAGCGTGACACGCTCACGCTGGTCGCCAGTGAGAGCTTCACCTCACCGGCCGTGCTGGCCGCGCTCGGCTCCACGCTGGCCAACAAGTACGCCGAGGGCTATCCCGGCCACCGCTACTACGGCGGGTGCGGGCTCGTCGACCGGGCCGAGGAACTGGCCGTCGCCCGCGCGCGGGAGCTGTTCGGCGCCGATCACGCGAACGTGCAGCCGCATTCCGGGGCGTCGGCGAACCTGGCGGCGTACGCGGCGCTGGCCGAGCCGGGCGATCCGGTGCTGGCCATGGGGCTGCCGCACGGCGGGCACCTGACCCACGGGAGCCGGGCCAACTTCTCCGGCAAGTGGTTCCACCCGATCGCCTACCGGGTCCACCCGGCCACCGAGCTGATCGACTACGACGAGGTGCGCGACCTGGCCCTGGCGCACCGGCCCAAGCTGATCATCTGCGGCGCGACGTCGTACCCCCGGCTGATCGACTTCGCCCGGTTCCGCGAGATCGCCGACGAGGTGGGCGCCTACCTCCTGGTCGACGCGGCGCACTTCATCGGGCTGGTGGCCGGCCGGGCGATCCCGTCCCCGGTGCCGTACGCGGACGTGGTCACCTGCACCACCCACAAGGCGTTGCGCGGCCCGCGGGGCGGCATGATCCTCTGCCGGGCGGACCTGGCGCGGCGGGTGGACAAGGCGGTCTTCCCGTTCGCGCAGGGCGGCCCGATGATGCACGCGGTGGCGGCCAAGGCGGTGGCGCTGCGCGAGGCGGACTCCGCGGCCTTCCGGAGGTACGCTTCGCAGACCGTGCGCAACGCGCAGGCGCTGGCCTCCTGGCTGACCGCCGAGGGGATGCGCCCGGTGACCGGTGGCACCGACACCCATCTCGCCGTGCTGGATCTGCGCGAGCTGGAGGTCAGCGGCCGGGAGGCGGAGGCGCGCTGCGCCGCCGCCGGGATCGCTGTCAACAAGAACGCCATCCCGTACGACCCGGAGAAACCCGCCGTGGCGTCCGGGATCCGCGTCGGCGCGCCCGCGGTCAGCTCCCAGGGGATGGGGGAGACCGAGATGCGCCGGATCGCGGAGCTGATCGGGCTGGCGGTGCGCTGCGATCCGCAGACGGCCACCGGGATGTCCCGGCTGGCCGCCGTCGGCGAGGAGGTGACCGACCTGGTGCGGCGCTTCCCGTACTACACACCGCAGGAGGTTCTGGCTTGAGCGGCGTCGCCCCCGCACCGGAGAAAGAGGACGACCTCCCGCTGCCGGACCTGCCGCCCCTGCCGAAGGACCCGCGCTGGAAGGTCGAACACCTCGGCTTCCTCACCGCGGTGTCGTTCGCGCTGCTCACCTGCGCCGCCTCGGTGGGCTTCCTGGCCGACGGCCCGACCGCGGCGCTGGCCGCGGCCGGCGGCGTGCTGATCGTGACGGTCAGCCACACGCTGACGACGCTGGTGGTCGCGTGGGCGGACACGGTGCGCCCGGCGCTGGTCATGCCGCTGGGAATGTTGACGTATGTCGTCAAATATTCTTTGCTCGGGATTATTCTGGCGTTTGGCGTCTCGTCCGATTGGTCGGGAAAGACGGCTCTGGGGCTCGGGGTGGTCGCCGGGGTCGTGGTGTGGACCGGCGTGCAGGCTTGGTGGATCACCCGCAGGACTCGCCGTCAGTGATCTGACGCCTGAGCTTTCCCCAGCTCAGCCGAGGTTTGACCGCCCGACTGCCACGAACCGGTGATGTGTCCGGTCGTGCCTTGTTCCGTTCTGGCGCGACAGGAGTACCGTGTCCTTCCAGTTGCGAGACCCCTGACGCCTGGACAACTGCGGTTGTGCGGGGGGTCCCGCTCATCCTTGTATTTCCTGCTGATATCGTTCGGGCCGTCATGACCGGCCAAGAACCCCCCCACGACGACCGCGGTGACGAAGGCCCTCCCCCGCCCGATACCGGAGCGGGCATGACGGCAGTCACCTACCTCATCGCGGGCATGTTGGTGTGGGGCGGGATCGGTTGGCTGGTCGACCACTACGTCGGAACCCCGGGCATCTTCACCGGCATCGGCTCGGTGCTCGGGATCGCCGGTGGTGTGTACCTCATCGTGCGCCGGCTCGGCGCCTGACAGGAAAGGGCCATGGTGATCGCTCAGTCGGTGGTCCTCGCGGCGGAGTTCCCGCCCAGCGTCGAGGACTTCTACCTGCCCAGCATCCTGCCGTGGGGCGTCCACGACAATTACTGGTTCACCAAGATCACGTTCCTGGTGTGGGTGGCGGTCGCGGCGATTATCATCTTCTTCCTGGTCGCGTACCGGAAGCCGGAACTCGTCCCGACCAAGAAGCAGTGGATCGCCGAGAGCATCTACGGCTTCGTGCGGAACAACATCGCGGTCGACATGATCGGCCCGCAGGGCGTCCGCTTCGCGCCGTACCTGACCACGCTTTTCATGTTCATCCTGCTGAACAACTTCTTCGGCATCGTGCCGTTCGTGCAGCTCTCGCCGAACTCGCACATCGCGTTCCCGGCGATCCTCGCGGTCATCAGCTACGTGATGTTCATCTATGTCGGTGTGCGCAAGCACGGCTTCTTCAAGTACCTCAAGCACGCGCTGATCCCGCCGGCGCCGGTGTTCATCCTGCCGCTGCTGATCCCGATCGAGTTCTTCTCGAACTTCCTGGTCCGGCCGTTCTCGCTGGCCGTCCGTCTGTTCGCCAACATGTTCGCCGGCCACATCCTGCTGCTGGTGTTCACGCTCGGCGGCTTCGCCATGATCAGCGCCAACCCGCTGCTCGCCCCGGTGTCCGTCCTGTCCTGGGTGCTGAGCGTCGCGCTGACCTTCCTCGAGTTCCTGGTGATCTGTCTCCAGGCCTACGTCTTCACGGTGCTCACCGCGAGCTACGTCCAGGGCGCGCTCGCCGACGAGCACTGATGTGCTCCATCAGCACCACCCGGTAACACCCCGTTTGTCGTCCCGCGTGACAGTCACGCGAGATTCCAGGAGGAACTGAAATGCCACTCGCCGAAGTTGTTGGTAGCACCGCCGCCATCGGTTACGGCCTCGCTGCCATCGGCCCGGGTATCGGTGTCGGTCTGGTCTTCTCTGCCTACATCCAGTCGACCGCTCGTCAGCCGGAGTCGTCCCGCCTGACCCTGCCGTACGTCTGGATCGGCTTCGCCGTGGTCGAGGCGCTCGCCCTGCTGGGTATCGCGTTCGGCTTCGTCTGGGCCAAGTAACTGACTCCCTCATCCTCGTTGGGAGGTCTCAATGCTCACTTATCTGGCTGCTGAGGCCGCGGAAACCACCGAGCACAACCCGATCATTCCCGCCTGGGAAGAGATCGTGGTCGGCTCGATCGCGTTCGCGGTGCTCTGCTTCGTCCTGATGAAGTTCGTCTTCCCGCAGATGGAGAAGACGTTCCGCGCCCGCGTGGACGCGATCGAGGGCGGTATCAAGCGTGCCGAGGCCGCCCAGGCGGAGGCGAACGAGCTGCTCGAGCAGTACCGCGCGCAGCTCGCCGAGGCCCGGACCGAGGCCGCGCGCATCCGCGACGAGGCCCGTGCCGACGCCGAGGGCATCCGGCAGGACGTGCTCGCCAAGGCTCGCGAGGAGTCGGACCGCATCATCGCGGCCGGCAACGAGCAGCTCGCGGCGCAGCGCGAGTCCATCGTCCGGGAGCTCCGTGCGGAGGTCGGGACGCTGGCCGTCGACCTGGCCGGCAAGATCGTCGGTGAGGCGCTGGCCGACGAGGCCCGCACGCGCGGCACCGTCGAGCGCTTCATCGCGGACCTCGACGCCGCCGGCACGGCGGGCGGGCGCTGATGGCGTCCGGCGTCACCAACCAGGCCTACGGCGACGCGGCGGAGCGGCTCCGCGCCGCCACCGCCACGTCCACGGGCGCGCAGCTGGCCACGGTCGCCGACGAGATCCTGTCGGTGGCCGGCCTGCTGCGGGGTCAGCCCCGGCTGCGCCGGGCGCTGACCGACCCGTCGCGGCCAGGCGAGGACCGTGCCGGGCTGTTGCGCTCGCTGCTGTCCGGCAAGGCCGCCGAGGTGACCGTCGACGTGCTCGCGGTGCTGGTCTCGGGCCGGTTCTCCCGGCCCGGCGACCTGCTGGACGCGACCGAGCGGCTGGGTGTGGACACCCTGCTGGCCTCGGCGCAGAAGGACGGCAAGCTGGCGGACATCGAGGACGAGATCTTCCGGTTCTCGCAGATCGTCGCAGGCACCCCGGAGCTCGCCGCCACGCTCAGTGACATCGGTGCTCCGGTCGCCCCCCGGGCTAAGCTGGTCGGGGACTTGCTGGACGGCAAGGCCCAGCCGATCACCGTGCGCCTCGTCCAGGTCGCGCTCGAGGGCTTCGGTGGCCGTGGCTTCGAGGCCTCGCTGAACAGGCTGGTCGAACTGACCGCCGCGCAGCGGGACCGCGAGGTGGCGTATGTGACGGTGGCGAAGCCGCTCGGCGACGCCGAGGAGACCGCGCTGGCCGCCAAGCTCTCCGCGATCTACGGCCGTGAGGTCTCGCTGAAGGTGGACGTCGATCCCGCGATCATCGGCGGCGTCAGCGTCCGGGTCGGCTCCGACCTCTACGACGGCACGATCCTGCGCCGGTTGAACGCCGCCAAGCAGGCGTTCGCTAAATAGTCCTTTCCCCTCGATTCCTTAATCGAGAAGCCCCTCGGTGGCGGCGACGTCCCGAGCTAGACAGAGAAGGCAGAGGATGGCCGAGCTGACCATCTCCTCGGACGAGATCCGGGGGGCGCTAGAGCGCTACGTCTCGTCCTATTCGCCCGAGGTCTCCCGTGAGGAGGTCGGCATCGTCTCCGATGCGGGCGACGGTATCGCGCACGTCGAGGGCCTGCCCTCGACGATGGCGAACGAGCTGCTGGAGTTCGCCGACGGCACGCTGGGTGTCGCCCTGAACCTCGACGTCCGCGAGATCGGCGCCGTGATCCTGGGTGACTACGCGAACATCGAGGAGGGCCAGCCGGTCAAGCGCACCGGCCGGGTGCTCTCGGTGCCGGTGGGCGACGCCTTCCTGGGCCGCGTCGTGGACGCCCTGGGCAACCCGATCGACGACCGTGGCGAGATCGCGAACGAAGGCTTCCGCGAGCTCGAGCTGCAGGCGCCGAACGTGATGGCGCGGCAGCCGGTGAAGCAGCCGCTGCAGACCGGCATCAAGGCGATCGACGCCATGACGCCGATCGGCCGCGGCCAGCGCCAGCTGATCATCGGTGACCGCAAGACCGGCAAGACCACTGTCGCGATCGACACGATCATCAACCAGAAGGCGAACTGGGAGTCGGGCGACCCGACCAAGCAGGTCCGCTGCATCTACGTGGCGATCGGCCAGAAGGCCTCCACCATCGCCAGCATCCGGGGCACGCTCGAGGCCCAGGGCGCGCTGGAGTACACGACGATCGTCGCGGCCCCGGCGTCCGACCCGGCCGGCTTCAAGTACATCGCACCGTACACCGGTTCCTCCATCGGCCAGCACTGGATGTACAACGGCAAGCACGTCCTGATCGTCTTCGACGACCTGACCAAGCAGGCCGAGGCGTACCGTGCCGTGTCGCTGCTGCTGCGCCGCCCGCCGGGCCGCGAGGCCTACCCGGGTGACGTCTTCTACCTGCACTCCCGCCTGCTGGAGCGCTGCGCCAAGCTCTCCGACGAGCTGGGTGGCGGCTCGATGACCGGCCTGCCGATCATCGAGACCAAGGCCAACGACATCTCGGCCTACATCCCGACCAACGTCATCTCGATCACCGACGGCCAGATCTTCCTGGAGTCCGACCTGTTCGCCTCGGGTGTCCGCCCGGCGATCAACGTCGGCACCTCGGTGTCCCGGGTGGGTGGTTCGGCGCAGGTCAAGGGCATGAAGCGGGTCTCCGGCCGGCTCCGCCTCGACCTGGCCCAGTTCCGTGAGCTGGAGGCCTTCTCGGCCTTCGCCTCCGACCTGGACCGCGCGTCGCGTGCGCAGCTGGAGAAGGGCATCCGCCTGGTCGAGCTGCTCAAGCAGCCGCAGTACTCGCCGTACTCGGTGACCGACCAGATCATCGTGATCTGGGCCGGCACCACTGGCCAGCTCGACGACATCCCGGTGGCCGACGTGCGCAAGTTCGAACAGGAGCTGCTGGAGTACATCAAGCGGAACCTGAGCGACGTCTACACCTCGATCGAGTCGACGAACAACCTGACCGACGACAACATCGCTTCGCTGGAGTCCGCGGTCGCGGAGTTCAAGAAGTCGTTCCAGTCGAGCGCGTCGGCGACCGAGAGCGGTAACTGAGCATGGCCGGTCAGGTACAGGCGCTGCGTCGGCGCATCCGAACGGTCAAGTCGACCAAGAAGATCGCCAAGGCGCAGGAGCTGGTCGCGACCAGCCGCATCGCCAAGGCGCAGGAGCGGGTGAACGCGTCCCGGCCGTACTCGGTGGCGATCACCAAGGTGCTGGCCGCGCTGGCGTCGAACGCTTCGGTCGACAACCCCCTGCTGGTCGCGCGCGAGCGCGTCCGGCGGGCGGGCGTCCTGCTGATCACCAGTGACCGGGGCCTGGCCGGCGCCTACAACGCCAACGCCATCCGGACCGCCGAGCAGCTGATCGCTCAGTTGCGCTCGGAGGGCAAGGAAGTGGCGCTTTACGTGGTGGGCCGCAAGGGCGCCGGCTACTACCGGTTCCGCAACCGGGAGATCGCGGCGAGTTGGACCGGTTTCTCCGAGCGTCCCACCTTCGCGGACGCCAAGAAGATCGGCGACGCGCTGATCGAGGGCTTCGCGGCGGGCTCGGAGACCGAGGGCGCCTTCGGTTCCGAGGGCATCGCGGGTGTGGACGAGCTCCACATCGTGAGCACCGAGTTCAAGTCCCTGATGACCCAGACCGCACAGGCGAAGCCGCTCGCGCCGGTGCAGGTCGAGGACGACGCCGAGGAGCAGTCCGAGGGGCTGCGCCCGGCGTACGAATTCGAGCCGGACGCCGACGAGCTGCTCGACGCGCTCCTGCCGAAGTACCTCAACACGCGGATCTACGCGGCGTTGCTGGACTCGGCGGCGAGCGAGTCGGCATCCCGGCGGCGGGCGATGAAGAGCGCGTCGGACAACGCCGACGACCTCCTCAAGCGGTACACGCGCGAGATGAACTCCGCGCGGCAGGCTGCGATCACCCAGGAAATCAGTGAGATCGTCGGCGGCGCCAACGCGCTGGCGGCGGCGGGAAGTGATGTGTGATGACTGCTGTAGCTGAGCCCACCAAGGCGGAGACCGCTGTCGGCCGCGTCGTCCGGGTCATCGGCCCGGTCGTCGACGTCGAGTTCCCGCGGGACGCCATGCCCCCGATCTTCAACGCCCTGAACGTCGAGGTGACCCTCTCCGAGGGCACCAAGAAGCTGACGCTGGAGGTCGCCCAGCACCTGGGTGACAACCTGCTCCGCGCGATCTCGATGCAGCCGACCGACGGTCTGGTCCGCGGCAAGGAGGTCGTCGACACCGGTGCGCCGATCTCGGTGCCGGTCGGCGACGTGACCAAGGGCCACGTCTTCAACGCCCTCGGCGAGGTGCTCAACGTCGACCCGTCGACGCTTGACATCCAGGAGCGCTGGGCGATCCACCGCAAGCCCCCGGCGTTCGCCGACCTCGAGCCGAAGACCGAGATGCTGGAGACCGGCATCAAGGTGCTCGACCTGCTCGCGCCGTACGTGCGTGGTGGCAAGATCGGCCTGTTCGGTGGCGCGGGTGTGGGCAAGACCGTGCTCATCCAGGAGATGATCATCCGGGTCGCCCGGAACTTCGGTGGCACCTCGGTGTTCGCCGGCGTCGGCGAGCGCACCCGTGAGGGCAACGACCTCATCCTGGAGATGGACGAGGGTGGCGTTCTGGACAAGACCGCCCTGGTCTTCGGCCAGATGGACGAGCCGCCGGGCACCCGTCTGCGGGTCGCGCTGACCGCGCTCACCATGGCGGAGTACTTCCGGGACGTCCAGAACCAGGAGGTGCTGCTCTTCATCGACAACATCTTCCGGTTCACCCAGGCCGGTTCCGAGGTGTCGACCCTGCTCGGCCGGATGCCGTCCGCGGTGGGTTACCAGCCCACCCTGGCCGACGAGATGGGTGAGCTGCAGGAGCGGATCACCTCGGTCCGCGGCAAGGCGATCACCTCGCTGCAGGCGATCTACGTGCCCGCCGACGACTACACCGACCCGGCGCCGGCCACCACCTTCGCCCACCTGGACGCGACCACCAACCTCGAGCGGTCGATCTCCGACAAGGGCATCTACCCGGCCGTGGACCCGCTGGCCTCCAGCTCGCGGATCCTGGCGCCGGAGTTCGTCGGCGCCGAGCACTACACGGTCGCCCGCGAGGTCCAGCGGATCCTCCAGAAGTACAAGGACCTGCAGGACATCATCGCCATCCTCGGTATGGACGAGCTCTCCGAGGAGGACAAGGTCACGGTCGCCCGGGCCCGCCGCATCGAGCGGTTCCTGTCGCAGAACACCTACGCGGCGGAGCAGTTCACCGGCGTCCCCGGCTCGACGGTCCCGCTGAAGGAAACCATCGAGGCGTTCAAGAAGATCGCTGAGGGCGAGTACGACAACTACCCGGAGCAGGCCTTCTTCATGTGCGGTGGTCTCGAGGACCTGGAGAAGAACGCGCACGAGCTGATGAAGGGCTGACCTCAGTCTTCGCTCAGTTCTGACGAACAGGAAGCCGTGCCGGTGTCGACCGGCACGGCTTCTCGTTGTCTACGGGGTGTACCGAGACGTCAGGGTTGGGGATGTGGTGGCCGAGTCCGTGAAACCGCGCCGGGCGCCGCTGTGGGCCCGCCTGGCCGCTGTTTCCGGCGTCGTGCTGATGCTGACCAGCGGCGCCGTGTTCGTCACCGGCTCCGCCCTGATCACCAGGTACACCGGGGCGGTGGACGCGGACGGCCGCCTGTTCGGTTCGGCGTCCTCCGGCCGCCGGGGGGCGGAGGACATCCGGGGACCGCTCAACATCCTGTTGGCCGGCATCGACCCGCGCGACGAGCACACCGCGCCGCTGTCCGACTCGATCATCGTGGCGCACATCCCGGCCGGCATGGACCAGGTGTACATGTTCTCCGTGCCGCGCGATCTCTACGTGGACATCCCACCCTTCGCGCCGACCGGCTACGCCGGCGGCACCGCGAAGATCAATTCCGCGATGTCGTACGGCAGTGCCACCGGCGACGGGCGGCACGACGTCAGGCAGGGGTTCCAGCTGCTCGCCCGGACGGTCGGCCAGCTCACCGGCATCCAGGACTTCCAGGCCGGCGCGATCATCAACTTCGGCGGGTTCAAGAAGATCGTCGAGGCGATGGGCGGGGTGACCATGAAGATCGACATGACGGTACGGTCGGAGCACCTGCAGCCCAGCGGCAAGCCCCGCCCGCGCCGGCCGGAGTGCGCCGACAACTCGTGCGCGCACCCGTACACCGGGCCGCAGAAGACGTACCGGCCCGGGACGTACCACCTGAGGGCCTGGGAGGCGCTGGACTACGTCCGGCAGCGGTACGGCCTGCCGCACAGCGACTACGACCGCCAGCGGCACCAGCAGCAGTTCATCAAGGCGATGGCCGGACAGGCGCTGAGCAAGGGCGTGGCGACCAGCCCGTCCCGGATGCTGGCGATCCTGGACGCGGCCGGCGACGCGCTGACCTTCGACGGCAACGGGCACAGCGTGCTCGACTGGGGGCTGGCCCTGAAGGACCTGAACACCGACAACATGGTGTCGATCAAGTTGTCCGGCGGTGGGGTCTACGCGGGCGACACGTACCTGGGCGAGAAGCTGGCGGACGGCTCGGAAGATTTCTTCGAAGCGGTCCGGGAGGACCGGGTCCAGGAGTTTCTGCTGGCCCACCCGGAGTTCGTGAACCGCAACAGCTAGCCGGGGCCGAGACCCGGGCGAACGGCCGCGGGCGGGTCCGATTAGACTTTCACCCATTCGGTTCGCAGCGTCAGAGGGAGACAGCGTGGCCAACCAACTCCACGTCGAGGTCGTCGCCGTCGAGCAGAAGGTCTGGGCCGGCGAGGCCGAGATGCTCGTCGCGCGGACCACCGAGGGTGAGATCGGTGTGCTGCCCGGCCACTCGCCGCTGCTCGGTCTGCTCAAGGAGCCGTCCCAGGTGCGGGTGAAACTCGCCGGCGGTGAGCAACTCACCTACGACGTCGCCGGAGGCTTCCTCTCCATCGACGCGAATGGCGTCACGGTGCTCGCCGAGAGCGCCACGCCGGCCGCTCCCGAGCAGCACTGACGCCGCCGATGCGGGTTCTGGAAGTCATCGGAATCTGCCTCGTCGCGCTGCTCGCGCTTCTCTTCGCCATCTTCTTCCGCCGCCGGCTGCTCATACTCGGCGGCGGCACCATCCGCCTGCAGGTCCGCACCAGCACGATGGTGCCGGGCCGCGGGTGGTCGCCGGGCCTGGGCCAGTTCGTCGGCGACGAGCTGCGCTTCCACAAGATGTTCAGCCTGGCGTTCCGGCCCAAGCGGGTGCTCGACCGCCGGGTCCTGACGATCGCCGAGCGCCGGCTGCCGACCGGGCCGGAGCGGCTCACCATGCCGGGCCACTGGGTGGTGCTGCGCTGTGCGATGGGCGCCACCGAGGCCGAGATCGCCATGGCCGAGACGACGGTGACCGGCTTCCTCTCCTGGCTGGAGGCGGGGCCGCCGCGTGATCCGGGCAGTGTCCCGGGCCGGTCCATCTTCGGCCCGCGCCAGGTGGAGAGCTGAGCCTGGCCTCTCCGCTTCGCGGAACCGCTTGTTGCGGATTGGCCGTCGCGTGCGGCCCGTGGCGCGTCTAGCGTCGGGGCATGCGGATTCGGATCGTGGACGCCTTCGCCGATCGGCCCTTCACCGGGAATCCGGCAGGGGTGCTGGTCCTCGACGGGGACGACTTCCCCGCCGACGACTGGATGCAACGGGTCGCGGCCGAGGTCAACCTCTCCGAGACCGCGTTCCTGCACCGGCTGCCTCCCGGCGGGGACGCGGACTGGGCGCTGCGGTGGTTCACCCCGGGCGTCGAGGTCGCCCTGTGCGGGCACGCCACCCTCGCGAGCACCCACGTGCTGCACCGGGCCGGGCTGGTGTCGGGCCGGGTCCGGTACCGGACCGTCCGCAGTGGCGTCCTCGCCGCGGACGTCGCCGAGGACGGGCTGATCACGCTGGACTTCCCGGCCTCGCCGCTCAGCCCGGTCGACGTGGACCCGGCGCTGGCGCAGGCGCTGGGCGTGGAGGTGGTCGCCACCCACTGGACCGGGCCGATCACCGACGACGTGCTGGTCGAGGTCGCCGACGAGAAGACGGTGCGGTCGCTCGGGCCGGATCTGGGCGCGCTCGCCCGGCTGACCCGGCGGGGTGTGCTGGTGACCGCCGTCGCGGAGGATCCGGCGGCCGGCTACGACTTCGTCTCCCGGTTCTTCGCTCCGGCGGTCGGCGTGCCGGAGGACCCGGTGACCGGTTCCGCGCACACGTCGCTGACCCCGTTCTGGACCGGGCGGCTCGGGCGCGACGAGCTCACCGGCTATCAGGCCTCGGCCCGCGGCGGCCTGGTCAGGGTCGCGATCCGCGGCGACCGGACGCTGCTCGGCGGCTACGCGACAACGACTATTGACGGTGAACTGCTCGTCTGACGCACCGGTTGCCCGATGCGTCGTGTCTGCGGGCACACGGGACAACAGCCGGCTGGCGCGCGGCGAGATGATCCCGCGGCCTGGTGTCCGCCGTGGATGGAGAGCCGGGTGCGGATCGCGGCCTGGTGTCCGCCGTGGATGGAGAGCCGGGTGCGGATCGCGGCGTCGTGTCCGCCGTGGATGGAGGACCGGGTGCGGGCCGCGGCGCCGCGCCCGCTGCGGACACGGCGCCGGGCGGGTGGACCGGGTGGGCGTGTGCGCAGTGTCCGGCCCTGCCACCCACCCGGAATGAAGGGTGCGGCGATCGTCCTGGACGCGCCAGCGGCCAGATCGCCGCGCCCGGCCCCGGCGGGAGCGGCGGCCTGTACCCCGCTGGGCCTACGACCTCCAGATCTTGAATGATCTTGAGTTATTCGCGGGATCCGCCCGGCACCCACTTCACGTCGCCGTCCGGGTTCGCCACCCGGGACAGGATGAAGAGCAGGTCGGAGAGGCGGTTGAGGTACTTCGCGGGGAGCACGCCGGTCCGCGCCGGATCGGCCTCGATCAGTGCCCAGGCGGACCGCTCGGCGCGGCGCGCCACGGTGCGGGCGACGTGCAGCAGCGCCGCTCCCGGCGTGCCGCCCGGCAGGACGAAGCTGTCCAGCGCGGGCAGCCGCTCGTTGAACTCGTCGCACCAGCCCTCCAGGCGGGTCACGTAGTCCTCGGTGATCCGCAACGGCGGGTACGGCGGGTTCTCGCTGAGCGGGTTGCCGAGGTCCGCGCCCAGGTCGAAGAGATCGTTCTGGATGCGGCCGAGCACCGCGCGCAGCTCGTCGGGGAGCGCGCCGAGCGCCAGCGCGACGCCCAGCGCCGCGTTGCACTCGTCCGCGTCGGCGTAGGCGGCGATGCGCGGGTCGGTCTTCGCCGCGACCTCGTTGTTGACCAGACGGGTCTGGCCGGCGTCGCCGGTTCGGGTGTAGATGCGGGTGAGATGCACAGCCATGGGGCCACCCTATGCAGTCCGGGTGGGCTCCGGCCCATACCATGGCCCGCGTGGATGTGATCAGGGTCAAGGGCGGCGCCCGGCTCGCCGGTGACGTCACCGTCGGTGGCGCGAAGAACTCGGCACTCAAGCTGATGGCTGTCGCGCTGCTCGGTGAGGGCCGCAGCGTCGTGGCGAACGTGCCCCGGATCACCGACATCGCGATCATGGCGGAGGTGCTGCGGCGGCTCGGCTGCGGGGTGACGCTGGAGGGCACCGAGGCGGTGATCGACGTGCCGCTGGAGCCGGGCGCCGAGGCCGACTACGACCTGGTCCGCCGGCTGCGCGCGTCGATCTGCGTGCTCGGGCCGCTGCTGGCCCGCCGCGGTCACGTGCGGGTGGCGCTGCCCGGCGGCGACATGATCGGCTCCCGCGGCCTGGACATGCACGTTTCCGGTCTGGCCCGGATGGGCGCGGAGATCTCCAACGAGCACGGCTTCGTGATCGCCTCGGCGCCGGCCGGGCTGCGCGGCTCCAAGATCTGGCTGGACTTCCCGAGCGTCGGCGCCACCGAGAACCTGCTGATGGCGGCGGTGCTGGCGAAGGGCGTCACGGAGATCGACAACGCCGCCCGGGAGCCGGAGATCGTGGACATCTGCGAGATGTTGACGGCGATGGGCGCGCGGATCGAGGGGGCCGGCACGTCGACGCTGACCATCGAGGGCGTGGACGGGCCGCTCAAGCCGGTGCGGCACACCACGATCGGGGACCGGATCGTCGGCGGCACCTGGGCGTACGGGGCGGCGATGACCCGCGGCGACGTGACAGTGCACGGGGTGCGGCCGGAGTTCCTGGACATCGCGCTGGACAAGCTGGTGGCGGCCGGGGCGACTGTCGAGCCGGGCGACAACGAGTTCCGCGTCCGGATGGCCGAGCGGCCCCGGCACGTCGACATCGTGACGCTGCCGTACCCGGGGTTCGCCACCGATCTGCTGCCGATGGCGATCGGGCTGGCCGCTGTCGCCGAGGGCGCGTCGCTGATCACCGAGAACATCTTCGACGGCCGGTTCATGTTCGTGAACGAGATGGTGCGCCTGGGCGCGGACATCCGCACCGACGGGCACCACGCGGTGGTCAACGGGCGGGACCGGCTCTCCGGCGCCCCGGTGCGGGCCACCGACATCCGGGCCGGCGCCGGGCTGGTCATCGCCGGGCTCTGCGCGGACGGGGTGACCGAGGTGGGCGAGGTGCACCACATCGACCGCGGTTATCCGGACTTCGTCTCGGACCTGGCCCGGCTGGGCGTCGAGGTGGAGCGCACCGACGTGCCCGAGCCGAGCTTCGGCTTCTGACGCTCAGCTCGATCCGACGAGCCGGCGGGCCTCCTCCACCTCCTCGGCGAAGACGAGCACGCAGACCCGGCCGTCGTGCCGGGTCGCGCTTGTGGACCGGATGCCCGCGTCGATGAGCAACCGCCGGATCTCGTCGGCGACCTCCCGCTCCTCGGTGACCGCGGCGGGCCGGAGCAGGCCGTAGTCCTCCTGCTGCCCGTGTTCGCCCCGCTCGCCGAAGATCGCGAGGCCGTCCGCGTGACCGTCGGTGGCGCTGACGGGTTGCAGACCCATCCGCCAGAAGACGGCGCCGAGGAAGCCGACCAGACCGACGGCGATCAACGGTCCGATGAGGTACCAGCCGTCACTCGTGGCCATGCGCACAGTCTGACACCGTGGATCGAGGATTTCCGGCGGTTTGCCCCGAACGTGAGTCGGCCTAAGTTTCCGTTCAGTAACCCCGTTAGACTGGCGGCGCATTTCGACGAAGGAGTTGAGCATGGCGGGTCGTCTCGCGGTCATCGGTTCCGGATTGATGGGCTCCGGCATCGCACAGGTCTCGGCGCAGGCCGGTTGGCAGGTCACCATGCGGGACGTCGACGACGCCTCGCTCAAGCGCGGCATCGCGGCGATCGGCGACTCGCTCAACCGGTTCGCGGCCAAGGGCCGGATCGCCGCGGAGGACGTCGAGGCCACCCTCAGCCGGATCACCCCGACCACCGACCTGGAGGCGGCCGCCGACGCCGACATCGTGGTCGAGGCGATCTTCGAGAAGGTCGAGGCCAAGCACGAGGTCTTCAAGCAGCTCGACAAGATCTGCAAGGCCGGCGCGATCCTCGGCACCAACACCTCGGCCATCCCGATCACCCAGATCGCCAAGGTCACCGCGCGGCCGGAGTCGGTCGTCGGCATCCACTTCTTCTCGCCGGTGCCGATGATGAAGCTGGTCGAGCTGGTCCGCGGCTACCAGACCTCGGACGAGACCCTGGCCACCGCGCGGGACTTCGCCGAGGGCGTCGGGAAGACCTGCGTCGAGGTCAAGCGCGACGTGGCCGGCTTCGTCTCGAACCGGTTGTTCTCGGCCCTGCTCGTCGAGGCGATCAAGCTGGTGGAGTCCGGGGTGGTCTCGGCCGCCGACCTGGACACGGTGATGAAGCTCGGGTTCGGTCACGCCATGGGCCCGCTGGCGACCATCGACCTGACCGGCCTCGACGTCATGCTGAACGCGGCCGGCAACATCCACCGCGACACCGGGGACCCGAAGTTCTTCCCGCCGGAGCTGCTGCAGCGCATGGTCACCGCGGGGGACCTGGGGCGCAAGACCGGCAAGGGCTTCTACAGCTACTGAGACTTCTGATTCGGTACGTACGCGCGACGTCCGTCGCCACCGCGGGCCGCGGCGCGCCCGCGGGTTCCGGCTGGTCGCCGGGGGTGTCTCACGCCCGTCGAGACACCCCCCCGGACGCCACCGGGCTAGGGCGACGCCGCTGCTGGGCCGGCTGTCGGCGCCGCACGCGTGGTTCGCCGGTCGGTGGGCGCACGACGCCTGAGCGGCGCGCTCGCGGTCCGGGCGGTCAGTGGGCGGCGGCGAAGCTGAGCGAGAGCAGGGTGGCGGCCACCATGCCGCCCAGCAGGGTCAGCCCGATTCCGCCGATGTCCAGCCGTGCCCGCAGCCGGTGGTGCGCCAGGAAGGCCGCCGCCGGCACCCCGGCGGACGGCGCCACGATGAACGTGAGCCATCCCAGGCCACGGATCAGCATCCCGCCGAAGACCGGCGTATGGCCGAAAGTGACCAGCCCAGCCGCGACCAGCCCGGCGAGCGTCGAGGCCACCGCGCCGATCAGCGGCAGCAACGGCAGGGACCAGCGCGGCAACGGGCGCCGGCCGCCCGGCCGGATGCGGTCCTCGATCCGGTCAGCGGCGCGGGCCAGCAGCGCGCGCGGCGACTGCGGGCTGTGCGGGGCGATCTCCGAGGCGGACGGGCCGCGCTGGAGCGCCACCCGGGGCAGCGCCTCCACCGGCGCCGGCTCCGGCACCTCGCCGAGCGCCCGGATCCGCAGGCCACGAGCGCGCCGCAACTGGTCCCAGAGCCGCGCCGCCTCCCGGTCCACGTCGAGCACCTGGGCGGCGGCCGCGCCGGCCCAGCGGTCCGCGGCCAGCGCGTCGTTCTCGGCGCGGGCCAGCTCGCCGGCCGCGCGGGCGGCGCTGTCCTGGTACGCCTGCTCGGCCTCGTCCAGCTCGGCGTCGCGCCGCCGGGTCACCTCGGCCAGCGCGCTCACCATCAACTGGTAGTCGCGGCTGGGCGGCTGCCGGTCACGTGTGGTCACTGTTCACCTCGTACGGGATGATCACTTCCGGGGTGCGGTGCACCGAGCGGTCGAAGAACAGGGCCCGGCGGGTGCGTGGATACCAGGCCGGGCCGCCGGGCTGCGGGTACAGCGGGGCCAGGTCGGCGCCCTGCACGTCGAGCGCCACCCAGGCGCCGATGGCGTCGAGCCGGGTGCCGGCCCCACCCAGGTCGTCGCGGAGCCGGGAAACCGTGCGCCACCAGCCGAGCACGTGGATCCGTTGTTCCGGGCCTTCGGCCAGCAGCTTGCGCAGCGCCGGATCCCCGGCCGCGTCCAGCGCGAAGCCGATCACGTAGTGCGGGACGTCGCGGGGCGCCAGGTCGAAGCGGGCGTCGCCGACGTCGTACCAGTCGGCCGACGGCAGCTCCGCGTAGAGGCGCGCGGCGGCCAGCCCGGCGGCCGGGTCCAGGCACAGCACGCTGAAGTGCGCCGGACCCTGTGCGGCCAGGCTGAGCGCGGCGGCAGCGAGGACGTCGCAGGCCTCGTCGGTCCGGGTGCCGAGCACCGCCAGGTTGCGTCCCGGCATCCGCCCGAGCCGCAGGCGGGCCGGTTGCGCCGCCACGTCGATGCGCTCGCCGAGCACCGCCCCGGGCGACGACCCCACCGGCTCCGTCGCGGACGGCACGCGCCCGGACGGCCGCAGCGCGGACGGCAGCCGGGGCACCGCGTCGCCGTCGAAGAGCCGCGGCTCCGCGCAGCCGGGTGGCCGGTCGCGCCACAGCCTGCGTTGCAGGGCGCGCCAGAGGGTCCGGTCACCGGCGTCCGGCAGGCGCACGATCCGGTTGGCGCCGGACATCCCGGACTCGGTGTTGATCACCGCGTGGAAGCGCGGGATGACCGCCGCCGCCAGGTTGTCGTCGGCCAGGATGCGGCGGGCCTTGGGCAGCGCGATCCGGAGCGTGAACTGGGCGATCAGACCGGGCCGGCCCCACAGCGCCTGGATCCCGGCCACGTCCTGCGAGGCGAGCACCAGGTGGATGCCCTGCGAGCGGCCCCGCCGCGCGAGGTCCTCGAGCAGGCCGACGGCCTCCTCGGCGACCGCGTCCCGGCCGGCCAGCAGCACCTGGAACTCGTCGATCACCGCGACGATCCGCGGCCAGTGCCCGTCCGGATCCTCGGTACGCAGCTCGGACAGCTTCCCGGCGTCGTGCCGTTTCGCCGCCTGGGCCCGGGTGCGCAGCTCCTCGCCCAGGTGCCGGAGCAGGGCCAGGCCGAACTCCCGGTCGCCGTTGACGTTGATGCCGGCCAGCCGCACCTGCGGGAGCCAGCTCGGGTCGCGCGGGCCCGGGACGTACCGGGCGAAGGACACGCCCTCCTTGAAGTCGAGCAGGTAGAGCGCCAGTTCCTCGGGGCCGTACCGGGTGGCCAGCGAGCCCAGCAAGGTGTAGATCAGATTGGTCTTGCCGGAGCCGGACGGCCCGCCGATCAGCGCGTGCGGCGGGTCGTCGCCGAGCGGCACGTCGACAAGCGTGCCGTCGGTGCTGTCGCCGATCGGCGCGACGAGACCGTGCAGCGCCGACTCCCCCCAGTACTTGTCCGGTTCCAGGTCGGCGAGCCGGGCCGGGTCCCGGCCGGCTCGCATCCGCTCGGCGGTGGCCCGGCAGAACGCGACGATCCGTTCCGGCGGGGGCGGCGGGTCCAGCCGGATCTCCAGGCTGCCCAGCGAGGCGCAGGTGGCGACCTGGTCGCGGACCACGATCCGCTCCACCGTCGGGTCGTCCTCCAGGGGCAGCCCGCGGACCACCAGGTGCACTCCGCAGGCCACCCCGGTCCGTACGATCCGGTCCAGCTGCGCCCGCTGCGCGGCTGTCATCTCCACCGAGGTGGCCCGGTCGGCGAGCAGCACCACCAGCCGCCACGGCTCGGGGCGCGGTCCGGGCCGGGCGGCGGCCAGGTCGGCCAGCGACGGGTGCTGCCCGCCGAGCGACTCGTTCACCCGGCAGATGTGTTCGGCGAGGTCGTCCAGGAGCGAGCCGAGCCCGCCCGGCCCGACGAATGTCGGGTTGAGCGACGCGAACGGGGCCAGCGTGCCGCCCAGGTTCCGCGGGTCGTACACGGTCAGGTGCACGTCGCCGGCCCGGGTGCTGCCCAGCGCCCGCAGCAGCACTCCGGTGATGAGGTCGTCGACCTGCGGGGACGTCCCGGAGACGTGCAGGTGCACGGCGTCCAGCAGCGGGATCAGGCCGGGCAGCGCGGCGGTGTCCTCGAACGTGATCGCGCCGATCCGCAGCAGCCCGGGACGGCTGCCCGGGTCGGGCTCGCTGGGCGCCCACAGCCGCCAGGGCGCGCCGGCCGCCCCGGTGGCGCTGGAGGTGGCCAGGCCGCGCAGGTGCCCGGCGAGCCGGGTGGCCTCGCTGCGGTAGCGCCGCTGGACGTCCTCGCGGGCCGACTCGCGCGCGGCGGTGAGCTGGCTCAGGCAGGTCGCGTAGGCGTCGCGGACCAGCCGGCGCCGGTTCTGCGCCTCGCCTCGTGCCGACTCCGCGGCGGCCAGCAACGCCCGAGCGGAGCCGCGGGCCTCGGCGAGTTCCTGCCGGACCGCGGCGACCAGCGCGTTGCGGTGACTACCCACGCGACCCCCCGGAATCCATGTGGGGGTATTTTAGCGATTTCCCACCATTATGACCGATTAGTCATTGCGTGTCGTGTTCTGTCGCTCGAAAAGGCCTCTGTCCACAGCCGGCCGGCCACCACCATCGCGGCCTCCCGCTGCCACTGCCGCATGGTGTCCCGCGGCACGCTGCGCCGGAACCAGTCGACAGCCATCCGGGCCTCCCGGCTCAACCCGTCCGTCCGCGGCCGCCGGGCGTACGGATTCACCCCGAGCACCCCGCAGAACTGCAGCGTGTTGTAGTACCGCCAGGCGTCGGAGGTGTCGAACGGCCCGGACGGCCGCAGCGCCGACACCGACTCGCGCAGCACCGCCCGCAGCTCCCGGGCCCGGGTCCGCGGCTGGTCGTCGCCGCGCCTGGCCACCCGCCGGGCCACCACCGGCAGATCGGTGAGCGGACTGCGGGACAGCCGGTTCAGGTCGTTGAAGTCCTCCAGCGCCCGCCGGGTCAGCCGGAGGAACTCGGGCTCACCGACCTCGGCCAGCCGCCGGCGCTCCCGCAGGCGCAGCAGCGCGTCCGCGTTCAGGAACAGCGCCGCCCGGTCGTGGCGCAGCCGGACGTCACGGCCCAGCGCGATCAGGTCGAGCACCCGGCTCAGCCGCCCGGTCAGCCCGGCCGCGGTCGCGGCGGCCGCCAGCGGCACGAACTGCAGCACGGTCACCAGGTCGTCGCCGCGGGTCGCGTACATGGTGAGCATCGCCGGCAGGCCGACCAGCAGCAGCACGCCGAGCCCGGCGGCCAGCGAGCGCCGCAGGTCCAGGCGCAGCCGCTCGCCGCCGGCCACCGCATGGGCCACCGCTGTCAGATAACCGAAGACCAGCAGGTCCAGGCCGATCGCGGCGAGTGCCGGGGCGGGACCGCCGGCGTCCACCGGGAGCAAGAGCAACGCCAGGCCGGCCGCGTAGAGCCACGCCATCGAGGTCAGCGCGAGCGGCAGGCGGCGCGGGACCACCTGCTCACGGTTGCGCCAGAGCAGGAACAGCGCACCGGCCAGCGGGGTCAGCCCGACCAGCTTCCCGGCGCCGGGCAGCGCGACGATCATGAGCTGGAACAGCACGCCGAGCACCAGGGCGCCGATGTCGATCGGGCGGCGTTCGGACGGCGCCAGCGGCAGCAGCGAGACCACGCTGCCGGCCCAGGCGAGGGCCGGCAGGCAGACCAGGATCTGGGCGGTCCGGGAACCCGGCGCGACCGTCCAGGTCACGACCGCGACGGCGTACGCGGTGAGCGCCGCGCCCGCCCACCGCAACGCCGGCCGACCGGGATCCCGCCCGATCAGATAGCCGGCGAGCCACCAGGTGAGGGCGAAGGCGGGTACGGCGAGTGCGAGCACCCGCAGAGTCAACCAAACAGTCGGCGCGTTTCGGCACCCGTAAGTCTCGCCTGCCTCCGGCGCCCGCGGCGCCGGAACACCCACACCGCGCCCCAGACCAGCAGCACCAGGCCTACCAGGACCAGCGCCGGGAGCAGGATCGCCAGCACGGACAGGAGCACACTGCCGATGTCCTCGGCGGTGCTGGCCACCGGGGCACCGAAACCGGCAGTGGTGACGTTCACCACCGGGCGGGAGGCCGCCTTCACGCCGTGCACGCAGAGCGCGATCAGCACGCCGGCCGCGATCGGCACCCACTGGTGCGAGCCGAAGAAGGAGCCCGGGTCGGAGACGGTGACCGTCTGCGAGGAGGAGCCGGCGCCGAACGCCAGGCCGCCCGCGGTCGGCCGGACCACTGTCTGCACCACGTCGTTCAGGTGGTCGACCACTGGCACCTTGTCGGCGACCACCTCGATGGCCAGCAGGATCGCCAGGATCACGAGGGTCCAGCCGTTGGCGAGCCAGGACCAGCCGGCCGGCAGGTCGATGGCGTCGGTGTAGCGGGCCAGCAGGCCCATGCTGAGCAGGGGTATGTACGCATTCAGGCCGGCGGATGCGGCCAGACCGGTGCCGGTCAATGCTTCGAACACGATGTCAGCATGGCACCGGCACGCACGTCCCGCCCGACACGCTTCCGGTAGTGTCGCCGGGTGCGTCTGGTCATCGCGAAGTGCTCCGTCGATTACGTCGGACGGTTGTCCGCCCACCTGCCGCTCGCGACGCGGCTGCTCATGGTGAAGGCCGACGGGTCGGTGTCGATCCACGCCGACGACCGTGCCTACAAGCCACTGAACTGGATGAGCCCGCCCTGCAGGCTCCAGGAGGCGCCGGGCGTCTGGAAGGTGGTGAACAAGGCCGGCGAGGAGCTGCGGATCACCCTGGAGGAGATCTTCCAGGATCACTCGTACGATCTGGGCGTCGACCCGGGCCTGGTCAAGGACGGCGTCGAGGCGCACCTGCAGGAGCTGCTCGCCGAGCACCCGGAGACGTTCGGCGAGGGGCACACGCTGGTCCGCCGCGAGTTCATGACCGCGATCGGCCCGGTGGACCTGCTGCTCAAGGACGCCGAGGGCGGCTCGGTGGCGGTCGAGGTGAAGCGCCGTGGCGAGATCGACGGCGTCGAGCAGCTCACCCGGTACCTGGAGCTGATGAACCGGGATCCGCTGCTGGCCCCGGTCAAGGGCGTGTTCGCGGCCCAGGAGATCAAGCCGCAGGCGCGCGTGCTGGCGACCGACCGCGGCATCCGCTGCGTGGTGGTCGACTACGACAAGCTGCGCGGCATGGAGCGCGACGAGCTGACCCTCTTCTAGGCCCGCAGTTCGACGCGGGCCGGGTCGGTGGTGCCGGCCAGGTAGGCGCGGGCGCCGATCAGGGCGAGCGCGGTCTGGAAGAGCAGCAGGGTGTACGTCAGCGGCCCGCCCTGGCCGACGGCGACCACCGTGGGGACGCCCAGGATCAGGGCGTCCGGCCCGGCGAAAGCGTGCACCAGCGGGCCGGTGGAGACGGTGCCCATCGGGGTGTCCAGGGGCAGCAGATCGTTGCGGACGAAGCCGGCCCGGGCCCGGCGCACCGCGGCCACCCCGCCGGTCACCCCGAGCGGCACGCTGAGCAGGAACCACTGTCCACCTGGCAGGTCACCGGCGACCTGCATCAGCACCAGCGCGATCAGCGACCAGGCGAAGGCCAGGGCGACCGGGATCCGGAGCCGTTGCAGCAGGGCCGCCCGCGAGCTCAGGCCGAGCAGCCGCAGCAGCACCGGGTTGCCCGCGTCGGTGTTGACGGTCGCGGTGGTGGTGCCGCCGGCGATCATCGCGCCGAGCAGCACGGCCACCGCGGCCACCCAGGGCGGCGCGGCGGTCAGCAGCAGCGGGATCGGCGTGGCCGCGAGCAGCCAGAGCAGGCGGGGCAGCCGGCGCCGGACGAGCAGGAAGTCCTGGCCGGTGAGGACCGGCAGCCGGGCCGGCGGGCGGGCGCTGCGCAGGCGCCGGTTCGACCAGTACCGTCGCGCCACCAGGTCGGTGACGAAGGACGGTTCCATCCCGAACGCGGTGTCGAAGATGGTACCGGTGGTCTTCGCGGCGTCCAGCACGCGATCGTCCGGGGTGCGAGCCAGATCGCGTACGATCAAGGCACTCCCGGCCGCGACGACGACCGCGAGTGATCCGGCGAGAGTGACGAGCAACGGCCTCGACAACCACCCGCCGGTCGCGGGCCGCGAGCGCACCGCCAGGTTGTCGGCGATCAGCAGCGCCAGCCCGGCGGCCGCCAGGGCGGTGGCCAGCCGGTCGGTGACCCGGGCCCAGCCGTGCGCCCGCTGCGCCACCACCGCGACCAGCAGCAGGCCCACGCCGAGCAGCGCCCCGGCGGCGATCAGCGGCCCGGCCACCGCGTGCGGCGCGGCGTGCCCGGCGAGCGCGGTGGCGATCAGGGCGGCGAGACACGCGGCGACGAGCGCGGCCAGCCGCAGCGACGGCAACAGCAGGCGGCGGCGGCTGACCGGGGCGGTGAGCAGGAAGTACGCCGCCGGCCGGCCCAGTGTGACGGGTCCGGTGGCGCGCATCGCCATCAGCAGGAACCCGGCCCCGAGCAACCCCAGCGCCACGGCCGGCAGGATGCCGAGATCGGGCGTACCGGGCCAAAAGATTTTGGAAATCTGTTTGTGGGTCACGGCGCCGAGCACCGCGATCAGCAGCGCCGCGAAGTAGAGGTTGCCCAGCGTCGCGCCGCGTTCGCGATGGGACACCTGGCGCTGGTGGATCCAGCGGCGCACCGGCCGCAGCGAGACGATGACTGTCATCGGGCCAGCGACTCCATCGTGGTGATCGCCGCCCCCGAGGCCACCGCGAACTTGTCGTCGTGGCTGGCCATCAGCAGCGAGCCGCCGGTCGACAGGTAGTCGGTCAGCATCCGCGCGACGGTGTCCCGCCCCTCCGGGTCCAGCCGCTGCTCCGGCTCGTCCAGGATGAGCAGCGAGCTGGGCCGCAGCAGCGCCATCGCCAGGGTGAGCCGCTGCTTCTGTCCGGAGGAGAGCGACGGCGGGATGGCGTCGCCGTGCCCGGCCAGCCCGAAGCGCTCCAGCGCCTCGTCGACGCCGGCGTCGTCCGGGTCCTGCCCGTGCGCGCGGCAGATCAGCTCGGCGTGCTCGCGGGTGGTCAGCCCCGGGTACCAGGTCGGCGGCTCGACAGTGGTCACCACGGCGGCCCAGAACTCCGGGCTGGAGCCGGGAGCGGCGCCGAAGACCCGGATCCGGCCGTCGTCCGGTCGCTGCAGGCCGCTCACGCAGCGCAGCAGCGTCGACTTGCCGACGCCGTTCTCCCCGGTCACGCAGACACCGGTGCCGGCCGGGACGGTCAGCGCGACGCCGGCCAGCACCGGCGCCGAGCCGTAGCTCACGCAGAGATCGCTTACCTCAACCGCGGGGTGGTCGGCCACCCGGACAGCCTAGGGCCTGGTCGGCCGGGCCGTGAGAGCGAGGCGAGGTCCAGGCGGAGCCTTACCGCCTACGGCCGTAGAGCAGGCGCAGGGCCTTGACGATCTGCCTGACCTGGGCCGGGGTGCGCTCGAAGGTCATCGCTGGGAGAAGTGAGCGCGCCCGGCGCACGGTGATCGCCTTGGGCCGGGCGAACTCGCGCAGCCCGTCCTCACCGTGGATACGGCCGAACCCCGACTCGCCGACCCCGCCGAACGGCAGATTGCCCATCCCCACGAAGGTCAGCGTCCCGTTCACGGCCACCATCCCGGCGCGCAGCCGCCGCGCGATGCGCACCGCGTCGCGCTTTCCGAAGACCGAGCCACCCAGGCCGTACGGCGTGTCGTTGGCCTTCCGGATCGCCTCCTCCGCGTCGCGGACCCGGGTGATCGTCAGCGTCGGCCCGAACGTCTCCTCGCGGATCTCCGACGAGTCGTCCGGCACGTCCACCAGCACGGTCGGCGCGACGTACGGCGCCCGCACCGCCTCGGCCCCGCCGAGCACCGCCCGCCCGCCCCGGGCCAGCGCGTCCTCGATGTGATCGCGGATGATCTCCAGCTGCCGCGGCATGGTGATCGGGCCGATCTCCTCGCCGGTGCGCAGTTTCCCGGCCTTCTCCACGACCGCCTGGACGAACCGGTCGTAGACCGGCTCCACCGCGTACACCCGCTCGATCCCGATGCAGGTCTGGCCGGCGTTGGTCATCGCGCCCCAGACCGCCGCCTCGGCCGCCGCCGGCACGTCCGCGTCGGCGTCCACGATCAGCGCGTCCTTGCCGCCGGCCTCGATCACCACCGGCACCAGGTTCTCCGCGCAGGCGGCCATCACCTTCTTGCCGGTGGCGGTGGAACCGGTGAAGGAGACCTTGCCGACGCCGGAGCGGCACAGCGCCCCGCCGACATCGCCGAGCCCGTGCACGGCCCGCAGCACCGGCTGCTCCGGGACGATCTCGGCGAACGAGTCGGCCAGCCACTGGCCGACCACCGGGGTGTACTCGCTGGGTTTGAAGACGATCGCGTTGCCGGCCGCCAGCGCGCCGGAGATCGGGCCGATCGGGGTGACAATCGGGTAGTTCCACGGGCCGATCACGCCGACCACGCCGTACGGCTGGTACTCCAGGTGACCGACGTGCTCGGCCAGCAGCAGCCGGGTCCGCATCCGCCGCGGGCCGAGCACCCGCCTGGCGTTCCGGGCGGCCCAGTCCAGGTGCTCGACGGCGGCGGTGACCTCGACGATCCCGTCGTTGATCGGCTTGCCGCTCTCCGACCTGGCCAGCTCGGCCAGTTCCTCGATCCGCTCCACCAGCAGGGTGCGCCAGCGCAGCAGCCGGACCTTGCGGCCCTCCCAGCCCCGGCTCTGCCACCAGACGGCGGCCTCCCGGGCCTGCTCGACGGCGGCCGTCACCGCCTTCTCGTCGGCGACCGGCACCCGGCCGGCCTCCTCGCCGGTGGCCGGATTCGTGGAGATCAGCTGGCCGTCCTCGATCACGGGCAGGCCGGGAACGTGAGTCGCCGTCATGTCGGGAGTCTAGGCTGAATGTTACCGGTGAGTCACTACGTACTCTTGACGTCGTGAGCCCCCGCCGCAACCACCCGCGCCGTCGCACCGCCGACGAACCGCAGCCGGACCGTCCCGGCATCACCGAGCAGCGCGTCCAGCAGTGGCAGGACGGCGAGTGGATGGTGCGCAGCATCTTCGGGGCGGCGGCCGTCAAGACGTACCTCTGCCCGGGTTGCCTGCAGGACATCCGGCCCGGGGTGGCGCACGTGGTGGCCTGGCCGGCCGACGGCTGGGGCGACGCGGCGGACCGGCGGCACTGGCACACCGGCTGCTGGCGGGCCCGCGACCGGCGGGGGCCGGGCGTGGAGCGGTCCCGCAACGCGCCACGCTATGGATGAGCCCTTCCCGCCAGCCGAAAAGGAACAACGGCCTCATGTCGAGCAATCAGATCCGTGCCAACTCGATCCTGCCCGCCGAGCGGGAGGAGATCGAGCTGCACACCGCGGACGGCGTCACCCTGGTCGGTGAGCTGGCCCGGCCGGCCGGGCGCGAGCCGGTGGCCACCCTGGTCTGCCTGCACCCGCTGCCCACGCACGGCGGGATGATGGACAGCCACGTCTTCCGCAAGGCCGCCTGGCGCCTCCCCGCCCTGGCCGGCCTCGCGGTCCTGCGCTTCAACACCCGGGGCACGTCGAGCGTCCGCGGCACCAGCGGCGGCTCCTTCTCGGCCGGCGTCGGCGAGCGCTACGACGTGGCCGCCGCCATCGAGTTCGCCGAGTTCGCCGACCTTCCGGACATCTGGCTGGTCGGCTGGTCCTTCGGGACGGACCTGACGTTGATGTACGGCCTGGACCCGGCGGTCACCGGGGCGATCCTGCTCTCCCCGCCGCTGCGCTTCTCCGAGCCGGCCCACCTGGCGGCGTGGGCGGCCGACGGGAAACCGGTGACCGCGCTGATCCCGGAGTTCGACGACTACCTGCGCCCGGCCGAGGCGAAGGCCCGGTTCGCCGCGATCCCGCAGGCCGAGGTGGTGGCGATGCCGGGCGCCAAGCACCTGTGGGTGGGCGACGCGGAGAAGGCGCTGGACGAGATCGTCAAGCGGGTGGCCCCGGGTGTCCCGACGCCGCTGCCGCGCAGCTGGGAGGGTCCGATGGAGACCGGCGACATGAACGCCTACGCCGATCGCACGGTGGCCGCCTTCGCCGACGTCGACGTCCCCCGGCCCCTGCGGGACTGACCGCCGCGGGCCGGGGCCCTCGAAGGTCCCGCCCGCGTGCCGGGCGTCGGGCTCGTATTCGCGTTCTGTCCCCGGCCGCAGCGGCGCCGGGTGTCAGGCGACGCCGGGCGGGACCTCGTCGAATCCCGGGGTGTGCGCCGTGAAGGCGCCGGCAACCGGTGGGTCGGCCGGCGGCCGGGGCCGCAGCATGCCGGGCCGGGTCGCCGGTAGCGGCTCGGAGTCGAGCAGTGGCGCCGAACCCAGCGGCCGGGAGAGCAGCCGCACCTCCGCGGCCATCGGAGCCACCCGGAGCGGCCGCGCCTGTTCCGCATCGGACTCGTCATCCGCGAATTCCGACTCGCCGGAGTCGCCCTCCGGCGATCCCGCTTCCAGCGCCGCGGGCCCGAGCTCGACCTCCGATCCGGGCTCCGTCTCCGGCTCCAGCTCCAGCTCCGGTTCCGGTTCCGGTTCCGGCCCCGACCCCGGTTCCGGTTCTGGTTCCGACGCGGGTTCCGGCTCGGATCCCGGTTCCGGCTCCGACGAGCCGAGGTCCGTGTCGTTCACCGGCCCCGGCGAAGCCTCGATCTCAGGCGCGGAAACGTCCTCCGCCAGAACCGGCTCCACCGGGTCCGCGTCCGCGGAGCCGATATCGAGCAGCTCGGCGTCGACAGGTTCGGCATCCACAGGTTCGCCGTCCGCCAGGACCGCGATTTCGGCGACCGCGACGACCGGCTCTTCCGGGGTTTCCGCGAAAGGGATGCCCGCCGCCTGCGCAGCACCGGTGCCCGGCGCCTCCGCGGAACGGGCGCCCGGCTCGGCGACAGCGTCCGAAGCCTCCGCAACGCTCGCGGCCACGCCCGGCGCATTCGCCAGATCGCGCCGGGCGGCGATCAGATCCGGTCGCGGAGCCACCGCCCGAACCGGCGCCAACCCACTCACCACCGCGGACGTGATCTCCGCCGCGTACCGCCCGTCCGGGTCGTAGTCCGGGTCGAAGACGGTGATCTCCACGCCCAGGCAGTGCGGCGACTCCACCAGCCCGGTGAGCAGCAGCTCCAGCTCCGGGAACGCGATTCCGCCCGGGTCCGGCGCGTCCACCGCGGGCATCACCGCCGGATCGAGCACGTCCACATCGACGTGCACCCAGTACCCGGCGCAGTCCACCAGCTGATCGCGGGCCCACTGCGCGCTGCGGGCCGCGCCCTCGGCGCGCAGCATCGGGACCGGCCGGGTCACTATCCCGGCCGCCTGCAGGTCCAGCCGGTACTCGTCCTGCGCCCGGATCCCGAGCACCACCACGTCGATGTCGCGGAAGTACGGCCGGCGGCTCTCGATCGCCGCCAGGTTCGCCTGGCCGCGGCCGGTCACCAGGGCCAGGTCCTCACCGGCGGCGGCGCCGACGTAGGACGCGTTGCCCGGGTGCCGGAAGTCGGAGTGCCCGTCGACGAAGACCAGCCCGATCCGCCCGCCGACCGCCTCGCCGAGCCGGTGCATGGCCAGCCCCGATCCGATCAGGATGGAGCAGTCCCCGCCGAGGACCACCGGGAACTCGCCGCCGTCGATGATCGCGCCGATCCGGTCGGCCAGCGCGCGCGAGTACGCCGCGATCTCGGCCGCGTGCGCCACCCCGTCGCCGGGCCGCCAGTCGCCCGGGTCGTACCGCGGCGGGGTGAGGCAGCCGGCGTCCCGGGCGGCGAGCCGGGTCAGCAGCCCGTGGTCGCGGAGGGCGCCGGGCGCCTTGGCGCAGCCCGGCACCGACGTGGGCGTCGGCGGGCGCAGGCCGAGATTGGACGGCGCGTCCAGAACGGCGATGCGTCGCACGACGCCCTCCCGCTTCGCTCGTGACTGTCGGTTCTAGAAGAGTGCGCTGGCCAGGGCCCGTCGCGCGCCGGCCACCGCGGGGTCGTCCGGCCCCGCCACGGTGAACAGCGACAGCAGGTGCTTGCGCACCGCCTCCCGCTCCTCCCCGCTGGTCCGCTTGACCAGGGCGACCAGCCGCGAGTACGCGTCCGGGGCCTGGCCGCTGAGCACCTCGATGTCGGCGGCGAGCCGCTGCGCCTCCACGTCGTCGGGGTCGGCGGCGGCCCGGGCCAGCACCGACGCCGGGTCCTGCCCGTTGATCCGCCGGTACAGCTCGACCTGCGCGAGGCCGGCCTCGGCGGCCGTGTCGGCCGGCGACTCGGCGAGGATCTTCCGATAGGCCGCCTCGGCCGCGTCCAGGTCGCCGACCATCAGCGCGTCGTCTGCCGCGTCCAGCCGGGGGTCCTCCGGCGCGGCCGCGCCGCCGCCCTCCACCCCGGCTGCCTTGAGCACCGCGTCGATGTACTGGCTGATCTGGCTCTCCGGCAGCACCCCGGTGAAGCCCTCGACCGGCTGGCCGCCGATCACCGCGCTCACCATCGGGATGCCCTGCACCCGGAAGACCTGGGCGAGCCGTGGGTTGGCGTCCACATCGACCTTGCCGAGCACCCACGAGCCCTGGCCGGCCACTGCCAGTTTCTCCAGGATCGGGGAGAGCTGTTTGCACGGCGCGCACCAGTCGGCCCAGAAGTCCAGGATCACCGGCGTGGTGAGCGAGCGCTCCAGCACGGTGCTCTGGAAGTTGGCCTCGGTGACGTCGATGATCGTCTCCGGGGCGAGGCCCGGCAGGGCGCCGGGAACCGGGTCGCCGCCGGAGCCGTCGGAGGCGGCGGGACGGCTCGGCGCGGCGGGCTTGGCCGGCGCCGGGGTACGCAGCGCGCTGAGATCGACCGCGCCGCGGGTGAAGATCGACGGAGTGGTCCGTGGGTCGCTCATGGTTATCTAGTCTCGCACGCTGTCCGGCCTGTTCGCGCCGCCGCCAGGCGGGCGATATCGGACGTCACCGAGCTACCCCCGGACCCTCCGTGATCGGGTCAGAATCGCGCGGGTTCCCGGTAGACGCCCCACTCGCCCCGCAACGCGTCACAGATCTCACCGAGGGTGGCCTCGGCGCGGGCCGCCTCCAGCATCGCCGGGATCATGTTGCGCTCGGTGCGGGCGACCGCGACCAACTCGTCCAGGGCGGACTTGACCCGTACCGGATCGCGTCGCTGTTTCCGCTCCTCCAGCACCCGCCGCTGGTCCACCTCGACCTCGTGCGACACCCGGAGGATCTCCAGCTCCTTGGCGACCGTGCCGGTGTGCGCGTTGACCCCGACGATCCGCTTCTCGTTCTTCTCCAGGGCCTGCTGGTAGGTGAACGCGGCCTCGGCGATGTTCGCGGTGAACCAGCCGTCCTCGATGCCGCGCAGGATGCCCGCGGTGATGCTGCCGTCGTGGCCGAGCTCACGGATCCGCTGGAAGATCTCCTCGGCCTCGGCCTCGATGCGGTCGGTGAGGGCCTCCACGTACCAGGAGCCGCCGAGCGGGTCGGCCACGTTCACCACCCCGGTCTCCTCCATCAGCACCTGCTGGGTGCGCAGGGCGATCTCGGCGGACTCGTCGGTGGGCAGCGCGAGCGTCTCGTCGAGGGCGTTGGTGTGCAGCGAGTTGGTGCCGCCGAGGACCGCGGCGAGCGCCTCGACCGCGGTGCGCACCACGTTGTTGACCGGCTGCTGGGCGGTGAGCGAGACCCCGGCGGTCTGCGTGTGGAACTTGAGCCACAGCGCTTTCTCGCTGGTGGCGCCGTACTCCTCGCGCAGGTGCCGGGCCCAGATCCGGCGCGCCGCGCGGAACTTGGCGATCTCCTCGAAGAAGTCGATGTGCGAGTCGAAGAAGAAGCTCAGGCCGGGCGCGAACTGGTTGACGTCCAGGCCCCGGGACAGGCCGAGCTCGACGTAGCCGAAGCCGTCCGCCAGCGTGTAAGCGAGCTCCTGCGCGGCGGTCGCCCCGGCCTCGCGGATGTGGTATCCGCTCACCGACAGCGGCTTGTACTTCGGGATCTCGGCCGCGCAGTACTCCATCAGGTCGCCGATCAGGCGCAGGTGCGGCTCCGGCGCGAAGAGCCACTCCTTCTGCGCGATGTACTCCTTGAAGATGTCGGTCTGCAGCGTGCCGTCGAGCTTGCCGAGGTCGGCGCCCTGCCGCTCGGCGGCCACCAGGTACATGCAGAAGACCGGGACGGCCGGGCCGGAGATCGTCATGCTGGTCGTCACGTCCTGCAGCGGGATGCCCTCGAACAGCACGTCCATGTCGGCCGCCGAGTCGATCGCCACGCCGCAGTGCCCGACCTCGCCGAGCGAGAACGCGTCGTCCGAGTCGCGGCCCATCAGCGTCGGCATGTCGAACGCGACGCTGAGCCCGCCGCCGCCGGCGGCCAGGATCATCTTGTACCGCTCGTTGGTCTGCCGCGCGTTGCCGAATCCGGCGAACTGCCGGATGGTCCAGGTGCGCCCGCGATAGCCGGTCGGATAGAGACCCCTGGTGTACGGGAACTCGCCGGGCCAGCCGATCCGCTCGAACCCGGGATACGACGTGCCGGGCGGTGGCCCGTAGACCGGCTCCACCTGGTTCCCGGAGAGCGTGGTGAAGTCGGCGTCCCGTTTGCGGGCCGCGTCGTAGCGGCGCTGCCAGCGCTCCCGCCCGGCGTCGATCTCAGCTGCGTCCATGCGGTCATCCTAGAGCAGAACTGAACGATCGCTAAGGTTGCCGCCCGGGTCGTGCCGCGCACGGCCGAAGGCGGGGGTCCGAGGGGTCACCGCCCGCGTGTCGCCCGCGCCCACGGGCACGCGATCCACGGACGGGGCTCAGAGCCCGGCGAGCAGTTCGTCCGCCGCGGCGTAGGGGTCGAGCGCGCCGTCCGCCACCTTCGCGGCGAGCCCGGCCAGCGCCGTACCGCCGTGCAGATCGCCCATCCGGGCCCGCAGCGTGCCCAGCGCCAGCGCGGAGATCTCCGCGGCGGCCCGCCGCTCGCGGCGGGCCCGCAGTTCGCCGCCGGACTCCAGCCAGTCCCGGTGCTTGCCGATCGCGGCCACCACGTCGTCGACGCCCTCGCCCTTGACCGCCACCGCGCGGACCACCTGCGGCCGCCAGTCGCCCGCGGCCCGCTCGCCGAGCGCCAGCATGCCCTGGATGTCGCGGTACGTGTTGTCCGCCCCGGGCCGGTCCGCCTTGTTGATCACGAAGACGTCGGCGATCTCCAGCACCCCGGCCTTGACCGCCTGGATCGCGTCGCCCATCCCCGGGGCGAGCAGCACCAACGTGGTGTCGGCCAGCGAGGCGATCTCCACCTCGGCCTGGCCCACGCCGACGGTCTCGACCAGCACCACGTCGCAGCCGGCGCCCTCCAGCACCCGGACGGCCTGCGGGGTGGCCGCGGACAGCCCGCCGAGCTGACCGCGACTGGACATCGAGCGGATGTACACGCCGGGGTCCGCGGTGTGCTCCTGCATCCGCACCCGGTCGCCGAGGATGGCGCCGCCGGTGAACGGGCTGGACGGATCCACGGCCAGCACGCCGACCCGCCGCCCGGCCAGCCGCAGCGCGCGGACCAGCTCGTTGGTGGTGGTCGACTTGCCCACGCCGGGCGCGCCGGTCAGGCCGACCACCTGGGCCCGGCCCGCCTGCGGCGCCATGGCCGCGGCGACCTCGGGCAGCGCCGGATCGCCGTTCTCCACCAGGGTGATCAGCCGGGCCACCGACCGTGGATCGCCCTCCCGGGCCCGCGCGAGCAGGGCGGGCACGTCACGTGCTGGGCTCACGCGGTGGGGACCTTGATGATCAGCGCGTCGCCCTGCCCGCCGCCGCCGCACAGGCCGGCCGCGCCGGTGCCGCCGCCGCGCCGCTTCAGCTCCAG
Source organism: Actinoplanes siamensis (assembly GCF_016862395.1). Taxonomy (GTDB): domain Bacteria; phylum Actinomycetota; class Actinomycetes; order Mycobacteriales; family Micromonosporaceae; genus Actinoplanes; species Actinoplanes siamensis. The sequence continues at coordinate 255,699 of NZ_BOMW01000006.1, read as the reverse complement.
CGCCAGCGTGAGCACCAGGCGCGCGCCGGACATGCCGATCGGGTGACCGAGGGCGATCGCCCCGCCGTTCACGTTCACCTTGCTCTCGTCGACCTTCAGCTCGCGCATCGACTGGATCGCCACCTGCGCGAAGGCTTCGTTGATCTCGATCAGGTCGAGGTCGTCGACGGTCAGGCGGGCCTTGTCCAGCGCGTGCCGGATGGCCTTGGCCGGCTGCGACTGCAGCGAGCTGTCCGGGCCGGCCACGTTGCCGTGCGCGGTGATCTCGGCGAGCCAGGTCAGCCCCAGTTCCTCGGCCTTGGCCCGGCTCATCACCACGACCGCGGCGGCGCCGTCGGAGATCGGCGAGGAACTGGCCGCCGTGATCGTCCCCTCCGGGTGGAACGCCGGGCGCAGCTTGGCCAGCGATTCGGCGGTGGTGTCCGGCCGGACGCCCTCGTCGGTCTCGATCGGGCCGGGCGACCGGCGGTCGCCGGACGGCAGCGGCGCGATCTCCTCGGCGAACCGGCCCTCTCGCTGCGCGGCGGCCGCCCGCCGGTGGCTGAGCGCGGCGAAGGCGTCCTGCTCGGCGCGGCTGATGTCCAGCCGGGCGCCGCTCTCCTCGGTGGCCGCGCCCATCGAGATGCCGGCCCACGGATCGGTCAGCCCGTCCAGCGCCATGTGGTCGCGGACCGTGGTGTCGCCGAACTTGGTCCCCCGGCGCTGGTCCATCAGCAGGTGCGGGGCGTTGGTCATGGACTCCATGCCGCCGGCCACCACGATGTCGAACTCGCCGGCCCGGATCAGCTGGTCGGCCAGGGCGATCGCGTCCAGCCCGGAGAGGCACACCTTGTTCACGGTGAGCGCGGGGACGGTCATCGGGATGCCGGCCCCGACGGCGGCCTGGCGGGCCGTGATCTGCCCGGCGCCGGCCTGCAGGACCTGGCCCATGATGACGTACTGCACCTGGTCGGGGGCCACGCCGCCACGCTCCAGCGCGGCGGCGATGGCGTGTGCGCCCAGGGCGGTGGCGCTCAGGTGCTTGAGGTTGCCGAGCAGCCGCCCCATCGGGGTGCGGGCGCCACTGATGATCACGGAGCTGGTCACGGTCACGTCCGATCTGCGACGCCGGGGTGCGGTGGGTCACCCGGGCAGGACTTAACGATGAGTCAGGTCAGAGACTAGTGGCATGACTGACGACACATCGAGTCCCGTCCAGAGCGAGAATGTCACACTCGCCGGCGTCGAATTGCTCCGGATCGACCACGTCGGCATAGCTGTGGCTGATTTGGACGAGGCCATCCAGTTCTACGAGAAAACCTTCGGTTTGCGGTGTGTGCACCAAGAGACCAATGACGAACAGGGTGTGCGGGAAGCGATGCTCGGGGTCGGCGACGGCGCCGGGCCCCGGATCCAGCTGCTCGCCCCGGCCCGGCCCGACTCGGCGATCGCCAAGTTCCTCGACCGCGGCGGCCCCGGACTGCAGCAACTCGCCTACACGGTGGCCGACGTGGAGGTCGCGGCGGACGCGCTGCGGGCTCGTGGCCTGCGTCTGCTCTACGACGCCCCGAGGCGCGGCACGGCCGGCTCCCGGATCAACTTCGTGCACCCGAAGGACGCCGGCGGGGTCCTGGTCGAGTTGGTGGAACCGGCCGCCGGGGTACACCTTCCGGGTGAATCGGACTGACGTGAGCCCGGTCGCCTGGCAGGATCGGGGCCATTGAGCAGGTCCGACAATCCCGGCGACCGGACGACGATCTTCCGGAGCCCCGAGTCAGCAGGTGGCGACGGGACGGCGCCGGCCTGGGCCAGGTGAGTGACCGGCGTCCCCGGGACGACCCGGCACCCGCCCGCGCAGCAGCTCAGAGCTGATCTACATTGGGGTTCGAGAGTCAACCCGCCCTTGCATGTCCGCCCCCTTCTCGCCAGGATGGCGCAATGCCCCAGCAGCAGGATCAGCACGTGGACTTCTTCGAAACCGCGAATACCCAGCACGACTTCACCGTCGTCCTGCGTGGTTACGACCGCCAGCAGGTCGACGGACACATCGGCCGTCTGCTCGCCGCGCTGAACCAGGCGTACCAGGCCCGTGGTGAGGCCGAGCAGCGCATGAACGACGCCCAGCGCCGCCTCCGCCAGGCCGAACAGCGGCTGAACGTGCTGGAGCAGAAGCTGGCCGACAGCAACAAACTGCTGGAGGAGAACAACCGGCCGACGCTCTCCGGACTGGGCACCCGGGTGGAGCAGATCCTGCGGCTCGCCGAGGAGCAGGCCAACGACCACCGCGGCGAGGCGAAGCGGGAGAGCGAGGGCATCCTCTCCGCGGCCCGCCTCGAGGCCCGGGAGATCACCGACAAGGCGCGTGCCGAGGCCGCCGCCATGAAGGCGACCGCCGAGCGCGAGGCCGGCCAGGTGCGCACGCACGCCGAGCGGGAGGCCGCGGAGACCCGGGTGCAGGCCCGGCGCGAGGCCGACACGCTGCGTTCGGACGCCGACCGCGAGACCAAGCAGCTGCGCACGGTCACCGCCCACGAGGTGGCCGAGCTCAAGTCCACCGTCGAGCGGGAGGTCGCGTCGCTGCGCGCCACCGCCGAGCGGGAGATCACCCAGGCCCGCGCCAAGGCGGCCCGGGAGGCCGAGGAGAAGCGCGCCGAGGCCACCAAGATGCTCACCGACGCCCGGGACAAGCGCGACAAGGACCTGCAGGCCCTGGCGCTGGAGATCGCCGAGCGCCGGGAGAAGTCGGAGACCGAGGAGTCGCAGCGGCACGCCGCTCAGGTCGCCGCCACCCAGAAGATGGTGGCCGAGGCCGAGGAGCGGGCCCGTGCCGCGGAGGAGCGCGCCAAGGAGATCGAGCAGCGCGCCGAGACCCGCCGGGTCGAGTCGGAGCGTTCCGCCGCCGAGGCGGTGGAGAAGGCCCGGGCCCTCGCCGAGAAGACCGTCTCCGAGGCTCGTTCCGAGTCCAACCGCCTGCTCAGCGAGGCGCGCACGGAGGCCGAGCTGACCACCCAGGCGGCCCGCCGCGAGGTGGAGGACCTCACCCGGCAGAAGGACGCCGTCACCAACCAGCTGGGCCAGATGCTCTCCGGCCTGTCCGGACTGGTGCCCGGGGTGGGCGGCGCCGCGCCGGCCGCCGCCGTGGCGAAGGCGGCCGAGCAGGCCAAGACCGCCGCACCGGCGCAGCCTGATGCCGTGCGGCCCGACGCGGCCCAGCCCGCGACGGAGGAGGCCGGGACCGGCGAGGAGCCGGTGGCCGCCAAGACCAACTCCTGACCGACGGGTCCCGGTTCGCTCCGGTTGCGGACTCTTGTGGAGTGCGCGACCGTGAACCGGGTCGGAGGTTTTTGTGTGACTCAGGCCGTACCGGAGTTTCTCCGGACGGCCTGAATCGTTTTGGCGCGTAGCCTGGTTTCGCCCGGTCCCCGGTCGGACAATTCGCAACTACCCGCATAGTCCCGCTCAAGCCGGTGTGTATCCACATGCCGCAGGACTACGCGTATGTGAGGATGGAGAGCATGTCGCACGGCGGTGAAATCTTCGGCCTTGGCGGAGAGTCGGCCACCGAGCCCAGCTTCGAGACCGCGCTGCGGGGCTACGAGCGCAAGCAGGTCGAAAGATACGTCGCCCGCGCCGAGAACGAGATCGCCGCGCTGGCCGCCGAACGTGAGCAGGCGTATTCGCAGATCCAGGCGATGGCGGCGCAGATCGAGCGGCTCCAGCAGGAGATCACGCAGGCCCGCCGCAACACCGGCATCTCCGGCGAGGTCTCCTTCCGGCACCTCGGTCCCCGGGTCGAGCAGATTTTGGCACTCGCCGAGGAGCAGGCCGAGGCGATCAAGGCATCGGCCACCGACGACATCGCCGGCCGGCTCGCCGAGGCGGAGCGCATCCGGGCCGAGGCCGAGGCGCACGCCCACGACGCCGTGCGGGACTTCGAGGTGGCCCTGGCCGCCCGCCGCGCCGAGGAGGAGAAGGCCGACGCCGCCAAGCGGGCCGCCGCGGAGAAGGCGGTGGCCACCGCCCGGCAGACCGCCGAACAGATCCGCACCGAGAGCGAGGCCCTGCTGGCCCGCTCCCGCGCCGAGGCGCAGCACCTGGCCGACAAGGCCGCGCAGGAGGCCCAGCGGGCCCGCGCCGAGGTCGACGGTTACGTGCAGTCCACCCGGATGCAGGCCGACCAGGAGATCAAGGCGCTGCGGGAGAAGACCAACCAGGAGATCGCCGCCCGCCGCGCCGAGGCCGATCGCGAGCAGGCCGACCTCAAGGCCGCCGTCGAGCACGAGCTGGCGCTGCGCCGGCACGCGGTGATCGAGGAGCTCGCCGAGCTGCGCTCGGGGGTCGAGAAGCAGTGCGCCGACCTGCGCAGCGAGGCCGACAAGTACGCGGAGGAGGTGCTCCGCCGCTCCGACGAGCAGGCCACCGCCACCCGCAAGGAGCTCGCCGCCCAGCAGGAGAAGATCGCCCAGGCCGGCCGGGAACTGGAGGCCGCCCAGGCCAAGGTGACCGAGGCCGAGGAGCGCCTGGCCGCGGCGGCCGAGCAGGCCGAGGCCGCCGAGCTGGAGACCGAGCGGGTCAAGCAGCGCCTGGCCGACGCGGCCGAGCAGCTGGAGCGCGAGCTGCAGCGGGTGAGCGACGCGAAGCAGGCCGGCGAGGCCGCCGAGCGGCATGCCGCCGACGTCCGCCGCCAGGTGCAGCAGGAGGCGAAGCGGGTGGCCGAGCTGGCGGCGGCCGCGGTGCTGGCCGCCGCGGCGTCCCCGGACGATCAGGAGAGTGGCGGCAAGGCGGGCGGCCCGGTCGGTGCGCACGCGGCGCCGGAGACGGCTTCGCTTCCGGCCCCGGCCACCGGAGTCGCCGCGGTGGGATCCGCGCCCAAGGGGTCCGCGGTCGTGGGATCCACGACCAAGGGGTCCGCGACCCCGGCGGAGAAGGTGGCGGCCCAGCCGGCCAAGGTGACCGCTTCGGCCAAGGTCGCCGTTCCACAGGCGAGCCGCGTGTCCGCGGACGCCGATTGAAACCCTCCGGTGGTACGGGACCGGCACGGTCGCGCATCGACGGATTGGCGGGTCTCGCACGGCGGCGATAGCCTCCTGGGGCTTGCCGTCCGCCGTGGAGGTCCCGCATGTCATCCGAGCCCGTGGACGCTGACCTCTCAGGAGATCCGGCCGCCGGGCCCGGTGTCGCGGGTGCGCCGGTAGCCAGGCCCGATGGCGGGAGCGTGTCGCCCGCCGGTCCTCGTTCCACGGGCGTGCTGCCGGCCACCGCGCCGCATTCCACGGGCGTGCCGGCTGCTGTGCCCCGCTCCGGGAGCGGGCCGGCTGCCGGGCTCGGGTCGGACCTGGAGCCGGAGGGGACGGATGTCGGGAAAGGACGGTTCGGTGCGCCCGGCCGGCCGTTGAACCGGCGCAGCCCGTTCCTGTTCGGCTTCCTGTTCGGGCTGGGCGTGATCGTGGCGTACGCCCTCTTCCTGGGGGTCCGCAACGCCGCCTCGATTCTTGTCCTGATCTTCATCGCGCTGTTCCTGGCGATCGGGCTGAACCCGGCAGTGGTGCGGCTGCGGCGCTGGGGCCTGCCCCGCGGCGCGGCCGTCGCGTTCGTCGCGCTGGCCGTGGTGGCACTGCTGGCCGGCGGCATCGTGGCGCTGATCCCGCCGCTGGTCACGCAGACCACCGAGCTGGTCAACAACGCTCCCGAGACGATCGACAACCTGCGCCGCAGTGAGACCGTCAACGAGCTGGTGCAGCGCTACGACATCGTCAACAAGGTGCAGAGCGCGGTGAACGCGGGCACCATCGGCAACGCGCTGGGCGGCGTGGTCGGCGGCGCCAAACTGATCTTCGGGACGATCTTCAACGTCCTCACCGTGCTGGTGCTGACCATCTATTTCATGGCCTCCTTCGAGCGGATCAAGGAGGCCGGCTTCTCGCTGGTCCCGTCGTCGCGGCGGGATCGGGTGCGGCTGCTCACCGACGAGATCCTGACCAAGGTCGGCGGTTACATGGTCGGCGCGATCTCGATAGCCGTGCTGGCCGGGGTGGGCACCTTCGTCGCGGCGGTGCTGCTGGAGCTGCCGTACCCGTTCGCGCTCGCCGTGGTCGTCGCGGTCTGCGACCTGATCCCGCAGATCGGCGCGACCATCGGCGCGGTGATCGTCAGCCTGGTCGGGCTGGCCTCGTCGGTCACCGACGGCGTGGTCTGCATCGTCTTTTTCGTCGTCTACCAGCAGGTCGAGAACTACCTGATCTATCCGAACGTGATGCGCCGCTCGGTCCAGGTCAGCGACGTGGCCGCGTTGGTGGCGGCGTTGCTCGGGGTCGCCCTGTTCGGGGTTTTCGGCGCCCTGGTGGCCATTCCCATGGTCGCCGCCGTCCAGCTCATCACGCGCGAGGTCCTGGTGCCCAGCATGAACCACCGCTGACCACCCCTCGACCCCGCCCCCGCGCCACCGGCCGGCCGCCAGGGGGTCTCACGACCGCCGAGACACCCCTCGAGCCCCGCCAGCACCGCCACCGGGAGGTGTCGGGCCCGCGGGGTCCAGTAGCGCTGTGTTGACTGGTGCTGGGAAGCGTCTCGCGGGGGCTGGAGGGGCCGCCGGGTTGTCGGATTACTTGTCGAGGGTGGTGAGGAAGCGCTTGACGACCGGGACCGCCGCCTCCGAGCCGGCGCCACCCTTCTGGACCATCACCGCGAACGCCACGTCGCCCTGGTAGCCGACGAACCACGAGTGCGTCTCGTCGGAGCCGTTCTGGAACTCGGCGGTGCCGGTCTTGCCGTGGACCGGCTTGCCCGGAACGCTCTTCAGCGCCGTGCCGGTGCCGCCGGTGACCACCTCGCGCATCATCGACCGCAGCGCGTCGACCGACTTCGCGTCCAGGGTCCCGGCCGTGCCGGCCGCCGCCGGCGCCGGGTCGAGCACCAGCCTGGGCGGCTGGAAACCGCCCTTGGCCACGGCCGCGGTCGCGGCCGCCATGGCGATCGGGCTCACCGCGGTGCTGCCCTGGCCGAAGGTGGCGGCGGCCAGCTCCGCCGGGTCCGCGCCGTCGGAGACCTTCCCGGTGTACGCGTCGATCCCGATGTTCCAGTCCCCGCCGATGCCGAGCGCGCTCGACGCCGACTTCAGCCCGTCCGCGCCCAGCTCGGCGGAGAGCCCGGCGAACGCGGTGTTGCAGGACTTGGCGAAGTCGACGTGGAACGGCACCTTGCCGAGCTCCTCGTCGTGCGAGTTCTTGAACGTGCGCCCGCCGACGGTCGCGGTCTTCGGGCAGTCCACCGCGGTGTCAGCGGTGACCTTCCCGGTGGAGAGCAGCCCGTACGCCGAGATCATCTTGTATGTCGAACCGGGCGGCACCTGCCCGGTCAGCGCGGTGTTCACCCCGCCCGCGTCCGGCCCGTTCGCCACCGCGAGCACCGAGCCGTCGCTGACCCGCAGCGCGACCAGCGAACTGGGCTGCTTCTCGGCGGCGACCGCCTGGTCGGCCGCGTTCTGCGTGGCGGTGTCCAGGGTGATCTTGACGTTCGTGCCGTCCACCGGCTGCGAGGTGAAGACCGGCTGGGTCTGCACGCTCTCGTCGGCGGCCTCGGCGGCGATCACCACGGACAGGCCGGGCGTGCCGCGCAGCTGCTTGTCGTACCTGCCCTGCAGGCCGCCGTGGCCGACCTGGTCACCGGTGGTCAGCTCGTCGGGGTGCTGGTCCAGGTCGTCCTTGGTGGCCGGGTCGACGGTGCCGAGCAGAGCGCGGGCGAAGGCGCGGGTCGGGGCGAGCTGACGGGTCTCCTCGCGGAACACGGTGCCGGGCAACGGCCGTACCTCGTCGCGGATCTTGTCGTAGTCGGCCCGGCGCAGCGTGACCAGGTCGAGGAAGGCTCCCTCGTCGGCCTTGGCGACCCGGTCCTTCAGGCTGGCGAGATCGACGTCGACCTTGATCTTCCGGAACGCGGCGCCGAGCGACCTGGTCAGCGACACGAGGTCGGTGATCTTCTCGGGGCTGACCCCGATCACGATCACCTTCTGCGGCCCGACCAGGGGCTTTCCGTTCGCGTCCAGGATCGTGCCGCGCTTGGCGGCGACCCGGCGCAGCCGGAACTTCTCGCCCGTCTCCAGCTCGGACCGCAGCACGGTGGGCTCCCAGATCACCTGCCAGCCGTCGCCGCTGCGCTTGGTCATCCGGACGCTGGACTTGTACTCCCAGGTGACGTTCCCCGGAAGGGTCCATTTCAGGTCGAGGGGGGTGGTCGCGATGTCGCCGGACTCCTCCGGGTCGCCGGCCGTCGAGACGGCGAGCGGCTGATCCTTGAGATCGCCGTAGAAGTCGCGGATCGCGGTCAGCACGTCAGCCGACGCGATCTTGCCGCCCTCGGCCGTGACGAAGCCCACTTTGCTCAGGTCGCCGTTCTTCCAGCCGTTGAGAAACTCCGTGACGGTGTCCTGCGGCTCGTCCCCGGAGCATCCGGCCAGTCCGCCCGTGACCAGCAGGAGCAGAGTCGTCAATCCGATGGTGGAGCGGCGCATGAGGTTTCCCCCTGTGGGTACGTCTTGCTGGGCTGATCGCACGGTAGTCGCCGGAGGCCCGTCCGCGCCGCCCCGCACCGTACGAAACCTCGCATATCAGCCCACTTGTCGGGCTGGCACACCCAGGGTGTGAAGCAGTCGCGCCCGCTCGTTCTACGCTGTGCCCGACACGTTCGAGCCCACAGTGCCGTGGGTGAGGGGAGCGCCGGAAGATGGCTGTCACCGACGAGGCAGCGACCGATTCTGATCACACAGTGCCCGGCCCCGGGCTCGCCCTCACCGGGCGGCTCGGTGCGTCCACCGATTCCGGGGAGCTCGACGAGCCGCTCCCGAACGCCGAGCGACTCGTTGCTCAGGCCGTGGAGCGAGCCGGCGAGGACCACAGCACCGCGTCCCTGGTCGCCCGTTTCTGGCGATTCGCGCCCGACGAGGAACTGGTCGGGCGCACGCCGGACGAGATGTTCACCGCAGCGGTCGAGCACCGCGAGCTGGCAGTGAACCGGTTGCCGGGCGAGCTGAAGCTGGCCCTGACCGAGCCGCGCGGCTCGCAGGGGCACACCGTGCTGCAGATCGTCACGGACGACATGCCGTTCCTGGTCGACTCGGTGATAGCGCTGCTGACCGCACACAACCTGCAGGTCCACCTGATGGTGCACCCGCTGATCGTGGTGCGGCGCGAGCCGCTCGGCGCGCTCGGCGAGCTGGAGGCGGACGTCGAGCCGGACGACGCCATCGAGGGCGACCTGGTGGAGAGCTGGATCCGGATCGAGATCGACCCGGTCCGCCGCGCCGAAGCCCGCGACCAGCTGCTCAACGAGGTCCGCCGGGTGCTGACCGACGTGCGCGAGGCCGTCGAGGACTGGCCGCGGATGCGCCAGCGCGCCCTGGTCATCTCCGACGAACTGGCCGCCGCGCGCGGATCGGACCGCAGGCTGCCGGTGCCGGAGAAGGACGTCACCGACTCGATCGAGCTGCTCAAGTGGCTCGCGAACGATCACTTCACGTTCCTCGGCTACCGCGAGTACCGGCTGGACGACGACGGGGTCCTCCAGTCGGTGCACGGGACCGGCCTGGGCATCCTGCGCGGCGACAGCCGGCCGCGGCGGCTCGACAGCATGGCGCCCGAGGCGCACCGGCGGGCCATGGAGAAGCGGCTCCTGGTGATCACCAAGGCGAACTCGCGGGCCACCGTGCACCGCTCCGCCTACCTCGACTACATCGGCGTCAAGTCGTTCGACGGCGACGGCAACGTGGCCGGCGAGAAGCGCTTCCTCGGCCTGTTCTCCAGCTCGGCGTACCGGACCAGCGTCCGCGAGCTGCCGGTGGTCAAGCGCAAGGTCACCGAGGTGATGGACCGCTCCGGCCTGTCGCCGCGCGGCCACTCCGGCAAGGACCTGCTGCAGATCCTGGAAACCTATCCGAGGGACGAGCTTTTCCAGATCAAGACGGATGATCTGTACGAGGCGGTCGTCGGCGTGCTCCGGATGGCCGGCCGCCGGCAGCTGCGCCTGTTCCTGCGCCGGGACGGCTACGGCCGCTTCATCTCGTGCCTGATCTACCTGCCCCGGGACCGGTTCACCACCGGCAATCGGCTGCGCATGCAGGAGATCCTGCTGCGTGAGCTGAACGGCGTCGGCGTCGACTACACCACCCGGGTGACCGAGCGGATGCTCGCGCGGGTGCACTTCATCGTGCGCACCGACCCGGCCGCGCCACCCGGGCACCTGGACCCGAACACGCTGGCCGAGCAGCTCGCCGACGCCACCCGGATGTGGGACGACGACTTCAGCCTGGTGCTGGAGCGCAAACTGGGCGACGAGCCGGCCAAGGAGCTGTTCAACCGCTACGCCCACGCCTACCCGGAGAGCTACAAGAACGGCCACACGCCGTACGAGGGCATGCAGGACCTCGCCAAGCTGGAGCTGCTCGAGGAGCCCGGCCAGCTGGAGATGCACCTGTACCGGCGTCGCAGGCTGGGCCCGGACGGCGCCCCGGAGCCGGACGAGCACGACATCCGGTTCAAGGTCTACCGGTTCGGCGAGCCGATGATGCTCTCCGCCGTGCTGCCCGTGCTGCACTCGCTCGGCGTGCAGGTCAGCGACGAGCGGCCGTACGAGATCCGCCGCGAGGACGGGCTGATCTACCTCTACGACTTCGGGCTCAGGCCGCCCAAGGTGCACCGCGAGCTCTCCGAGGTGCGGCCCCAGGTGGAGAACGCGTTCGCCTCCACCTGGCGGGGCGAGGCCGAGGTGGACGGCTTCAACGAGCTGGTCCTGCGCGCCGGGCTGACCTGGCGGCAGGTGGTGGTGCTGCGGGCCTACGCGAAGTACCTGCGCCAGGCCGGCAACGTCTTCTCCCAGCGGTACGTGGAGTCCACCTTCATCGCCTACCCGGACATCGCGCGGCTGCTGCTGGAGCTCTTCGAGGTCCGGTTCTCGCCGGCGCTGCAGATCGGTGAGGCCGAGCGGACCAGACGCTCGAGCGAGGTGGCGGCCCGGATCACCGAGCTGCTCGACGAGGTGGAGAGCCTGGACCAGGACCGGATCCTGCGGTCGTACCTGACGCTGATCGAGGCGACGCTGCGGACCAGCTTCTTCCAGCGGGGTGCGGACGGGCGGCCGAAGTCGTACGTCGCCTTCAAACTGAACCCGGAGGCCATCCCGGACCTGCCGCAACCGCGCCCGAAGTACGAGATCTTCGTCTACTCGCCGCGCTTCGAGGGCGTGCACCTGCGCTTCGGCGCCGTCGCCCGGGGCGGGCTGCGCTGGTCGGACCGGCGCGAGGACTTCCGTACCGAGGTGCTCGGCCTGGTCAAGGCGCAGATGGTGAAGAACTCGGTGATCGTGCCGGTGGGCGCCAAGGGCGGCTTCGTGCTCAAGCAGAAGCCTGGCGACCGGGACGAGGCGGTGGAGTGCTACAAGCGCTTCGTCACCGCGCTGATGGACGTCACCGACAACATCCTCAGCGGCAAGATCGTGCCGCCGAGCGACGTGGTCCGGCACGACGGCGACGACCCGTACCTGGTGGTCGCCGCGGACAAGGGCACCGCGACGTTCAGCGACATCGCCAACGAGATCTCGGTGGGCAAGGACTTCTGGCTCGGCGACGCGTTCGCCAGCGGCGGCTCCGCCGGTTACGACCACAAGAAGATGGGGATCACCGCGCGGGGCGCGTGGGAATCGGTCAGGAAGCACTTCCGCGACCTGGGCAAGGACATCCAGAGCGAGGACTTCACGGTGGTCGGCGTCGGCGACATGTCCGGCGACGTCTTCGGCAACGGCATGCTGCTGTCCGAACACATCCGCCTGGTGGCCGCGTTCGACCACAGGCACATCTTCCTGGACCCGGACCCGGACGCCGCCAGCTCCTACGCGGAGCGCCGCCGCCTGTTCGACCTGCCGCGCTCGTCGTGGGCCGACTACGACCGGTCGCTGATCTCGGCCGGCGGCGGGGTCTATCCGCGCGGCGCCAAGTCGATCCCGGTCAGCCCGCAGGTGCGCGCCGTGCTCGGCCTCGGCGACTCGGTCTCCGCGGTCAGCCCCGGCGAGCTGATGCGGGCCATCCTCAAGGCCCCGGTCGACCTGCTCTTCAACGGCGGCATCGGCACCTACGTGAAGGCGGCCTCGGAGTCGCACGCCGACGTCGGCGACAAGGGCAACGACGCCATCCGGGTGAACGGCGCCGACCTGCGCGTCAAGGTGGTCGGCGAGGGCGGCAACCTGGGCCTGACCCAGCGCGGCCGGATCGAGTTCGCCCGCTCCGGCGGCCGCGTGTTCACCGACTTCATCGACAACTCGGCAGGCGTGGACTGCTCCGACCACGAGGTGAACATCAAGATCCTGCTCGGCGGGGCGGTGGTGGACGGCGAGCTGTCGATGCCCGAGCGGGATGAGCTGCTGGCCGCCATGACCGACGAGGTGGGCGCGCTGGTGCTGCGGGACAACTACGAGCAGGCGATGGCGCTGGGCAACGCGCGGGCGCAGGCCCACTCGCTGCTGCCGGTGCACCGGCGGATGCTGAACTCGCTGGAGCAGCGGGGCGAGCTGAACCGCGAGCTCGAGGCGCTGCCCACGGACAAGGAGCTGGCTGTCCGCTACGAGAACGGCGAGGGCCTGAGCGCGCCGGAGTTCGCGGTGCTGCTCGCCTACGTCAAGATCAGCCTGGAACGCGAGGTCCTCGCGGACGAACTGGTCGACGAGGCCTGGACCGAGCAGGTGCTGCACCAGTACTTCCCGACCCCGCTCCGCGAGCGTTACGCCGCCCGGATGGCCGGCCACCGCCTGCGCCGGGAGATCATCTCGACCGCGCTGGTCAACGAGGTGGTCAACCGGGGCGGCACGTCGTTCGTCTTCCGCGCCATGGAGGAGAGCGGCGCCTCGGCCGCCGACGTCATCCGGGCGTACGTGGTGATCCGCGACGTCTACGGCCTCCGGGACATCTGGGCGGCCGGCGAGGCGCTGGACAACCAGGTGCCGACCTCCGCGCAGACGCTGGTCTTCCTGGAGACCCGGCGACTGCTCGACCGGGCCGTCCGCTGGCTGGTCAGCACCCGGCGCTCGCCGATCGACGTGGCCGGTGAGATCACCAAGCTGCGTCCCGGCGTGGAAACCCTGCTGCCCCGCCTCCCGGAGGTGATCGTCGGCGCCGAGCGCCGCGCCTTCGAGGAGCGCGCGGCCACGCTGGCCGGCAAGGGGGTGCCGGCGGACCTGGCCGACACGGTGGCCCGGGTGTTCTACGGCTTCGGCCTGCTGGACATCCTGGAGACGGCGACCGCCATCGACCGGGACGTCACCGAGGTCGCCCAGGTGTACTTCGTGCTCTCCGAGCGCTTCGGTGTCGACGCCCTGCTGTCGCACATCTCCCGCCTTCCTCGTGGTGACCGCTGGCAGACCCTGGCCCGGATGGCCCTCCGCTACGACCTGTACGCGGCACTGGCCGCTCTCACCGCCGAGGTCCTGCAGTCCACCCCGGAGACCGCGGCCCCGGAGGACCGTGTCTCCCAGTGGGAGCAGGTCAACGCGGCGTCGATCGCCCGCGCGTCCAACGCGATGGGGGACGTGGACGAGTCCCCGGCGGACCTGGCAGCGTTGTCGGTGCTGCTCCGCCAGATCCGCACGCTGGTGAAGACCTCGTCGGCGAGCTGAGGTCCCGCCGTCCGCCGCTCGTCGGTGACGGGTGACGATCGGCGGGCGGCGAGCGACGGGTGACGATCCGCGGCAGGCGGGCGCCGGATGGCGAACGGCCGGCGAGGGGGCGCGGCAGGTCGGGCCGTGGATGATGATCGGCCGGCGGCGGGGCGTGGCTGGCGGCGGACGACGATCGGCGGGCGCGGCAGGAAAGGGACGGGCGGCGGACGCCCGAGTCGGCCGGGGCGGGTGCCCCGGCCGACCGTCCGGGATCGTCCTTTCCCGGAGCGCCCGGTGCCCGGAATGCCGGGCCTGCCGGTTGCCGCCGGCAGACTTCAGGCGCTCTGCGATACCTCCCTTCTCGAGAATCGCGGACGCGCCGCGCGGTGATCGGGGGCGGTCAGCCCACGCGGCAGGGTCGAGGGGTCGTGCGGGCCGGCATGTCCGGCACGCGGACGACGTCCGGGCGAGGATCGTTACTGGCTGTAGCAGGATTTGGTGACGGCGAGTAAGGATCGGTCATGTCGTGGGCCAGTGGGGAAGTTCTGTCGTCCGGCCGGCGGCGTAGGCGAGCAGGGCGGCCACCGCGCGGCGACGGGGCAGCCAGGTGCGGCGTTCGAGAGCCCGGGCGATGCCGTCCGGAGTCGTGCGGCGGTGGAGGCAGGCGACGATGATCCAGCGCAGCGCCTCGTCCACGCTGGCCGAGGTCGAGGCGAGGTCCAGCACCGTCTCCTCCAGCCGGGTCTGCGGCGGGCGCCGGCGCGGGTGCCTCCGGGCCTTGGCATACCGGGACCGGTGCACCACCATGCCCGGGGCCGGCCGGACCCGGCGGCTCTCCGGGATCAGCACGTGGACGGCGCCCTGACCGGATCTGACCAGGCCGGACTCCTCGGCCGCCGAGCGGTGGCAGAGCATCGCCCCGGAACCCGAATAGAGCACGGCGGCCCAGCGCAGCGCGGCCGGCGGCGGTCGGCCGGCGAAGGTCGCATAGGTCCCGGGCAGCAGCCGCTGCCAGCGCCCGGTCGTCACCCGGCGCTGCAGGACGCCCGGGGAGATGCCGGCCTGGAACGCCTGCCGGCGGCTGACGACCCCGCGCTGGCGTCGGGCGATCTCGTCGAGTTGTGGCATGCCCGGGACTCTGCCGGTTTCCGCGAGCGGATGCTTCGGGCCCTGTGGACAGAGGCACGGTGTGGATAACTCCCGCGCGGAAACTTTGCCGGACTCAGCCGGTGTGACCTGGGATTCCGGCGGCGGAACGGGATGGCGGGCGCGGCGGCCGGCCGCGATGTGCGGGACGCGCTCACGCCGAAAGGCCGGGAAACCGAGTCCGAAGTCGGAGGGCCGGTGTCCCGGACTCGGCCAGCCGGGCGGCGGGGGACTGCTCCCGAAGTCCCGCCGCGCCCGGCTCACCTACCACGTCGCGGACGCATGGCGTAAGCCGCGACATCCCCCCAGATCCACCTGCGCTCAGGACGCTACGTGACTTACCGGATCGAAAGGAAGTTCTCAGCGTGAGCTCTGGCCGTTCGTACGAGTGGATTTATCCCTCACTAGTCTGCTTTTCCGGACATGTGTTACCGACTGTCACGACGCATCGGCGTAACGTTCGGTAAGGAAGCCCAGCGCCTCGGCCGCCACCCGGGCACTGGCCAGACTGGCCCCGTGCGTGACCAGGAAGGCGCGCGCCCCCTCCGGCCGCCAAGCCGACGGCCACCCCATCTCGACCACGCCGGTCGGCCACGCCGCGGCGAGCTTCTCGGCCAGATCCCGGCTCCCCGCGTCCTGATGCACCCGGCGCCCGACCAGCAGGACCGGCCGCCCGGCCGCCCGCTGGATCAGCTCGTCGGCGGTGACCTCCGACGCCACCACGTCGACCTGCTCCACCGCGCCGAGGAACGGCCGCAGCCCCCACGGCACCTTTCCCTCCGCGATCGAGTAACCGCTGACGAGTTGGACGACCAGCGGCCCGGCCAGCCCGGCGGGATCGCCGTCGATCCGCAACGCCCGCCGCGCCGCGCAGATCCCGAGCTCGACCCGCCCGGCCGCCTCGTGCGAGACCCGGGCGGCCGCCCCGGCGCCACCCGCCCGGGTGACCCGGGCCCGCGCCGCCCACGACGCCAGCTCGGCGTTGCGCTCGGCGGCCTGCTCCAGCCGTACCGCCGCAATCCGTCCGTCTCCCGCAGCGGCCGCGACCTCGTCGGCGACCGCCACCACCAACTCCCGGTCCACCAGCGCCCCGATGCAGAGCAGATCAGCCCCGGCGGCCAGTGCCGCCACCGCGGCGCGCGGGATACCGCCGGCCGCCCCGGCGGCGCCGCGCATCTCCAGCGCGTCGGTGACGATCACCCCGGTGAAGCCGTATTCCTCCCGCAGCAGCCCCTCCAGCGCCGCCCGGCTGAAGGTGGCCGGCCCGTCGCCGGTCAGCACCGGAACCCGGATGTGCGCGCTCATCACGGCCCGCACCCCCGCCGACACCGCCGCCGCGAACGGCGGCAGGTCGCGGGCGCGGAGCAGGTCGAGGGTCTCGTCCACTGTCGGCAACGAAAGATGAGAATCGGTCACCGTCGCGCCGTGCCCGGGGAAGTGCTTGGCGCAGGCGGCCACTCCGGAGGACTGCAGGCCCTCGACGGCCGGCCCGGTGTGCCTGGCGACCAGTGCCGGATCCGCGCCGAAGGACCGGGTCCCGATGATCGGGTTCTCGGCCGCGGTGTTCACGTCGACGGTCGGCGCCAGGTCCAGGTTGATCCCGGCCGCGGCCAGGTCGTCACCCATGGCGGCGTACACCAGCCGGGTGAGATCCGGGTCGTCGGCCGCGCCCAGCGCGGCGTTCCCGGGATAGCCGCTGCCCTGCCGGTGCCCCAGGCGGGTGACGTCGCCGCCTTCCTCGTCGATCGCGATCAGGGCGTCCGATCGCGCGGACCGCAGCCGCGCGGTCAGCCGTGCGAGTTGTGCGGGGTCGGTGACGTTGGTACCGAAAAGGGTGAAACCCGCCAGCCCGTCGGCGAGCAGGTCGAGCGCCCAGTCCGGCGCGGCGGGGCCGGGGAACGCGGCGAGCAGGGTGCGCAGGGCGAGTCGGCGGAGCCCGGGGTCGATGGCCATGGTGTCCTTCCGGTGACGTCGCTCTGGCCACCGGAGGCGGCGAGCTGCCATGATCGCTCGAAGTCGATAGCCACGGTACGGACAGGCCACGTCGCCGACCGTTACGCTGCGGCTGCATGTCGAGCGCCGCCACTGTAACAGGAAACAATCTTTATTATTAGGGGTACGACAATGGCCGCCACTCGCCTTCCGGGCACACCCCGGCTGCTACGCGCACTCAACGACCGCGCGGCGCTGGACCTGCTGCTCTCCCGAGGCCCACTGACCCGGGCGCAGCTCGGCGAGCTGACCGGCCTCAGCAAGGTGACGGCCTCCCAGCTGGTCGAGCGGCTGGAGGAGCGCGGCCTGGTCCGCCGGGTGGGTGAGCAGGCCGGCGGCCGTGGGCCGAACGCGCAGCTCTACGCGGTCACCCCGGGCAGCGCGCACGTGATCGGTGTCGATGTCGGGCCGGACTCGGTGCTCGCCGCCTGCGCGGACATCACCGGCACAGTGACCGGCCGCTCCGAGCTGAGCACCAAGGACACCGACGACCCGGTCGGGGTGGTGCACCAGGCCGTGGTCCAGGCCGCGAGCGACGCCGGGACCGACATCACCTCGGTACGCCGGGTCGTGCTCGGCACCCCGGGCCTGGTCGACCCGCAGTCCGGCGAGATCTCGTTCGCCTGGGACCTCCCGCGCTGGCACCGCGGCCTGCTCGCCGACCTGCGCCGCGACCTGAGCACCCCGGTCGTCTTCGGCAACGACGTGAACCTGGCCGCCGTCGCCGAGTCGAGCACCGGCGCGGCCGCCGGGGTGTCCGACTTCGCCCTGGTCTGGATCGGTCGCGGCGTCGGCCTGGCCAGCGTCATCGGCGGGCGGCTGCACCAGGGTGCTACCGGCGCGGCCGGCGAGATCGGCTACCTGCCGGTCGGTGGCGCCGAGGTGCCGCACAACGCGTCGCGGCGCGGGGTGAAGGGCGCGTTCCAGACCCTCGCGGCGGCCGAGGCGGTCAAGGCGATCGGCAGGCAGCACGGTTTCCGCGGCGCCGAGGCGGCCGACGTGGTGCGCGCCGCGGTGGACGCCGGCGAGGCGGGTGAGCCGGTGCTCGACGAGCTGGCCCGCCGTCTCGCGCTCGGGGTCGCCGCCACCTGCCTGGTGCTGGATCCGCCGCTGGTGGTGCTGGCCGGGGAGGTGGGCCGGGCCGGCGGCGCGGCACTGGCCGGCCGGGTGGAGCGCGAGGTGGCCGCGATCACGCTGGTCTCGCCGAAGGTCGTGGTGACCGGGGTGGCCGCCGAACCGGTGCTGCACGGCGCCCTGCGCACCGCTCTGGACGCGGTGCGCGACGAGGTGTTCGGGTCGACCACCGACTGAGCGGGTGACTCCGGCACGCCGCCGGATCGGCGACCCGCGCACATGGTTGGATGGACGCGTGCTGGAGGCTGCCGTAACCGTTCCGCCGGACGAGGACACCGTCATCGCGTTCGACCGCGTCAGCGTCGTCCGCAGTGGGAATCACCTGATCAACAGCCTGTCCTGGCAGGTCGAGCTGGACGAGCGATGGGTGGTGCTGGGCCCGAACGGCGCCGGCAAGACCACCCTGCTCAACATCGCGTCCGGCCGGCTGCACCCGACCCGTGGACAGGCGTGGGTGCTGGGCGAGCGCCTGGGCCGGGTCGACGTCAACGAGCTGCGCACCCGGGTCGGGATCACCACCGGCCGGCTGGCCGACCGGATCCCGCCGGACGAGAAGGTGCTCGACGTCGTGGTCACCGCCGCCTGGTCGGTGGTCGGCCGCTGGCGCGAGGAGTACGACCCGCAGGACGTCGCCCGCGCCCGGGACCTGCTCGACCAGCTCGGCATGACCGCCTTCCTGGGCCGTGAGTTCGGCACCCTCTCCGAGGGCGAGCGCAAGCGCACCCAGATCGCCCGCGCGTTGATGACCGATCCCGAGCTGATGCTGCTCGACGAGCCGACCGCCGGCCTCGACCTGGGCGGCCGGGAGACGCTGATCGGGCACCTGACCGAGCTGGCCCTGGACCCGGACGCCCCGGCCATGGTGCTGGTCACCCACCACGTCGAGGAGATCCCGCCGGGCTTCACCCACGGGCTGCTGCTGCGCGAGGGCTCGGTGGTCGCGGCCGGCCTGCTCGGCGAGGTGATGACCGCGGAGAACCTGACGAAGACGTTCGGTCTACCGCTGGTCGTGGACCGGCTCGGCGATCGGTACACGGCGCGGGCCGCCTGACATGCCGCGGGTCACCGTCGTCGGCAGCGCCAACATGGACCTGGTCGGGCTGGCCGAGCACCTGCCCCGGCCGGGGGAGACGGTACTCGGCGACGACTTCGTGATGACCCCGGGCGGCAAGGGCGCCAACCAGGCGATCGCGGCCGCCCGGGCGGGTGGCGCGACCACGTTCCTGGGAGCGATCGGGTCCGACTCGTTCGGGGTCACCCTCGGCTCGCGGCTGGCGGCGACCGGTGTGGACACCACCCACCTGCGGACCAGCTACGGCTCGTCCGGCGTCGCGGTGATCATGGTGGACCGGGCGGGGGAGAACTCGATCCTGGTCAGCCCCGGCGCGAACCGGACCTTCCTCGACCTCACCGAGGACGAGCTGGCCTGCGTGCAGGGGGCCGACGTGCTGCTGTGCCAGCAGGAGATCCCGCTGGCCACGGTGTCCGCGGCGCTGGCCGCCGGGCGCGCGGCCGGGACCCGGACGATCCTGAACGCGGCGCCCGCCCGGGAGCTGCCGCCCGGGCTGCTCGACCAGGTCGACCTGCTGGTGGTCAACGAGACCGAGGCGCGGGCGATCAGCGGCGGGTCGGCGTCGGACCTGACGGCGCTGCTCCCGCTGGTGCCCCGGGTGGTGCTGACGCTCAGCGGCGACGGCTCGCGCTACGTCGACCGGGACGGGCGGGACGAGCACGTGCCGGCGTTCCGGGTGGACGTGGCGGACACCACGGCCGCGGGCGACGCGTTCTGCGGTGCGCTGGCGGTCGCCTGGGCCGAGGGCCGGGAGCTGCTCGACGCCGTTCGCTGGGCCAATGCGGCGGGGGCCGTCTGCGTGCGCAAGGTGGGCGCGAGCAACGCGCTGCCGGACCGCTCGGAGATCGAGGCGCTCTACGCCGGCTAGGACTGCCGGGCGGTGGTGAGGAAGCGGGTGACCTCGGCCCGCAGCACCTCGGCGAGCTGGGACAGGCCTGTCGTGCCGCCCGCGCCGCTGCCCTCCACCGCCACGGCGATGCCGTCGATCAGGTTGTTGATCTCGCGAAAGCTGCGGGTCACCCCCTCCAGAACCCCGACCGCGTCGGCCGCCGCCTGCTGGACCGTGTTGACCTGGCCCATGATCTGCTCGCTGGACGCGCTGGTCTCGTTGGCCAGTTCCTTGACCTCGTTGGCCACCACCGCGAAGCCGCGTCCCGCCTCGCCGGCCCGCGCGGCCTCGATGGTGGCGTTCAGCGCCAGCAACCGGGTCTGCGACGCCACCTGGTTGATCAGGTCGACCGCGTGCCGGATCTCCTCCGAGGCGCTGCGCAGCGAGGTGACCGTGCCCAGCCCGTGCTCGGCGTCGTTCACCGCGCCCCGGGCGAACGTGGCCAGCCCCTTCGCGGACGCGCCCATCTCGGTGGCCGCTGTCGCCACCTGCTCGGAAACGGTCAGCACCGCGGACTCCAACTCGTCGGCGAGGGCGTGCCGGGCCCGGGTCGCCTCGGCGATCTGATCCGCGTTGCGGTGCATCGCGGTCACCGACTCGTTGATCTGCTCGGCGGCCAGCTTGAACGTGCCCTGCAACCCGGTGGTCAGGAAGCGCCGGTAGAAGCGCCCCTCGGCGGCCGCGGCGCAGGCGGCGCCGGCCTCCCGGGCGAACGCGTCCAGCCGGTCCAGCAGGCCGTTCACGGCGCTGCGGGCGGACAGCGCGGCCTCGCTGTCGCCGATCGGGGCGAGCCGCGCCTCGAAATCGCCGGCGGTCATCCGGCGGCAGGTCTCGGCGATCGCCAGCAGGCCGCTCTCGTCCCGGACCTCGATCCGCTTCATCGTCCCGGCCCGTTGGTCAGGGACCAGACCAGTTCGTCGTAGTCCATCCCGCGCTCGTCCAGCACGTCCTGGAGCGCCTGCCGGCCGGCCGCGACAGCGTCCGGGGTGTGACCGTGCCGGGACTCGGCGGCGCGCATCCGCGCGTAGAGGTCGCTGACCGCCTGGACCGCCGACCGCGCCGGGCGACGCCGGTTGGAGTGGTAGCCGACCACCCGCCCGGAGCTGCCGTAGGACGGGGTGATGTGCGCCAGCACCCAGTAGTGCGCGCCGTCGGCGGCCAGGTTCAGCACGTAGGCGAAGATCTCCCGCTGCTCCCCGAGCACGTCCCAGAGCAGTGCGAACACCGCGCGCGGCATGTCCGGGTGCCGGATGACGTTGTGCGGCTGCCCGACCGCCTCGCCCTCGGTGAGCGCGGAGATGCGCAGGAACACGTCGTTGGCGTAGGTGATCACGCCACGCGGATCGGTCTTCGTGACGATCATCTCGTGGTCGTCGAAGGTCCGCTCGATCCCGGTGGGCCGTACCCGCGTAGCTCTCATGATGTTTCGATCGTGCCGAATGCGGGCCGCCGATCAAGGCGAATCAGCGAGAAACGCGCGGTGTCCCAGGCGATCGTCGGGGTCGGCGGCGGGCCGGCGGCGGCGCGTCCGGCCGGCGAGGCGTGCCGCCGGTCCGCTCTCACCGGCGCACCGCCGGCTCCAGCGCCCGCTGCAGCGCCCGGTAGATCCGGCCGAAGCGCTGCGCGTTCGCCGTGCGCAGCAGCAGCACGTCGTCGCCGCGGACCCGGCCCCAGATCTCGATGGTGCGGGTGCCCTCGTCGTAGGAGCGGTCCACCCGCTCCAGCACCAGATCGGTCACCGGCACCGCGGCGAGCCCGACCAGCAGCCCGCCGACCACCAGCGCGACGGTGTGCGCGGCGTCCAGGCGGGCCACCAGCGCCACCCCGACCGCCAGCGCGCCGACCGCCAGCGGCAACAGGATGACCAGACCGAGAGCGCCACGCTTGGCGATCACCGACCAGGAGCGGCCGCCGCGGATGTGCCAGACCCGGGCCAGCTCACCCAGCCGGAACTCGCGGCCGTTCATCCGCACCCCGGACGAAGTGATCAGTACGTCCGGATCCCGGTAGTACGTGGTCATGTCCACCTCCTGGAGGCCCGCCCCCAGGATTACCCGTCGTAGGCTGTCGGCCAAACGGCAACCAACGGAGGTCGGCGTGGGCGAGTTCGTACGGCTGGAGATCGCGGACGGCATCGGGACGATCCGGCTGGAGCGGCCACCGATGAACGCGCTGAACACCCAGGTCCAGGAGGAGCTGCGGGAGGCCGCCACCAGCGCGGCCGGCGACCCGGACGTGCGCGCCGTCGTGGTCTGGGGTGGCGGGAAGGTGTTCGCCGCCGGCGCCGACATCACCGAGTTCACCACGGTCAGCTACCAGCACATGGTGGGCCGGGCCGCGGCGCTCTCCGCGGCCTTCGACGCGGTCGCCCGGATCCCCAAACCGGTGGTCGCCGCGGTCACCGGCTTCGCCCTGGGCGGCGGCTGCGAGCTGGCCCTGGCCTGTGACTGGCGGGTGGTCGCCGAGGACGCCAAACTCGGCCAGCCGGAGATCAAGCTGGGCATCATCCCGGGCGCCGGCGGGACGCAGCGGCTGGCCCGGCTGATCGGCCCGGCCCGCGCCAAGGACCTGATCTTCTCCGGCCGGATGGTGGAGGCGCCGGAGGCCCTGCGGATCGGCCTGGCCGACCGGGTGGTCCCGGCCGACCAGGTGTACGCGACAGCCGTCGACCTGGTCCGCCCGTTCGTCACCGGCCCGGCGCTCGCCCTGCGTGCCGCCAAGCAGGCCATCGACGCCGGCCTCAGCATGGACCTCGCGGCCGGCCTGGCGTTGGAGTCGCACCTGTTCGCGGGGTTGTTCGCCACCGATGATCGGGTGGAGGGGACGACCGCTTTCGTCGAGAAGCGCAAGCCTGATTTCACCGGACAGTGATGGTGAGCCTACCCGTCATCGGGACCGCCTAGACTGCGCACATGTCCATCGACCAGGGTGGTCCGAAGCACGCCCTCGGCATCGACTTCGGCACCTCGAACACCGTTGCCGTCGCGCGGTGGCCGGACGGCCGCGCACGGCCGATCCTGGTCGACGGCTCGCCGCTGCTGCCCTCCGCGGTCTACGCCGACGCCGAGGAGAATCTGCTGGTCGGCCGGGACGCGGTGCACAGCGCGCGGCTGGAGCCGGCCCGTTTCGAGCCGAATCCGAAGCGCCGGGTCGACGACGGCCTGGTCCTGCTCGGCGAGCGGGAGTTCACCGTCGTCGAGCTGATCACCGCGGTGCTCGCCCGGGTGGTGGAGGAGTGGCACCGGGCGGTCGGGCCGTACCGGCCGGAGACCACGCTCACCTGCCCGGCCACCTGGGGCGCCACCCGGCGCACCCTGCTCGCCGAGGCGGCCGACCGGGCCGGGCTGTCCGGCGCGCGGCTGGTCGCCGAGCCGGTCGCCGCGGCTACCTACTTCGCCGACGTGCTCGGCCGCGAGGTGCCGATCGGCTCGGTGCTGATGGTGCACGATTTCGGGGCCGGCACGTTCGACGCCAGTCTGGTCTCGCGCACCGCCACCGGCTTCGAGGTGCTGGCCGTCGACGGGCGCGACGACCTGGGCGGCCTGGACGTGGACGCGGCGCTCGTGGAGCACCTGCGGACCGACGCGTGGGAGCGTCTGCTGGAGCCGTCCACGGTCGAGGAGCGCCGGGCCCGCCGCCAGCTCTGGGACGACGTGCGGATCGCCAAGGAACGGCTGTCCCGGGCCCAGTCCGCCGACTTCGTGGTGCCACTGCTGGACGCCGAGGTGCACCTGACCCGGGACGAGTTGGAGCAGGTCGCCCGGCCGGTGCTGGAGCAGACCGTCCGGATCACCCGCAACCTGCTGAGGTTCGCCGACCTGCCGGCCGGCCGCCTGGCCGGGGTCTTCCTGGTCGGCGGGGCCAGCCGGATCCCGCTGATGGCGACGCTGCTGCACCGCGAGCTGGACGAGCCGCCGGTGGTGATCGAGCAGCCGGAGCTGGTGGTGGCCGAGGGCAGCATCCTGGCCGGGGCGGCGCTGCTGGCGTCCGAGCCGGCCGCGCCCGGGCCGACCGCGGAGCTGCGGCTGCCCTCGAAGAGCATGCCGGAGTTCGCGCCCGAGCCCGGGCCGGAGCCCGCCGCCGAGCCGGTCGATCTGGACCGGATGCCGGTCGTGACGCAGCCCGTCGCGGCCCGGTCCATCCCCGAGGCGGCCGGGGCGGCGCTGTCGAAGCGGACGCCCGGCGCCGCCGTCGTGGAGCCGGAGCCGGTGCCCGACGATCCGGAGCCGGAGCAGACCCCGGTGGACAACCGGGAGACCGAGGTGCGCCCGGAGCTGATCGTCGCGCCGCATCTGCGGCCGCCGGTCGACCCGTGGCCGGACGCGGACCCGCCGCACTGGCGGCCCGACCCGGACGCGACGGTCCCGACCAGCCCGCCGCCGCATCCGCGGCAGCCGTCCGAGCCGAAGAAGAGCCGCACCGCCCACCCGGTGGTGGCGCACGCCCGGCCGGTCTCGCCGCCGACCCCGACGCCCAAGCCGGTCTCCGGCCGGGCCGTGGTGGCGCCGCCCCGGCCGCCGTCCGTGCCCCAGCAGTCGCGGAAGAAGCGGCGCCCGGTGCCGCGGCAGCGGCAGCGGCCGGCGCAGCGCCCGAAACGGCGCCGCAGCCGGGTGCTCCGGTTCTTCCAGGTGCTGCTCAGCGTACTGACCATGATCTGCGTTCCGCTGGCCGCGCTGATCCTGGCGTACGGGTACGGCAACGGCCTCTCCTGGCAGCAGGACGCGATAGACGTCTTCAACGACATCGCCACCCTGCTGAACCTGAAGCCGTAGCAGGCGGTCGACGGCCGGCTTCCTCCGGCCGCGGCTGGACGTGACTCTCTCGACGGGTCCGGTCCCCGCTGGCGCCTATCCCCGGTCCTCGTCCCTCGCCTGAGGTTTCCCGTCCTTCTCGCCCTTCGCCGGGGGTTCCTCCTCCTGGCGCAGCTCACGCTCCCACCGGGCGAGCAGCTCGCGGTCGCGGCGGGACTGCTCGGTGTCCATCGAGCGCAGGAAGTCCGGATCGTCGTCGGGCGCGGACGGGCGGGCGGCCGGACGGCGGGCGGCGCCGGACGGACGGCCCCACAGGAAGTACGCGATCGGCCCGGCCAGCGGCAGGAGCAGCACGACCAGGACCCAGAGCAGCCGCGGCATGCCGCGCACGCGCTCCGCCGACAGGCACGCGATGAGCGCCAGGATCAGCAGGACCAACGCGACAGCGGCCAAGAGGATGAACAACCGGACCATGGGGCAATGATGCCCCGCCCGCGCCCGCCCGGCGACGATCAGAGCATGACAACCAGTCCGCCGACGAGCGCGAAGGCCACGGTGATCAGCGCGTAGGCCCGGATCGCGCGGGGCGCCGGCCGGGGCGGGCGGCCCCGCAGGCCGGGCGAGCGGTGCAGGGCCAGGCCCACGAGAGCGGCCCAGCCGCCCATCGCGGCGGCCGCGACCAGCCACTCGGCCACCCCGGCGCCGGGGTGCACGGCCGGGCGGGCGGCGAGCAGCGCGACGGCGGCCGCGGACAACCCGGTGCGCCGCCAGGCCAGCCGGGTGCGTTCCGGGGAGGCGCCCGGGTCGCGAGTCACTTCACCGTCCGGTAAAGCACGCTGGCGACCAGCAGCAGCGCGCCGATCGCCACGACGATGGCCAGGATCGCCGGGAACCGCGAGCGGGGCAGGTCGATGCCGAGCCGCATGGCCCGCTCGGCACGCGCCCAGTGATCAACGGCACGCAGCGCCACCACGCCGCCGAGCACCAGCAGCGCGATGGCGATGATCTCCCGGAGCCGGGCGATCGGCAGCGGCGGCAGGAACTGGGCGCAGGCCAGCCCGCCGGCGATCAGCGCGAGCCCGGTGCGGATCCAGGCCAGGAAGGTCCGTTCGTTGGCGAGCGAGAAACGATAGTCCGGGGTGGTGCCCTCGGAATGGGCGCCATCCGGGTCGAACCAGTTGCTCAGGCCACCGAACACTCCGCCGATTATTGACCTTATCGGTCAAGAAGGTCGTGCCAGAGGTTGCGTACTTCGTCACTCACGCAGGCCTCACGCGGGCGCCCGCAGCGGCACCACGGTGAGTCCGGACCGGAGCGGCCGTGGACCTGTCCCGCCACACCCGCGGGCGGTGGGAGAGGATGGGAACCGGGCAGGCGAAACCCGTCCAACGGTGATGCTTTTTGGCCGGACATGTCACGACACCTCCTCCTGGCCATGCTAGTGAGGTGTGTCACTCTGGGTGGCCGGCAACAGCAAAGCTACTGGCGGGTAACCTTGCCGTCAGTCCGTCCGGGCGGAGTGATCCGGCCGGCCCGGATGCGCGATGCGCAACGGTGCGGTCAATACAGGAGGTCGTAGGAGCGCGATGAATATCGTCGTACTGGTGAAGCAGGTGCCCGACTCCGGTGCCGAGCGCACCCTGAGCGCGAGCGACAACACCGTCGAGCGCGGCTCGGCGAGCAACGTCATCAACGAGATGGACGAGTACGCCATCGAGGAGGCGTTGAAGATCAAGGAGGCGCACGGCGGCGAGGTGACCGTGCTCACGGTCGGCCCGGCCGGTGCGACCGACTCGATCCGCAAGGCGCTCTCCATGGGCCCCGACAAGGCCGTCCACGTGTCGGACGACGCCCTGCACGGCTCCTGCGCGGTGGCCACCTCCAAGGTGCTCGCCGCCGCCCTCGGCCCGCTCGGCGCGGACCTGATCCTGTGCGGCGCCGAATCCACCGACGGCCGGGTCCAGGTCGTCCCGCACATGCTGGCCGAGCGTCTGGGCGTGGCCGCGCTGACCGGCGCGCGCAAGCTCACCGTGGACGGCTCGCAGCTGACCGTCGAGCGGCAGACCGACGAGGGGTACGAGGTGGTCACCGCCTCGACGCCGGCCATCGTCAGCGTCTGGGACACCATCAACGAGCCGCGGTACCCGTCCTTCAAGGGCATCATGGCCGCCAAGAAGAAGCCGCTGCAGAGCCTCTCCCTGAGCGACCTGGGCGTGGCCGGCGACGAGGTCGGCTTCGCTGGCGCCACCAGCCAGGTGCTGGAGTGGTCCAAGCGCCCGGCCCGCTCCGGCGGCGCCAAGGTCACCGACGAGGGCAACGGCGGCGAGCAGCTCGTCGCGTACCTCGCCACCGAGAAGTTCGTCTGAGGGGATAGCTAGACATGGCTGAGGTACTGGTCGTCGTCGAGGCCTCGCAGGCCGCCGGCGTCAAGAAGGTCACGCTCGAGATGCTGACCATCGCCCGCACCCTGGGCGAGCCGTCCGCTGTCGTCTTCGGCGACGCCGCGGCGCTCACCGAGAAGCTCGCCGAGTTCGGCGCCGCGAAGATCTACGCCGCGTCCGGCCCGGACGTGGAGGACCACGGCGCCGCGCCGAAGGCTACCGCGGTCGCCGAGCTGGTCAAGCGCGTCCAGCCGGCCGCCGTGCTGATCGGCTCCACCCAGGAGGGCAAGGAGATCGCCGGCCGGCTGGCCGTCAAGCTGGACAACGGCCTGCTCACCGACGCGGTCGACGTCGCCGCCGACGGCACCGCCACCCAGGTCGCCTTCGCCGGCTCCACGATCGTCAAGTCGAAGGTCACGCGCGGTCTGCCGATCGTGACCATCCGGCCGAATTCCACCACCCCGGTCGCGGCCCCGGCCACGCCGGCGGTCGAGCAGCTGTCGGTGGCCGTGTCCGACACGGACAAGCTGGCCACGGTCGTCGAGCGGGTCGCCGAGCAGAAGGGCTCGCGTCCCGAGCTCACCGAGGCCGGCATCGTCGTCTCCGGCGGCCGCGGCGTCGGCAACGCGGACAACTTCAAGCTGGTCGAGGAGCTGGCCGACCTGCTCGGCGGCGCGGTCGGCGCGTCCCGCGCGGCTGTCGACTCCGGCTACTACCCGCACCAGTTCCAGGTCGGGCAGACCGGCAAGACGGTGTCCCCGCAGCTCTACGTCGCGCTGGGGATCTCCGGCGCGATCCAGCACCGGGCCGGCATGCAGACCTCGAAGACGATCGTCGCGGTCAACAAGGACCCCGAGGCGCCGATCTTCGAGCTGGCCGACTTCGGCGTGGTGGGCGACCTGTTCAAGGTCGTCCCGCAGGCGGCGGACGAGATCCGCAAGCGGAAGTAACCCCGCTTCTGGTCACGGCCCGGCGATTTTCCGCCGGGCCGTCTCCATTTCCCCTGGTACGCCACCGCACCGCGCCCGTGGCGCGCAACCCGCCCGCCCACCGCGTCCTGACCCGGCCGGCTCGCCGGCGGCGGAGCGCCCCAGCACCGCCGGTCCGCCCGCGGCCCGCTCCGGGCCCTCCGGCTTCCCCTCGCCGCGGGCCCGGCCACGCCCTCGGCCCGCCCGCGACGCGGGTTTCTCGTCCGTCCGGGACCAGCCGGAAAGCGGGAGCCGCGGGTCGGCCGGGTAATGCGCGCGGGCCGCGGTTCGGCTGGCACCGGGCACGCCTCACGGCAGTGTGAGGCATCTCTCGCGCGCGGCGGGGGAGCGCGAGCCGTGGTGCCGCGCGGGGACGCCCCGGCGAGGTCCGGGGTGGCGCCGTCGGTGCCGGGGCCGGTGCGGGCGGGTTGGTTGGCAGCGGGACCAGCAGAACGGAACGAAGGGTCCGGCGATCGTCCTGGACGCGTAGCGGCCAGATCGCCGGGCCCGGCCTCGGCGTGAGCGGCGGTCCGTACACCGCTGGGCCTACGACATGAGGATCTGGCACTTGAACTTGATCTTGCGGGGGAAGCGCGGCACCGTGATCGTCGGCGGTGGCGTCCGGCCGTGAGTGAGTCGGGGCGTTCCGAGGAACTCGTTCTAGAGTGGGAAAAATGGCCTACCTCGATCATGCGGCGACCACGCCGATGCTCCCCGCGGCGTTGGACGCCTACGCGACCGCGGCCCGGGCGATCGGCAATCCGTCATCCCTGCACGCGGCCGGGCGCAGCGCCCGGCGGATGGTCGAGGAGTCGCGGGAGCGGATCGCGGCGGTGATCGGGGCGCGGCCCTCCGAGGTGATCTTCACGGGTGGCGGGACCGAGGCGGACAACCTGGCCACCAAGGGCGTCTTCTGGGCGCGGCGGGACGCCGATCCGGGGCGCCGCCGGGTGGTGGTCTCCGCGGTGGAGCACCACGCGGTGCTGGACGCGGTCGGCTGGCTCGGCCGGCACGAGGGCGCGGAGGTGACCTACCTGCCGGTGGACGGGACCGGGCGCGTCGACCCGGCGGGCTTCGCCGAGCTGGTGCGGGCGCACGGCGACGAGACCGCGGTGGTCAGCGTGCAGTGGGCGAACAACGAGGTCGGCACGGTGCAGCCGATCGCCGAGCTGGCCGCGCTGGCGGCCGGGGCCGGTATCCCGTTCCACACCGACGCGGTGCAGGCGGTGGGGCAGGTGCCGGTGGACTTCGCGGGCAGCGGGGTGGCGGCGCTCACGCTGACCGGGCACAAGCTGGGCGGGCCGGTCGGGGTCGGCGCGCTGGTGCTCGGGCGGGACGTGGCCTGCACGCCGCTGCTGCACGGCGGGGGCCAGGAGCGCGACGTGCGGTCCGGGACGCTGGACACCCCCGGAGTGGTGGCCTTCGCGGTGGCTGTCGAGACCACCGTGCGGGCCCGCGAGCAGTACGCGGAGCGGGTTGCCGCGTTGCGTGACGAGCTGGTGCGGCGGGTGCTCGCGGCGGTGCCGGACGCGATCCACAACGGTGACGCCGAGCACCGGCTCCCGGGGAACGCGCACTTCTCCTTCCCCGGCTGCGAGGGCGACGCGCTGCTGCTGCTCCTGGACGCGAAGGGGATCTACTGCTCGACCGGTTCGGCCTGTTCGGCGGGGGTGGCGCAGCCCAGTCACGTGCTGCTGGCGATGGGCGCCGACGATGCCCGGGCGCGGTCCTCGCTGCGGTTCTCGCTGGGGCACGACAGCACCGAGGCGGACCTGGACGCGCTGCTGGCCGCCCTGCCGGGCGCGGTGGAGCGCGCCCGCCGGGCCGGGGCGTGGAAGACGCCCAGATAGGCTTGGGCCATGCGAGTTCTTGCGGCCATGTCCGGCGGTGTCGACTCCGCGGTCGCGGCGGCCCGCGCCAAGGATGCCGGGCACGACGTCACCGGCGTTCACCTGGCGCTGGCGCGTAACCCACAGACCTACCGGACCGGCGCGCGCGGCTGCTGCACGCTGGAGGACTCGCGGGACGCGCGGCGGGCCGCCGATGTGATCGGCATCCCGTTCTACGTGTGGGACATGGCCGACGAGTTCCACGCCAGCGTCGTCGACGACTTCGTCGACGAGTACGCGGCCGGCCGGACGCCGAACCCCTGCCTGCGATGCAACGAGAAGATCAAGTTCGCGGCGGTGCTGGATCGGGCGGTGGCGCTCGGCTTCGACGCCGTGGTCACCGGGCATCACGCCCGGCTCGGCGCGGACGGGCTGCTGCGGCGCAGCGTCGATCTCGCCAAGGACCAGTCCTATGTGCTCGCCGTGCTGACCCGCGCACAGCTGGACCGGGCGGTCTTCCCGCTGGGTGACTCGACGAAGGAGCGGGTGCGGGCCGAGGCGGCGGAGCGCGGGCTGGCCGTGGCCGACAAGCCGGACTCGCACGACATCTGCTTCATCGCGGACGGCGACACCCGCGGCTTCCTGGAGGGGCGGCTCGGGTCCGCGCCCGGCGACATCGTCGACGGGCGGACCGGGGCGAGGCTGGGGACGCACAACGGGGCGTACGGTTACACGATCGGCCAGCGCAAGGGGCTGAACCTGCGGGTCCCGGCCGAGGACGGACGCCCCCGGTACGTGCTGTCGATCACTCCGGTGACCAACACGGTGACCGTGGGACCCCGGGAGGACCTCGAGGTCGACACGGTGACGGCGACCCGGCCGATCTGGCACGAGGCCTCCGCGAGCGTCCGTTGTGACGTGCAGCTGCGGGCTCATGGCGAGGTGGTGCCGGCCTCGGTGACCGTCGCCGCCGGGGAGCTGACCGCGCGCCTGGAGACGCCGGCCCGGGGGGTTGCCGCCGGCCAGGCGATCGTCGCCTACCGGCCGGATCCGGGCGGGGACATCGTGCTCGGCTCGGCCACCATCACGGCGGGCACCCGGGAGTCGGCCCATGCCTGATCTGCCCTGGCCGCCGGGCGCCGCGACGGGCATCGGCTCGCTGCCCGGCACCGACATCGCCGAGGCCCAGCGCATCGTCCTCGGTGAGCTGCCCGACCTGTCGCACCTGCCGGAGCTGCCGGACCGCGGCCCGGGGGCGGAGATCATCGGCCGCGGCGCGGGTTTCCTGGTCGAGATGCCCGTCCAGCTGTACGCGGGCCGCTGGCAGATCGCCAGTCGTCCCGGCACGGACCTGCGGCGTACGACGGACCTGCTGGAACGCGATCTGGACCAGCTCACCGAGCAGGCCGACGGCTTCACCGGCACGCTGAAGGTCCAGGCGGCCGGGCCGTGGACCCTGGCGGCCTCGCTCGACCTGCCGATCGGCGGGCGGATGCTGCGCGACCCCGGCGCGGTCCGCGACCTGACCGACTCGCTCGCCGAGGGGCTCCGGCGGCACGTCGCCGACGTGCGCAAACGGGTGCCGGGCGCGACAGTGCTGCTACAGCTCGACGAGCCGTCGCTGCCCGCGGTGCTGGCCGGGCAGGTGCCGACCGAGAGCGGCCTGAGCGCGTACAAGGCGGTGGACGGGCCGGACGCCGCGACCCGGCTGCGGACCGTGGTGGAGGCGGTGGGGGCGCCGGTCGTGGTGCACTGCTGTGCGCCGGACCTGCCCTGGCAGGTGATCCGCGACTCGTCGGCCCGGGCGGCCGCGTTCGACCTGTCGCTGGTCAAGGATCTGGACCCGGTGGGCGAGGCGATCGAGGCCGGCCTCGGGCTGTTCGCCGGGGTCACGCCGGCCAAGCCGGACTCCAGGCAGATCGCCGAGCGGGTGCGGCGGCTGTGGCAGCGGCTGGGCTTCCCCGCCGCGCGCCTGCCACGGCAGGTGGTCGTCACGCCGGCCTGCGGCCTGGCCGGAGCCTCCGTGCCGTACGCGCGGGCGCTGCTCAAGGCGTGTCACGAGGCGGGGCGGCGGATCTCCGAGGTGTGACCCCGGTTTTGTCGGGGGGTGCGACTACCGTGCCACGTAGGTTTCGCGAGACACGGAGGTTACGGTGACATCACCCAGCGCCGAGGCCAGCGCCCGCCACGCCGAGCTCGCCGACGAGATTCGCGGTCATCAGTATCGCTACTACGTCCTCGACGCGCCCACCGTCTCCGACGCGGAGTTCGACAAGCTGCTGCGCGAGCTCGAGGCGATCGAGACCGAGTTCCCCGAGCTGCGCACCCCGGATTCTCCCACGCAGAACGTGGGCGGCACGTTCTCCACGCAGTTCACCCCGGTCGAGCACGCCGAGCGGATGATGTCGCTGGACAACGTCTTCGACTTCGACGAGCTGAACGCCTGGGCGGAGAGGACGGCGCGCGACGCCGGCGGCCCGGTGCGGTTCCTCTGCGAGCTGAAGGTGGACGGCCTGGCCATCAACCTGACGTATGAGAAGGGCCGGCTGGTCCGCGGCGCCACCCGCGGTGACGGGCGCACCGGCGAGGACGTGACGCCCAACGTGCGCACCATCCGGGAGATCCCGGAGCGGCTGACCGGCGACGACGTGCCCGACCTGCTGGAGGTGCGCGGCGAGATCTACTTCCCGGCCGAGGCGTTCGCCGATCTCAACGCGTCGCTGGTGGAGCAGGGCAAGGCCCCGTTCGCGAATCCGCGGAACGCGGCGGCCGGCAGCCTGCGGCAGAAGGATCCGCGGATCACCGCGTCCCGCGGGCTGCGGATGGTCGTGCACGGCATCGGCGCGCGGGAGGGCTTCAGCCCCGCCTCCCAGTCCCAGGCGTACGAGGCCCTGCGGGCCTGGGGGCTGCCGACCAGCTCGCGGTGGAGGCTCGTCGACGACATGGCGGGCGTCCGCGAGTTCATCGACTACTACGGCGAGCACCGGCACGCCGTCGAGCACGAGATCGACGGCGTGGTGGTCAAGGTCGACGCGGTGGCGATCCAGGGCCGGCTCGGCTCGACCAGCCGGGCGCCGCGCTGGGCGATCGCCTTCAAGTATCCGCCGGAGGAGGTCACCACCAAGCTCCTCGACATCGCGGTGAACGTGGGGCGCACCGGGCGGGTCACGCCGTTCGCGGTGCTGGAGCCGGTGCCGGTGGCCGGGTCCGTGGTCGCCCAGGCCACCCTGCACAACGCGCAGGAGGTGGTCCGCAAGGGCGTGCTGATCGGCGACACCGTGGTGCTGCGCAAGGCCGGTGACGTGATCCCGGAGATCCTCGGCCCGGTCGTCGACCTGCGGCCGGCGGACGCCCGGCCGTTCGTGATGCCTACCGAGTGCCCGTCGTGCGGCACGCCACTGGCGCCGGCCAAGGAGAACGACGTCGACATCCGCTGCCCCAACAGCGAGTCCTGCCCGGGCCAGCTGTGGGAGCGGCTGACCACGCTGGGCAGCCGGGACGTGCTCGACATCGAGGTGCTGGGCTCGAAAGCGGCCAAGGCGCTGCTCGACTCGGGGGTCCTGCGCAACGAGGGCGATCTGTTCTCGCTGACCGAGGAGGACCTGCTCCGGGTGCCGTTCTTCGTCAAGCAGGACGGCACGCTCAGCACGAATGCCGGGAAGATGCTGCGCAGTCTGGAGGAGGCGAAGTCGCGGCCGTTCGGGCGGGTGCTGGTGGCGCTCTCCATCCGGCACGTGGGGCCCACGGCGGGCAATGCCCTGGCTCTGGAGTACGGCTCGATGACGGCGCTGGAGGAGGTGCTGGCGCGGACGGCCGCCGACCCGGAGGTGGTGGCGGCCAGCGCCGAGGCGGCTTCGCTCGCCACCGTCACGGAGACCGAGGACGGCGGGGCCGCCGAGGCCGCCGAGGGCGCGGCGGTGGAGACCGCCAAGCGGAAGGCGAAGGCGATCGACCCCATCGCGGCCGTCGAGGGGGTCGGGCCGATCATCGCGGACAGCCTGCGTGAGTGGTTCACCGTTCCGTGGCACCGCGAGATCGTCCGGAAGTGGCGCGACGCCGGCGTCAAGATGGCCGACGAGCGGGTGGAGACCGGGCCGCGGCCGCTGGACGGGCTCACCGTGGTGGTCACCGGCACACTGGCCGGGTTCACCCGTGATCGGGCGGCCGAGGCGATCACGTCGCGGGGCGGCAAGGTGAGCGGCTCGGTGTCGAAGAAGACCGGCTTCGTGGTGGTCGGGGAGAACCCGGGCAGCAAGTACGACAAGGCGGTCAGCCTCAAGGTGCCGGTGCTCGACGAGGCCGGCTTCGGGGTGTTGCTCGCCGACGGGCCGGACGCCGCGAGGGCGGTGGCCGAGGGCGCCGCCGAGGAGACCCCGGCGCAGGGCGTTGCCGCCGAGGAGACGCCGGCGCAGGGCGCTGCCGCCGAGGAGACCTCGGTGCAGGGGGCTGCCGCCGAGGAGACCCCGGCGCGGGGCGTCGTCGCCGAGGAGGCCCCGGCCGGCTGACGAGCCAGGCGGGGTGGCCGGGGCCCGGCCGGCGGCAACGGTCCGGGCGACGGGATGGTAGGGCTTCGATGAGTGCCGGATGTCACCCGAATTGGTGATCTTGAGAGGAAAACCCGTTTCGGGACACCTGTCGGATACATTGCTGGTTGCCGCTTTCTATCGTGTAGGCGATCGGTGATCGAGGCCATCGTGGAGGTCGTATGGACGCCGTCCGCCCCCGTACGGCTGCCTCCGGGCCCCGGCGCCGCCGCGCGCTGATCGTCACCGCGGCGCTGACCGCGGGCGCCGATCTGGCGCTCTGGGCGGCTGCCCCGGGCGCGTTCCGGGAGCTGCCGCCGGCGTACTGGATGATGGCGGCGCTCGCGGTGGTGGCCGACGCCCGGCCGCATCCGCTGCCCGGCCGCCGGGTCAGCCGGGTCATCCTGCCGTCCATCTGCTTCACCTTCGCGATCGTGCTGGCCTGGGGATTCGTGCCGGCCCTCGCGGTGCAGCTGGTCGCCGTGACCGTCGCCGGGGCACGGATGCGGCACGCGGTGCCGCGATCGGTCCACCTGGCGTTGCAACACGCCGCCGGGCTGGGGGCGGCGTCGGTGGTGGCCGGGCTGGTCTCGTGGCGGATCGGGGCCCGGCCGGACCTGCGCGACGCGGCGCTGACCTGCGCCGCGGCGGGGGCCTGGATGGCCGCCCGCCATGCGGTGGCGGCTCTGGTGCGGCGGTGGACGTCGGAACGGCGTACCAGGCATCGCCGCCGTGCCCGCGCCGACCTGCTCGGCACCGCAGCGCTGCTGCTGCTGGCCCCGGTCCTGCTGGTCGCCGCGCAGGTCAGCCCGGCCCTGCTGCCGCTGTCGCTGCTCGCCCTGCACGCCGTGCACCGGATGGTCCGCTGGGCCGGCGAGTCCGAGCGGGCCACCCGGGTCGACCCGCTCACCGGGCTGCCGAACCGGCGGGCCCTGCAGTCCACCATGTCCGAACGCGGGCCGGACCGGCAGCGCGCGCTGATCCTGCTCGACCTGGACCGGTTCCGCACGGTCAACGACGCGCTCGGGCACGGCGCCGGGGACCGGCTGCTGGCCCGGGTCGCCGACCGGCTCACCGCCGCGGTGCCCCGGCACGATCTGGTGGTACGGCTCGGCGGGGACGAGTTCGCGGTGCTCGCCACCCGGGTCGAGGGCGCGGCGTCGGCCCGGCGGATCGCCGAGCACCTGACCGAGGCGCTGAGCCGGCCGTTCCCGATGGACGGCACCCCGGTCGAGCTGACCGCCTCGATCGGGATCGCGCTGCAGTCCGGCCGTCGCGACGGCGCCACGCTGCTGCGCGAGGCGGAGACCGCGATGTACGAGGCCAAGGAGCGCGGCGACCAGGTGGCGGTGCACGGCCCGGACGCCGCGCACGCCTCGCCGGAACGGCTGGCCCTGCTCGCCGACCTGCGCGCCGCGCTGCGCGCCGAACCGCCCGGAGACGGGATAGAGCTCTACTACCAGCCGCAGATCGCCATCGCGACCGGCGAGGTGCTCGGCGTGGAGGCGCTGCTGCGCTGGCGGCACCCGCGGCGTGGCCTGGTCGGCCCGGAGGAGCTGCTCCGGGTGGCCGAGCCGACCCCGGTGATGCGGCTGCTCACCGCCCGGGTGCTGGACGAGGTGGTGGCGCAGCTGGCGGACTGGCGTCGGCGCGGGCGGCCGCTGCGGGCCGCGGTCAACGTGAGCGCCCGCGACCTGCACGCCGGCGACATCGCGGACCGGGTCGGCGGGCTGCTGCGCGACTACGAGGTGCCAGCCGACCTGCTGCAGCTGGAGATCACCGAGAGCGCGCTGATGACCGACCCGCACCGGGTGCTGGACACCATCACCCGGCTGGACCGGATGGGCGTGGCCATCTCGCTCGACGACTTCGGCACCGGTTTCTCCTCGCTGCAGCATCTGCGCCGGCTGCCGCTGGCGGAGGTGAAGATCGACCGCTCGTTCGTGCTCGGGATGGCTGACGACCGCGGCGACGCGGCGATCGTCCGCTCGGTGATCGGGCTGGCCGAGTCGCTCGGGCTGCGCGCGGTGGCCGAAGGGGTGGAGGACGAGGTCACCTGGCGGCTGCTCGCGGCGGCCGGCTGCCACGCCGCGCAGGGCTGGTTCCACGCCCGCCCGATGCCCGCCGCGGAGCTGGCCGGATGGCTGGCGCGCCATCGTCCCGTGCGGCCCGGGGTTCTTCGCGGGCCCTGGATCCCGGCGAAATAGACTCTGGGTGTTTGGACACCGACGCTTGAACAAGGGGGCAGGATGGCCGCCATCTCCCGCGAAGAGGTAGCGCACCTGGCGCGCCTGTCGCGGCTCGCCGTGACCGAAGAGGAGCTCGATCGATTCGCGGGACAGCTCGACGTGATCCTGCAGTCGGTCGCCCGGGTCGGTGAGGTGGCCGCGGAGGACATCCCGCCGACCTCGCACTCGGTCCCGCTGACCAACGTGTACCGCGAGGACGTTCCCACGCCGAGCCTGGCGCAGGAGGCCGCCCTCTCCGGCGCCCCCGACGCGTACGAGGGCCGGTTCCGGGTGCCGCGCATCCTGGACGAGGAGGAATGACCGTGAGCGACCTGACCCGGAAGACCGCTGTCGAGCTGCGCGAACTGCTCGACGCGAAGGAGGTTTCCGCAGTCGAGGTGGCCACGGCCCACCTGGACCAGATCGCCGCGGTGGATGACCGTGTCCACGCGTTCCTGCACGTGGACCGCGAGGGCGCGCTCGACGCGGCGCGCCGGGTCGACGCCGGTGAGATCACCGGGCCGCTGGCCGGCGTGCCGATCGCAGTCAAGGACGTGGTGACCACCAAGGGCATCCCGACCACGGCCGCCTCCAAGATCCTGGAGGGCTGGAAGCCGCCGTACGACGCGACGATCGTCGAGCGCCTCAAGGCGGCCGGCATGCCGATCCTCGGCAAGACCAACATGGACGAGTTCGCGATGGGCTCCTCCACGGAGTACAGCGCGTACGGGCCCACCAACAACCCGTGGGACCTGGGCCGCATCCCGGGTGGCTCGGGTGGCGGCTCGGCGGCGGCGCTGGCGGCGTACGAGGCGCCCCTGGCGATCGGCACCGACACCGGCGGCTCGATCCGCCAGCCGGGCGCGGTCACCGGCACGGTCGGCGCCAAGCCCACCTACGGCGGCACCTCGCGGTACGGACTGATCGCGTTCTCCTCCTCGCTCGACACCCCCGGCCCCTGCGCCCGGACGGTGGAGGACACCGCTTTGCTGCACGCCGTGATCGCCGGCCACGACCCGCGCGACTCCACCTCGATCGCGCAGCCGGTGCCGGACGTGGTCGCCGCCGCCCGCCTGGGCCTGCAGGGTGACCTGACCGGCGTCAGGCTGGGCATCGTCAAGGAGTTCACCGGGGAGGGCGCCGAGCCGGGCGTGCTGGCC
Organism: Actinoplanes siamensis; assembly: GCF_016862395.1. GTDB lineage: Bacteria > Actinomycetota > Actinomycetes > Mycobacteriales > Micromonosporaceae > Actinoplanes > Actinoplanes siamensis. The sequence goes on along the minus strand of NZ_BOMW01000006.1, from coordinate 218,015 downwards.
GCCTTCCGGGAGTCGCTGGAGGCGCTGGTCAAGCTGGGCGCCGAGGTCGTCGAGGTGTCCTGTCCGCACTTCGAGTACGCGCTGCCGGCGTACTACCTGATCGCCCCCAGCGAGTGCTCCTCCAACCTGGCCCGCTTCGACGGCGTACGGTACGGGCTGCGCGTCGGCGACGACGGCCAGCGCTCGCTCGAGGAGGTCATGTCGCTGACCCGGGAGGCCGGCTTCGGTCCCGAGGTCAAGCGCCGGATCATCATCGGGACGTACGCGTTGTCCAGCGGTTACTACGACGCGTACTACGGTCAGGCGCAGAAGGTCCGCACCCTGATCACGCGCGACTTCGAGACGGCGTTCTCGAAGGTGGACGTGCTGGTCTCGCCGACCACGCCGTTCGTGGCGTTCCCGTTCGGCTCGCGTACCTCGGACCCGTACCAGATGTACCTGGCCGACCTGTTCACGATCCCGACGAACCTGTACGGCGGTCCGGCCATCTCGGTGCCGTGCGGCCTTTCCGAGGGCCTGCCGGTCGGCTTCCAGATCATGGCTCCGACCATGGCCGACGACCGGATGTACCGGGTCGCCGGCGCGCTGGAGTCGGCGGTCGGCACGCTCACCCCGCCGGCCCTGTAACAGCCGGACGCCGGGAGGGGCCGGAGCGCGCTCCGGCCCCTCCCGGCCGGCTCGGGCCGGCCTGCTCCCTACTTCGGGGTGGACTTGGAGTCGAGCCAGGCGTTGATCAGCCTGCTGTAGTCCTTGCCGGTCTTCTCCTGGACGAACGCCACGAAGGCCGCCCGGTCCTGGTTGGTGTTGCGGTGCTCGGCCACCCACGCCTTCATCAGGGCGAAGAACTTCTTGTCGCCGAGCGCGTCGTTGAGCTCCTTCAGCATCCCCGCGCCGCAGACGTAGACGTTGCTCTCGGCGAAGTTGGCCGCCTTCGGCTTGCCGGGCGGGCCCACCGACTTGCGCAGCTCGGCGTCCCGCTTCCGGATGAAGCGCTCCAGGTCGGCGTCGCTGAACTTGTACAGCTTCTGCTCGTACAGATACTGCATGTACTGGGCGAAGCCCTCGTTGAGCCACAGATCGGTCCAGCTGCTCGGTGTGACCGTGTCGCCGAACCACTGGTGGGCGTACTCGTGGACCAGCGTCTCCTCGAACCAGTCCTGGTCGGCCTTCGCCCACTTGCCGGTGGGGCGCCCCAGGCTCAGCATCTGCTGGGTCTCCATGGCCGAGACCGAGCCGTTGACCAGGGCGCCGGCCGTCTCGAACGGGTACGGCCCGAGGTTCGCCTCCAGCCAGCTGATCAGCGCCGGCGACTTCTTCAGCACCGGCAGCAGCTTGTCGTCGGTCTTCGGCAGCACCCAGTAGCTGAGCTTCAGACCGTGCGGGCCGGTCTGCGTCACCTCGTGGAACTTGTCCACCGCGAGCGTGGTCAGGTACGCCGCGGTCGGCACGGCGGAGGTGTACCGGTAGGTGTTGCCCTCGACCGGGCCCGGCGTGCCGCTCGCGACGGCCGCCCAGCCCTTGGGCACGGTGACCGCGATGTCGTACATCGCCTTGTCGGAGACCAGCTCGTTGGCCGGATACCAGGTCATCGCGCCCCACGGCTCCTGCATGGTCCACAGGCCGCCGGTCTTGGTCGGGCGCAGGCCCACGCCCTCCTTGGCGTCGCTGCGGTGCGACGGGTAGCTCACCTGCTTGGGCGTGCCGTGGTAGTCGACCACCAGCGTGACCGGCCGGTCGGCGACCAGCCCGGCGGGGACGGTGAGCTTCTGCCCGGCCAGGGTGCCGGTGGCCGGAGCACCGTCCACGGTCACCTTGTCGACCGACAGGTTCGCGAAGTCCAGCTTGATCTCACTGGACGCGGCGGTCGGGCGGATGCGCAGGGTCGCCGTACCGGTGAAGATCTTGGTGGTCGGTTTCCAGTCGAGCTTCAGGTCGTACTGGAGGACGTCGAGCCCGGCGTTGCCGTGCTCGGGGTAGAGCCGGTCGGCGATCGGGGTGGACCGCCCGCCCTGCCAGGCCGTGTAGTCGACAGCCGGTGCGGCGCTCGGCGCCGCACCGGACGGAGATACTGGTTCAGTGGTGTCTGTGCAGCCCGCGCACAGGACCGCCGTGGCCAGGGCCACGCCGGCGAGAGATCGAAACATGGGCGGGAGGCTACCGCGAAGATCATTTTCTGTGGGGGCACGTAAACCCGGCGACGAGGCTTCATACCGGGCGACTAGGCTGGTCGTCTGTCCGTATACCGATGCCGCAGTGAGCCGGAGCCGAAGCACATGACCATCATCGCGCTGCCGTCCTACGACGACGCCATCAGCCGCTACGAGCCGGTCATCGGCCTGGAGACGCACGTCGAGCTGGGCACCCAGACGAAGATGTTCTGCGGCTGCCGGACCGACTTCGGCGCCGAGCCGAACACGCAGGTCTGCCCGGTCTGCCTGGCCCTGCCGGGCGCTCTGCCGGTGATGAACCGGGCCGCCATCGAGGCGACCATCCGGATCGGCCTCGCGCTGAACTGCGAGATCGCGCAGTGGTGCCGGATGGCCCGGAAGAACTACTTCTACCCGGACATGCCGAAGAACTTCCAGACCTCGCAGTACGACGAGCCGCTCTGCGTCGACGGCTACGTCGACGTGACCCTGGACGGCAAGGAGTACCGGATCGGCATCGAACGGGTGCACATCGAGGAGGACACCGGCAAGACCCTGCACGTCGGCGGGGCCACCGGCCGCATCCACGGCGCCACCGAGTCGCTCGTCGACTACAACCGGGCCGGCATCCCGCTCGTCGAGATCGTCACCAAGCCGGTGCCGGGTCTCGGCGCGTTGGCCCCCGAGGTCGCCAAGGCCTACGTCGCCGAGCTGCGTGACATCGTCCGCTCGCTGGGCGTCTCCGACGTGCGGATGGAGCAGGGCTCGATGCGCTGCGACGTCAACACGTCGCTGAACAAGCCGGGCGAGGAGTGGGGCACCCGCACCGAGACGAAGAACGTGAACTCGCTGCGCTCGGTCGAGCGCGCGGTCCGCTCCGAGATCATCCGGCAGGCCGGCCTGCTCGACGAGGGCGTCCGGATCTTCCAGGAGACCCGGCACTTCCAGGAGACCACCGGCGACACCCGGCCGGGCCGCTCCAAGGAGACCGCGACCGACTACCGCTACTTCCCCGAGCCCGACCTGGTCCCGATCGCGCCGGACCCGGCGTGGGTGGAGGAGCTGCGCGCCTCGCAGCCGGAGAAGCCCAGCGTGAAGCGGGCCCGGCTGCGCGAGGAGTGGGGGATCTCCGAGGTCGAGATGCAGTCGGCGGTCAACGCCGGCGCGATCGAGCTGATCGAGGAGACCATCGCGGCCGGCGCGTCACCTGCCGGCGCCCGCAAGTGGTGGCTGGGTGAGCTGGCCCGCCGCTCCAACGAGCTGGGCATCGAGCTCGCCGAGGTGGGCGCCGGTCCGGCGCAGGTCGCCGAGCTGCAGAAGCTGGTCGACGACGGCAAGCTGAACGACAAGCTGGCCCGGCAGGTGCTGGAGGGCGTCGTCGCCGGCGAGGGCTCGCCGGCCGAGGTGATGGCCGCGCGCGGCCTCGAGGTGGTCTCGGACACCGGCGCGCTGCAGGCCGCGGTGGACGAGGCGATCGCCGCCAACCCGGACATCGCCGCGAAGATCCGCGACGGCAAGGTGGCGGCCGCGGGCGCGCTGGTGGGCGCGGTCATGAAGACCACGCGAGGCCAGGCGGACGCCAAGACCGTCCGCGACCTGATCCTGTCCCGGCTCGGGGTTTCCTGATTTAGCTGTACGGTGTTCGGCCGGGTCCGCTGGGCGTTCCGCGACCCGGCCGGTCATCGCCCTTCGCCCGGCCCGTTTCCGGCGGGCCGGGCATCGGCTCGGCTCCTTGCCGGCAGTGCGCTTCGCGGGCCGCGGTCTCAGCCCTCCGCTTCCAGGCCTCGGGCCTCGCTTGTCCGGTCGCCGGTGTCGTCCACCAGGCCGGGAGCCATGCTGCCGCCGTGCGCCTCCTCCGGCCGCTCCTCGTCGGCGGCCCATCCGGCATCGGCCGGCTGCGCCTCGTCGTGGATCACGGAGTCGGGGTCCTGTTCCGGATTGACGTCGCTCATGATCGGCGTATACCCATCCGCCGCCCGCTGACTCCTCCCCGGCTCAGCGGCCGACAGCCGCCCGGTGGCCTCCAGCCGGAGCGCTCGGCGCCGGAGACTGCCGCTCGGTGACTCCTTGCCGGGTCAGCGGCTCGGCCGGCGCACCGGAGTGCTGGAGACCGTCGCCGGGGTCGAGGGCGCCGGAGTGACCCCCTTCTCCTCGTCGTCGAGGCCGACCACGTTGCGCTGCATCTCGACGTTCGACTCGCCGGTGCCGCCCAGCTCGATGTCGTCGTACGCCTTCAGTTCGTGGTTCTCGTCGAAGTACAGCACCGACAGCGAGAGCGGCGTCGGCTCCTCGTTCTCCAGCCCGCGCAGGCCGGCGCCACCTGTCGACCCCTCGACCATCAGGCGGGTCGGCATCGGGGCCGCAAGCGCCGCCGACGCCGACGGCGCGGGGGAGGGCGACGCCGACGCCGACGGGTCCGGCGTGGGCGGCGACGGCGCCGGCAGCATGGCGACCGAGCGCTTGTGCTTGTGGCCGGAGAGCACCAGCGGAACCACGCCGGACAACGGCTGGGCCATCGCCGGGTCGTGGACGAGCGCGATGTCCACCTTCCTGCCGGACTCCTGGATCGTCTTGACCAGGCGTTCCCCGGAGGCGGTGAGCAGCTCCGCGCCGGCGTTGTCGCCGGCCGTGTTCGACTCGCTCTTGTCCGGGGTGAACTGGGGGTCGCCGATCCCCGCGATGGTCAGCCCGTCGACCGTGGTGAGCTTGTCGTCGAGCACGACGGCGTTGCGCTGGCGGCCGACCGCGGCCTGGACGGCGACCGAGTCGTGGTTGCCGCGGACATAGATGTACGGCACGTTTGTCGACGGGATCGACGAGACGTAGGAGGTCTCGGCGCTGCTGCCCCAGTCGACCATGTCGCCGGTGTCGATCACCGCGTCGATGTCGAAGGTCTGCACCACGGTGCGGATCAGGCCCCACGCCGCCGGGTTCAGGTGCAGGTCGGAGACGTGCAGGATGCGGGTGGTGTTGCCGGCCGGCTCGTAGACCGGCAGCGCCGACACCGTGGTGTAGATCCGGCTGACGTTGCTGACGATCTGCTGCAGCTGATCCGCGTACCGCCCGTAGTTGTCCGCGATCCGCCGGGCGTCACCGACCACGGCCGGCGCGTTGACCAGCAGGCCCTCGTAACGCGGCTCACTGATCGCGTTCGGCCGGATGGTCGCGGCGGCCAGCCCGACGCTGCCGACGCTGACCACCAGCGCGGTCAGCCCGGCCGCCGCGGTGCGCCGGACGCTGCGGAAGATCAGCGCGGCCGCCAGGACCGCGCCGAGCACCGACAACCCGACCGTACGCAGGGCGAGCCGGGTCACCCCGTCGGTGACCTCGTCGACCGCGCGGTCGCCGGCCGTGCTGATCGCGGTCGGGTTGTCGATCAGCGCCTCGGTGCGGCTCTGGTCGAGCGAGCCGAGCTCCACCTTGAGGTGCAGCGTGCCACGGTGGCTGTCCAGGTGCAGCGACCCGAGCGGCGGGATGTCCACCTCGGTGCCGCCCAGCACGGTGGGCCGCAGCGACATCTCCGCCCGGAACGGGCCCACGTCGATGCCGGTGTGCGCGAACAGCATCACCCCGATCATCGCGGCGGTGATGCTGACCAGGCCGACCGCGGCGGCGATCCGGGTGCTGCGGAACCACCGGTGCCTCCAGACCCGGACGGTCAGGTCGGCCGCCGCGCGCAGGCGTCGGCGCCACGCGGGTGTGGCCGGGACGGTGAGCTCACTCATCGCGGCTCACCTGCCCAGCCGTGCGGATGGCGAAACAGTCATCGCCGTCTCAGCCCCGGCCGGGCGTGCGGCGGGGCGCTCATCCCCGTCCGAATTCCGATGGGCCTGTGGCGAAGCCGTCATCACCGTCTCAGCTCCGGCCGGCGCCGCCGTCCGAGAAGACGAGCCGGATCAGGCGGTCGTCCTCGGGGTCCGGCTTGCCGGTGTCCTCCTGGTTGGAGGTGCTCACCCAGAACGACCCGTCCGGCGCGGCGACCAGGGCGCGCAGCCGGCCGTACTTTCCGGTGAGCAGCTCCTGCGGGGTGCCCAGGACGGTGCCGTTGCCGGTGACGTCGAGCAGGTAGATCCGCTTGCCGAGCAGGCAGGCGGTGGCCACCATGGTCTCCAGCGAGGCCACCCCGCCGCACGACGAGTCGGCGGTCGGCCAGGCCATCAGCGGGTTGACGAACTTGCCACCGCCGGCCGTGCCGTCGGCCTTGGGCCAGCCGTAGTCCTTGCCCTTCTGCACCACGTTGAGCTCGGAGAACTTGGGCTGGGTGTTGTCGGTGGCGAACATCCGCCTGCTCTTGTCCCAGGTCAGGCCCGGCACGTTGCGGTGGCCGGAGGACCAGACCAGGGAATCCTTCACCGGGTTGCCCGGGGCCGGCCGGCCGGCCGTGGTCATCCGCAGGATCTTGCCGCCCAGACTCTTCGGGTCCTGCGCCTGGGCGCCGGTGGAGGTGCCGTCGCCGGTGCCCGCGTAGAGGTAACCGTCCGGCCCGAAGGCCAGGGCCCCGCCGTTCTGCTGGGGGGAGCGCGGGATGCCGGTGAGGATCGGTTCCGGCGCCTGGCCCAGGACCAGCTTGCCGATCCGGTTGTCGGTGGCGGTGGAGTAGTAGACGAAGATCGTCTTGTCGGACGTGTACTTCGGCGAGACGGCGATGCCCAGCAGGCCGCCGTCGCCGGAGGCGCGCACCTCCGCCAGGCGGGCCGCCTCGGTGACCTCGAGGCCGTCCGCGTCCGAGTCGGGACCGACCTTCAGGATGCGGGCCGTGTCGCGCTCGGTGACCAGGGCCGACCCGTCGGGCAGGAAGGCGATGCCCCAGGGCACCTCGAGGCCCTTGGCCAGCACCGTGACCGCGACCTCCCGGTCACCCGGGGCGTCGCTGGCGGTGGCGGCGATCGACGGGGCGGGCAGATTGGGCGCGGTGCCGGCCTGGTCCGGCCCGGGTGGGCCGAAACTGCACCCTGCGGTCAGCGCCAGCACGACCGTCAATGTCGCGACCGCGGCACGGCCCCGGCGGGAACGCACGGCCAGACCACCCCCTCAGCTCTGCTGCCGGTCACAGGGTAACCGCGGCCCCTGACAGTTCCCGGGGAGGCGGGTCACGGCCGCACGGTGGCTGGTTCGCCCTCCTCGTCAGCCGTGTCCGCGTCCTCCGCGGACGCCGGTGACTTGCCGGCCGCGGCCAGCACCAGCGGCAGGTTGTCCCGGGTGACGCCGGTCAGGCGGATCACGTTCCCGTTGTCGAGCAGGGCGGACACCCGGCCCCGCTGGTCCGGCGCCAGCTCGGTGATCCGGCTCCAGGGCACCCGGTTGCCGCCGAACAGGGCGCGGACCCGCAGCTCGTCGGCGTAGACGTCGGTGCCCGCGCGCCAGGACCAGGCAAGCGCGCCGAGCGGGACCAGCAGCACCGGTGCGAGCGCCCAGGAGGCGCCGGCCAGCGGCACCGTGCCGACGAACGCGATGCCGGAGGCCACCAGCGTGGCGCCGGATTTGCGAACGCGCAGGACGGGACGTTTGCTCACGCCTCCCATCCTCCCACTGGCGCACCGGCGGGTTTTCCGCAGCCCCGAGTTGACCCCGCGTCCGTCCATGGCCTTGCGATCCGTGGCCGGGCGGTCCGTAACCGATCCGGCGGCGTTTCGTTGTCCGGTGCAGCGACCGCTTGTTCCGCCCCGCGCGTCGGGAGCCGATCCCCGGCCTGAACGCAGAGGACTTCGTCGTGGCCGTGCCGCCCCGCACGCCGGCCCGCCCGGGCGCCGACGGCCGGGCGGTCCTGCTCGCCGTCGCCTCGGCGGCGGTTCTCGTGCTGCTCGCCGTCGCCGCCGGGCTGCTGCCCGGCCCGGCCGCACAGGCCGTGGGGGTGGGCGCCGCCGGCCTGTGCGCCGCCGCCCACCTGGTGGCCCGTCCCCGCCCGGTGCCCGCGCTCCGGTCCGGGTCCGGGGTGGCGCTGGTGCTCACCGCGGTGGCGGTCGCGGCCGCGGTCGGCATGGCGGCGGTGTGGCGCCCGCTGACCTCGCCCGGCTTCGGCGCCGAAGCCGTCGTCTTCGCGGTGATCATGGTCAGTGTGCTGGTCATGCGCGAGTTGCTGGTGGTCCGCGACATCCGGAGGTACGCGGCCCGCCTGCGGGTCACCGAGGCGCACTTCCGGTCACTGGTGGCCGGCGCCACCGACCTGACCCTGGTGCTCGACGAGCACCTCACCGTGCGCTGGCAGTCGCCGGCCGCGGCGCGGCTGTTCGGGCTGCGCGACGACGAGGTGGTGGGCCGCGCGTTCGGCGAGCTGATCCACCCGGAGGACGCCGGCGACGCGCTCGCGGTGATCGGGGCGGTGCTCGCCGGCGAGCACGAGGGCGGCCCACCGGTGCTGGTCAGCGCGCGGCTGCGGGACGGCGCCCAGCTCTGGCGGGACACCGAGTCGACCATCTCCGACCAGCGCGCGGTGCCCGAGGTCGCGGCGCTGGTGGTGCACGTGCGGGACGTCGGCGAGCGCCGCCACCTGGAGCGCACCCTGCACCGCCTGGCATACCTCGACCAGCTCACCGGCCTGGCGAACCGGCAGGCGCTGATGCGCGACCTGCTGGCCTCCCGCCGCCGCCCGGGGCCGCAGGGCACGCTGCTGGTGGTCGACCTGCACGGGCTGGCGGAGGTGAACGACACCCACGGGCGGGCGGCCGGCGACGCCGTGCTGATCGAGGTGGCCCGCCGGCTGCGCGCGCTGACCGGAGCCGAGGACGTGCCGGCCCGGCTGGGCGGGGACCAGTTCGCGGTGCTCACGCCGGAGTCGGCGGTCCCGGCTTACGCACTGGCCACCCGCATCGTGACAGCGCTCGGCGAACCGTTCGCGCTGCCCGGCGCGCAGGTGCGCCTGCACACCAGCGTGGGCCTGGCCGAGCTGGCCGGAGCTCCCGGGCCGGACGGGGCGCTGCGGCGCGCCGACCTGGCCCGCCGGCGCGCCCACCAGCTCGGCCGGGACTCGGTGGAGTGGTACGACCCGGATGTCGGGCTGCAGCTGCAACGCCGGACGGACCTGGAGCGCGAGCTGCCCGGCGCGGCCGGTCGCGGCGAGCTGGACGTCGTCTTCCAGCCGGTCACCGACCTGCGCGACGGTCGCCCGGTGGGGGTCGAGGCGCTGCTGCGCTGGTGGCACCCGCGGCTCGGGGTGATCCAGCCGGAGGAGGTGCTGCCGATCGCCGCCGATCTGGGCATCACCGCGGAACTGGACGAGTGGGTGCTGGACGTGGCCTGCCGGCACCTGCGGGACTGGACCGGCGCCGACGGCGGGTTCTGGGCGTCGGTCGGCGCCGGCCCGCGGGAGCTGCTCACCGCCCGCTTCCCGGAGCAGGTCACCGCCGCCCTGCGGCGGCACCGCGTGGCCCCGGAACGCCTGGTCGTCGAGATCGCCCAGACGTGGATCGCCGAGGACGGGCCGGCGATCGTGGCGGCGCTGGCCGGCCTGCGCCGGCACGGGGTGCGCGCCGCGCTTGACGACTTCGGCTCCAGCCGGACGTCGTTGACGCAGCTGCGCCGGCTCCCGGTCGACATGCTCAAGCTCAGCGAGCCGGCCGGGGGCGCGGAGCTGGAGGTGGTGGTCGGCCTGGCCCGCCGGATCGGGCTGGACATCGTGGCCAAGGGCCTGGACACGCCGCAGCACATCGAGCGTGCGCTCGCGGCGGGCTGCCGGTACGGCCAGGGGCTGGCGGTGGCCCCGCCCGCGCCGGCCGAACGCATCGAGGCCTACCTGGAAAGCCACCGGGTCGACCGCAACCAGTGACCGCCTCGGCGCCAGCGGGTTCGACAGACGCCCGGCAGTCAGCCGCCACCCCGGAGGCGTCGCGCGGGCCTCGAGAGGCCTGCGAAGTGGCCAGTCCGGGCGGCTGGGAGGTGTCTCGCGGGCTTCGGGTGGGCGCGGTGGGTCACGGGCGGGGTGGGGCGGTGCTTCCGCGGGGCGTCAGGTGGGCGGTCTGGGCCTGGACGTTCCCCACCCTCCGGCCGTCGATCGCGTTCAGCAGCTCCCGTGCCGCCTGCGCCCCGTACCCGGAGACGTCCCGGCTCAGCGCGGTCAACGGCGGGTGCACCAGACTGCACAGCGGCGAGTCGTCCCAGGCCACGATCGACAGGTCGCCCGGCACCGACAGGCCCATCTCCTGCGCCACGGCCAGACCCGCCACAGCCATCACGTCGTTGTCGTAGATGATCGCGGTCGGGCGGTCCCCGCCGATCAGCAGCCGGCGGGTGGCGCGGCTGCCCTCCTCGCCGGTGTAGTCGGCCGGCACGGTCACCGCGTCGGTCAGCCCCAGCGACGCGCACACCTGGTTGAACGCCTTGGTCCGCACCTGGGTGTGCAGCAGGTCCGGCACCCCGCTGACCCGGGCGATCCGGAAGTGGCCGAGCGCCACCAGGTACCGCACCGCCTCGGTGATCGCGCCGCCGTCGTCGGACCAGATCTGGGTGACCGCGCCGGCCTCGCCGGACCCGCCGATCACCACGGCGGGCAGCTGGAGCTGCTGCAGCACCGGGATGCGGACGTCGTTCTCCCGCAGGTCGGTGACGATCACGCCGTCGATCCGGCGCTCGCCCCACCACCGCCGGTAGACCTCCACCTCCTGCTCCGGGGAGGCCACCACCTGCAGCGTCAGCGCGTACGACTGGGCGCCGAGCTCGGCCTCGAAGCCGCTGATCAGGCCCATGAACCAGGGCTCGATGCCGAGGATCCGGGCGGGCCGGCAGAGGGTCAGGCCGACGGCGCGGGCCCGCGCGCCGGAGAGCGCCCGGGCGGCGCTGTTGGCGTTGAAGCCGATCTCCTGCGCGATGGCCAGGATCCGCTTGCGGGTCGCCTCGGAGACGCCGGGCTGTCCGTTCAGCGCATAGGACACGGCGCCCTTGGACACACCGGCACGCCGGGCGATGTCGGCGATCGTGGGCCGTTTCACTCAGTCTCCTCTGTGCCCGCCCGTGTGCGGAGAAGCCGGAAGCCGGAACCGGGAGCGGAAAGGTGGAAAGGCGGTGGTTTGCGGCTGAGCTTATCCGGCGGTGGCCGAGGGGAGCCGAACCGGCATCCGGAGTGTACTTGACCGGTTAAGTCACGGGGAGTCGATCGAGATCCGTCACGCTGCCGCCGGGGCCACGGCTTCGCCCAGCGGGAAGACGTCTCATCGAACGAGTCGGACGCCACGCACTAGCCTGCAGCCATGGCACTGCGACCTGACGAGTTCTACGAGCACGCCCTCGCCGCGACCGACGACGACCGGAGGCTGCCGCCGGCCCGGATGACGATGTGGGAGGTGAGCCCGTTCGAACCGGAGGGGTTGCGCGTCTCGCCCCTGCGCCCGCCGGTCCTGCCGGAACCTCCGCGGCACGGTGAGGACCCGTCGGACTGCGACAGTTGCCGGCACCGTGACCAGGGCATCTGGCTCGACGACCACTGGCGGCTGACCAGGGTGGCCGGCGCCGGCGTGCCGCTGGTCCTGATGCTCCATCCGCGTGACCACCACGATCTGGCCGATCTTCCGGACCCGCTCGCCGCCGAGTTGGGCGTGCTCACCAAGCACATCGCCGGCCACGTCCAGGCGCTGCCGCACGTCGCCCGGGCGCACGTCTCCCGATTCGGCGACGGCGCCGCGCACCTGCACCTCTGGTTCTTCGGGCGTCCGGAGGGCCAGGGCCAGTTCTTCGGGTCGTGGCTGCCGGTCTGGGACGATCTGCTTCCGGCGTACCCGGACGACGTGGCCGAGGCCGACGCCGCGAAGGTCGCGCAGGCGCTGGCCGAGTCCTACGGCGGCCGGGTGCCGCGTGGAGAACCCGGCGCGGCCGGGTGACGCGCTGAAAAGCGCCGAGAAGGCGGAAAAGCGTGAGGAGACCACGGCGGCCGGGTGCCGCGTGGAGAACGCCGCGCGGCGGGTGACGCGCTGAAAGCGCCGAGAAGACCGGGCTGACGCCGTACGACGCGAACGGAAGCGGCCGGGACCCAGGTCCCGGCCGCGCCGAAGGAACAGCTCTATTCCGGAACGCGCCGGTAGGCGCCGTCGCTCGCGCTGGTCGCCATCGAGGCGTAGGCGCGCAGCGCCGCCGAGACCGGCCGCTGCCGGTTGGCCGGGGAATACGGCTTGGGACGCCGCTCCTCCTCGTGCCGGCGCTGGGCCAGCACGTCGTCGTGGACGTTGAGGGTGATGCTGCGGCCCGGGATGTCGATGGTGATCTCGTCACCGGTCTGGACCAGCGCGATCAGGCCGCCGCCGGCCGCCTCGGGGGAGACGTGGCCGATGGAGAGGCCGCTGGTGCCGCCGGAAAACCGGCCGTCGGTGATCAGCGCGCAGGCCTTGCCCAGGCCCCGGCCCTTGAGGAACGAGGTCGGGTAGAGCATCTCCTGCATGCCGGGGCCGCCCTTGGGACCCTCGTAGCGGATGATCACGACGTCGCCCTCGACGACCTCCTTGCCGAGGATGCCGGCGACCGCGTCGTCCTGGGACTCGTAGACCCGGGCCGGACCGGTGAACTTCCAGATCGATTCGTCGACGCCGGCGGTCTTGACGACGCAACCGTCCGGGGCGAGGTTGCCGAACAGGATCGCCAGCCCGCCGTCGACCGTGTACGCGTGCTCCACCGACCGGATGCAGCCCTCGACCGCGTCGGTGTCCAGCTTCGCCCAGCGGTTCGTCGTGCTGAACGGCTCGGTGGTGCGCACCCCGCCCGGCGCGGCGTGGAACAGCTCCAGGGCCTCGGGCGACGGGTTCCCGCCGCGGATGTCCCACTTGTCCAGCCAGACGGACAGCGACGGGGCGTGCACCGCGCGGACGTCCGTCTTCAGCGCGCCGCCGCGGTTCAGCTCGCCCAGCAGCGCCGGGATGCCACCGGCCCGGTGCACGTCCTCCATGTGGTACTTCGGGCTGTTCGGCGCGACCTTGGCCAGGCAGGGCACCCGGCGGGAGATCGCGTCGATGTCGGCCACGCTGAAGTCCAGGCCGGCCTCCCGCGCCGCGGCCAGCAGGTGCAGCACGGTGTTGGTGGAGCCACCCATCGCCACGTCCAGGGCGACCGCGTTCTCGAAGGCGTCCCGGTTGGCGATCGAGCGCGGCAGCACCGACTCGTCGTTCTTCTCGTAGTACTCCTTGGCGATCTCCACGATCAGCCGCCCGGCCTCGGTGAACAGCGCCTTGCGCGAGGCGTGCGTGGCCAGCGTCGAGCCGTTGCCGGGCAGCGACAGGCCGATCGCCTCGGTCAGGCAGTTCATCGAGTTGGCGGTGAACATGCCCGAGCACGAGCCGCAGGTCGGGCACGCGGAGCGCTCGATGGTGTCGAGCTGGGCGTCGGTGACGTTGTCGTTGGCGGCCGCGCTCATCGCGTCGACCAGGTCCAGCTTCTCGTGGACGATGCCCTCGACGGCCACCGTCTTGCCGGCCTCCATCGGGCCGCCGGAGACGAAGACCGTCGGGATGTCGAGCCGCAACGCGGCGATCAGCATGCCCGGGGTGATCTTGTCGCAGTTCGAGATGCAGACCAGGGCGTCGGCGCAGTGCGCGTTCACCATGTACTCCACCGCGTCGGCGATCAGCTCGCGGCTGGGCAGCGAATAGAGCATGCCGCCGTGGCCCATCGCGATACCGTCGTCGACGGCGATCGTGTTGAACTCCCGCCCGACGCCGCCGGCCGCGGCCACCGACTCGGCGACCAGCCCGCCGAGGTCCTTGAGGTGCACGTGCCCCGGTACGAACTGGGTGTAGCTGTTGGCGATGGCGACGATCGGCTTGCCGAAGTCGTCGTCGGTCATGCCGGTGGCGCGCCAAAGGGCGCGCGCGCCGGCCATCGTGCGACCGTGGGTCGAGGTCCGGGAGCGCAGCTCAGGCATTTCCCCATAGTGCCACCGAGCAGGGGCGCGACGGCCAGGGACGTCCACAGCGCGGGACGCCCAGGGTTTCGCGATCGATGAAGATCCGGCAGAGTGTGTGCGTGCATTCACCGTCCGGTATGGAGCTTGCCGGCCTCGCTGGCCTGCTCGCCGCCGTCCCGGCCGTCGCCCTGCTCGGGCAGTCGGGCCGCCGCCACACCGGGGCCGCGCGCCGCGCGCATCTGCTGCTCGCCGCGGGCGGCGCGTTGATCGTCGGGGCCGCCCTGGCCGGTCTGGCCACCGCGGTGCTCACCGAGCACCGCGGCGGCGGCCTGGCGCCGGGCGCCACCACGCTGGCCACGCTGATGGCGGTCGGCATGGCGACCGGCACGCTGGCGCTGCTGGCCGGCACCGTGGCGTTGCCCGGCGCGGCCCGCGGACCGGCGGCGGCGCTGCGCCACGTGCTGGACGGCCTGGTCATCGCGGCGGCGATCTGGTTCGTGGGCTGGGTGCTGGTGGCCCGGCCGACCCGGCTGCTCGGCGGCGCCACGCCGTACCAGTGCGCCGCGGTGATCCTGCCGGCCGTGCTGGCCGTGGTGGCGCTGGGGCTGACCGGGGTGCTGGCGTTGCACGCGCACCGGCCGCGGCGGCACACGGTGCGGGTCGGCGTCGGGGTGAGCCTGTCCGCGGTGGCCTCGGCCGGGGTGTCCGGCGGCATCTGCCGCCGGGGCGACGAGCTGGTGCTGACCTCGGTGCTGCTGCTCAGCGCGGGGCTGATCCTGGTGGCCTGGGCGGTGCGGGCCGCGGACCGGCCGGTGCGGGTGACCGGCGACGTGCTGGAGCGCGGCGGGGCGTACGCGGTGGTCCCGATGCTCGGGGTGGTCGCCGCGCTCGGCTACCACCTGGCCGAGGGCGGCACGCTCGACGCGTACGGCTATTTCGGGATCAGCGTCGAGGGTCTGGCCCTGGTCGCCCGGCAGTTCCTGGCGCTGGACGACGTGCGGCGCTACACCGTGCAGCTGCGCCAGCGGGAGAAGCACTTCCGTGACCTGGCCCACACCGACCCGCTCACCGGCCTGGCCAACCGCCGTGGGCTGCAGCTGGCGCTCAAGGGCCAGGACGGGCGGAAGGCGCTGATCGGCATCGACATGGACGGCTTCAAGACCGTCAACGACCTGCGCGGGCACGACGTGGGCGACGCGGTGCTGGCCGAGGTCGGCGCCCGGCTGCGGCGCAACCTGCTGGACGGCGACGTGGCGGCCCGGCTGGGCGGCGACGAGTTCGCGGTGCTGATGCGCGGCGACGCGGACGAGGCGGTGCTCGCCGCGCACCGGCTGCTCGCGGTGCTGGGCGAGCCCTACGACGTGGACGGCGGCCAGATCTTCCTCTCCGCCAGCGTCGGCGTCGCCTCCACCGGCGAGCTGCTGCACGACGCCGACCTGGCCCTGCGCTACGCCAAGCAGCGCGGCAAGAACCGGGTAGAGCGGTACCAGGCGGGCTACGACGAGCTGCTGCGCCGCCGCGGCACGCTGACCGGTGAGCTGCGCCACGCGATCGACCGTGACGAGCTGCGCCTGGTGTTCCAGCCGGTGGTGGCCCTGCCGTCGATGCGGCCGGTGGGCGCCGAGGCGCTGCTCCGCTGGACGCACCCGGAGCTGGGCCCGGTCCGGCCGGACGAGTTCATCCCGGTGGCCGAGGAGTCCGGCCTGATCAACCGGATCGGCGCCTGGGTGCTGGAGCAGGCCTGCCGGCAGCTCGCCGACTGGCTGGCGGCCGGCCACGACATCTGGATGTCGGTGAACCTGTCGCCCAAGGAGCTGCACAACGCCGACTACGCCGCCCAGGTCGCCGACATCCTCGCCGAGCTGGGCGTCCCGCCGCAGCGGCTGGTGCTGGAGGTGACCGAGCACGCGGTCGCCACCGACATGGAGGAGCTGGTCCGGCGCCTGGCCGAGCTGCGCGAGACGGGGGTGCGGATCGCGCTCGACGACTTCGGCGCCGGGTACTCCTCGCTGACCCAGCTGCGCACTCTTCCGGTGGACATTCTCAAGATCGACCACGCGCTGGTGGCCGAGCCGGAGTCCCGGACCGGCACGGCGGCGCCGCTGGTGGACGTGGTGGTCCGGCTGGGGCACCGGCTCGGGCTGGAGGTGCTCGCCGAGGGGATCGGCACGCAGGCCCAGCGCGAGGTGGTCGAGGAGGCCGGCTGCCGGCTGGGCCAGGGCTCGCTGTTCGGCTGGGGCGTGCCGGCCGAGCACTTCGAGTCGCGGCTGGAATCGCTGCGCCCGGTCGGCCCGCGGCCGCTGCCGGCGCCGCGCTCGGGGCCGCCGGCCGGCGCGCCGGCCCGCAGCCAGGTGATCCGCCTCGGCCCCGGAATGCGGCAGCTCAGAGCGTTGTTGCCGACCGATCCGGAATTCTCCGCCTCGGTCGGTGATCAAAATGTGGGATCAGTTGACTCAGGCCGTGAGATGGGGCAAGGTTAGCCGCATGTGCTTCGCGTCCCGAGTACTTATCTGAGCGCACCGCTCCTCTGCCGAGGAGGGTGCGCTAGGTCCCGTGCTTCTGCACGAGGACCTTTTTTGTTGCTCGAGTGCTGGACGCCAAACCGAAAAGGTCTGAACTGCCATGACGAGACCCACGCCTGAAACCCTCGCCCATCGAGTCACTCCGGCCACCGTCGCGGCGGCCGTGAACACCGCTCCGGTCGCCACGGCTCCGGTAGCCACCACGGGCGCCGGCGCGCTCGTCCGGTCGCTCGAGGCGCTCGGGGTGGAGGTCGTGTTCGGCATTCCGGGCGGGACCATCCTGCCGGCGTACGACCCGCTGTTCGACTCCAAGGTCCGGCACATCCTGGTCCGGCACGAGCAGGGCGCGGGGCACGCCGCCACCGGGTACGCCCAGGCCACCGGCAAGGTCGGGGTGTGCATGGCGACCAGTGGGCCGGGCGCGACGAACCTGGTCACCGCGATCGCCGACGCGTACATGGACTCGGTGCCGATCGTCGCGATCACCGGCCAGGTCTCCCGCTCGGCGATCGGCACGGACGCCTTCCAGGAGGCGGACATCCAGGGCATCACCCTGCCGATCACCAAGCACAACTTCCTGGTGCAGACACCGGAGGAGCTGCCCCGCGTGCTCGCCGAGGCGTTCCACCTGGCGGCCACCGGCCGGCCCGGCCCGGTGCTGGTCGACATCCCGAAGGACGTCCAGCAGTCGCAGACCACGTTCGCCTGGCCGCCGACCCTGGACCTGCCCGGGTACCGGCCGACCCTGCACCCGCACGGCAAGCAGATCCGCGAGGCGGCCCGGCTGATCGCGACGGCCAGGCGCCCGGTGCTCTACGTCGGCGGTGGCGTGCTGAAGGCCGGCGCCACCGAGGGGCTGCGCAAGCTGGCCGAGCTGACCGGCATCCCGGTGGTCACCACGCTGATGGCCCTCGGCGCCTTCCCCGACTCGCACCCGCAGCACCTGGGCATGCCCGGTATGCACGGCACCGTCCCGGCGGTCTACGCGCTGCAGAAGTCGGACCTGCTGATCACCCTGGGCGCCCGGTTCGACGACCGGGTCACCGGCCGGCTGGACTCGTTCGCGCCGGACGCCAAGGTGGTGCACGCCGACATCGACCCGGCCGAGATCGGCAAGAACCGGCACGCGGACGTCCCGATCGTCGGCGACGCCCGGCACGTGATCGACGAGCTGATCGCCGCGGTCTCCGCCACGGCCGGCGGCGTCGAGCAGTACACCGCCTGGTGGAACACGCTCAACGAGCTGCGCGAGCGGTACCCGCTGGGTTACGAGGAGCCGACCGACGGCACGCTGGCCCCGCAGTACGTGATCGAGCGGATCGGTGAGCTGGTCGGCCCGGACGCGATCTACTGCGCCGGCGTCGGGCAGCACCAGATGTGGGCGTCGCAGTTCATCAGGTACGAGAAGCCGGGCTCCTGGCTCAACTCCGGCGGCGCCGGGACCATGGGGTACGCCGTGCCGGCCGCGATGGGCGCCAAGGTGGGCCGGCCGGACACCCCGGTCTGGGCGATCGACGGCGACGGCTGTTTCCAGATGACGAACCAGGAGCTGGCCACCTGCGCGCTGGAGGGGATCCCGGTGAAGATCGCCGTGATCAACAACGGCAACCTGGGCATGGTCCGGCAGTGGCAGACCCTGTTCTACGACGGCCGGTACTCCAACACCGAGCTGGGCACCCACAAGCACCGGATCCCGGACTTCGTGAAGCTGGCCGAGGCGCTCGGCTGCGTCGGCCTGCGCTGCGAGTCGAAGGCGGACGTCGACAAGGTCATCAAGCAGGCCATGGAGATCAACGACGCCCCGGTGGTCATCGACTTCACGGTCGGCAAGGACGCCATGGTGTGGCCGATGGTCGCGGCCGGCACCAGCAACGACGAGATCATGTTCGCCCGGGACGTGCGTCCCACGTTCGACGAGGACGACCTCTAGGTCATGACGAACTGCACCGAGCGGCGGCCAGCCGCACCTGAGGACGGCCTCGCAGGCGAGGGCCGGGCGGGCATGACGGAGGAGGCACAGTGACGAACAAGCACACGCTCAGCGTGCTGGTCGAGAACAAGCCAGGTGTGCTGGCCCGGGTCAGCGGGCTGTTCTCCCGGCGCAGCTTCAACATCGACTCCCTGGCGGTCGGCGAGACGGAGAACCCGGACGTCAGCCGCATCACGATCGTGGTCAACGCCGACTCCTCACCCCTGGAGCAGGTGACCAAGCAGCTCAACAAGCTGGTCAACGTCCTGAAGATCGTGGAGCTGGACCCGGTGCAATCGGTCCAGCGTGAGCTCCTGCTGGTCAAGGTGCGCGCCGACCGGGCGCAGCGTGGCCAGGTGCTCGAGACCGTCGAGTTGTTCCGGGCGCGGGTGATCGACGTCGCTCCGGACACCCTGACGATCGAGGCCACCGGTAATCCCGACAAACTGGATGCGTTGCTGCGCGACCTCGAGCCGTACGGCATCAAGGAGATGGTCCAGTCGGGTCTCGTGGCGATCGGCCGCGGTTCCCGCTCCATCACCACCGGCCCCGCGCTGCGTGCCGCTTAGTTTTCCCCCGTCCGACCGCCCCACCCACCGCCCTAGAGCGGACTGAAGACTCAACATTCGAAGAAGGAAGTTCATGACCGCGGAAGTGTTCTACGACGACGACGCCGACCTGTCGATCATCCAGGGCAAGAAGGTCGCCGTCATCGGCTACGGCAGCCAGGGCCACGCGCACTCGCTCTCGCTGCGCGACTCGGGTGTCGAGGTCGTGGTCGGTCTGCAGGAGGGTTCCAAGAGCCGCCCGAAGGCCGAGGAGCAGGGCCTCACGGTGAAGACCCCGGCCGAGGCTTCCGCCTGGGCCGACGTGATCATGGTGCTGGCGCCGGACACCGCGCAGCGCAAGATCTACGCCGAGTCGATCGCCCCGAACCTGTCCGCGGGCAAGGCGCTCTTCTTCGGCCACGGCCTGAACATCCGCTTCGAGCTGATCAAGCCCCCGGCGGACGTGACGGTCGCGATGGTCGCCCCGAAGGGCCCGGGCCACCTGGTCCGCCGCCAGTACGTGGACGGCAAGGGCGTGCCCGCCCTGATCGCTGTCGAGCAGGACCCGGACGGCAACGGCCAGGCGCTCGCCCTGTCCTACGCGAAGGCGATCGGCGGCACCCGCGCCGGCGTCATCAAGACGACGTTCAAGGAGGAGACCGAGACCGACCTGTTCGGCGAGCAGGCCGTGCTCTGCGGCGGCACCGCGGCGCTGGTGCAGACCGGGTTCGAGGTGCTCACCGAGGCCGGCTACGCGCCGGAGATCGCGTACTTCGAGTGCCTGCACGAGCTCAAGCTGATCGTGGACCTGATGTACGAGGGCGGCATCTCCCGGATGCGCTACAGCGTCTCGGACACCGCCGAGTTCGGCGACTACGTCTCCGGCCCCCGGGTGATCAACTCGGAGACCAAGCAGGAGATGAAGCGGATCCTCTCGGACATCCAGTCCGGCGAGTTCACCCGCCGCCTGATCGCCGACGACGAGGCCGGCGGCCCGGAGCTCAAGAAGTACCGGGAGCAGGGCGCCGAGCACCCGATCGAGGTCACCGGCAAGAAGCTGCGCGGCATGATGAGCTGGGTGGACCGGCCGATCACCGAGACCGCCTGATCTCCGCGACGCGAAGGAGCCCGACCGGTCGACCGGTCGGGCTTTTTCCGTGAGTGAACCGGACCGGTGGGGCCGCGGGTCCGTACCATTCGGGTCCGTCAATGCCGACGAACCCGGATGGAGGCTCCATGACGTCCGTCGTCCTGGTAACCGAGGAATTGGCGCCCGCCGCGATCGAGGTGCTCACCGCCGACCACGAGGTCAGATCGGTGGACGGCACGGACCGGCCCGCGCTGCTCGACGCACTGCAACCGGCCGAGGCGGTGATCGTCCGGAGCGCCACCCGGATCGACGCCGAGGCCCTGGAGGCCGCACCACACCTGCGCGTCGTGGCGCGGGCCGGGGTGGGGCTGGACAACGTCGACATCCCGGCTGCGACCGCCCGCGGCGTGCTGGTGGTCAACGCCCCGACCAGCAACATCATCTCGGCCGCGGAGCAGGCGGTGGCGCTGCTGCTGACCACGGCCCGGCACACCGCGAGCGCCAGCGCGGCGCTCAAGGCGGGGCACTGGAGGAGGTCCGCGTACACCGGTGTCGAGGTGTACGGCAAGACCGTCGGCGTCGTCGGGCTGGGTCGGATCGGTGTCCTGGTGGCCCAGCGGATGGCGGCCTTCGGGACGAACCTGATCGCCTACGACCCGTACGTCCAGCCGGCCCGCGCCGCGCAGCTCGGCGTCCGCCTGGTCGGCCTGGACGAGCTGATCCGGGAGAGCGACTTCATCTCGGTGCACCTGCCGCGCACGCCGGAGACGATCGGCATGATCGGCGAGAAGGAGCTGGCCGAGGCGAAGCCCGGGGTACGGATCGTGAACGCGGCCCGGGGTGGCCTGGTCGACGAGCGCGCGCTGGCCGACGCGATAGCCGCCGGGCGGGTGGCCGGGGCCGGGCTGGACGTGTTCGAGACCGAGCCGCTGAGGTCGTCGCCGCTGTTCGCCTTCGACACCGTGACCGTCACCCCGCATCTGGGCGCGTCCACCGTCGAGGCGCAGGACAAGGCAGGCCTGGCGGTGGCCCGGAGCGTGCGGCTGGCGCTGCGCGGCGAGTTCGTGCCGGACGCGGTCAACGTCCGGGCCGGCGGGGCGCTGGACGAGGACGTACGCCAGCTCCTGCCCCTGGCCGAGAAGCTCGGCCGGGTCTTCACCGCGGTCGCCGGTGGTGTGGCCGCCCGGGTCACCGTGGAGGTCCGCGGCGAGGTCGCCACGCACGACGCCGGCGTGCTCCGGCTGGCCACCACGAAGGGCCTGTTCGCCTCCGTGGTGGCCGAGCGGGTGACCTATGTGAACGCGCCGCAGCTGGCCGCCGGCCGGGGGGTCGAGGTGGAGCTGGCGACGTCGGAGGACGCCGGCGGGCACGAGAGCCTGATCGTGGTCCGGGGCGCCCTCGCGGACGGCCGCACCGTCGCGGTGGCCGGGGCCGGCGCCAAGCTGGTCGAGGTGGACGGCTTCGAGCTGGATCTGCCGGCCGACGGCGTGCTGCTGTTCTTCCGCTACCGGGACCGTCCCGGTGTGGTCGGCCGGATCGGCACCACGCTGGGCCGGGCCGGCGTCAACATCGCCGCGATGCAGGTCGCCCGGAAGGCCGCCGGCGGCGAGGCGCTGATGACCCTCACCGTCGACTCGTCCGTCGACCCGGAGCTGCTGGCCACGGTGGCCGCCGGGGTGCGCTCGACCAGCGCGGCCGCGGTCGATTTGCGGGCTGCGTAGGGCCTGTCCCGCGGACAGGCCCTACGCCACCCGGGCGGGTGGCGGATACACCGTGCCGTCCTGGAGGTCCAGCAGGTCGAGGTTCAGCTCGGCGGCCAGCCGCTCCACGGTCTCCAGGACCACGTCCGGGCAGTTCTCGTCCAGGCGCATCTGGATGTGGTCCGCGGCGGCGTGCAGCGGGGTGCTCGCCCACGGCGAGCCGGGTGCCGTCGCCCGCGGCCCGCGATCCGGGTAGGTGCTGGTCAAGGCGTCGTAGAAGGCGACGACGCGGGGGTCGGCCGGGCGCTGCGGGTGTACGCCCGCGGCGCACCGGGCATTCGCCGCGCGCACCTCGTCCGGCGCCGCCGTCGGGTTCATCGCCCACACCACTAGGTCGAAACTCACCGGCGCATGGTGCCACTACCGCCGCCCGTACGTTGAGAACCCGTGTGCCGACACGCGGGGATGCGTCTTGCGCGTCTTTAGTCCGCATCGCTAGCGTTGGTCCCAGCCGCACGTTCTTCGGTGGGCGCGTCTTCGGGTGACGCGGTCTGCCGTGGGCCGGGCGGTGGGATTTCGGCGGGACCGAGCCACGCGTACTCGTCGCAGCAGCCCCCGTGATCGTTTGCCGCGATCCGGGGGCTGTTCGTGTCCGGGGTAGTTCACCATGTGGGACTCGCGTTCCGAGTCGCGGGACTGCGGGTTACCGTGTGTGTTGCTTGTCCGGACGTGTGTGGGGAGTCGACGTGAGCGTGGCGCGGATCGCGGTGGTGGCCGGCGACGGCATCGGAACCGAGGTGACCGCGCAGGCGCGCAAGGTGATCGACGCGGTCCTGCCCGGGGTCGAGTACCAGGAGTACGACCTGGGCGCCCGCCTCTACCACCGCACCGGCGAGGTCCTGCCGCAGTCGGTCCAGCAGGAGCTGGCCGGCCACGACGCGATCCTGCTCGGCGCGATCGGCGACCCGAGCGTCCCGCCGGGCGTCCTGGAGCGCGGCCTGCTGCTCAGGCTCCGCTTCGACTTCGACCAGTATGTGAACCTCCGCCCGTCCAAGCTATGGCCGGGCACCACCAGCCCGCTGGCCGGCGTGAAGCCCGGCGAGATCGACATGGTGGTGGTCCGCGAGGGCACCGAGGGCCTCTACGTCGGCGCCGGCGGCGTGCTGCACAAGGACACCCCCGCCGAGATCGCCACCGAGGAGAGCCTGAACACCAGGCACGGCGTCGAGCGGGTGATCCGGGACGCGTTCGACCGCGCCCAGCGCCGCGAGCGCCGCCACCTGACCCTGGTGCACAAGACGAACGTGCTCACCCACGCCGGCAACCTGTGGTCGCGGGCCTTCGCCGCGGTCGCCGCCGAGTTTCCCGACGTCACCACGGAGTACCAGCACATCGACGCGGCCAGCATGTTCATGGTCAGCAACCCGCAGCGGTACGACGTGATCGTCACCGACAACCTGTTCGGCGACATCCTCACCGACATCGCCGCCGCCGTGACCGGTGGCATCGGCATGGCGGCCAGCGGCTCGGTCAACCCGGAGCGCCGGTTCCCGTCGACCTTCGAGCCGGTGCACGGCTCCGCGCCGGACATCGCCGGCCAGGGTGTCGCCGACCCGGCCGCGGCCATCCTCTCCGCGGCGCTGCTGCTCGAGCACCTGGGCCGGCACGCCGAGGCCGGCCGAGTAACCGAGGCGGTCGCGGCCGAGGTCGCGTCCCGCACCGCGGGCGCGCCGCTGCGTACCGCCGAGGTCGGCGACCGGGTCGCCGCCGCCGTCTGACGCTCCGCGTCCCCGCGCTTCACGACGCCCCACGGTCATTGTTTTAACGACCGTTCGGGGTAGATTCATGGGCGCACCACGGGTACCCCTCGCATGCTTGTTTCCCAGAAAGCAGGTCCTCTTGTCATGAGCGGTGGTGACGGCCTCGAATTCGAGATCCGCCCGAACCCGGCGCCGGTAGGCGACGCAGAGCGTGCCGCGCTGCTGGCCAATCCCGGATTCGGCCGGATCTTCACCGACCACATGGTCACCGTGCGTTACGCCGAGGGCAAGGGCTGGTACGAGCCCCGCGTCGAGGCCCGCGCGCCGATCCCGATGGACCCGGCCAGCGCCGTGCTGCACTACGCGCAGGAGATCTTCGAGGGCCTGAAGGCGTACACGCTGCCCGACGGCGGCGTCGCCATGTTCCGCCCGGACGCCAACGCCGCGCGCTTCGCCCAGTCGGCCCAGCGGATGGCCATGCCGCAGCTGCCCGAGGAGCTGTTCCTCAGGTCGCTGCACGAGATCATCTCGATCGACCGGCGGTGGATCCCGGAGGGCGAGGACGGCAGCCTCTACCTGCGCCCGTTCGCCTACGCCAGCGAGGTCTTCCTCGGCGTGCGCCCCGCGCGGGAATATCTGTACCTGGTGATCGCCTCCCCGGTCGGGGCGTACTTCTCCGGCGGCGTCAAGCCGGTGTCGGTCTGGGTCACCCCGGACTACACCCGGGCCGCCCCCGGCGGCACCGGCGCGGCCAAGTGCGGCGGCAACTACGCCGCGGGTCTCTCCGCGCAGGCCGAGGCCATCGAGCACGGCTGCGACCAGGTGGTCTACCTGGACGCGGTGGAGCGCAAGTACATCGACGAGCTGGGCGGCATGAACGTCTTCCTGGTGCTGGACGACGGCAACCTGGTCACCCCGCCGCTGACCGGCACGATCCTGCCGGGCATCACCCGCGACTCGGTGATCAAGCTGGCCGGGCGGGCCGGCCGACGCGTCGAGGAACGCCCGATCAGCCTGCAGGAATGGCGCGACGGCGCCCGCTCCGGCCGGGTCCGCGAGGCCTTCGCCTGTGGGACCGCCGCGGTGATCACCCCGATCGGCACGCTGAAGAGCCTGGACGGCGAGGTCACCATCGCCGGCGGCGCTCCCGGCGAGGTGACGATGGGCCTGCGCGGGGAGCTGGTGGACATCCAGCGTGGCCGCGCGGAGGACACGTTCGGCTGGGTCCACCGCGTCTTCTGAGAAGACCGTCCCGGGTCAGCGGAGGCGTTTCGCTCTCCGCTGACCCGCTTTTCGTCGGTACGGGTTGTGGCCATCTCGCCGCTTGCCGCGCGCCGGGTCAGCCCTCCAACAGGTGGCGGCGCATCGCGGCGATCTCGGCGCCGGTCAGGCCGATCTCGCGGACGTAGTCCTCGACCGAGCCGTGCAGCGCCCGCAGATCGTCCAGGAACAGCCGCATCGCCGCGGGCGGCGAGTCGAACATGTGCTCGTTCCCGGCGATCGTCTCCGGGCTCGTGGTCAGCAGGTACTCCGTGAGCGGGGCCATCGCCGCAGTGGTCAGCGCGTAGTCGGTGGCGATGTCGTGGTCGGAGACCCCGAGCAGCGCGAGCGTGAGGGCGCAGATCGTGCCGGTCCGGTCCTTGCCGGCCATGCAGTGCACCACCACCGGCGCGGCGGCCGGGTCGGCGATCAGGCGCAGCGAGTCCAGGATGCCGGCCCGGCCGTCCTCGGCGAAGTTGAGATAGCGGTCGGCCAGCCAGCGCTCGTGCACCGTGCCCTCGGGGTGCTCGACCTCCTCCCAGTCGATGTGCTCGAGCACCAGGTTGCGGTAGTCGGCGCCGTACCGCTCGTGCACCCGGCCGAACCTCTCCACCTCGAACGGGCGGCGCAGGTCGATCACGGTGCGGATGCCCAGGGCGGTGAAGGCGGCGGCGTCGTCGTCGCCGAGCCGGTGCAGCGAGTCGGCCCGGAAGAGCCGTCGCCAGCGGACGGTCCGGCCGTCGAGACCGGGGTAGCCGCCGACGTCGCGGAAGTTGTAAGTGGCGGAGAACCTTAGATTTCGCGAGTATGATTCGGCAACCACGCCGACAAAACTAGTCCCGATAAGTGGAACAGCGCTCTTTCCGGAGCCGGATAGTGGCATGCTTCATCTCGTGACCCACCTCGTGCTGATTATTCGCACTTAGCGCGCCGGCTGAAGCAACGCCGCCGCGCAGACCTCCCGCATCCGCGGGGGGTCTTTTTGTTGTGGTGTGGGTGACCGACGGAAAGGACGTCCCCGATGGAGTACCAGGTCTTCGACACGACGCTGCGCGACGGTGGGCAGCGCGAGGGAATCAGTTACACGGTCGCCGACAAGCTTGCCGTAGCGCGGCTGCTGGACGAGTTCGGCGTGGGCTTCATCGAGGGCGGCTGGCCCGGCGCCATGCCCAAGGACACCGAGTTCTTCGAACGCGCGAAGACCGAGTTGCAGCTCAAGCACGCGGTGCTGGTCGCCTTCGGGTCGACCCGCAAGGCCGGCGTCGACGTGGCCGCCGACGGGCAGGTCCAGGCGCTGCTGCAGGCCGGCACGCCGGTGGTCTGCGTGGTGGCCAAGTCGGACGTCCGGCACGTGGAGCGGGCGCTGCGCACCACGCCCGAGGAGAACCTGGCGATGGTCCGGGACACCGTGCGGCATCTGGTCGCCAACGGCCGGCGCGCGTTCGTCGACTGCGAGCACTTCTTCGACGGCTTCCGGTTCGACCCGGAGTACACCGCCAGCGTGGTACGGACCGCGATCGACGCCGGCGCCGAGCGCGTGGTCATGTGCGACACCAACGGCGGCATGCTCCCCTCGATGATCACCAAGGCGATCGAGGAGGTGGTGGAGCGCACCGGGGTGAGCGCCGACCGGCTCGGCATCCACTGCCAGAACGACACCGCCTGCGCGGTGGCCAACACGGTCGCCGCGGTAGAGGCCGGGGTGAAGCACTTCCAGTGCACCGCGAACGGCTACGGCGAGCGCCCCGGCAACGCCGACCTGTTCGCCACGGTCAGCAACCTGCAACTCAAGCTCGGGCTGAAGGTCCTACCGGACGGATGCCTGGAGAAGGCGACGCGGGTCTCGTCCGCGCTCGCCGAGATCGCCAACATCGCCCCCGACACCCACCAGGCCTACGTCGGGGCCGCCGCCTTCGCCCACAAGGCCGGGCTGCACGCGAGCGCGATCAAGGTGGATCCGCTGCTGTACAACCACGTCGACCCGGCGGTTGTCGGCAACGACATGCGGATCCTGGTGACCGAGATGGCCGGCCGGGCCAGCATCGAGCTCAAGAGCCGCGAGCTCGGCATCGACCTGGCCGGCCGTCCGGACACGCTCTCCGCGGTCACCCGCAAGGTGAAGGACCTGGAGGCCACCGGCTGGTCCTTCGAGGCCGCCGACGCCTCGTTCGAGCTGCTGGTGCGCGGCGAGCTGCCCGGCGGGGAGGTGGCGGAGCCGTTCACTCTGGAGTCGTACCGGGTGCTGGTCGAGCACCGCGAGGACGGCAAGGTGATCTCCGAGGCGACCGTCAAGGTGCGGGTCAAGGGCGAGCGGATGATCGCGACCGCCGAGGGCAACGGCCCGGTCAACGCCCTCGACGAGGCGTTGCGCGGCGCGCTCTCCAACCACTATCCGGCACTGAGGTCGTTCGAGCTGACCGACTTCAAGGTACGCATCCTGGAGGGCGCGCACGGCACCAACGCGATCACCCGGGTCCTGCTGGAGACCGGTGACAGCCAGCGCGAGTGGACCACTGTCGGCGTGCACGAGAACATCGTCGAGGCCAGCTGGACCGCCCTGGTCGACGCCCTGACCTACGGCCTGGCCCGGTAGATCGCCGGCCGGTCAACCGGCGGCGATCACCAGGTCCCGGTCGTCGGTGACGCGGGCGGCGGCGACCGCGCGGATCAGCGAGATCGCCTCCGCCCCGGGCATCGGGTCCAGCTGCCGGCCGCCGCGCAGGCGCAGCGAGACCAGGCCGTCCGCCGCCTCGCGGGCGCCGATCACCGCGACGTACGGGACCTTCGCGGCCGCCCGGATCCGTGCGCCGAGCGACCCGTCGTGGTGTTCCTCGACGCGCAGGCCGGCGGCCACGGCGTCCCGGGCGAACGACGAGTCCACCCCGGCGAGCGGCAGCACGGCGAGCTGCACGGGCGCGTACCAGACCGGGAACGCGCCGCCGCGCTCCTCGATGAGCTGGCCGAACAGCCGCTCCATCGAGCCGGCCAGGCTACGGTGCACCATCACCGGCCGGGCGCGGGCGCCGGAGGAGTCGACGTAGGACAGATCGAACCGCTCCGGCTGGTGGAAATCGATCTGCACGGTGGCGATGGTCCACTCCCGGCCGGCCGCGTCCACGACCTGGACGTCGATCTTCGGACCGTAGAAGGCGGCCTCACCGGGTTTCTCGTCGTACACCAGCGAATTGTCGGCGAGCGCGCGCCGCAGCAACGCCTCCGACTCCGCCCAGGTCTCCTCCCGCCCGCCGTATTCCTTCCCCGGCCCGCGCAGCGAGAGCTGGTACGACGCCGGCCGCAGGCCGAGCGCGGCGTGCGCCTCGCGCATCATCCGCAACACCGCGGAGACCTCTGACGACGCCTGCTCAGGAGGGCACAGGACGTGCGAGTCGTTGAGCGAGATCGAGCGGACCCGGGACAGCCCGCCGAGCACGCCGGAGCGCTCCTGGCGGTACATCTGGCCCAGCTCGGCGATGCGCAGCGGCAGGTCACGGTACGACCGCTGCCGCGCCTTGAAGATCAACGCGTGATGCGGGCACAGGCTGGGCCGCAGCATCAGCTCGTCGTCGCCGACCGGCATCGGCGGGAACATGTCGCCGGAGAAGTTCGCCAGGTGCCCGGACAACTCGTACATCTGGCGCTTGCCCAGCACGGGGGAGTAGACGTGCTGGTAGCCGTTGCGGCGTTCCAGGTCGTACAGGTAGGACTCGACCTCGTGCCGGGCCGCGGCGCCGGCCGGGAGCCAGAACGGCAGGCCGGCGCCGATCAGCGGGTCGGAGTCGAAGAGGTCCAACTCGCGGCCGAGTTGGCGGTGGTCGTACATCGGGGTCTCCTTCGCGAGAGCCCGCGCGACCTGCCGATGCCCCGGGCGGGTCGCCCGGGGCCGTTTCAGTCAGCGCGACTGGACGCCGGGGTCTGCCGGCGTGGTCGTCATCGCGCTGCTGCACATGCCGCTGAGGTTACGATCCGGCCCGCGAGGCGGCCAACCAGTTTTCCGCGACGATCTGGAACAGGTGGTGGTCCTGCCACTCCCCGGCGATCCGCAGGTAACGCGGGGCCATCCCGAACTTCTCGAAACCATTTTTGATCAGTACGCGCTGTGACCGCCTGTTGTGCGGCAGCGTGCCCGCCTCGACCCGGTGCAGGTCGTACTCGGTGAAGGCGCGCCGCAGCGTCTCGGCCACCGCGGACGTCGCCACCCCACGGCCGGCGTGCTCCTCGGCCACCCAGTATCCGAGGCTCGACGACTGGAACGGGCCGCGCACGATGTTGTTCAGGTTGATCTGGCCGGCCGGCGCGCCGTCCACCAGGATCACGTGCGGCAGCGAGCTCCCGGCGCGCAGCACCTCGGAGATGATCCTCCGCTGCCCCTCCACGGTGTAGAAACTCTCCTCGCGGATCGGTTGCCACGGCTCCAGGTACTCCCGGTTCGCGGCCAGGATCCCGGTCATCGCCGGCACGTCGTCGAGGGTCAGGGCGCGGACGGTGACCTTCATGACGCCGCCGGGAGGATCAGCTCGGCGATCACCGAGCGGTGGTCCGAGTCCTTCACCGGGTGCACCGACACGTCACGTACTCCGATCTGCTCGTCGACCAGGACATGGTCGATGATGACCGGTGGGATCGGGTCGCCGTCGTACGGCCCCCAGGTGCCGATCAGGCCCTTGCCGGCGGCGGCCGCCGCGTCGCGGTAGCCGCGCGAGACGAGTTGCCGCAACGCGGCGTGGTCCAGCGTCGAGTTGAAGTCGCCGAGCAGGATCCGGCGCGGGTTGCCGCCGTCCGATCCCGGTTCGGCGGCCAGGTCGGCCCGCCAGCCGGCGAACGTGTCCGGCGCGGACGGGGCGAGCGGGTGCACCGACTCGACGACGACCGGGACGGCGCCGGGCGGCTGGATCGTCCCGTACGTCTGCAGGAAACCGCCGCCGTTGCGCTTCGCGCCCGGCTCGGCCAGCGGGAACCGGGAGTACAGCCCGGAGCCGCTGGCGCCCGGCTCGGCGGCGAGCGACCGGTAGGGCAGCAGGTCGCCGAGCCCGGCCGCGGCCAGGCGGGTCTCCGCGTCCGGCGAGAACTCCTGCACGGCCAGCACCGCCACGTCGTACTCGCGCACCAGCCGGACGATCCGCGCCGCGTCCGCGCCGCCGAACAGCAGATTCGCTGTCATCACCGGCAGCCGCACGCCCGTGCTCGGGCCGGGGCCCGGATCGGGCAGGGCGCGCGGCAGCACGCACGCCACCAGAGCCACGGCGGCCAGCGCCGCCACGATCCCCGCCGCCCAGCGCCGGAGGGCCAGCGCCAGGACGGCGAGGATCACCACCCCGAGGGCGACGTACGGGGTGAAGGCCATCATCTGGATCAACCGGCCCGGCTCCCACCCGCCGAGCCGGAACCCGGTCCAGACCAGTCCCGGAGCGAGCAGGAGCCAGAGCAGAACGGTCACGCCGGTGCGGCGGGCCGGGCGCGTCTGAGGGGGCGCGTCGGTGATCGTCATGGCCGCGACGTTAGCTGGCGGGTTACACAGTGGCCTCGGTCAGCGCACCGAACTCGGCCAGTTCGTCGCGGATCGCCGCGCCGTCCCCCTCGACCACCAGGGTCAGCCCGTCCACCGCGAGATGGCGCCCGGCCGCCGCGGACACCTGCTCGACTGTCGCCTCCAGGTATTCCCGGCGCAGCGTCTCGTAGTAGTCGTCGGGCAGCTCGTGCACCACCAGGGTGGCCAGCGCCCCGGTGATCGCGCCCGGGGTCTGCATCTCCACCGACAGCTGGCCGGCCCGCCAGGAACGCGCCACCGCCAGCTCCTCCTCGGTCACACCGTCCTGCTGGGTACGCCGGATCTCACCGAGCGTGTCCCGGATCGCCGGCCCGGTCACCGCTGTCTGGACCCCGGCGGCCACCTCGAAACGGCCGGCCCGGCGGGTCATCGCGTACGACCCGCGGATCCCGTACGTGTACCCCTTGACCTCGCGGATCAGGTGGTTCAGCCGGGAGGTGAACGCCCCGCCGAGTACCGTGGCGGCCAGCGTCATCGGCACGTAGTCGGGCGTGACCCGCTCCGGCGCCCGGTGCCCGATCCGCAACGTCGACTGCACCGAGCCCGGCCGGTCCACCAGGATCACGTGCGGCGCCGCCGGCACGGCCAGGCCCAGCGGCGCCTCCAGGTCCAGCGCCTGCCCGGTGGTGTCGGCGAACGCCGCCTCGGCCAGCTCGGCCAGGTCCAGCCCGTCCAGGTCGCCGGCGACCAGCAGCACACCGGGCCGGAGCATCCACCGCTCGTGGAAGGCGGCCACGTCGTCCACGGTGACGGCGGCCACCGAGGCCGGGTCGCCGTGCAGCGGCCTGCCGTACCGCCCGTCGGCGGCGAACAGGTCGGCGCGCAGGGCGGCGTCCGCCCGCGGGCCGGGCTGCGCCCAGTCCATCCGCAGCGCGGTCACCTCGTCGTCGCGCACCCGCTCCACGTCGGCCGGGTCCAGCTTCGGGGTGCGGGCCGCCTCGGCGGCCAGCCGGACCGCGCCGGCCAGCCGCGGGGCCGGGGCGGAGACGCCGACCCGGAACGTGTCCCAGTCCACCGACGGCGAGAGCTCGGCGCCCAGACCCTCCAGGGCCAGCGCGTACGCCGTGGAGTCACGCTTCCTGGTGCCCTCCTCCAGGGACTTGGCCAGCACCGTGGCGGTTCCCTCGCGACCCGCCGGCTCGCGGGCCGCGCTGGCGTCCAGCAGCAGCACCGCGCTGGCCAGGAACTGGCCGGGCAGGTGCGCGGCGATCACGGTGCCGCCGTGCGCGGTGACCCGCCGGACGGCCGGGAACGCGTACGGGCGGGCGGTGCCGGCCTCCGGGCGGGTGGTGATCAGGCTCATGCTTTCGTCTCCGGCAGGTATGTCAGGGTGACGCGGGATTCCTTCTGCAGGGTGCGGACGGCCGCCTCGGTGACGTCGTCCGCGGTCACCGCCAGCCACGCCGGGAGCCGGGAGCCGGCGGTCGCCGGGTCGCCGAACTGGGTGGTGTAGCGGCCCAGCGTGTCGGCGCGCCCGCCGACCGTGGACACCTGCCGCCACCAGCTCGTGGTCAGCAACGCCTTGGCCCGGTCCAGCTCGTCGCCGGTGACCGGCTCGTCGATCAGGCTCTGCACCACCTCGGCGAGACCGTCCTCCAGGGTCTCCACGTCCACGCCGTCCTTCGCGGTGGCCGTGATGATCAGCGGGGCCGGGCCGTGCGCGAGGTCCACCCCGTACGACCCGATGTAGTCCGGCTGGGCGATCCGCTTGCCGTCGGCCAGCCGCTGGTAGAGACGGCTGCCCCGGCCGCTGCCGAGCACTGTGGCGAGCACCGTGACCGCGTCGTAGCCGGCCGTGCCGAACGGGTACGTCCGGTGGGACAGGTAGATCCGGGGCGCGGGCACCGCCGCGGTGACCGTCTCGCGTACCGGCTCGGTGGCTGGCCCGGCCAGGTGCCCGGCCGGCGCCGTCGGGATGCCGGGCACCTCCTCGATCGCCCCGAAGTACTTCTCGGCCAGCGCGAACACCTCG
Source organism: Actinoplanes siamensis (assembly GCF_016862395.1). GTDB lineage: Bacteria > Actinomycetota > Actinomycetes > Mycobacteriales > Micromonosporaceae > Actinoplanes > Actinoplanes siamensis. The sequence continues at coordinate 185,687 of NZ_BOMW01000006.1, read as the reverse complement.
GCCGGCGAGGCGTCCCCGGCGACCGTGAGCACGCAGTTGTTCGGCGCGTAGTACTGCTGGTGGAACGCCTTGAACGTGTCCAGGCCCGCCGCGTTCAGGTCCTCCATGGACCCGATGGTGGCGTGATGATACGGATGCCCCTCCGGGTAGAGCAGCGGCAACAAGCGCAGCCACGCGTCCCCGTACGGCACGTTGTCGTACCGCTGGCGGCGCTCGTTCTTCACCACCTCACGCTGATTGTCCAGGGTCTCCTGGGTCAGCGCGGGAACCAGCCCGCCCATCCGGTCCGCCTCCAGCCAGAGCGCCAGCTCCAGGTGCTCGGAGGGCATGCTCTCGAAGTAGTTCGTCCGGTCCGGATTGGTGGTGGCGTTCAGCGAGCCGCCGTTGCCCTGCACCAGCCGCATGTGCTCGGTCTTGCGCACGTGCTGCGAACCCTCGAACATCAGGTGCTCGAAGAGGTGCGCGAAACCGGTCTGGCCGGGCGGTTCGTGCCGGGAGCCGACGTCGTACCAGAGATTGACGCAGACGACCGGAACGGTCCGGTCCTCGCTGACGACGACGCGCAGGCCGTTCGCCAGCCGCGTGGTTTCGATGGGCCACGGATAGCCGGTCTCGGTGACCGGTGCGGTTGGGGACGTCACCCGACCCATCATGCCCTGTAACGCTGGCTTTCGGCCCCGGTGTGCCGGTCCGCGTATCGCTTGCCGGTCTCCGCCGCTTCCCCCTTCCGGCGTCCTCACGGCCACCCTCTCCACCCGGCCTTCTCGCGGCTCTCGCCGGGGTCCGGGTGATCGATAACCCCGTGGCGGGGGGATCGGTAGGGGTGCGATGCTGGGCGGCGTCCGGCTTTCTGCGAGGGGGACCCCATGGCCGACGTGCTGATCCGGCCCGGTCTGGCCATTCCCGAGGCCGAGCTTTCGTGGCGCTTCTCGCGCTCCAGCGGTCCAGGCGGTCAGGGCGTCAATACGACCGATTCGCGGGTCGAGCTGTCGTGGAACCTGCTCGCCTCCAACCTGCTCCCACCCGCTCTGAAGCAGCGTGCGGTCGAGCGGCTCGGCAGCCGGCTGATCGACGGCGTGCTGACCATCACGGCGTCCGAGCATCGCTCCCAGCTGCGCAACCGCGAGGCCGCCGAGGCCCGTCTCGCCATGCGGGTCGGCGAGGCCATCGCCGCCCCGCCTCGCCAGCGCCGCGCCACCAAACCCACTCGGGGCTCGGTCGAGCGCCGCATCGGCGAGAAGAAACGCCGAGCCCAGATCAAGCGCAACCGTCGCGGCGACATCGACTGACGCGCCGCGCGGCCACGGTCCCGGCCGATGCTCCTCGCGCCGCCGGCTGACGCGGCCGGCGCTCTCGCCCGTCCCCGGGGTGTCCGGACCGGCCCGGCCGGTCCGGAAGCCGCGGTCAGCGGTGGTTGAAGGGGGCTACCGCCTCACGGTTGCGGGCGGCGCCCTCCGGCCCGAGCAGCGCCTCGCAGACCCGGATCAGGCGGCTTCGCAGGCCGGCCGCACGGCGGGCCAGTTCGCGCTGGCGAGCGACGTACTCCGCCTTGCCCTCCGGGGTTTCGATCTTCACCGGCGGATGGCCGTAGGAGGTCAAATCGTACGGACTGGCCTGCATGTCCAGGAGCCGGATCTCGCCCGCCAGGGCGAAGCAGTCCAGCGCCAGCGCGCCCGGGACGGCGGGACCCAGCTTCTGGGCCCACTTGTGCACGTCCATCGCGGCGTGCAGGCAGCCCGGCTGGTCGAGGTCCACCTGGGTGGCACGGGTGGGCTGCAGCCGGTTGAGGCCGACCGCCTCCGGGGTGAAGAAGCGGAACGCGTCGTAGTGCGTGCAGCGGATGGTGTGCTGCTCGACGACGCGATCGGTTTCGGACTGGCCGAGGCGCAGGGGAAGCGGGTGGCGGTGCTCCGGGTCGCGGTAGACCATGGCCCACTCGTGCAGGCCGAAGCAGCCGGAGAAGACCGGGCGGGAGGCGGTGGCGGTGAGCAGGCCGTGGATGTAGCGGACGCTCTCGCCGCGGGCGTGCATGAACGCGTCCTCGTCGAGGGCGACGATGCCGTCCTGGTAGGTCAGATAGAACTTCCAGCCGGACTGTTCGGCCAGGCCGTCCGGGGCCTGGGCCAGGCCGGCGCCGACGCCCGGGTGCCAGCGGCGCAGCATGGACGGGCGGGTGCCGTAGTAGTCGTAGAGGAAGTCCTCGATCGCGTGTTTCTCGCCGGTCGCCCGACGGGCGCGGTGGCCCGCGGTCATCTGGTCGGCGCGCTCGGCGTGCGCCCGGGCGAGGGGTATCCAGGTGACCGAGGGCAGCGTGGTGGTGAGTGCCCTCACCTGCTTGATCCCCATCGCACCAATGTATCTAGCCGAAGCGATCAACACGATCACCGTTAGGCGCGAATGAGGTCCGCCACGGCGTGTTCTTTCGGGTCGGGCCCCGACCCGTTTCCGGCTTCTTCGTGAATGTGACGTTTTGGGATCAGCGGCGACCGGCGGGACCGGGCGCGCCGGCAGGGCAACCCCGGCCGGGCGGATCACCCGGCCCTGGCCGGTCGACGACCTGCTGGCCGCCGTCGGGTTGACCGCCGCATGGCCTGACGACCACCGCGCAGCTGCTGATCATGGACCGGGAGGACGGCACGCTGCAGCGCGCCGAGGCCGTCGGGCCGGCTGCGGGCTGTGGCCCAGGTCTTCCCCGGCGGCCCGGCGTAGATTCAGAGGCGTCCGCCGCTTCTGCAGATGGGAATCCCGTGCGCTTCGCCCGTTTTGTTCATGCCGCTGGAGTGTCGTTCGGCGTCGTCGAGGGTGACGGCGCCTCCGGCCTCACGGTGGCCGAGATCAGCAGCCTGCCGTTCGAGAAGGTGGTCCGCACCGGGCAGCGCTGGGCACTTCCGGACGTACGCCTGCTCGCGCCGATCTTCTCCAGCAAGGTGATCGGCGTCGGCCGCAACTACGCGGAGCACGCCGCGGAGCTGGGCAACGAGGTGCCCAAGGAGCCGCTGATCTTCATCAAGCCGTCCACCTCGGTGATCGGGCCGAACGACGCGATCCGGATCCCGTCGGTCTCCAGCCAGGTCGAGGAGGAGGCCGAGCTCGCCGTCGTGATCGGTGCCACCGGCGCCCGCCGCGTCGACCGGGCCGGCGCCCAGAAGGCGATCTTCGGCTACACCTGCGCCAACGACGTCACTGCCCGCGACCTGCAACGCAAGGACGCGCAGTGGACCCGGGCCAAGGGCTTCGACTCGTTCTGCCCGCTCGGGCCGTGGATCGAGACCGAGCTGGACGTGAGCGACGTCGAGGTGCGCTGCGAGGTCGGCCGTGACCCGGAGCACATGGAGGTCCGGCAGATCGGCCGGACCAAGGACATGGTCTTCGACATCCCGGGCCTGGTGTCCTATGTCTCGCACGTGATGACGCTGCTGCCCGGGGACGTGATCCTGACCGGGACGCCGGCCGGCGTCAGCAAGATCGAGCCGGGGGACACGGTGTCGGTAAGCGTGCAGGGGATCGGTGAGCTGCGCAACACGGTGGTCGCCCAGGACTGAGCCGGCGCGGCCGCGCTGCTGGTCGCGCTTGCGACCGACTTGGGGGTACGGGCACCGCCGGCGTCCCGTGACATCGGTGGTGCCCGCCTCGTGGCCCGCTCACCGGGGCATCTGCCGCGCCCGCCTCTTGCCGGGCCGCATCGCATCCCCTTCCCGGGTCGCATGGACGTCGCAGGCGTCCTGAGGCATCGACGGCGTCCACCCCCCCTGTCGGGTCACTGCGAGTGTCCATGGGGTCACGCAGACCGGATTCGGTAACCCGATTTGGCGGGCGGGGAGGGCTCGGGTAAAGTTCTCCACGGCTCGGCAAGCCGGGCCAAATGGGGTATGGGGTAATTGGCAGCCCGACTGATTCTGGTTCAGTTAGTCTAGGTTCGAGTCCTGGTACCCCAGCGGTGTCAACACTCCGGTGTCGGCAACGCTGGAGCGCGAGTTTCGCGCAAAGGCAGTTCTGGTCCCGTCGTCTAGCGGCCTAGGACGCCGCCCTCTCAAGGCGGTAGCGAGGGTTCGAATCCCTTCGGGACTACTCCTGAGAACGGCCCACATCCACCCGGATGTGGGCCGTTTCTGTTTCCCTTTCATCGCGACCCGGCACGGTGCCGCCCTCGGGCCGCTCCGCGCTTCCCCCGCTCCGAGCCTGCCCGCACTCCGGGCTTCCTCCTCGTTCTCGCCCTTTCCCTCGCTCTGCGCTCCGGCTCGCGCTGGCCGAGCTCGAGGGGCCGCAGGCCCGGCCGTCTGCCGGCGGTGAGCGGGTGTATCCGCGACGCCTGCGGGGCTGCCGGGAGCGGGCGCGTGGTGGGCGTGAGTGGTGTCTCGCGGGGCCGGTGGAGAGCTGCCGGGAGCCGGCGCGTGGTGGGCGTGAGGGGTGTCTCGCGGGGCCGGTGGAGAGCTGCCGGGAGCCGGCGCGTGGTGGGCGGGCTGGGCGTGAGGGCCGTTGGGGCCGGCTGGTGACTCCGGCTGCGGCCGGGAGGTGTCTCGCACCATTCGTGGGGCCGGCGGCGGGCTGATGTGCGGGCTGCTGGACGCGTGGATGTTCGGGGCTGTGGGGGTGGTCACTGCGCGGGGCGGGGAGGGGCGGCCGATTCGGAGGTGGGTCCAAGGGGCTGATAGAGTTCAGCGCGCCGCTCGGGGAGAGCGGTGCAACGGAAGTTCTCGGTCCCGTCGTCTAGCGGCCTAGGACGCCGCCCTCTCAAGGCGGTAGCGAGGGTTCGAATCCCTTCGGGACTACCAGGAGACATGGCCCGCACCGATCATGGTGCGGGCCATTTTCGTCGTGGCCCGTGCCTCTCTGCCGTGGGGGTCGGCCGCGTTCGTTGCCGGCTGGTGGTTCTGGTCTCGTGGGGTCGGCGGCGTTCGTTGCCGGGCTTCGGTTCTGGTGTCGTGGGGTCGGCGGCGCTTGTGCCGGGCGGTGGTTCTGGTGTCGCGGGGGTCGCGACCTGGTCAGGGGGTCCAGACGGCGTTGTCGTGGGCGAACACGACGCGGCGGGGGTCGAAGGACAGCAGGCGGTCGAGCCAGGCCGGCGTCGGGGCGATGCCGGCCCGGTGGGCCAGGACGTCACCGGTGAAGGCGGTGGCGTGGTCGTGGCTCTGGCCGGCGACGATCAGGGTTCCGTCGGGGGTGGTGACGATCACCGACTGGTGGCCGGCGGTGTGACCGGGCGTGGGGATGATCACCACGCCGGGGAGGATCTCGGTTTCGCCGTCCAGCTCCTGCAGGACGGCGCCCGGATGGTCGACGAGGGACGCCAGATACTCGTCAGAGGTGCGGGCCAGGGTCAGCTCCGGGCGCTGGGTGAAGACCGGGGTCCCGGCCAGGTCCGCATTGCCGCCACAGTGGTCGAAATGCAGGTGGCAGTTGACGACGTAGCCGATCTGATCGGTTCTGCTGCCGGCGGCCGTGAGCGCCTCGGCCAGCGGGACCCGCCGCGGGCGGTAATGGGCATCGACTCCCGGGACCTGGCCCATTCCGGTGTCCACCAGGATCTGCCCGCCGGGATGGTCGATCAGGTAACCCAGGGTGGGCTCGACGCGCGGGGATCCGGTCCCGGTCTCCTCCGGCGGGCGGACGAAGTAGCCGTAGCCGAGCCGCCGGACAGTGATGTTCCTCATCGTCGAAGTATCCCCGCGGCGGGGCCGACCCCCGCCGGAACTCTGCTGGAGGCAGAGCCGGCGCGAACGGGTGGTGGTTACAGGCCGGAGAGCCGCTGGCCGGCGCGGACGACGGCCATGGCGTGCCGTTCGCCGGGGCGGCGGCCCAGGCGCTCGATCGGTCCGCTGATCGAGATGGAGGCGATCACCCGGCCGGTGCGGTCCCGGATCGGGGCGGAGACGCTGGCGACGCCCGGCTCGCGCTCGGCGACGCTCTGCGCCCAGCCCCGGCGGCGCACCTCGGCGAGTGTGCGGCCGGTGAACTTGCAGCGGGGCAGCAGCGGCATGACCGCCTCCGGCGGCTCCCAGGCGAGCAGGATCTGCGCGGCCGAGCCGGCCACCATGGGCAGCACCGAGCCGACCGGAACGGTGTCGCGAAGACCACTCGCCCGCTCGGCCGCGGCGACGCAGATGCGCTCGTCCGCGCGGCGCAGGTAGAGCTGCGCGCTCTCCCCGGTGGCGTCCCGCAATGCGGAAAGCAGCGGCTCCGCGGCGGTCAGCAGCACGTCCGGCGCGGCGTTCGCCAGCTCGCCCAGGCGCGGGCCGGGGCGCCATCGTCCCTGCGTGTCCCGGACCAGCATCCGATGGATCTCCAGGGCCTGGGCCAGGCGATGTGCGGTCGCCCGCGGCAGCTTGGTGCGCTCGACTAATTCGGCCAGGCTGGCGCCGTCGACACAGGCGGCGAGGATGACAACCGCCTTGTCGAGAACGCCTACACCGCTCATACTGTGTCCCACAAGCCGAAACATACATTCCAGAATTTAGGATGTCCAGATGGTGGGAGTCACTCCCCGGAGCGGGAAACCCAGGACCCTGGCCGAGAAGGTCTGGGATGACCACGTGGTGCGCACGGCCGACGGCGAGCCCGACCTGCTCTTCATCGACCTGCACCTGCTGCACGAGGTCACCAGCCCGCAGGCGTTCGACGGTCTGCGGATGGCCGGCCGGCGGGTCCGCCGGACCGACCTCACGCTCGCTACGGAGGACCACAACACCCCGACCGGGTACGCGGATCCGTCGTTCAACACCCGCCGCGGCGAGCTGCTGACCATCGCGGACACGGTCTCCCGGACGCAGATCGAGACCCTGCGGAAGAACTGCGCCGAGTTCGGTGTCGAGATCCGCCCGCTCGGCGACGTGAACCAGGGCATCGTGCACGTGATCGGCCCGCAGCTGGGCCTGACCCAGCCGGGCACCACGATCGTCTGCGGCGACTCGCACACCGCGACCCACGGCGCGTTCGGCGCGCTGGCCTTCGGCATCGGCACCAGCGAGGTCGAGCACGTGCTGGCCACCCAGACGTTGCCGCAGTCGAAGCCGAAGACGATGGCCGTCACCGTCGTCGGCGACCTGCGGCCGGGGGTGAGCGCGAAGGACCTGATCCTCGCCCTGATCACGCAGACCGGCACCGGCGGCGGCAACGGCCACATCGTGGAGTACCGCGGGGACGCGATCCGCAAGCTCTCCATGGAGGGCCGGATGACGATCTGCAACATGTCGATCGAGTGGGGCGCCAAGGCCGGCATGATCGCGCCGGACGAGACCACCTTCGCGTACCTCAAGGGCCGCAAGCACGCCCCGCAGGGCGCCGATTGGGACGCCGCGGTGGAGTACTGGAGGACCCTCGCCACCGACGAGGACGCGGAGTACGACACCGAGATCATCCTGGACGCCACGAAGATCAGCCCGTTCATCACCTGGGGCACCAACCCCGGCCAGGGCGCCGCGCTGGACAGCGTCGTGCCGGACCCGCGGGACTTCCCGGACGAGGTCCAGCGGTCCGCCGCCGAGCGCGCCCTGGCGTACATGGACCTCACCCCGGGCACGCCGTTCCGCGACGTCCCGGTCGACGTGGTCTTCGTCGGCTCGTGCACCAACGGACGGCTGGAGGACCTGCGCGCCGCGGCCGATGTGATCCGCGGCCGCAAGGTCGCCGACGGCGTCCGGATGATGATCGTCCCGGGCTCCTACGTCGTGCGCGAGCAGGCCGAGGCCGAGGGCCTGGACAAGATCTTCACGGACGCGGGCGCCGAGTGGCGGTTCGCCGGCTGCTCGATGTGCCTGGGCATGAACCCGGACACGCTGAGCCCGGGGCAGCGCGCGGCGTCCACCTCCAACCGCAACTTCGAGGGCCGGCAGGGCAAGGGCGGGCGCACCCACCTGGTCTCGCCGCAGGTCGCCGCCGCCACCGCCGTGGTCGGCAAGCTGGCCGCCCCCGCCGACCTCTGAGTCAAGGGATACCCAAGTCATGGACAAGTTCGTCACCCACAGCGGCAAGGTCATGCCGCTGCGCCGCTCCGATGTGGACACCGATCAGATCATTCCGGCGGTCTACCTGAAGCGGGTCACCCGTACCGGCTTCGAGGACGGTCTCTTCAGCGCCTGGCGCGAGGACCCCGGCTTCGTGCTGCACGACCCGGCCCACGCCGGCGCCACCATCCTGGTCGCCGGGCCGAACTTCGGCACCGGCTCGTCCCGCCAGCACGCCGTCTGGGCGCTGCGCGACTGGGGCTTCAAGGTGGTGATCGCCGCCCGGTTCGGCGACATCTTCCGCGGCAACGCGCTCAAGGAGGGCCTGCTGCCGGTCCAGCTCGACCAGAAGATCGTGGAAAGCCTCTGGGATCTGGCCGAGAGCGACCCGGAAAAGCGGATCACCGTCGACCTGGCCGACCGGGTGGTCCGCGTGGACGACGCCGCCTACGAGTTCCCGATCGACGATTTCAGCCGTTGGCGTCTGATGGAGGGGCTCGACGACATCGGACTGACGTTGCGCCACGAGGAAGCGATTAGCGCGTACGAGAAGAGCCGCCCGTCTTTCAAGCCGGTCGTCACTCTTTAACCGTGTCGGAGAATTCGCCCCCGTCGGTGTCGCCGACGGGGGCGAATTTCGTTGGGACACAACGGATTTTTGCCACGAATGTTTGTGTCTGCAGGTCAGAGGGCATACGGTGCGCGCAGAATGGCCTGCGACGGGCCAGTTCTCACGTCCGGGAGGAAACCGTGAACAAGGCCGAGCTCATTGAGGCGCTCGCCGTCAAGCTGGGGGACAAGAAGACGGCGAGCGTTGCGCTGGACGCGTTCATCAGTGAAGTGCAGAACGCCGTCGCCAAGGGTGACAAGGTGTCCCTCACCGGCTTCGGATCCTGGGAGAAGCGGACGCGCAATGCGCGAACCGCGAGGAATCCGCGAACCGGTGAGCCGGTGAAGGTGAAGAAGACGTCGGTCGCCGCATTCCGGGCCGGCAACACGTTCCGGGAACTCGTCGCGAGCGGGAAACCGGCGAAGAACGCGACGGCCAAGAAGACCACCGCCACCAGGACGACTGCCACCAAGGCCACCGCCGGCCGGACGGCCACCAAGACGGCGACGCCGGCGAAGACCACGACGACCGCCCGGAAGACGGCGGCCACCAAGGCCGCTCCGGTGAAGACCACGGCGGCGAAGAAGACCAGCGCGGCCAAGACCGCCGCGACCAGGACCGCCGCGGCCAAGACCGCGGCCACCAAGACGACGGCCACGGCGGCGAAGAAGACCACCGCCACCAGGACGGCGACCGCGACGAAGAAGACCACGGCCACGAAGAACACGGCGGCCAAGAAGACGGCGACGCCGGCGAAGAAGACGACGGCCCGCAAGACCGCGGCGCCGGCGACCTCCTCGGCGCGGGCCAAGAGCACGTCGACGGCCCGGGCGGCGTCGAACCGCAAGGCCCGCTGAATCCCGTCGAGAAGCAGGCGTCCACCCGTATGGTGGGCGCCTTTTTCGATTCCGGCGCGGCCCGCACCCGTACGAGCGAAGTCGGTGATTTCGGTGCGGCCGGGCCACCGGCCGGGCCTAGCGTCCGGGTGTGGAACGCAGACCCAAGGGCGCGCAGCGCGGCCGCACACGGCCGGAACGCGGACCGCGCGGGTTGGTCGGCCGGGCCGGAATGGCGGCGCTCCTGTTCGCGGCCGCTGTCGTGCCCGGATGGACGTTGGGCGACCTGGCCGAACGGGCGACCGACCAGCCGGCGCTGGACTGGCTGATCACCTGCGGCTGGTCCGGCCTGGTGGTGAGCGCGCTGGCGCCGTGGTCGTCGTACCGGGCCCGGGACGGCCTGGCCGGCGCCGTCCCGCTCTACGGCTGGTATCTGGCCGGACTGCTGAGCTGGCGGGTAGCCCTGCTGCCCTACCGCGACTGGGAGCCGCGCCGCGACGAGTTGTGGCGGGCCCGCTGGCTCACCGGCGACCTGATCGGTTACTGGCGGGCCGACCAGGTCACCAGTGAGAGATCCCTAGCAGCCTCTCGCCGGACCAGGTGAGCAGCCAGCCCTCCCCCTTGCGGGTCCGGTAGACGTCGGCCTCCGCGGAAAGGGAAGCGCCCGCGGCCGGGGAGGCGTCCGTGGAGAATCGAGCATCCGTGGCAGGGGACGCCTCAGCGGTGAGGGAAGCGCCGGCGGAAGAGGAAACCTTCGCGGCGGGGGGGTCGTCCGCCGCGGACGGAGCCGGAACGCCCGAGTCACGCGCCAGCGAGGCCAGCAGCGGCGGCATCACCTTGCCCTGACTGCACACCACGACCCGCCCGGCCGCCCGCGCCTCGACCAGCCGGGCCCGCGCCGCCGCCAGCCGGGCCGGCAGCCCGGACGCGTCCTCCGGCTCGGCGAACGCGGGATCCGCGACCACCGGCAGCCCGGTCGCCGCGGCCAGCGGCTGCAGCGTCTGCAGGCAACGCAGCGGAACGGCCGCGATCAGCCGCTGCGGCCGGAACGTGGCCAGCCGGTCGGCGACCAGGGCGGCCTGTTTGCCGCCCCTCGGGCTGAGCGGGCGCAACGAGTCCGGCCCGGACCAGTTCTTCCGGTCGCCGGCGTGCGCGTGCCGGACCAGCGCCACCACCGCGGTGATCGGCGGCAGCCCGGCCACCACGTCGAGCAGCGGGCGCTCGTCCGGATAGCTGAGCCGCAGCGCCGCCTCCGGCAGCGGCAGCCAGGCCAGCTTGTCCACCTCGTCGGTGTCCCGCACCGGCCCGGACTCGGCCGCGCGCATCAGCCAGTACCGCACGGTCTTCGGCCGCCCGCCGGGCAGCCGGTACGCCACCTCGGGCAGCCCGAACTCGGGGAGGCCCACAGTGCCGGTCTCCTCGGTGACCTCCCGCACCGCGGCGGCCAGCTCCGGCTCGTCGTCCTTGACGGTGCCCTTGGGCAGGCTCCAGTCGTCGTACCGCGGGCGGTGCACCAGGCACACCTCGGGGACGCCGCCGGCGCCCGGGCGGTACAGGACTCCGCCCGCCGCGCGAATCGCCTCCCCCATCAGCTCTTCTTGACCACGCGACGCAGCAGGGCCTCCTGCAGGTGGACCTGTGTCTTGCCGGGATCACCGGTGTTGCGCCGCCAGGCGCCCTCGCCGTCCAGGTCCCAGCCCTCGGTGCCGTCCGCCATGGACAGCTCCAGGACGTTGCGCAGCTCCTCGCGGGCCGACGGCATGGTGACCTTGACCAGGGCCTCGACCCGGCGGTCCAGGTTGCGGTGCATCAGGTCGGCGGAGCCCATCCAGTACTCCGCGTCGTCGCCGGCGCCGAACCGGAAGATCCTGGAGTGTTCCAGGAACCGGCCGACGATCGAGCGGACCCGGATGTTGTCGGAGAGGCCGGGCACGCCCGGACGCAGCGTGCACATGCCCCGGATGATCAGATCGATCTTCACGCCGTCCTGCGAGGCGCGGTAGAGCGCGTCCGTGGTCTCCTCGTCGACAAGCGAGTTCACCTTGAACTGGACCAGCGCCTCGCCGCCCGCGCGGGCGATCTTGGCCTGCTCCGCCAGCCGGTCCAGCAGGCCGCGGCGCACGCCGTGCGGCGCGACCAGCAGGCGGCGGTACGTGGTCTGCTGGCTGTATCCGGTGAGCACGTTGAACAGGTCGGTGACGTCCGCGCCCACCTCCGGGTCGGCGGTGAGCATCCCGAAGTCCTCGTACAGCCGGGCGGTCTTGGGGTGGTAGTTGCCCGTGCCGATGTGGCAGTAGCGCCGCAGCTGGTTGCCCTCCTGCCGGACCACCAGCGCGGTCTTGCAGTGGGTCTTGAGGCCGACCAGGCCGTAGACCACGTGGCAGCCGGCCCGTTCCAGGGTGCGCGCCCAGGCGATGTTGGCCACCTCGTCGAACCGGGCCTTCACCTCCACCAGCACCACCACCTGCTTGCCGGCGGCTGCCGCGTCGACCAGGGCGTCCACGATCGGCGAGTCGCCCGACGTGCGGTACAGCGTCTGCTTGATGGCCAGCACGTTCGGGTCGGCGGCGGCCTGCTCGATGAAGCGCTGCACGCTCGTGGAGAACGAGTGGTAGGGGTGGTGGACCAGGATGTCCGACTCACGCAGCCGGTTGAACACGCTGCGCGGCACCTCACCGTCGGCCAGCTGCGGGTGCGTCGCCGGGACGAAAGGGCGGTCCTTGAGGTCGTCGCGGTCGCACTCGCCGAACACCTGCCAGAGCGCCGACAGGTCGAGCAGGCCGGGCACCCGCAGCACGTCGTGACTGTCCATGTCGAGCTCGCGGACCAGCAGGTCGAGCACGTGGTCGCTGATCGAGGCGGCCACCTCGAGCCGGACCGGCGGGCCGAACCGGCGCTGCGCCAGCTCTCGCTCCAGGGCCTGCAGCAGATCCTCGTCGCGGTCCTCGTCGACCTCCAGCTCGGCGTTGCGGGTCACCCGGAAGGCGTGCGTCTCCAGGATCTGCATGCCCGGGAAGAGTTGGTCGAGGTGGTTGGCGATGAGCTCCTCGATGGGCAGGAAGCGCACGCCGCGGCTGTCGTTCTGCACGGTGACGAACCGGGACACGTTGTTCGGCACCTTGATCCGCGCGAACAGCTCGGGGTTGTCGCCGTCCGGGTAGCGCAGGGCCACCGCGAGGTTCAGCGAGCGGCTGGAGATGTACGGGAAGGGGTGCGCCGGGTCCACCGCGAGCGGGGTGAGCACCGGGAACACCTGCTCCCGGAAGAAGGTGCGCAGCCGGCCCCGCTCCGGGTCGTCCAGCTCCTTCCAGCTGACCACCTCGATGCCCTCGGCGGCCAGCTTCGGCCGGACCTCGTCGGCGAAGCAGGCGGCGTGCCGGGTGACCAGGTCGGCGGTGCGCTCGGTGATGGTTTCGATCTGCTGACGCAGCGGGGACCGGTCACCGCTGCGGACCGGCAGGCCGGCGCTGAGCCGGCGCTTCAGGCCGGCCACCCGGACCATGTAGAACTCGTCGAGGTTGCTGGCGAAGATGGCCAGGAACTTGGCCCGCTCCAGCAGTGGGGTCCCCGGGTCCTCGGCCAGCGCCAGCACGCGCGCGTTGAAATCGAGCCAGGACAGTTCCCGGTTCAGGAAGCGATCCTCGGGGAGGTGGTACTCGTCCTCGACCGACTCGACGGGCTCGACGGGGATGTCCGTCACCTCGGTGCTCTCCACCGCCACCTCCACCACGGACTCGACCGGTTCGGTTGACTCGGGGGTGTCGGCGGGCTCGGGACGGGAGAGAAAGCGGCCGTTCGGGCCACGCCGGCGGGTATCGGGGGTCCGGGGCGGGTTCATGCGTCCATCATTGCCGCTCCGAGCGGAACGTGAAACGAACTACCGGATGATCAACTCAGCCGATTCCTGGAATCGACACCCGGTGTACCCGGCCGTCCGGTTGGGCCTCGATCGAGACCCGCTGCCCGAGCCTGAGCAGGCGCAGGCCGGAGCGGCCGAAGGCCTCCGCCCCGAAGGCCAGCTCAGAGCCGTCGTCGAGGAGCAGCGTGCCGCTGCGGGTGCCGGGGTCGAAGGTGGCGATCGTGCCCTGCATGCAGTTGACGCTACCCGGCGCAGGCAGCCGGTGCGCACGCCCGGCTGAGTCCGAGATCACGAAGCAGCGTCCGGGTGCGCGCGCCGGCCCCCAGCCGCAGCACGGTGGCGAGATCGGCGGCGGTGTCCACGTCCTGCCGCAGGCCCGGCCAGTCGCCGGTCAGCGGGACGGCGCCGGAGGCGCGGTGCGCCCCGGCCGAGCCCGGACCGAAGCGCGGCTCCAGCGGCTCCCGCGGCGGGGCGGCCAGCAGCACGGTGCCGGTGCCGGCCGCGTCCGGCACGAACGCCCGGCCCGGCGCGGTGGCGGCCAGCGCCGCGTCCAGATCCGCCGGCCGCAGGGCCGGGAGATCCCCGGTGAGGACCGCGCGATGCGCGGCCAGGCCGCCGACCTCGTCGGCGCCGAAACGCAGGGCCGCGTTCAGACCGGCGGCGGGATCCGGTGAGACCTTCGCCCCCATTTCCCGTACGGCTCGGGCCACCACCTCGTCGTCGGTGACGACGATCAACTCGGCGACCACGGTGGCGTTGAGCACAGCGGCGGCGGTGTCCAGCATCATCGCGAGCACCAGCTCGGGATGCCGCTCGGGCGGCACCGCGCCGCGCAACCGGCTCTTCGCCGCGCCGAGTCGCTTGACCGGAATCACCGTCATCCACTTACGCACAGCCACCCAGCAAGTTTGCACGAGTTGATGGGCAATACCCCTGCCTGGTACGCCGGGCCGGCAAGGGGCATGATTTCGTCGCAGGTGAACGGGCGACGTGGTCGCCGATCGAGGGACGGAGAATGCCGTGACGCAGCACCGGCTCGGGTTCTGGCAGCGTTTCGCGGCGATGCTGGTGATCCCCGTCATGACCGTCTGGACACGGCGCACCTGGCTCGGGCGGGAGAAGCTCCCGCGGGCCGGCGGCGTGATCCTGGTTCCCAACCACGTGTCGCACTTCGACCCACTGGTCGTGGCGCACTACATCTACCGGTCCGGCCGCTGGCCCCGCTTCCTCGGCAAGGCCAGCCTCTGGCGGGTGCCGATCGTCGGCCCACTGCTGGTCAAGACCCTGCAGGTGCCTGTCGAGCGGGGCAGCGTGGAGGCGGTGAAGTCGCTGGAGGCGCTGGTCAAGGCGCTGGACGAGGGCGGCGCCGTGGTGATCTACCCGGAGGGCACCACCACCCGGCACCCCGACCTGTGGCCGATGCGCGGCAAGACCGGGGCCGCCCGGCTGGCGCTGCTCACCGGCGCCCCGGTGGTGCCGATCGCGAACTGGGGCGCGCAGCAGGTGTTCGATCCGCGTACCAACAAGTTGAAGTTGCGCAGAGTGTCGGTGACGGTCACCACCGGCGATCCGGTCGATCTGAGCCGCTGGGCCGGCGCCGAGCCGACCCGTGCGGTGCTCGAGGAGATGACCGAGAAGATCATGCTGTCCATCCGGGACCTGCTCGGCACGATCCGCGACGGCGAACCGCCGGCGCTCTACGACCGGCCCGCGCGGCGGGCCACGAAATCGGAGGATGCGTGATGAGGGCCGCCGTCATCGGATCCGGAGCCTGGGGCACGGCGTTCGCCAAGGTGATCGGCGACGCCGGCTCGGAGGTGACCATGCGGGCGCGCCGTGAGGCGGTCGCCGCCGAGATCCGGGACCGGCACGGCAACGAAGGCTCGCTGCCCGGGGTGAAGCTGTCCGAGCGAGTGACCGCGACCACCGACCTCGCCGAGGCGGTGGCCGGCGCCGAGTTGATCGCGATCGCGGTGCCCTCCCAGACGCTGCGCGGCAATCTCGCCGACTGGGCGGGCTCGTTCCCCCGCGACGCCACTGTCGTCTCCCTGATGAAGGGCATCGAGCTGGGCACGCTCAAGCGGATGAGCGAGGTGATCGTGGAGACCGCCGGCGTCGCGCCGGAGCGGGTCGTGGTCGTCTCCGGGCCGAACCTGGCGCCCGAGATCGCCGCCGAGCAGCCCACCGCGACAGTGGTGGCGTGCACCGACGAGGACCGGGCCCGGCAGGTGCAGCACGCCCTGGCCACGCCCTACTTCCGGCCGTACACCAGCGACGACGTGCTCGGCTGCGAGCTGGGCGGCGCGATCAAGAACGTGATCGCCCTGGCCTACGGGATGGCCTCGGCGATCGGCCTGGGCGACAACACCAAGGCGTCGCTGATCACCCGCGGCCTGGCCGAGACGTCCCGCCTGGGCGTCGCGCTCGGCGCCGACCCGCTCACCTTCGCCGGCCTGGCCGGTCTCGGCGACCTGGTCGCCTCCTGCTCCTCCCGGCTGTCGCGGAACCGGACCTTCGGCGAGCACCTGGGCCGCGGCGAGAGCCTGGAGCAGGCGCAGGCGGCCACCCGGCAGACCGCCGAGGGTGTGAAGAGCTGCCTGTCCATCCGCGACCTGGCCCGCGCGCACGGCGTCGAGATGCCGATCGTCGAGCAGGTCGAGAAGGTCTGCCACGAGGGCGCCGACCCGCGGGTCGCGGTGAAACTGCTGATGACACGAGAGATGAAACCCGAGTGACGAGGGAGCGGAGCGGACGGATCATGAGGCTCCGTTCTACGGAGCTCATGACGATTCACAGCGAAGCGGAGAGTTGGCGTGAGCTTTTCTGACGGCACCCGTTCCGTCCACGCGGGTCTGCCCGCGCCCGAGGTGGGCCGGCCGTTCCTGCCCGGGCCGGTGTTCGCCGCGCCGTACCACCTGGACCCGGTGACCGGGCCGGGCGAGCACGGCTACGCCCGGACCGAGCAGCCCACCCGCGAGGCCCTGGAGGTCGCGATCGGCGAGCTGGAGGGCGGGCCGGCGCTGGCCTTCGCCAGCGGCCAGGCGGCCATCACGGCCTTCCTGCTGTCCGTGGTCAAGGCGGGCGACAAGGTCGCGCTTCCGGCCGACGGTTATTTCCCGGTACGGGCGTTCGCCCGCGGCGCCCTGGCGGACCTGGGCGTCGAGAGCGTGTTGGTGCCGACCGCCGGGCCGTACCCGGACCTCTCCGGGCTGCGGCTGGTGCTGCTGGAGACCCCGGCCAACCCGGGCCTGGACGTCGCCGACATCCGGGCCCTGGCCGACGCCGCGCACGCCGCCGGGGCGCTGCTGGCCGTCGACAACACCGCGGCCACCCCGCTCGGGCAGAATCCGCTGGCCCTCGGTGCGGACGTGGTCGTGGCGTCCGGGACCAAGGCGCTGACCGGGCACTCCGACCTGCTCCTGGGCTACGTGGCGGCACGTGACCCGGAGCTGCTGGCCAAGGTCGAGAACTGGCGGAAGCTGACCGGCGGCGTGCCCGGGGCGTTCGACTGCTGGCTGGCGCACCGGTCGATCGCCACCATGGACCTGCGGCTGGCGCGGCAGAGCCAGAACGCGGCGGCGATCGCCGAGCTGCTGGTCGGACGCTCCGACGTGACCGGGGTGCGCTGGCCAGGGCTGGCCGACGACCCGTCGTACGAGATCGCCCGCGAGCAGATGCGCCGGATCCCCGGCATCGTCGCGTTCGACCTGGGCAGCGCCGAGCGGGTGGCCCGGTTCCTGGAGGCGGCCGAGCTGGTGTTCGCGGCCACCTCGTTCGGCGGCGTGCACACCACCGCCGACCGGCGGGCGCAGTTCGGCGACGACACGCCGCCCGGCTTCGTCCGGTTCTCCTGCGGCATCGAGGACACCGCCGACCTGGTCGCCGACGTGACGCGGGCACTGGACGCCTCGAAGTGAGCTGGGGCGGCTTCAGCGCGGACGAGGTCGCCGCACTGACCCAGGGGGAGAGCTTCTTCGCCGCGCCGGGCGAGCGGGACTGCCCGGGGTGCGGGGAGCGGCGGCTGCGGGCGTACTTCACGGCTCCGGAGAACGCCCGCCGGCCCACGCTGGTCAGCTACGTCTGGTGCACGGGGTGCGGCAAGTTCGTGGGGACCCGGGCCCGGCACCCCGACGGGCTGATCTTCTCCGACCCGCTGGCGGCGATGCCCGTACCGGCCAGGAGAGAGCTGGAGCGAAGCCTGAGCGGGTTCCTCGCCCACCTGGACCACCTCTGGGACGAGGGTGTCCTCCCGCAGAGTTTCGTGGCCTAGGGCGTGACTCGCGTGATCCGCGGGTCACGCCCTAGCGGGACACGAAGTCGTGCAGCCAGTCCTGGGGGACCGGGCGGCCGGGGGTGGCGCCGATCCGGCGCAGCGCCTCGCCCGGCCGGATGCCCAGCAACGCCAGCGTCATCGTGGCGAGCAGGGTCGTGCGGCCCAGCTCGGCACTCGACTGGGTGACCACGAAACGGCCGGAACGGACCTCCCGGGCCAGCCGGGTGGCCAGCGCGACCATCTCGGCGGCCTCCTTGCGCGGAGCCGACTCGTCGGGATCGGGGTAGTCGATCAGCTCGATCCCGGCGCTGTCGGCGGCGCCCGGTCGGTGCCGCGCGCCGCAGACCAGGATGTGCACCCCGGCCCGCGCCAGCGCGGCCATCTCCTGCGCGGACCAGGGCTGGTCGCCGGGGCGCGCCATGGTGGCCAACTGTCCTGGCCCCGGCCCTGCGATCACGTGGAGTGCTGATCCCATGAACTGTTCGTCTCCCCCTGCCGTGGCAGCGGCTGCCGCATCCGCGATTCTGGCTTACGCAGAGTAGGGTCACCCCCGGCATGCCCGCTAGCGAGAGGCGCAGAGAAGAGTGACAACCCCCCGGAAGACCCGTGTCGCGATCGTGTTCGGCGGCCGCAGCACTGAGCACGCCATTTCCTGCGTGAGCGCGGGGGCCATCCTGGGTGCGCTGGACCCCGATCAGTACGAGGCGGTCCCGGTCGGAATCACCCGGGAGGGTCGCTGGGTCCTCGCCGCGAACGACCCGGCGCAGCTGGCCATCGACGGTGAGAGGCTGCCGGAGATCACCGCGGCCGCGGGCGACGCGGTGGTGCTGGCGGCCGACCCGACGGCCACCGAGCTGATCGTGCGCGACCCCGCCGACGGCGTCTCCGAGCTGGCCGGTGTGGACGTGGTCTTCCCGGTGCTGCACGGGGCGTACGGGGAGGACGGCACCATCCAGGGGATGCTGGAGATGGCGGGCATTCCGTATGTCGGCGCCAACGTGTTCGCCTCGGCCGCGGCCATGGACAAGGAGTTCACCAAGAAGCTGGCGGCCGCCGAGGGCATCCCGGTCGGGCCGTACGCGGTGCTCCGCTCCGGCGTCTCGCTCTCCGAGCAGGACAAGGAGCGGCTCGGTCTGCCGGTCTTCGTGAAGCCGTCGCGGGCCGGTTCGTCCACCGGCATCACCAAGGTCACCGACTGGGCCGACCTGGACGCGGCGATCGTGACGGCCCGGCGGATCGACCCGAAGGTGCTGGTCGAGGCGGCGATCGTGGGCCGGGAGATCGAGTGTGGGGTGCTCGAGGGCGAGGCCGGCGGGGCGCCGGAGGCGTCGCTGCTCGCCGAGATCCACGTGGACGACGCGGACTGGTACGACTTCGAGACGAAGTATCTGGTCGGCAGCCGCTACACGATCCCGGCCGGTCTGCCCGAGACGCTTTCGCGGAGGGTGCGTGAACTGGCGCTGCAGACCTTCACGGCGCTGGACTGCGCCGGCCTGGCCCGGGTCGACTTCTTCGTGACCGCCGGCGGGGAGATCTTCCTCAACGAGATCAACACGATGCCGGGGATGACGCCGACGTCGATGTTCCCGCAGATGTGGGCGGCCACCGGCCTGGAGTACCCGAAGGTCGTGGACCGGTTGATCCGCACCGCCCTGCGGCGCGGGACCGGCCTGCACTGACCGTCACTTGCCCGGGTTGCACCCGCTCGGCACGCCCTCGGTGATCGACTTGTCGGTCTCCACGACGATGTCGGAGAACTCGTTCGCCCACTGCGCCCGCTTGTCGTACGCCGCCGGCACGACCACCTGCACCGGGACCTCGCGGTCCAGGGTGGTGAACGTGGTCCTGCCGCCGGCGTCGGCGTAGTACCAGCAGACCCGGTTCATCAGCAGCAGCTCGGCGGCCAGCGGCACGCACGTGCCGGACGTGTCGTCGACCGTCTCGCACATCTTCGGCCGCGCGACGCCGCAGGACACGGTGATCGGCGGCTCTCCGTACGCCGCGTTCTGCTCCGGGCCGGCGCTGACCTTGCGGGCCGGCAGGTTGCGGATCTGGTTCGGCAGCTGCGAGGTGACCGCCAGGCAGACCTGGGCGGCGCGCTCGTCGAGCTCGGGCGCGGCCAGCTCGACCGCCGTGCTGGGCACGGCGACCGGGCCGCTCGCGGTCGACGCCGGGCCGGCCTCCGGCCGCGACCTGTCGTTGATCTGGAGGAAGGCGACGAGCCCCACGATCACGACGACCGGCACGGCCACCGCCGTCGCCCAGATCGCGGCGATCCGCGTGGTGTTGTCCGGCTGTGGCGCCCCCTGGTGCGGGGCGTCCTGTGGGGTGTCGACGTCTACCATGCTCAGAGGTTTACCACGGAGCAGGTCAGGGTCCGGGTGATGCCCGGCACGTACTGGACTTTGCTCACAATCAGGCCGCCCAGCTCGTCCACCGTGTGTGCTTCGGTGAGCACCACCACGTCGTACGGGCCGGTAACCGCGTCGACTCGGACCACCCCCGGTATTTTCTCGATCGCGGCGGCCACGTCACGGGCCTTCCCGACCTCCGTCTGGATGAGGATGTATGCCTGGACCACGATCGACTCCTATTCCGCCACCGCGTCGGTGATCCCCGGTCGTGAAACTACCGTACGAAGCGGCCCGGCAGCGGGACGCCAGCATCGAAGGACGTGTACGTGAGCATCGCAGAGTCCGGTGAATTCGGATTGATAGGCCGAATTGTGTCCCGTCTCGGCGCCGGTCCGGCCACCCTGCTCGGCCCCGGCGACGACGCCGCAGTGGTGCGCGCGGCCGACGGCCGGGTGGTCGCCTCCACGGACGTGCTCGTCGAGGGCCGGCACTTCCGGCGCGACTGGTGCGGCCCGGCCGACGTGGGACACCGCGCCGCCGCGGCCAACCTCGCGGACATCGCCGCGATGGGCGCCACCCCCACCGCGCTGCTGGTCGCGCTCTGCGTGCCCGGCGACCTGGACGCGTCCTGGGCGGAGGGCCTGGCCGACGGGCTGACCGCGGAGGCGGCGCTGTGCGGGGCGAGCGTGGTGGGCGGGGACATGTCGTCCAGCCCGGCGTTGGCCGTCGCGGTGACCGCGCTGGGCGACCTGGGTGGCCTGGACCCGGTGCGCCGCGACGGCGCCCGGCCCGGCGACCTCCTCGCGCTCTGCGGCCGGATCGGGTACGCGGCGGCCGGCTACACCGTGCTGTCCCGGGGCTTCCGGACGCCGAAGATGCTGGTGGAGGCGTACCGGCGGCCGGTCGTGCGGTACGCCGCCGGCCCGGAGGCGGCCCGGCTCGGCGCCACCTCGATGATCGACGTGTCCGACGGGCTGCTGCAGGACGTGGGGCATCTCGCGTCGGCTGGCCGGGTCGGGATGGACATCCGGTCGTCGGCCTTCGACGTGCCCGACCAGATGCGGGACGCCGCGAAGGCGCTCGGCGTCGACCCGTACCAGTGGGTGCTGGCCGGCGGCGACGACCACCCGCTGGCCGCGACCTTCCCGGCCGGGACGGAGCTGCCGGACGGCTGGCGGGAGATCGGCTCGGTGCACGACGGCTCCGGCGTCACTGTCGACGGCAGACCGTGGTCCGGGCCACTGGGCTGGGACCATTTCCGCTGACCCTGACTACGCTGGCGGCGTGGGACAGATCAAGATCAAATCAGCCCGGTTCGACGAGCCGGAGGTGATGGAGCTGGTCGCGGAGAACATGCGCGACCTCTCCGAACGGTATGGCGGCAGTGGCGACGACACCCCGCTCGCCGCGGCCCACTTCCTCCCGCCCGACGGTGACTTCCTGGTGGCCGTCCGGGCCGCGGACGACCGCCTGCTGGCCAGCGCGGGCTGGCGCCGGCACGGCGGCGACGCCGAGCTGAAGCGGATGTTCACCCGGGTCGAGGCGCGGGGGCAGGGACTGGCCCGGCGGATGCTGGCCGCCGTCGAGGAGTCGGCGCGGGCGGCCGGCTGCGAGCGGGTCATCCTGGAGACCGGCGACAAGCAGCCCGAGGCGATCGCGCTCTACGAGTCCGCGGGCTACCAGCGGATCGAGGACTTCGGGTACTACAAGGGCCACCCGGGCGTGCTCTCCTACGCCAAGAAGCTGTAACGCCGAGAAGCTGTAACGCCGAGAAGCCGCCGGGTCGAGGACTCGGCGGCTTCTCGAAAGCTGGAGCTCAGGCGCGGGCGACCTTGCCGGCCTTGATGCACGAGGTGCACACGTTGAGCTTCTTGGTGGTCCCGCCACCGGCCGGGGTCCGCACCGACTGGATGTTCGGGTTCCAGCGGCGGTTGGTCCGCCGGTGCGAGAAGGACACGTTGTGGCCGAAGCCCGGTCCCTTGCCACAGACGTCGCACACGCTAGCCACGGGATACTCCTGGGTTTGATTCGAAAAACTGAAGGCGCCGAGGAGTAGGACTTCCCAGGCAACCCGGCAAGGTTACCCGATGCCTGGCCGCGACGGCCAATCGCCCCCGGTCAGGGCGCGTACCCAGCGATTGTCAGAGGTGGTTAGTACGATTTTCGCGTGCTGGAGACCCTCGATGCCGCCGCCGTGCACCGCTGGTGCGACGGCGGGCTGCGGGCGCTCCGGGCCCACCAGCGTGAGATCGACGACCTGAACGTCTATCCGGTGCCCGACGGCGACACCGGCACCAATCTGGTGCTGACCCTGGCCGCCGCGCGCGAGGCGGTGCGGTCCGCGCTGCACGAGGAGCCGCGGACCCCGCTCGGCCGGCTGATGGGCCGGATGGCGCGCGGCGCGCTGCTGGGCGCCCGGGGCAACTCCGGCGTGATCGTGTCGCAGATCCTGCGCGGCATGGCCGACTCGTTCGCCAGCTCGGTCGCGGTCCGCGGCGGCGAGCTGGCCCGGGCGCTGCGCCAGGCCACCGACGCGGCCTATGCGGCGGTGGCCCGGCCGGTGGAAGGCACCGTGCTGTCCGTGATGGCGGCCGCCGCCGAGGCCGCCGGCCGGATCAGGTCCGACGACCTGGTGGCCGTCGCCCGGGCCGCGGCGCGGGCCGCCGCCGAAGCCCTCGACCGGACACCGCGGCAGCTGCCGGTGCTGGCCCGCGCCGGGGTGGTGGACGCCGGCGGCCGGGGCCTCTGCCTGCTGCTGGACGCTCTGGTCGACACCGTCGAGGAGAGCGAGTTCGTGGCCCCGCCCGCGCCGGCCCCGCCGCCCCGCGCCGAGCGCCCCGACGACCACGACGACCACGACGACCACGACGACCACGACGACTGCGCCGGCCACGGCTACGAGGTGCAGTACCTGCTGGACGCGGAGCCGGAGGCGGTCGACCGGCTGCGGGCCGCGCTCGACGCGCTGGGCGACTCCCTGGTCGTCGTCGGCTCCGGCGACGGCACCTGGAACGTGCACGTCCACGTGCCGGCCGACGCGATCGGCCCGGCGGTCGAGGCCGGAGTCGGAGCCGGCCGGCCGTACCAGATCAAGGTCACTCCGCTGGCGGAGAAACGGCCCGGCGCCGAGTCGCGGGGCGCGGTCGTGGTGGCCGCCGGCGACGGGCTGACCGCGCTCTTCGAGGCGGAGGGCGCGGTCGTGGTGGACCGCAACCCGTCCACCGCCGAGATGCTGGCCGCGGTGCGCGCCTGCGGCGCCTCAGCGGTGGTCCTGCTCCCCAACGACGCGAACACGCAGGCCGTCGCGGTCACCGCGGCCCGCGAGGCCGAGTCGATCGGCGTGCACGTCAGCGTGGTTCCCACCCGTTCCCCGGTGCAGGCGCTGGCCGCCCTCGCGGTGCGCGACCACACCCGCCCGTTCGCCGACGACGTGATCGCCATGGCCGAGGCCGCCGGCGCCTGCCGGTACGGCGAGGTCTGCACCGCCCGGCGCGACGCGCTCACCGTGGCCGGCCCGTGCCGCGCGGGCGACCTGCTCGGCCTCGTCGACGGCGAGGTGCACGTGATCGGCAGTGACCTGTCGGACGTCAGCCACCGCCTGCTCGACCGGATGCTCGGCGGCGGCGGCGAGCTGGTCACCCTGGTCCTCGGCGCGGACGCCCCGGCCGAGCTGGAGGATCATCTGCGCGGTCACGTGCACCGCACCTGGCCCTTCATCGAGCTGCAGTGCTACACCGGCGGCCAGCCGCGTTACCACCTGCTGGCAGGAGTCGAATGACCACGACCGACGTCCCGTTGACCAAGGTGCTCGGCGCGAAGACCGCCAAGGCCCTCGCGGAACACCTCGACCTGCACACCGCGGGCGACCTGATCTACCACTTCCCGCGGCGCTACGACGAGCGCGGCGAGCACACGGATCTGCGCCGGTTGGAGGTCGGTGAGCAGGTCACCGTGCTGGCCCAGGTGCAGGGGATCGGTGTCAAGCCGATGCGGCAGCGCAAGGGCAACATGCTCGAGGTGACCATCGGCGACGGCTCCGGGGCCACGCTCACCTGCACGTTCTTCAACCAGGCGTGGCGCGAGCGGGAGTTGACCCGGGGTCGCTGGGGGCTGTTCGCCGGCAAGGTCACCGAGTTCCGCGGCAAGCGCCAGCTCAACGGCCCGGCTTACCAGCTGCTCAAGGCCGACGCCACACAGGACGAGGCGGCCGAGGAGATCGAGGAGTTCGCCGGCGCGCTGATCCCGGTCTACCCGGCCGCGCAGGCCGTGCCGACCTGGGTGATCGCCAAGTGCGTGCGCACCCTGCTGGACACGTTCGAGCCGCCGGCCGACCCGATGCCCGCCGCGGTCCGGGCGAAGCGGAACCTGGTCGGCATCGGCACGGCGCTGCGCGAGATCCACCGGCCCAGCTCGGAGGCCGCGCTCTACTCGGCGAAACACCGGCTGAAGTGGGACGAGGCGTTCGCCGTGCAGCTCACCCTGGCGCAGCGCCGGGCCCGCGCCGCCGCCGCGCCCGGCACCGCCCGGCCCCGCCGGGACGACGGGATCCTGGCGCGGTTCGACTCCGGCCTGCCCTACGAGCTGACCGAGGGCCAGCGCTCGGTCGGCGAGGAGATCGCCGCCGACCTGGGCCGGGCGCACCCGATGCACCGGCTGCTGCAGGGGGAGGTGGGTTCCGGCAAGACGCTGGTCTCGGTGCGCGCGATGCTGCAGGTGGTGGACGCCGGCGGCCAGGCCGCGCTGCTCGCCCCCACCGAGGTGCTGGCCACCCAGCACTTCCGCGGGATCAGCGCGCAGCTGGGCGCCCTGGGGCGGGCCGGCGAGCTGGACGGCGATCCGTCCGGGACGCAGTTGACCCTGGTGACCGGCTCGCTGGGCGCGGCGGCCCGGCGTGCCGCGCTGGCCAAGGTGGCGGACGGGACCGCCGGCATCGTCGTCGGCACACACGCCTTGTTGTACGAGGGTGTCGACTTCCACGACCTCGGCCTGGTGGTGGTCGACGAGCAGCACCGGTTCGGCGTGGAGCAACGGGACGCGCTGCGCGCCAAGGCGGCCCGCCCGCCGCACGTGCTGGTGATGACCGCGACCCCGATCCCGCGCACGGTCGCCATGACCGTCTACGGCGACCTGGAGACCTCGGTGCTCTCCCAGCTCCCGCGCGGTCGTTCGCCGATCGCCTCGCACGTGGTGCCGGCGCTGGAGAAACCGGCCTATCTGGACCGCGCCTGGAAACGGGTGCGGGAGGAGGTGGCCGCCGGCCATCAGGCGTACGTGGTGTGTCCCCGGATCGGTGAGGGACCGGAGGAGGAGTCGTCCCCGCCGGCGGACAACGAATCCGCCAGGCGCCCGCCGCTGGCCGTCACCGAGGTGCTGCCGGCCCTGCGGGACCACTATCTCAAGGGCCTGCGCGTCGAGATGCTGCACGGCCGGATGCCACCCGAGGAGAAGGACGCGGTGATGCGCTCCTTCGCCGCCGGCGACGTCGACGTGCTGATCGCCACCACGGTCATCGAGGTCGGCGTCGACGTGCCGAACTCCACCGTAATGATCATTATGGACGCCGACCGCTTCGGCGTCTCCCAGTTGCACCAGCTGCGCGGCCGGGTCGGCCGGGGATCCGCCCCCGGCGTCTGCCTGCTGCACACCGAGGCGGTCGAGGGCTCGGCGGCCCGCGAGCGGCTCGACGCCGTCGCGTCCACCACGGATGGTTTCAAACTCTCCGAGATCGACCTGGAGCAGCGCCGGGAGGGCGACGTGCTGGGCGCCTCGCAGTCCGGCAAACACTCCCACCTGCGGCTGCTCTCCCTGCTCCGCGACGAGAAACTGATCAAGGAAGCCCGGGTCGAGGCCGCCGAGGTGGTCGGCGACGACCCGGACCTGACCGCACACCCGGCGCTGGCCGCGTCGGTGGCCGCGCTGGTCGACGAGGACCGCGCCGAGTATCTGGAGAAGGGATGATCCTGCATCTGTGCCCACGGTCCGTGTGGGAGTCGGTCTCGGACACCTACGTCGCCGACAGCCTGGCGACGCAGGGCTACATCCACTGCTCCGACCCGGACGGCGTACACCTCCCGGCGAATCTGTTGTTCCGCGGCCGCACGGACCTCGTCCTCCTGGAGATCGACGAGACCAGGACGGGGGTCCCGGTGGTCTGGGAGGACGGCGACCCGCCGGACCCTTCGGGCCGGCAATTCCCGCATGTGTACGGGCCGCTGCCGGTCTCCGCCGTGATGGCAGTCCACGAGTACCAGCCCCTGCCGGACGGCTCGTTCCCACCCTGGCGATAACCCCTGGTTCGGCTCGGAGGGGAACAGGTCCGATTCGATCCGGCTCCCGCCACGTCGCCGCACCCGAATCGCGGTTTGCCGGGTGGTCCGCCCGGTCCTGAATACGCGGAAGCGCGCCCGGTGATCCACCGGGCGCGCTTCTGTCAGCGGGTGCTGGGTCAGGCCTTGAAGTTCACCTTGCGGCGGCGGGCCAGGAAGAACAGGCCGGCGCCGACCAGCAGCAGGACGACCGCGCCACCGGCGATCGTGCTGGAGTTCGAGCCGGTCAGGGCGAGGCCGCCGCCGCCCGGCTCGGTGGTGGTCGGGGTCGCGCCCGGGGTGTCCGAGCCGGCCGACGCGGACGGCGACGCCGAGGACGACGACTGACCCGGGTTCGGCTGCGAGGACTGGCCCGGGTTGGGCTGCTCCGTGCAGTTCTCCGGCTTGGTCCACTTGACCTCGCCGTTCAGCACGTCCAGGTCACCGGTGACGGTGACGGTCAGGCCCTGCGCCGCGGTGAAGTGGACGGTCTTGGTCTCGGTCGGCTTGACCGTGACGGTCTGCGCGTCGCCCTTGTTCGGGGTGAAGACGGCGGTGACGTCCTTGCCGTTTTCCGGGTTCACGATGGTGAAGGTGAGCCCGTCGCAGTCGCTGACGTACTTCGCGTCGGGCTTGCCGACCTCGGGAACCTGGCAGTCGGCGGGCTTCTGCCAGGAGCCGGAGTAGAGCTGCTTGCCCCGCGAGGTGACCTTGATGTTCTTGGCGTTCGCTGCCGGGACGGTGACGGTGGCCGGCTCCTGGCGGGCCTGCAGCGTCACGGTCTTGCTGAAGCCGCCGTCCGCGGTGATCTCGAACGACTCGCTGAACGTGCTGCGGTTGATCAGCTTGAGCGCGACGGCGCCCTCGCAGTCCGGCAGGGCCTCGACGACCGGCTCGGCCTTGCAGGTGCCCGAGCCGCCGTTATACCAGGCGCTCTGCGGCTGGCCCTGGGCCGGCTTGGACTGCTTGCCCGGGGCGCCGGGGCTGCCGACCTTGCGGTCGCCGTAGCGGTCGCTCTTGTCGGTCAGCGGGTTGATGATCTTGTCACCGAAGACGAAGTCGACCTGGGTGAAGCACTCCGGCACCTCGACCCGGAAGTCGAGCTTGCTCTCGGTCAGCTCGCCCTTCTTGGCCGGCTGCAGGGTCTTGACCGAACTGTCCAGAACGTACTGCGGGGTCTGGAACTGGGCCGACGGCGCGGTGTAGGAGACCAGCGCGAACGACTGGGCGTCACAGAGCGGGCCGTTCAGCAGCCGGATGGAGGCGGTGCCGGCCGGGCCGTTGAACGAGTGCTCGTACTTGGCCTGGGCGGCCGGGGTGCAGTCCTGGTTGCCGGACGGGCCCTGGTCGCCACCCGGCCAGCTGCCGCCGTTGGTGGCGTTCGCCGGGGCGGCGAAGGCCGCCAGGCTGAGGAGAGCGCCGGCCGCGACGACAGCGGCCTGGCGCAGGCGGGGGGTGAACTTCATGCGTACTCCTGGTGCGGGGGAACGGAGAGGGGCGCGCCGACCGCAAAGTCGGCGCGCCCCCGGTGCGAGAGTTGTCGCTCCGCTATCAGGCGGTGAAGCGGACCTTGCGGCGGCGGGCCATGAAGAACAGGCCGGCACCGACCAGCAGGACCAGGACGGCGCCGCCGGCGATCGTGCTGGAGTTCGAGCCGGTCACGGCCAGGGCGCCGGTGTCGCAGTCGGCCGGGGCCTCGTAGTCGATGGTGGTGTCTTCCTGGCCCTCGGCGCTGGCGGTGACGACCAGGCCGGCGGCGGCGTCGAAGTCGACGGTCTTGGTCTCGCCCGGCTTGGCGGTGACGGTCTTCGCGTCACCCTTGTTCGGGGTGAACTTGACGGTGACGGACTCCTTGTTGTCGTCCGGAACCACGACGCCGACGGTCAGGTTGTCACAGGTGTTGTCGTAGACCAGCTGCGGCTCGGTGACGACTTCCTCGGCCGGCTTGCTCGGGGCAGCCTGCGAGGCGGAGGAGCTGGTGCCGGGAACGGGCTGGGTGGACTCGCCCGGGTTGCTCGGCTTGGTCGACTCGGCCGGGTTCGGCTTGGTGGACTCGCCCGGGTTGCTGGGCTTGGTCGACTCGGCCGGGTTCGGCTGGGTGGACTCGCCCGGGTTCGGCAGCTCCGGCTGGCCCTTGCAGACCTCTGTCGGCTTGTTCGTCGAGAGATTCTTGGCGTCGATGAAGTTGCTG
The DNA here is from genome assembly GCF_016862395.1 of Actinoplanes siamensis. GTDB lineage: Bacteria > Actinomycetota > Actinomycetes > Mycobacteriales > Micromonosporaceae > Actinoplanes > Actinoplanes siamensis. The sequence continues at coordinate 157,319 of NZ_BOMW01000006.1, read as the reverse complement.
CCGTTGTTGCGCTTCCACTCGCCGGTGATCTTGAGGGTTGCGGTCTCAGTTTCCTTCGAGACGGTCTGCGTCGCGTGCAGCTTGCTGAAGTGGCTCAGCTTGTCGCCCTCCGCGATGCCGGTGAAGCTGATCGTCTGGGCCTTGTCGGCGTCGGACGGCTTGGTCGTCGTCGCGCTGTACTCGACCTTCCCGACCTTGCCGTCACCGAAGGCGTTGTCGCTGGCCTGGACTGTCCACTCGACGACCCAGGTGCCGTCGTTGTTGACGCAGGCGCTAGCCGGCTTGATGTTCGGGTGGCACGCCAGGGCGGGCATGGCCGTGGTCATCACGCCGATGAGGCCGACAGCGGCTCCGGCAACAACCGTGCCGGTCCGGCGGAACGAGGACTTGGACAGTTTCACGCCTACTCCTGGGAACGGGGGTCAGGAAGAGAGTGCGTGAGAAGACCGCGCGGCATTGGTCGCCCGCCAAAGAGCGACGCTGCGTCGACGCCTCCCCACGTCGCCTGCGGACGGTCCGTCAAGGACGACCGCAACGCTCGCTGACCCTAGCCAGTTCTCAAGGTCAAAGAAACGTCTCAGCGGCGCATAAGGGTCTTGATACCAATCCGTGATCTTTTTTCACTGCAACGGGACGGTGCCGTCGCGCGCAGTGCCCGTGACGAGGGAATTGTTTACGCGCTGGTAGTCCTTATGGGGTGGTGAAGTAGCGTCGGACGCGATGACGAGGATTATCGCCGGGGCACATGGTGGGCGGCGTCTGTCCGTTCCGTCCGGTGTGCACACCCGGCCCACATCGGACCGGGTTCGGGAGGCTTTCTTCAGCTCCCTCGAAACGATGACCGAACTGTCCGGTGCGCGGTTCGCCGACCTCTATGCCGGGTCCGGTGCGGTCGGCCTGGAGGCGCTGTCCCGCGGTGCCGATCATCTCCTTCTGGTCGAATCGGACGCCAAGGCGGCCCGGGTCGTCCGGGACAACGTGGTGGCACTCAAAGTGGGCGCGGCGGCACGGCTGGTGACCGGCAAGGTGTCGCAGGTGCTCGCCGATCCCCCGGACGGGGGACCGTACGACGTGGTCTTCGCCGACCCGCCGTATGCGCTGGGCGGCGACGAGGTGGACACCGTGCAGCAACGGCTGGTGGCCAACGGCTGGCTGGCCCCGGACGCCGTGGTGGTGTTCGAGCGGTCCACCCGGACGGGTCCGGTGAGCTGGGTGGACGGCCTCGCCGGGGACCGCACCCGGCGTTACGGCGAGACCACACTTTGGTACGGTCGCCGATCATGAGACGAGCGGTGTGTCCCGGTTCCTTCGATCCGGTCACGAACGGTCACCTCGACATCGTCGGACGGGCCAGCCGGCTGTTCGACGAGGTGATCGTCGGAGTTCTGATCAACCAGTCCAAGTCCGGACTGTTCACCGTCGACGAACGCATCGAGATGCTGACCGAGGTGACCGCCCCGTACAAGAATGTCCGGGTGATGTCCTTCCATGGACTCCTTGTCGACTTCTGCCGGGATCAGGGCGCGGACGTCGTGGTCAAGGGCATCCGCGCGGTGAGCGACTTCGACTACGAGTTGCAGATGGCGCAGATGAACATCGGGCTCTCCGGTGTGGAGACGCTGTTCATGCCGACCAATCCGCTCTACTCGTTCCTGTCGTCCAGCCTGGTCAAGGACGTGGTCAAGTGGGGTGGCGACGCCTCGGCGTACCTCCCCGACCCGGTGCTGGCCCGGTTGGTGAGCCGGTTGAAGCAGAATTAGGAGTGTCCGGCGCGCCGGAACGAGGCGGGGCGGCGGCACAGTAACGTGATCGCACCACGCTGGGTGGCGGTTCGACGACGGGAGTGAGACACCGGTGGATCCGCTCGACCGTATCGACGAGCTCATCGAGCTCGTCCAGGACGCGCGCGCCGTGCCGATGTCGCGGACGAACTTCATGTTCGACCGCGGCGAGATGATCGAGCGGCTGGAGGAGCTGCGCGCCGAGCTCCCCTCCGAGCTGCGCAAGGCGGCCGCGGTGCTGGACGAGCGGGACCGGATCGTGGAGGCCGGCCGGCGCGAGGCGGACCGGATCGTCAACGAGGGCGAGGCCGAGCACGCCCGCCTGGTCTCGGTGAACGAGATCACCGTCTCGGCCGAGCACGAGGGCGCCCGGATCATCGCCGAGGCCCGCACCGAGGCCCAGCGGCTCCGGGAGGAGGTCGACGACTACGTCGACACCGCGCTTGCCAACTTCGAGCAGTTCCTGACCCGGGCGCTGGCGTCGATCGAGCGGGGGCGGGACAAGATGCACGCGCTCCGCGAGATCGGTACCTTTCAGGGTGAGGACGCGGAGCGTCCTCTGCCCTTCTGACAATCGGGGCCGATTCGACGACGTCCCGCAAGCTCAGGTAATGTTTTCGGTCGGCCTACCCATGGCTGAGGAACATGATGCCCAAGTCACCGCAGAGTCACCTGGATCCCAGGCAGCCGCTGGTCGTCGACACGACGAAGCTACCCCGGCAGCCTGGTGCGACGCGTGCCCTGAAACGGGTGGTGCCGGCGCCTGCCGACCTCGGCCTGGAGTTGATCTCGGTCCCCGAGGGTTCCGACCTCGAGCTCGATCTGAGCATGACGTCGGTCTCCGAGGGGGTCTACGTCAGCGGCACCGTGCGGGGCTCGCTTCACGGCGAGTGCGGCAGGTGCCTCAACGAGATCGACAGCACCTTCGAGGTGTCCCTCGCGGAGATGTTCGCCTACGAGGACAGCACCACGGAGGAGACCACCGACGAGGACGAGGTGGGCCGGATGCAGGGCGACCTCATCGACCTGGAGCCGGCGGTTCGGGACGCGGTGGTGCTGACCTTGCCGACGAACCCGCTCTGCCGGCCGGACTGCCCAGGGCTGTGCCCCGACTGCGGGGTGCACTTCGACGACCTCCCGGCCGATCACAGCCACGAGGACGCCGATCCCCGCTGGGCCGCTTTGCGCAATCTCACAACACCCGAGGAGTAACGACCGTGGCCGTCCCCAAGCGCAAGATGTCGCGCAGCAACACCCGCTCGCGCCGGGCGAACTGGAAGGCGACAGCGGTCTCGACCGTGGCCTGCCCCCAGTGCAAGTCGCCGAAGCTGCCGCACGCCGCCTGCTCGGTCTGCGGCACCTACAACGGCCGTCAGGTCCTCGAGGTCTGACGTCGCCGCGTGACGCGCCCGATCATCGGGCGGGTCGTTCCTGAGCAGTGGCGTTCCACCGGTGCCCCGGCTCCCCTGAGGGAGCCGGGCACCGCGCGGATCGCCGTCGACCTCCTCGGCGGGGACCATGCTCCCGCCGTCGTGGTTGACGGCGCTCTGCGTGCCGTACAGGACGATCCGTCCCTGCACCTGACACTCGTCGGCCCGGCTGAAGCCGCCGGCGCGGTGCTCGACGCCCTCGATCCGGCCGAGCACCACCGCATCACCACAGTGCCCGGCGGCAGCGCCGCCGAAGCCGTCGCCGCCGGCCTCGCCGACGCCCTGGTCTCCGCGGGCGACACCGCCGTGACCGTGCTCTCCGCCGCGCGCGCCCTGGGCCGCTGGCCCGGCGTCCGCCGTCCCCCGCTGGCCGCCGTGCTGCCCACCGCCGCCGGCCGCCTGGTCCTGCTCGACGTCGGCTCCTCCGTCGACCCCGACGAGCCGGCCCTGGCCATGCACGCCCGGCTGGGCGCCGCCTACGCCGCCGTCGTCCACGACCTCCCGGACCCCCGGGTCGGGTTGCTCACCATCGGCACCGAACCGGGCAAGGGCGACCGGCTGCGCCGATCGGCGCCGCGTCTGCTGGAGGCCCTGCCCCTGCGCTACACCGGCCTGGTCGAGGGCAGCGACGTCGTGCTGGGCACGGCCGCCGACGTCGTGGTCACCGACGGCTTCACCGGAAATGTCCTCCTGAAGGCGCTCGAAGCCGCCCACGGAGCCGAGCAAGCGGACGACAGTCGGGCGGCCGTCCTGCTGGGCGTCCGCGGCATCGTGGTGGTCTGCCACGGCGCGGCCACCGGCCCCGACCTGGCCGGGGGCATCGGCTTCGCCGCCGGCCTGCACCGCCGCGCCGCGCTCGCAGCCATCGCCGAATTGATGTCGTACAACGAGGTATCGCATGAATGACAAGCGCCGCCGTCCCCCCACCCTGCCCCTCGAGGAGGCCTTCGGGGTCCCGTTCTCGCCGGAACTGCTGGAACGCGCGCTGACCCACCGGTCGTACGCGTACGAGAACGGCGGCCTGCCCACCAACGAGCGCCTGGAGTTCCTCGGCGACTCGGTCCTCGGCGTGGTGATCACGTCGGCCCTCTTCCACAACCACCCCGACCTGCCCGAGGGACAGCTCGCCAAGCTGCGGGCCAGCGTGGTGAACATGCACGCGCTCGCCGACGTGGCGCGCGGCCTGGGCGACGGCGGCCTCGGCCCGCACCTGCTGCTCGGCAAGGGCGAGGAGACCACCGGCGGCCGGGACAAGGCGAGCATCCTGGCCGACACGCTGGAGGCCCTGCTCGGCGCGATCTACCTGGAGCACGGCCTGGAGACGGCCGGCGAGGTGATCCACCGGCTGTTCGACCCGCTGATGGCCGAGTCGGCCGGCCGGGGCGCCGCACTGGACTGGAAGACCAGCCTGCAGGAGCTGACCGCGGCGCTCGGGCTGGGCGTGCCGGACTACGTGATCGAGGACTCCGGGCCCGACCACGCCAAGACGTTCACCGCCTGGGTGGTGGTGGCCGGCGTGCGGTACGGCGGCTCCGACGGTCGCAGCAAGAAGCAGGCCGAGCAGCGTGCCGCCGCGGCCGCCTGGAGGACGCTCACCGACCGGAGCGAGGCCGATGGCGACGACAAGCCCGAGTGAGGCCGCGCCGGCGGCGGCGGACACTCCGGAACCCACACCCACCCTCTGGGAGAAGGCCGGCGGCGACCGCGGGGTGGCCGTCGCCGTCGGCCTGCTCGCGCTGACCCGGATCGGCCAGCTGCTGATGATCTGGTGGCTGGGCGGCGATTCCACCGCGAACGGCGGCGTCTGGCGGCGGCTGTTGGTCTGGGACGGCGGGTGGTTCCAGCGGGTGGCGATGGACGGGTACCCGCACGGGTACACGTTCGACGCCAACCACGTCCTGCAGGCCAACGAACTGGCCTTCTTCCCGCTCTACCCGATGCTGATCCGCGGTGTCGCGCTGCTCGGCGTCGCGCCGGGCGTGGCCGCCGTCGGGGTGGCCTGGGCCGCCTCGATCGGGGCGGCGATCGCGTTGCACCTGCTCGGCACCACCCTCTACGACCGGCGGGCCGGCTGGGCGCTGGTGGCGATCTGCTGTTCCGCGCCGGTGTCCGTGGTGCTCTCCATGGCGTACTCGGAAAGTCTGTTCATCGCCCTGGTGGCGGGCATGCTCGCGGCCGCCCATCGCCGGGCCTGGCTGCCGGCCGCCCTGCTGGGTCTCGGCGCCGCGCTGACCCGTCCGACCGGCGCCGCGGCCGCGATCGCCCTCGCGGTCGCCGCGCTGCTGGCGCTCAAGGACGCGCCCAACAAGCTCAAGCCGCTGGCGGCGGCCGCGATCGCGCTGGCCGGCGTGCCGCTGTTCCTGGGCTGGGTGGGCTGGCGGGTCGGCGAATGGGACGCCTGGTTCAAGATCCAGACGGCCGGCTGGGGCACGTCGTTCGACTTCGGCCACAGCACGCTCAGCTTCCTGCACGGCACGTTCACCGGAGCCGACGGCTGGGTGCAGGTGAGCGTCGGGCTGATCCTGCTGGCCGGGCTCGCGGCGGCCGGGGTGGCGCTGGCCCAGAAGCCGTGGCTGCCGCTCGCCGTCTACGGGGTGGTCGCCATGATCCTGGTCTACGGCCAGGCCGGCTTCTACCACTCCAAGCCGCGGCTGCTGCTGCCCGTACTGTTGACGCTGCTGCCGTCGGTGGTCGCCGCGGCCCGCGCCCGCCCCCGGGTCGCGGTCCTGGCGATCACCGCCTGGGCCCTGTTCGGCCTCTGGTACGGCGCCTACCTGATCACCATCTGGCCCTACACCATGTGAGGATCCCCGTTGCCCGAGCTTCCCGAGGTCGAGACCGTCCGGATGGGCCTGGCCGAGTGGGTGACCGGCCGCACCGTCGCGGCGGTCGAGGTGCGCCACCCCCGGGCCATCCGCCGTCACCTGCCCGGTGACGCCCACTTCGCCGCCGTGCTCACCGGCCGGACCATCCTGGACGTCGCCCGCCGCGGGAAGTACCTGTGGCTCCCGCTGGACTCCGGCGACGCCGTGATCGCGCATCTCGGGATGAGCGGGCAGCTGCTGATGCAGCCCGCGGACGCCGCGGACGAGAAGCACCTGCGGGTCCGGTTCACCTTCACCGACGGCGGGCCGCAGTTGCGCTTCGTCGACCAGCGCACGTTCGGCGGACTGTCGGTCTCCGAGGGCGGCGCGGAACTTCCCGGCGAGATCTCGCACATCGCCCGCGACCCGATGGACCCGCTCTTCGACGACGCCGCGTTCTCGGCCCGGCTGCGCGGCCGGCACACCGAGATCAAGCGGGCGCTGCTCGACCAGACGCTGATCTCCGGGGTCGGCAACATCTACGCCGACGAGGCGCTGTGGCGGGCCAAGCTGCACGGCGCCCGCCCGACCGACAAGCTCAGCAAGCCCGCGGTCGCGCGGCTGCTGGGTCACGTGCGCGACGTGCTGTCGGAGGCCATCGTCGCGGGCGGGACGAGCTTCGACGAGCTGTATGTCGACGTCAACGGGGAGAGTGGCTACTTCGACAGGTCGCTGAACGCCTACGGCCGCGAGGGCGAGCCGTGCGGGCGGTGCGGAGCGATCATGCGGCGGGAGAGCTTCATGAACCGGTCCTCGTTCAGCTGTCCCCGCTGTCAACCCAAACCCCGCTGACCGGGTACGCCCGTGCGCGCGGTCCCCTGGCGGCCGGCCCACGCGACCCCGCCCCGCTCCCGACCACGGCGCCCCTCGGGCTCCCCGGCTGGTCGTGCGGGGTGTCCCGGAGGTGTCGGGACACCCGTGAGCGCCAGCCTGGACCGCGGCGCGCGGGGCGGCCCTGTGGTGCGGCGGCGTCGCGGATCCGCCGCCGCGGGACCGGTGTTCCGGGTCCGTCGCCGCGATGCCGTTGCCTCGGGGCCGCCGCCGGAGGGGGCTCTGGGCGTACACGGGAATCAGTCGGCGCTGTGGGCGCCGCTGCCGGGAGCCCCGGCCGGACTCAGATCCGGGCCCGCGTCGGTGGCCAGCCCGAAGCCCGCGCCGCGCCGTCCCATCAGCCGGCGGGCGGCCGTGAGCAGCGCGGACGGGACACCGTGGACGATGTGCCCGTCGCCCGGCCGGGTCCCGTCGCCGTCCCAGCTCTGGTACGCCGACCACGGCCCCTCGAACGTGCAGATCCGCACCCCCAGATCGCGGTAGAGCGGATGGGTCGGCACACCCGGGTTGAGCACGACCCGGTGCAGGCCCCGCCGGGCGGCCAGCCGAACGGTCAGGGCGACCGGTCCCACACCGCCGGAGCCGGCCGGCGCACGGTCCAGGAACAGGCCCTCCACACCGTCGGCGCGCCAGGCGTCCACGTCGGAGAGCACGTCGGCGAGCGAGCGGCTGCCCCAGTCCAGGTCGATCCGGCCCAGCGACTGATGCAGCGTGCGGCGGTCGCCGGGGTGCTCGCGGACGACCCAGGTGTCGGCGTCCAGCTCCAGCTCGGGGCCGGGATGCGCGTACGGGGGGAACAGGGTTTTCACGAGGTCCTCCGGAGATCGGCGGCGGTCAGGGCAACGATGAGCAGGCCGGCCACGTGCGTCGCGGCCAGCACGGCGACGGCGAGCGGCAACGGCCCGGCGGCCGGCTGCGGGAGCACCGGCAGCAACAGGGTGGCCAGCGGGGGAGCGGCGGCCAGGGTCGCGGCGATGCCGGTACGCGACCGCGCCGCGAGCAGGAAGGTGACGGCGAAGACCCCGCCCAGCAGCGTCCCGGTGGCCAGCGCGAGCGCCGCGGACTGCGTCCCGCCGAGGCTGGCCAGGCCCGGCGGGCGGTACGCGGCCAGCGCCAGCGCCAGCCCGGCGGCCAGCGGCGGCAGCAGCCCGGCCAGTGTGATCCAGGTGACGCCACGCAGGTGCCGGCCCAGTTCGGCGACGGTCTGCGCGGAGTGCAGGCCGGCGTCGATCCGGGCGGTGTGCCAGCCGATCAGCGCCTCCAGCATGGGCACCGCGATCAGCAGCGGCAGCGCGGCTGGAGCCGGCGTCACGTCGGGACCCGCCTGCCAGAGCAGCGCCACGCAGATCGCCTGGGAGATCCCGATGATCAGGTAGGCGCCGCCGCGGCGCCGTTCCGCCGCGGTCAGCCGCGGGATGCGGCAGTCCCGGCCGGTCAGCACGGCTGGCCGGAACGCCCGGATCAGCACCGTCACGATCACGGCCGGGAGCATGGTCTCGACCGGGACGTACCGCGCCCAGCCGGCCCCGCCGGAGGCCGCGAGCGCGGCGGCGGCCAGCAGCCAGCAGGGCAGGTACCAGCGCACCACCGCGGCCTCGGACCGGGTGACCAGCGCGGCGGTCACGGTCGCGAGGGTGGCCAGCCCGCCGGCGCCGACCGAGGCGGCCAGCAGCCGGTCCGGGCCGAGCAGCGACAGCGGGGCGGTCCAGGCCAGCGCGCACCAGAACGCGGTCACCGCGGCGAAGCCGGCGCCGACCAGCCGGGCCGCCTCGGCCGGGCCGGCGCGCCGGGCCACCGTGACGCCGACGCTGGTCAGCGCCTGGGCCGCGGACCAGCCGAGCAGCAGCGTGAGGGCCGGTACCGGCCAGGCGACCCGGCCCAGGGCGCCGGCCGCGGCGACGGCGACGCTGAGCGGCCCCAGGTAGAGCAGGCAGCGCAGGAGCACCGGCCGGAGGACGGTCCGCCGCTTCGGGGCGGGATCCGCCGCGGCCTCGGTTCCGGCGGGGCGCTCGCCGCTGAACGTGGTCAGCCAGCGGCTCCTGGCCCGGCGATTGGTGCGGATCTCGGTGCCGGCTTCCCGCTCGCCGTCGGCGAACGCGCGCCAGGCGGCGTCCGCGGCCGCCGCTTTGGCCAGCCGCTCCGGGGAGAGCTCGCGGGAGTTCTCCGGCCACGGGTCGCCGGCCGCAGGCGCGTCCGGACTTTCCGCGGGCCAGTCCGCGTCCGGAACTGGTGAGCTCTCCGCGTGCCCGCCGGCGTCCAGGGCCGGGTCCGGGCCGAACGAGCTCTCCGCGTGCCACCCCGCGGCGGCGTCCGGGGCCGGGTCCGGTCCGGGCGGATCCGGCGGGGTCCAGCCGGCGCCCGGTGCCGCGTCCGGCTCGTCCGGGTCCTCCGCGTCCGGGGCGTCCCAGGCGGGAACGGCGTGCTGCCGGAGGGCGGTGTTCCAGACCTCGTCCGGCACTGGCGCGTTGTGGTCGAGGTCGGCCGCGCGGGTCCGGCGCCGGTTGACGACCCGGCCGGGGCGGTCCAGCCCGGCCGCTCCCATCTCCAGGACTTCCGGGGAGGTTTCGCGCCCTCGGCCGCGCCGGGGCTCGCGGTCGCCGCCGGTGTCCGGAAGCGGCTGCGCCGCGTTCCGGTTCCATTCCTCCCAGGCCCGGCGGCGATCCTGCGGGATGCGGTGGCCGGTGTGATCGGTGAGGGGGTACGCCGGTTCCGCCCACCCCGGATCGTCCACATCCCAGTCCACCGGGGCTGCCGGCGCTTCCGTGCCCCCGCCCCGGTCCACGGGACCCGCCGGTGCTTCCGCGCCCCCGCCCCAGTCCACGGAATCCGCCGGTGTCTCCACGCTCCTGGCCCAGTCGACCGCGCCTGCCGGAATCTCGGTGCCCCCGGCCCGGTCCGCGCCGTCCTCGACGGGTGGAATCGTGTCCCAGGTGACGGAGTGGTCGGCCGCCGGGCCGGGCTCGTCGGCCGGGGCCGCCGTCGCGCTCCCGGTGCCGGCCGGGACCGTCGCGTTCCCGGCGTCGGCCGGCTCCGGCTGAGTGGCCAGGGCCCGCGCCAGGCCCGCGAACAGCAGCGTCTCCGCGGCGCCGTCGATCGGCGAGCGCGGTTGCTGCGCGTGCTGGGCCGGCGGGACGGGCGGGACGGGCGGCCCGAACAGGAACGTCTCGGTCAGCGGGCTGACGTCCCGCCGCCCGGGTCCGGATCGCTCGTCGGCGGCCCGCCCGGCCTGAGCCACGGTCGCCCGGCCGAACCGGGACCCACCCGTCCGGCCGGGCCTCGTCCCGGCTCCCGGCGCCGGATCGGCCGGCAGCTCCCCGGCCGTCGCCGCGGGGAGCTCCTGGTCGAAGTCCGGCCGCACGAACAGCAGCGTCTCGGCGACCGCGTTCTGCCGCTCCGACTCCGACATCACCTCGTAGAGCTGGGCGCCCAGACCCGCGGCCGGGGCGGTCTGTGCCGGAGCCGGGAAGGCCGGGTCGAGGTAGGACTCCTCGGCGGCATCCGTACGTACCTCGTCGAGATCGCCGGGGAACAGATCACCCGGACCCTCGCCGGAATGTCTGCCCGGATCGCTCGGTCGCCGGCCGGCGGGCGGCGTCTCCTCGAAGCCCGGCGTGTTCGCCGCATGCCGCGGCTCGCCGGGCGCCTGCGGACGGCGCCGCCGGTTGCGCGACGCGGTCCGCGCGGTTCCGGATGTTCCCAGCCCGGGAGTGATGGTCATTTCAGTCCTCCCTGGTCAGCCAGCGCAGCGTGGCCGGATTCGGGGTACGGGGAGCGGGCACGGTGAGCGACAGTTCGAAGGCCGGCGCCGGGGGCGGCGCGGCAAGATCGGTGTAGAGGGCGCCGTACACCCGCACCACCCGGTCGGCGGTGAAGTGGCTCAGCGCACGGGTCCGGGCGGCCTCGCCCAGCGCCCGGCGGCGGGGCGTGTCCCGGAGCAGGGCGACGATGGCGATGGCCAGCTCGGACGGGTCGTCCGGCGGCACCACGACGCCGGTGTCGCCGAGCGTCTCGCCGGCCGGGCCGATGTCCAGGGCGACCACCGGCCGGCCCGACATCATCGCCTCCACCAGGTGCGACGGGGGATCGGACGGGCCCGGCACGTGCGCCACCACCTGTCCGACGGTGAACCGCTCGCGCGGGTCGGCGGGCAGCGGGTGCAGCCGGATCGCGCGGCCCAGGCCGGTCTGCTCGATCTGGTCGGCGCAGTGCTCCTCGTGTGCCGCGGTGATCCCGACCAGGTGCAGCACGGCGCCCGGCAGAGCCGCCGCGACCTCGGTGAACGCCTCCAGCACCAGGGTCAGCCCGCTGTCCGGGCCACCGCTGCCGGCCCACACCACCGTCGGGGGCGTGTCCATCTCGGCGGCGCCCGGGTACTCCTTCGGGTCGACGCCGGCCGGCACCTGGACCAGGCGCGCCGGCTCCGCGCCGTGCTCCAGCGCCCAGCCGTGGTGGTACGTGCTCAGCGGGGCGATCAGTTCGGCCTCGGCGTACCCGGTGCGGGCCACGGCACTGCGGAACCGGCGCAGCACCAGGCGGACCGCGGGGGACAGCCGATCCTCCGCCGGGCGCTGCCGGGCCACCGGCGTGCGGGCTTCGGTGAGCAGCAGCGGCGTGCTGCTGCGCCACCGGCCGGAGAGCGCGGCCAGCAGCGGCTTCGTCCCGCCCACGCAGTGCACCAGGTCCACCTCGGGGACCGGCACGGCCAGCGCACGCAGGGCGTGCCGGAGCAGGGTGGCAGCGGTCCGCGCGTCCCGCACGCCGAGCTTCGGCAGATTCTCCGGTACGGGGTGCAGCCCCCACCGCCACGAGTCGAGCAGCTTGTCGGCGAGCGGGAGACGGGTCAGCGGGCTGGGCCGGTTCGCCGCCATCTCGGCGATGCCGCGCAGACCTTCGGCGAACACGTCCGTCGCCGACTCGTCGAACAGGCCGTGACACAGGTGGGCGACCGCGTCGGCGGCGCCCTGGGGCAGGTGGGCGCGGCGTCGCGCGGCCCGGGCCGGCTCGCGGCCCAGCGCGATGGCGCGCGCCGAGCCGACGTTCGGTGGGAGGGGGTACGCGGGAGCGGACGGCAGTTCCCGGTCCGTGACGGTGAGCAGCTCGAAGTGGTACCGGGGCAGCCCTTCGACGAGCGTCCGGCACCAACCTCCGAGGGCGTCGCGGCGGTACGGGTACCCGCCGCCGGTGAGCAGACAGATGCGCTCGCGCGACCGGGTCGGATTCACGCTGGAGGCAACGACACAATGCCCCCGGGCCAGCGGGCGATGTCAGCTAGGCGACAGAAATACGCGGCGTTTGTCCCAATTTGTCGTCCATGTTTGCCCGTTTTTGCCCGAAAGGCCATGGTGTTCGCGACCCCTTCACGACCGGTCTGGATCGAGTCCCGTCCACCGCCCCGATCGAGCCCGGTCCCCGGCCCTGCCCGGCACCCGGTCGAGACCGCCCCCCACCCGGCGGAGCCCGCTCTCGACCGGTCGGCCCCAGCCCTCCCCGCCGCCCGTCCGCCCCGCCCGCAATGCCGCCCGCGCACCGCTCACGGCCAGCCGGCGGCTCCCCCGGGGTGGCCGTGGGCGGTGTCCACGGGCGCCCCGTGGTGGAGCGCAACCGACCCGGCGGCGGCGACCCACGCCCACCGCTCTGGCGACCGGGTGACCGGGTGACGGTGCGCTGTTGACTGTGAGTGGCGGACCGTGACGCATGGGGCCGGAGAGGGGGCGAATCCGGGTTCCTTTCAGGTGCGGCCTGGGTGATTCTGAGTAAGAGAGGGGACGTGTTCGCCGCGGGCGGGCGACTTTCTTGATCGAATGAGTGGCCTGGAGGCGCCATCGACGCGTACGGTGTTGATCGAACTTCGTCGAGTGAAGTGGCCGGACAGTGTCCCACTGTGCTGAGCCGGCCGCCGGGAACGGGCATAATCCCTGTTCAAGACTCCCTGGTGGCGTGATTCACTGACGTCGGCCGGTCGACCGCATGCGCTCGGCTTGACGGAGCATGGGTATCGGCGGACTATGGAGATGTCGCCAATCGCGCCCACTCATGCCCCGGTTCCTTCGTGGCTTGAGCCCTCGCACCTAAGAGAGTTCCGTCGCAGCAGTGGCAGAGCTCTGTGCTCACGCGTGCCCGTGAGTTTCTTTCGTGCGTCAGTTCGCGCGTTGAGCGCAGGTTTTGGCCGGCCGTTTCCCGGCGAAGCGAACACATACGAGACGCACCGCGTCACAAGGAGTCACGATGGCGAAGGCCCTCTACGGCCACGTAGGTGCGGCGCCCGACCGGCGCCTGCTCGACGAGGTCACCCGACTGCGTTCCAGGGTGCAGGCCCTTGAGTTCGAGGTCACCCGCCTGCGGGCGGAGAACGACCGGCTCGCGGCGGCGGCCGCCGAGGCGGACGATTTCGCACGGCTCACCGAGCCTGCGCTGACCTGAGCCCGACCGGCCGCCGGGACGTCTCTGCGGGGTGACCTACCGGCGTTCATCCCCCTTGCACCACAACGCACGGAAGAAAAGCGCGCCTCCACTTCACGTGGCGGCGCGCAGTTTTTTGTGAGGAGAGCCGCGCGCGCGGAGGGCCGGCGCGCGGTTCCGGTGAGGAAGGGCCGCGGCGCGCGGGGGCCGGCGCGCGGTTCCGGCAAGGATCCCGGGCGCGCGGGGCCGGCGCGCGGTGTCGGTGAGGAAGGGCCGCCGCGCGGGGACCGGCGCGCGATTCCGGCGGGGCTCCGCGGCGCGGCGGCGCCGAAAGGGCGATGGGCGTCCGGGTTCCGCCGGAGGCGGAGCGCACCGCAAGATCGTGGTGGCGCGCCAAGGCCACGGCGAGGCCGCTTTTCCAGGCCGTCGACCGCTCGGGCGTGCCGTAGCGGTGTCCCGCCCGACCCATGAGGGTAGCCTGCCACCCAGCAGACCACCGCCGACCCTCGGAGATCCGTGCACCTCAAGAGCCTGACGGTCAAGGGCTTCAAGTCCTTCGCCTCCGCCACCACCTTGCGGCTGGAGCCGGGCATCACCTGTGTGGTGGGGCCGAACGGCTCCGGCAAGTCGAACGTCGTCGACGCCATCGCCTGGGTGCTGGGCGAGCAGGGGGCGAAGGCGCTCCGCGGCGGCAAGATGGAGGACGTCATCTTCGCCGGCACGGCGGGGCGGGCGCCGCTGGGCCGGGCCGAGGTCACACTGACCATCGACAACAACGACGGCGCCCTGCCGATCGACTACACCGAGGTGTCGATCACCCGGCGGATGTTCCGCGACGGCGCCAGCGAGTACGAGATCAACGGCAGCTCCTGCCGCCTGCTCGACATCCAGGAGCTGCTCAGCGACTCCGGCATCGGCCGGGAGATGCACATCATCGTGGGCCAGGGCCGGCTCGACGCGATGCTGCACGCCAAGCCGGAGGACCGTCGCTCGTTCATCGAGGAGGCGGCCGGCGTCCTCAAGCACCGCAAGCGCAAAGAGAAGGCGATCCGCAAGCTCGACGCGATGCAGGTCAACCTGAACCGGTTGAACGACCTGACCGCTGAGCTGCGCCGCCAGCTCAAGCCGCTGGGCCGGCAGGCCGAGGTGGCCCGGCGCGCCGCGGGCATCCAGGCCGACCTGCGCGACGCCCGGCTCCGGCTGCTCGCCGACGACCTTTTCACCTTGCGTACGACCCTGGACAAGGAGATCGCCGACGAGTCCGCGATGCGGCAGCGGCGGGGCGAGGTCGAGGAGGAGAACCGCGAGGTCCAGCGGATGCTCGCGGACCTGGAGTTCGCGCACGCCGAGGACGCGCCGCTGCTGCAGGCCGCCCAGGACACCTGGTACAAGCTTTCCACCCTGCAGGAGCGTTTCCGCTCCACCGAGCAGCTGGCCACCGAGCGGCTGCGGCACCTGGCGGCCACCCCGGACGACGAGCGCCCGGGTCGCGACCCGGACATGCTGGAGGCCGAGGCGGAGCGGGTCCGGGAGCAGGAGGAGGAGCTGCGCGAGGCGCTCACCGAGGACCAGATGCGGCTGGCCGAGGCGGTCGAGCACCGGCAGGAGCTGGAGCGCGAGCTGGCCGCCGCCGAGGGTGAGCTGCGGGCCGCCGCCAAGGCGATCGCCGACCGCCGGGAGGGCCTGGCGAAGCTGGTCGGCAACGTGAACGCGGCGCGCGCCCGGACCAGCAGCGCGGCCGAGGAGATCGAGCGCCTGGCCGCCGCGCACGAGGACGCGCTGATGCGTGCCGAGGCGGCGCAGGCCGAGGTGGACGTGGTGTCCGCCGAGTCGTCGGACGCCGACCGGGACAACGCGGAGCTGGACGCGCGGCACGACGAGGCGGTCGCCGCGCACGACAAGGCGGCGGCCGTGGTGCGCGAGCTGTCCGACGCGGAACGGGCGGCGGAGAAGGACGCCGCCAGCCTGAAGGCCCGTGAGGAGGCGCTCGGGCTGGGCCTGCGGCGCAAGGACGGCGCGGGCGCGCTGCTCGCCAAGAAGGACCAGGTGCCCGGCCTGCTGGGCAGCCTGGCCTCGATGTTGACGGTGCGGCCCGGGCACGAGACGGCGCTGTCCGCGGCGCTGGACACGCTTGCCGACTCGGTCGCCCTGGCGGGTCTGGACGAGGCGGTGGAGGCCGTCCGTACCCTCAAGATCGCCGATGCCGGCCGGGCGACGCTGGTCATCGCGGCTCCGGCCGGGCCCGGCATGCAGGGGTCGCGGGACGCGCTGCGTCCGGGCCTGCCGGAGGGCGCCCTCTGGGCGCCGGACGTGATCGACTGCCCGGAGCAGATCCGGCCCGCGCTGAACCGCGCGTTGCGTGACGTCGCGCTCGTTCCCGACCTGGCCGCGGCGGCCGCGCTGGTCGCCGCGAACGCCGAGTTGCGGGCGGTGACGCCGGAGGGCGACGTGCTGGGCGCGTGGGCGGCGGCCGGCGGCTCGGCGAAGGCGACCAGCTACATCGAGGTGCAGGCGGCTGTGGACGAGGCGAGGGCCGGCCGGGCCGCCGCCGAGGAGCGGATCGCCGAGCTCAAGGAGCGGCTGGGCGAGGCGCGGGCCGAGGTCGCCGAGCTCAAGCAGGCGGTGGCGGCGGCCGCGCAGGCGAAGCGGGCCGCCGAGGGTGAGCGCAACGCGGCCGCCCGCCGGCTGGCCGAGCTGGGCGCGGCGGCGCGCTCGGCGAAGGCGGAGAGCGAGCGGCTCGGCGCGTCCCGGCAGAAGGCCGAGGCGGCCCGGGAGGCCGACCTGATGCGGGTGGCCGAGCTGGAGGAGCGGCTGCGGCTGGCCGAGGACACGCCGATCGACGAGGAACCGTCGACCGAGGAGCGCGACCGGCTGGCCGCGCTGGTCCCGCAGGCGCGGCAGAACGAGATGGAGGTACGGCTCGCGGTCCGTACCGCCGAGGAACGGGTCTCCTCGATCGCGGGCCGCGCCGACTCGCTGATGCGGCAGGCCAACCAGGAGCGGCAGGCCCGGGAGCGGGCAGCGGCCCGGCGGGCGGCACGGGCCCGCGGCGCGGAGATCGCCCGCGCGGTCGCCGCGGGCGCTGGAGCCGCCCTGGCCCGGGTCCGGGTCTCGCTGGCCGCGGCGGCCGAGGAGCGGGACCGGATCGCGCAGGAGCGGACCAGCCGGGAAGCCGAGCTGCAGGAGGTGCGGGCCACGGCGAAGCGGCTGGTCACCGAGCTGGAGCGGCTGACCAGCGAGGTGCACCGGGACGAGATGGCCAGGGCCGAGCAGCGGATGCGGATCGAGCAACTGGAGGCCAAGGCCGCCGAGGACTTCTCGCTCGACGTCGAGACCCTGATCAGTGAGTACGGCCCGGAGCAGCTGGTTCCGCCGACCCCGGCGGACGTGGCCGCCGCCGAGCGGGACGGCAAGCCGGTCCCCGAGCCGGTCCCGTTCCACCGGGCCGGCCAGGAGAAGCGGGCCAACAAGGCGGAACGCGACCTGACCATGCTGGGCAAGGTGAACCCGCTGGCGCTGGAGGAGTTCGCCGCGCTGGAGGAACGCTACAAGTTCCTCTCCGACCAGCTGGAGGACCTCAAGGCCACCCGCAAGGACCTGCTGACCGTGGTCAAGGACGTGGACGACCGGATCCTCGAGGTGTTCACCTCGGCGTTCGAGGACACCGCCCGCGAGTTCCAGCAGGTCTTCCAGGTGCTGTTCCCGGGTGGTGAGGGCCGGCTGGTGCTGACCGACCCGGAGGACATGCTGACCACCGGCGTCGAGGTGGAGGCGCGCCCGCCGGGCAAGAAGATCAAGCGGTTGTCGCTGCTCTCCGGTGGTGAGCGCTCGCTGACCGCGGTGGCGATGCTGTGTGCCATCTTCCGGGCCCGCCCCTCGCCCTTCTACATCATGGACGAGGTCGAGGCGGCCCTCGACGACGTCAACCTGGGCCGGTTGATTACGCTCTTCCAGCAACTCCGGGAGAAGAGCCAGCTGCTGATCATCACGCACCAGAAGCGGACGATGGAGGTCGCGGACGCGTTGTACGGCGTGACCATGCGCGCCGGCGTCACGCAGGTGATCAGCCAGCGGCTCAACCCCGGTCCGAACTAAGCGGACTGAAGACTGATCAATCGGAGGACTGGAAAGCATGCGGGACCGCGCCCGGGCTCTGCTGATCGACCTGGACGGCGTGCTGCGCCGCTGGGATCCGGCCCCGATGATCGCCGTCGAGGTGAAGTACGGGCTGAAGCCGGCAGCCCTGCTGGAGACCTCGATGTCGTGGGACATCTACCGGCCCGCGATGGCCGGTGAGATCTCCGACGCGGAGTGGATGGGCCTGGTCGCGAGCCGGCTGCCGCTCGACGGGGCGGACGCGGCCGCGGCGGTTGCGCAGTGGCAGGCGTACCGGGGCGAGGTGGACCCGGAGGCGCTGGAGTTCGTCCGCGGGGTGCGCGCCGCCGGCCGTACGGTCGGGCTGGCCACCAACGCCACCGACCGGCTCCGCGGCGACCTGGACGCGCTGGGCCTGACCGGCGAGGTGGACGTGGTGATCAGCTCGTCGGAGCTGAAGGTGCACAAGCCGGCGCCGGAGTTCTTCGAGCAGGCTTGCCGGGCGATCGGGACGCTGCCCAAGCACGTGCTGTTCGTGGACGACGACGACCGGGCGATCCGGGGCGCGCGGGCGGCGGGCCTGTCCGGGTACCGGTGGGCCGGGACCGAGCACGTGCCGTACCTGCGCAAGGCGCTCGACATCGTGGACTGACCTGGCATCTTGCCTGGAGGAATAGAGGGTGCTCGTCCCGGAAAGATAAGGGGTGTGCCGGCCGGCACGATTGCCCCGAAGGGACGGTTATGTCATTTCTGCGCGGTTTCGGTGTCCTGGCCAGCGGCCTCACCCTGGTGCTGAGCGCCACCTCCTGCAGCTCCGCCGACGACAGCGAGCCGCTGCTGCCCGGTTCGCCGGAGTCCGCGTCGGCCGCGCCCACGGCGCCGGCCTCGGCGGCGGCCGGCGCCAGCACCCCGGCGGGTTTCGCCCCGGTCGGCCCGGGCGCCGAGATCCGCGGCGGGCGGCAGTTCGTCTTCGCCACCACCGAGTCGGGTGGCCGCGCCATGCTCACCGTCGGCCCCGACGGCATCCTGACCACTACCGATCACCTCGAGGACCGGGCGCTGTTCGTCACCACGCCGGTGCGGCCCGGCGGCGACGAGTACCTGCTGCAGACCGCCAAGCTGGTCCAGGGCGGCGAACCCTGGTGCCTGCAGGTCCACTCGCCGGGCGGCGGCGCGCCGCTGGACCTGAAGACCGCGGCCTGCGACGCCGCCGAGCGCGACCAGATCTTCACGTTCCCGAAGACCCCGGACGGCAAGGGTCGCCTGATCGAGGTCAACGGACTCTTCGCCCTGGCCGGCAGCGACGAGGGCAAGGTCGTGGTCCAGGAGAGCGGCGAGGGCGACGCGATGAGTTCCTTCACGGTACGGGACCAGGGCGAGTCCACCCTGCCGCAGCTGGGCGACTAGGTGTTGCGCCCTCAGCCGCCGGTGACGCCGTCGATCCGCTCGCGGAGCAGGTCGGCGTGCCCGTTGTGCCGGGCGTACTCCTCGATCATGTGGGTGTAGACCCAGCGCAGGCTGGTCGGGCCGGCCCGGCCGGGGAACTCGTGCTCCAGCGGCAGGGCGGCCACCGCGTCGTCACAGAGTTCGATCTCGGCCAGGAAGGTGGCGAGGTCGGCCTCGGCGTCGGCGCCCGCCACGTCGTCGAAGTCGCCGTCCGGCCTCTCCTCGGTGCAGTAGATGTCGCCGACCGTCTTGTCCTGCCGGGCGTTGATCCGGAACCACCAGCGTTCCACCTCGGCCATGTGCCGGACCAGCCCGAGCAGTGTCAGGTTGGACGGCTCCACGCTGGCCTGCTTGAGCTGCTCGGCGGTCAGGCCGGCGCACTTGTGCAGCAGCGTCTGCCGGTGGTGGTCGAGCCAGCCCTGCAGCATCGGCCGCTCGTCGCCGGTGCGCGGTTCGGTCACGCGGTGCGCCTCGGGCGCGGTCCAGGTAATCATCGACGTCATCCTGGTGCAGCCGACGGCCCGGCGCCACGCATTTCAGGGCCGGTACGTGCTGGCCGCCACCTCGTGCAGCCGCCCGTCCCTGGTGGTGCCCTCGATCAGCGCCGACGCGGTCCGCCCGGTCAGGGTGAGGGTGCCGATCGCGTTGCCGAAATACGGACCGGACAGCCGCTTCCACCGGATCAGCGGCTTCGCCACGCCCGCCGACCTGGCCAGGCCCCGGGCCACCCGGGCGACCGGCGGCAGCCAGCTGAACCGCATCAGCGGGCGCAGCGGCAGCGGCACCTCGTTGTGGATCGGCGAGCAGGTCAGCTGCATCACCGGGGTGGCCATGGCATGCCCGAAGTCGGCCCGGGCCACGTACGAGTGGTGCACGTCCCCGGAGAGCACGCTGATCGACGCCGGCGCCGCGTACGCCCCGCCCGCGCCGACCCGGTGCCCGGGCGCGCCCACGCCGCCCTCGCCGAGCCGCCGGAACAGCTCGCCGAGCGCGGTGAACGACTTCCCGAACGCGGCCCAGTGCTCCAGGTCGAACGCGCGCCGCACCTTCTCCGCGAACGCCGCCCAGCGCGGCCGGCGCGACTCGGCGGCCCGCTCGTTCCAGGCCTCCAGGTGGTGGATGGCGGGTGGCATCAACCACGGCAGCGACGACCCGACGACCAGGTGGTCGTACTCCCCGTGGGCCTGGTTGATGAACCAGTCCCACTCGGCGGCCGGCAGCATCGCCCGCGCGCCCGGGGTGAGCACCCGGTTGCACCGGTTGTCCAGCACGACCAGGCGGGTGCGGCCCAGGTCGAGCGCGAAACTCCACTGGTACGGCCGGTCGGTGTTCTCCGGCGAGCCCGGGTCGTCGGCCTGCAGGCCGAACTCGCGCAACAGGTCGGTGGCGTCCTCGGCGGCCGACACCTTCTGGTAGAGCGGGTCGGCGGCCAGCTCGTCCGGGCTGAGGTTGCCCAGGTGCTGGTAGACCCAGTAGGAGCCGAGACCCCCGGAGATCCGCTCGCGCCACCACGGCTCCTTCGACATGTCGGCCCGCCAGGACGCCGAGGTGTTCCAGTCGTCGATCAGCTCGTGGTCATCGAAGATCATCACGCTCGGGACGGTGGAGAACAGCCAGCGCACCTCGGGATCGCGCCAGGACTCCAGGTAGAGCTTGGTGTACTCCTCGAACGTCACCACCTGGTCGGCCGGCGCCTCGTTCCCGGCTGGCCGGTTCCGGCGCAGGAAGCGGCGCACCTTGTGCGACGTCTCGTCGGCGTAGACCTGGTCGCCGAGCAGCACCAGCAGGTCGGGGCGGTGGTCCGGGTCGGCCATCAGCCGCCGGGCGTAGGCGTCCAGCGCGTCCGGCGGCAGGTGCCGGCCGGTGGCCTGCGGAGTGCCCTGCCGGCAGGAGCCGAAGAGCAGGCTCACCGGCTGGGCCGAGTCGTCGGCGGCCCGGGTGCGGATCACCGAGGGCGGGTACGGCGAGCCGGCCGCCGGCCACACCTCGTGGTCGTCAAGCGTCACCCGGTAGGCGTGGGTGGAACCGGGCGCGAGACCGGACACCACGACGAGCGCGTAGTGGTGCCCGTACGCGCAGAAGGTGGCGGCGGCCCCGGCGGCCCCGCCCTGCGCCTCGACCCGGACGTGCGCGGGCTCGCTGGTCTCCACCCAAATGGTGGCTCGATCGCCGGTCACCCGGCGCAGCACCGGTCCGATGAGCAATTGCGCGGTCACTGAACGGCACCGGCCTTCCAAGCTGGTTCTCGGGGGGTGCCCACATCCTTCCCAATGAGCGCCCGGAATCGCCAGTGCGTGGCCCACGCCACGGCCGGACGGCTCATCTGTCAGGATTTCGGCATGGAATACGTGGTCGCCGCAGTGATCCTGCTCGTCGTCCTGCTCGTGGGCGCGGTCGGGCTGGTGGTGCCGAGGATGCGCCGCAAGGAGCTCCCGCCCCCGCCGGTTCCCACGGTGGAAGAGCTCCCGCCGCTCGTCGAGAAGGCCGAAGAGCCGGTTGTCGTGGTCGAGGAGCCGGTAGCGGCGCCGGCGGAGGCGCCGGTCGCGGAGAAGCCGGTCGTCGAGGTCCCGGAGCCGACCGCCGGCCGTCTGGTCCGCCTGCGCGCCCGGCTGGCCCGCTCGCAGACCGCGCTGGGCCGGGGCCTGCTCACCGTCCTCTCCCGGGACCACCTGGAGGAAGACGACTGGGAGGAGATCGAGGACAGTCTGATCACCGCGGACGTCGGTGTCGAGGCCACCCAGGTGATCGTCGAGCGGCTGCGCGAGCGGGTCCGCGTCCTCGGCACCCGGACCGTGGCCGAGGTGCGCGAGCAGCTCGCCGAGGAGCTGGTCGCGGCGCTGGAGCCGGACCTGGACCGCAGCCTGCGGACCATGCCGCACCCCGGCCGGCCGGCGGTCGTGATGGTGGTCGGCGTCAACGGGGCCGGCAAGACCACCACCTGCGGCAAGATCGGCCGGGTGCTGATCGCCGACGGCCGGACCGTGCTCTTCGGCGCGGCCGACACGTTCCGCGCGGCGGCCACCGAGCAGCTGGCCACCTGGGGCGAGCGGGTCGGCGCCGAGACGGTCCGCGGCCCGGAGGCCGGCGACCCGGCCAGCGTGGCGTTCGACGCGGTCAAGCGCGGCATCGAGACCGGCATCGACACGGTGGTGGTGGACACCGCCGGCCGCTTGCAGAACAAGGTCGGCCTGATGGACGAGCTGGGCAAGGTCAAGCGGGTGGTGGAGAAGCACGGCCCGGTCGACGAGACGCTGCTCGTGCTGGACGCCACCACCGGGCAGAACGGGCTGGAGCAGGCCCGGGTGTTCACCGAGGTGGTGGATGTCACGGGTGTGGTGCTCACCAAACTCGACGGCACCGCGAAAGGCGGCATCGTCATCGCTGTGCAGCGCAAGCTGGGCATTCCGGTGAAGCTGGTGGGCCTCGGCGAGGGACCGGACGACCTCGCTCCGTTCGAGCCGGCGGCCTTCGTGGAGGCCCTGCTGGGTGAGACCGCGTAGTCTCACAGGGACGTTACGCGGAAGTATCAGGGAGGCTGTGGGTGACGCAGGAGCCGCTGCGCGAGATACCGCTGCACGGTGGCAACGTCAGCACGGTGTCCCGGATCGGCGACACGGTCCGGCGCAACGCCGGGCCGTGGACGCCCGCCGTGCACGCGCTGCTCAACCATCTGGAGCGGGTCGGGTTCACCGGCTCGCCGAGCGCGCTGGGCATGGACGAGAAGGGCCGCGAGGTGCTCTCCTACCTCGACGGAGAGTGCGGGGAGTACCCGCTGGCCCCGCACTGGGTGACCGAGGAGGCGCTGGTCACCGTCGCCACCATGCTGCGGATGTTCCACGACGCGCAGTACGGGTTCGTCCCCCCGCCCGGGGCCGTCTGGCGCTCGTTCGGCCCGCCCCCGCCGGACACCGAGGTGATCTGTCACCACGACGCGGCCCCGCACAACGTGGTCTGGCGGCCGGACGGCACGCTCGCCCTGATCGACTTCGACCTGGCCTCGCCGGGCTCGCGGATCTACGACGTGGCGTACGCGGCCTGGACCTGGGTGCCGCTGTTCAGCGACCGCGACTCGTACACGCTGGGCTGGAAGCGGCCGAACCGCCCGCGCCGGCTGCGCCTGTTCGCCGACGCCTACGGGCTGATCCCGCGGGACCGCCACCGGCTGGTGCGGACCATCAGGAAACGGATCGTCGACCACGTCGAGGGCATCCGCCGGATGGCCGCGGCCGGTGACCCGGCGTTCGTCCGGATCGTGCACAAAGGACATCTGCGCAGGCCAATGCGGGATTTGCGCCTTCTGGACTACGAACGTCACACGCTGGAATACGCGCTTCGATGATCCAATACCGGTTGTGAGGGTTTCTTCACACGCCGGAAACAACCCGTGACGCGCCGGAAATCGCGCGTAGACCGTGCTCGAAACAGCCGCCCGACACGCTCTGCGTCGAACCGGCCGACACGGCGAAGCTGCCTCAGCGGTCGGGTGTGCGAGGACACCTAATCCGAGAGGAGGCAGCGTGGAGATCAACGTCGGCAATACCGCCTGGTTGCTCCTGTCGTCTGCGCTCGTTTTGCTCATGACCCCCGGCCTGGCGCTCTTCTACGGTGGCCTCAACCGGTCCAAGGGCACCCTCAACATGATGATGATGAGCTTCTCCGCCATCGGGATCATCTCGGTGCTGTGGGCGCTCTACGGTTTCAGCCTCGCGTTCGGCGCCAGCGGCAGCGCGGGCCTGAACAACTTCATCGGCAACCTCACCCAGTACGGCGGCACCAGCATCGACTGGGCCGGCGACCTCTGGGGCACGACCGGCATCCCGGTCTACGTCTTCATGGCGTTCCAGATGATGTTCGCGATCATCACCGTCGCCCTGATCAGCGGCGCGCTCTCGGACCGCCTCAAGTTCGGCGGCTGGGTCCTGTTCGCCATCGGCTGGTTCACCGTCGTCTACGTCCCGGTCGCGCACTGGGTCTGGGGCGGCGGCTGGATCGGCGCCAAGCTGCACGCGCTGGACTTCGCCGGCGGCACCGCGGTGCACATCAACGCCGGTGCGGCCGCCCTCGGCGTGGCCCTCGTGCTCGGCAGGCGGGTCGGCTGGCCGCGGGAGAACATGCGCCCGCACAACGTCCCGTTCGTCGCCCTCGGCGCCGGCCTGCTCTGGTTCGGCTGGTTCGGTTTCAACGCCGGCTCCGAGCTGACCGTCGACAGCGTCACCGGGGTGGCGTTCGTCAACACCCAGCTCGCCACGGCCGCGGCGCTGGTCGGCTGGGTGGCCGTCGAGTGGATCCGGGACCGCAAGCCGACCGTGGTCGGCGCGTCCTCCGGCGCCGTCGCCGGCCTGGTCGCGATCACCCCGGCCTGCGGCTTCATCGCCCCGCTGCCGGCCGTGCTGCTCGGCGTCATCGCCGGTGCGGTGTGCGCCCTGGCCGTCGGCCTGAAGTACCGGTTCGGCTACGACGACTCGCTCGACGTGGTCGGCGTCCACTTCGTCGGCGGCTGGATCGGCTCGCTGTTCATCGGCCTCTTCGCCACCAACAGCGCCAACAGCGCGATCTCCGACGTGCTCGGCGCCAAGGACGGCCTGTTCTACGGCGGCGGCTTCACCCAGCTCGGCCGGCAGTTCGTCGGCAGCGCGGCGGTGACCGTCTTCTCCCTGGTCGTCGCGGCCCTGATCGCCTTCGTCCTGAAGTCGGTCAAGCTGCTGCGGGTCACCGAGGAGGCGGAGATCGGCGGCATCGACATCTCGGACCACGGCGAGACCGCGTACGACCTGACCCCGGCCGCGGGTTCCGGCGGTGGCGCCTTCGCCCTGGCGGGCCTCGGCACGCCCAGGACGGTCGACGCCGACGGCAAGGCTGACACCAGCCAGAAGGTCGCCGGTTAATCTCTCCCATGGCTGCTGAACTGGAAGGACTGAGCATGAAGCTGGTGACCGCGGTCATCAAGCCGTACCAGCTCGACGCGGTGAAGGAGGCTCTGCACGCCCTGGGCGTCGCCGGGCTGACCGTGAGCGAGGTGCAGGGTTACGGCCGGCAGAAGGGACACACCGAGGTGTACCGGGGCGCCGAGTACACCGTCGAGTTCCTCCCGAAGATCAAGGTCGAGGTGATCACGGACGAGATCGACGTCGAGAAGATCGTGGACGCCGTGGTGACCGCCGCGCGGACCGGCAAGATCGGTGACGGGAAGGTCTGGGTGACGACTGTCGACGACGTCATCCGGGTCCGCACCGGCGAGCGCGGCCTCGACGCCCTGTAAACACATGACCAACCCGTCGAGCGAGCCCCCGGCCCCGCCCGCCCGGCCGTCCGCAGGTGGCCCGCTCGACAAGCTGCGCGACCACATCGGCGCCGCGGCGCGCGAGGAGCGTGCCGCGGCGCTGGGCGTCTGGCTGGGCGGGCTCTTCCCGGCCCACCTGCCCGGCGTCAGCCTGCTCGCGGTGGGCGGGCTGGGACGGCGCGACTGCGCCCCGTACAGCGATCTGGATCTGGTCCTGCTGCACAACGGGACGGCCGGCATCGACCGGATCGCCGCCGCGCTGTGGTACCCGATCTGGGACGCCCGGCTCGGCCTGGACCACTCGGTGCGCACCCTGCCCGAGGCGCTCTCGGTCGCCCACGACGACGCCAAGGTCGCACTCGGCCTGCTCGACGCGCGCCACGTGGCCGGGGACGCGGCGCTCTCCGCCGGGCTCGTGGCGGCCGCGGCCGATCAGTGGCGGCGCACCGCCGTACGCCTGCTGCCGCAGTTGAAAGAGCTCACCCAGGCGCGCTGGGCCAGCCACGGGGAGCTGGCCTTCCTGCTCGAAGGCGACCTCAAGGAGGCGGCCGGCGGCCTGCGCGACGTCACCCTGCTGCGCGGCATCGGCCGCGCCGGGATCGCCGACACCATGCGTCCCGCGGTGCGTGCCGCGAACCTGCGGCTGCTGGACACCCGGGACGCCCTGCACCTGGCGGTCGGCCGCCGGGTGGACCGCCTGGTCGCCCAGGAGCGCGGCACGGTCGCCGGCCTGCTGGACATCGAGGACCCGGACACGTTGCTGCGGCGGGTCTCCGGCGACGCGCGGACGGTGGCGCACGCCGTCGACGACGCCTGGCGGGCCGTCGACCGGTTGCGCGGCAGCCGCCGCCGGCCCGGCGTCCCGCCCGCGCCCAGCCGCCGCCCGGTCGCCCGCGACGTGGTCGAGCAGGACGGTGAGCTGGTCCTGGCCCGCACCGCGATCGGCCCGGTGCCGGACCCCAGCCTCTCCCTGCGGGTGGCCGCCGCGGCCGCCACCGTGCACCTGCCGATCGCCCGGGCCACCTGCGAGTGGCTCGCCGCGTTCTGCCCGCCGCTGCCCACCCCGTGGCCGCCGGCCGCCCGCGCCGCGCTGGTCTCGCTGCTCGGCGCCGGACCCGGCCTGCTCCCGGCCTGGGAGACCTGCGACAGGTACGGCCTGATCGACGCCTGGCTCCCCGAGTGGGCCCGGATGCGCAGCCTCCCGCAGCACCACCCGATCCACCGGTTCACCCTCGACCGGCACCTGGTCCAGGCCGCCTACGAGGCCACCCGGTACGCCCGCGAGGTGGACCGGCCCGACCTGCTGCTGATCGGCGCGTTCCTGCACGACGTCGGCAAGGGCCTGCCCGGCGACCACAGCGTGGTGGGCGCCCCGATCGCCGCCGTCATCGCGGCCCGGATCGGCCTGCCGGCGGCCGACGTGGCCACCGTCGAGAAGACGGTCCGGCTGCACCTGCTGCTGCCCGACGTGGCGACCCGCCGCGACCTGGACGACCCGGTGACCATCTCCACGGTCGCCGAGGCGGTCGGCGACCCGGCCACCCTGGACCTGCTGCACGCGCTGGCTCGGGCCGACTCGCACGCCACCGGCCCGGCCGCCTGGTCGGACTGGAAGGGCCGGCTGATGGCCGAGCTGGTCCGCCGGGTGCGCACCGCGCTCGACACCGGCGCCCTGCCCGAGCCGCCGAACCCCGATCCCGAGCTGCTCAGCGGCGTGCTGCCGGTGGTGCACCTGGACGGCGACCAGGTGTCGGTGGCCGCGGCCGACCGCCGGGGACTGCTCGCCGGGGTGGCCGCCTGCCTGGCCATGCACCGGCTGGACGTGATCGCCGCGAACACCTCGACGGTGGACGGGCGGGCGATCGTCTCCTGCTTCACGCAGCCCCGGTACGGCACGCCGTACGATCCGGTCGCCCTCACCGCCGACCTGCGCCGGGTCGCGGCCGGCGACGTCTCGGTGACCCAGCGGGTCCGCGCCCGGGCGATGAGCGGCCGCGGCGGCACCGCCGAGCCCAAGGTGATCTGGCAGCGCGCCGCCGCGACCGGCGCGGTGGTGCTGGAGCTGCGCGCGGCCGACTCGCCGGGGCTGCTCTACCGGGTGACCACAGCGCTCGACGAGGCCGGCGCGGAGATCCGGGCGGCCCGCATCTCAACGCTTGGCGGTGACGTCGTCGACGCGTTCTACCTGGTCGGCACGTGGTCGTCGGCGGCCGACCGGGAGCGTGCCGAGAGGGCGGTGCTCGCCGCGGTGTAACCGATCACCCGGAATTCGCGTTGGACCACCGATGTACGGGGTGGAGAATGTCGCCGCCGCGGTCCGCAATCGCGCGGTGGGCCTGCGGGACGAGCTGGCGCGCGCCGCGACGGGCCGCCCGTGCACGCTGGCGGAGCTGCTGGCCGCCGCCCGGGCCGGGGAGCGGCCGTGGGTGGCCGACGCCGAGGCGCTGGCCGTCCTCGCGCAGATCATCGCGCTGCAGGACGTGCTGCCGGCCGATCGGGACGATGCGCTGACGCTGTTCGGCCTGCTCGGCGCGAGGTCGGTGCCGCGGCGGCAACGGGCGGTCTACGCCCAGCTGGCCGGCTCGGTGCGGATGCCGGTGGACCGCCGGGTGCGCTGGGAGATCGCCACCGATCTGGCCAACCCGTTCCGCGCCCGGGGCCGGCCGAGGGCGCTCTGGCTGCGGATGTTCCGCGTGGGACTGCCGGCGCCGGTGCTCGGGTTGGACCGGCGGACGGACGTGCCGCCCTTCGACCGCTTGCGGACGTCCCGCGTCGCGCCCGTCGACCGTCCGGAACTGATCACTGTGGTGGTGACCGCCCACCGGCCTGGCGAGGGGCTGATCACCGCGGTGCGGTCGCTGCTGGCGCAGTCCTGGCGGAACCTGGAGATCCTGGTGGTCGACGACGCGTCGCCGCCGGAATTCGACGGGATCCTGGAGAGGACGGGGGCGCTGGACCCACGGGTGCGGGTGCTGCGGCAGGCGGTGAACCAGGGCACCTACGTGGCCCGCAACGCCGGACTCGACGCCGCCACCGGTGACTTCGTGACCTTTCAGGATTCGGACGACTGGTCGCATCCGCGCCGGCTGGAACTGCAGGTCATGCCGCTGCTGACCGACCCCGCGGTGGTGGCGTCCACCTCGGACGGGCGCCGGGTCACCGAGGACCTGCTGCTGGTCCGGCTCGGGCGGCGCGGCGGCAAGCTCAACCCGTCCGCGCTGATGTTCCGCCGGGAGGCGGTGCTGGAGACGGTCGGTTACCTCGACGTGGTCCGCAAGGGCGGCGACTCCGAGTACATCGAGCGGATCGCCGCGGCGTTCGGCGCCCGGGCGGTCCGGCACCTGCCGACGCACCTGGCGCTGATCCGGCTCTCCGGCGGATCACTGTCGCGGGCCGAGATCCGGCCGTACTGGATCCACCCGGCGCGGGCCGTCTACCGCTCCGGGTACGTCGCCTGGCATCGCCGGATCGCGGCCGGCGAGGTGGCGGCCTTCCGGCCGCGGGACGGCGCGGACCGGCCGTTCCCGGCGCCCACTCATCTGTTGCGGTCCGCTTCGGATCAGCAACCGACGGAGCTGTACGACGTGCTCGTCGCCGCCGACTGGCGGTTCCACGAGGAGACCCAGCGGTCCGCGCTCGCCGAGATCGAGGCGCTGCTCCGGCGGGGTCTGCGGGTCGCGATCCTGCACCTGGAGGACTGGCGGCGGCCGGCACGCAAGCGGCTGCCGGTGCACCACACGGCGCAGGACCTGGTCAACGCCGGGAGGCTGGGGCAGGTGGCGCTGACCGATCCGGTCCGGTGCGGGGTGCTGCTCGTGCGGCAGGCCGCGGTGCTCCGGTATCCGCCGGGTGAGCGGGTGCGGATCTCCCCCCGTACCGTGCTGGTTCTTCTCGACGAGGCGCCGCAGGGCGTGGTGGACGCCGGTGTCTTCGGCGTGCCGCCGCTCTGGTGCCCGCAGTCGGCGGAGATCCGGGCGCTGTTCCCCGATCTGCCGCTGACCGATTTCGACCTTCCCATGGTGGCCGTTGCCGGACCCTCGGTGTCGCGCCGCGCCCCGATCCCGGCGATTCCCGTCGTCGGCGCCGAGGTGACCGACCGCCGGCAACTGCGCGGGCTCACCGGCGCCGACGTGCGGCTCCGCCTCGCCGACGGGGTGCGCCTGCCCCGGCAGCCCGCCGACCGGCTGGTCTACCGGGCCGCGGAGGTGGCGCCGCTGGAATTCCTCGGGCAGCTCGACTTCTACCTGGACCTGTCCGCGTCGCGGCGGTCGGTGCTGGACGCCACGGCGATGGGCTGCATCGTGCTGGCGCCCGATGAGGCCGCCGAGGCGATGCGGCGCTACCAGGCCGATCCGGCGCTCGTGGCGGAGCGGCGGCGCCAGGACCTGACGGCGCTGCGGAAGGCTCACGACCCGGATCGGTTCGCCGTAACGCTGGGTGAGTTGTGCCGTTAGGGGATGGTGTGGTCGCCCCGCGGCCGCGCGCACGCCGGTTCGGGAGGTGGCAGTACATGGTTCTGGGCAAGCTGGCCGGCCGGGCACGGGAGCTCGGCCCGCTCACCGTCGGCGCGGTGGCGATCACCTCGCTGCTGGTCGCCGGTGTCACCGCCGCGGCGGTCCACGGCTCGCCGCAGGTCGCGCTCTGTCTGCTCGCGCTGCTGCTCGCGCTGGCCGTGGCCGGCGTGCTGCGGGTCAACCTGCGGCTGCTCGGGATGCGCGCCGACCGGCGGGAGATCCGTGACCTGCGGGTGGTGCTGGACCAGACCCAGCGCCGGGTGGTCTCCGCCGTGGAACGGCAACGGCTCGACACCGAGGACCGGCACCGCGAGCTGCTCGACGCGATCGCCCGGGTGCAGCGGATCGCCGACCGGGGCGTACGGGACCTGCGGTGCGCCGTCCCCCGTGAGCTGGAGGCGACGGTCCAGCTGTTCCAGGGCTTCACGCCGCGCGCGCCGATGCCATCCTCGGGCGACTACGCGCTCAACCCGACAGACCTGCTGGAGCTGCTGTTCCTGGTGCGCTCACGCCGGCCGCGGCTGGTGCTCGAACTGGGCAGCGGCACGTCCACGGTCTGGCTCGGCTACGTGCTGGAGCAGGTCGGCGGCCGGTTGGTCTCGCTCGACCACGATCCGGGGTACGCGAACCGGACCCGTGCCGCGCTGCGGGCGCACGGGCTGACCGCTGTCGCCGAGGTGCGCGACGCCCCGCTGACTCCGGTGGAGCTCGGCGACCGCACCTACTCGTGGTACGACCCGGCCGTCCTGGAAGATCTGGACGGCGTCGACTTCCTACTGGTCGACGGGCCACCGGCGGCGGTCGGGCCGGACAGCCGCCACCCGGCGCTGCCGGTCGCCGGAACACGTCTCGCGGACCGCGCGACGATCGTCTTCGACGACGCCAACCGCAAGGACGAGCAGGCCGCGATCGAGCGTTGGCTGGCGGGCGTCGACGGCCTGACCCGCGAGGGCGAGATGCTGGGCCGGCACGCCGTGCTGTCGTTCGTCAGGCCCGGGAACCCGGCAACGGAAAGCGCCCCCGCCGCAGGGGGATCGGCGGGGGCGCTGCCTCCGGTCACTCGGAAACGTCAGTAACCGAAATCCTGGGTGACGTAGGGGGCGCCGCCACGGCTGTAGACCACGCCGACGCCGACGGTCTTGGACTTGCAGTTCAGGATGTTGGTGCGGTGGCCCGGGCTCTTCATCCACGCGGAGACGACGTCCTTGCCGCTGCGGTAGCCCCAGGCGATGTTCTCCGCGGACGGCTTCTGGTAGCCGGCGGCCCTCTCCCGGGCGACGAAGTTCGAGCCGCCCCTGCCGGTGTGGCTGAACGAGCCGGTCTGCGCCATGTAGGCGCTGTGCCCGCGGGCCGCGGCGATCAGCCGGTTGTCGACCTTCAGGGCGGCGCAGCCGTGGGCGGTGCGCTCCGCGTTGGTCAGCTTCACGATGTCGGCCTGCATCGTCGTCTCGGACGCGGCGGCGGCCTCGGCCGGGCCGGCGGCCAGCGAGATGCCGAAGGCGGCGGCGGGGACGAGAGCGGAAACGACGGCGAGGCGGCGGACCAGCGAGCGCAAGATGGACCCTTTCGGAGTTCGGCGCCTGGCTTGCCGCCAGGTTCACCGTTCCCTTCGGCCCGTGGTCCGCCCGCTTTGATCGCCATCCGGGAGCCCGCAAGTCACCGATCGGTTGCCGCCCTCCGCCCGCGTCGCACGGCTGGCCCCTCCGCACCGCCTGTCCCGGGTCGGACCGCCACGGCCGGCGGGTGCCGCGGCCGGCGGTCGCCGGGCGGGCCGGGCGCCGGTCAGCTCGCCGCCAGGGGACACGCGGCCGCGGTCGGGCCGGCGTAACCCGTACCGAGCGGGGATTCTCAGCTCCTGAAGGTCCAACGGGAGTTCAGGACGTAGTTGACCAGCGGGATCAGGGTCAGGGCAACCGGCTGGACCACCGGGTACGCGGCGTCGAGCAGCTCGGTCCCCACCCAGAGCACCACTGTGTTGATCGTGAAGGCGACCGCGGTCACCGTCAGGAACCTCGATCCGGCCAGCACGTGGCCGCTGCTGGAGCGGAAGACCCAGTTGCGCTGCAGGGCGTAGGAGACCGCGATGCTGGCGACGAAGCCGGTGGTGGACGCGACCACCGGGCGCAGCCCGAGCAGGTGGACGCCGGCCATCCCGATCCCGAAGTGGGTGAGCGCGCTGGCCCCGCCGCTCAGGGCGTACCGGATCAGGCGGGTCACCCGGGAATGGCCGGGCAGCGGGGCGGGCGTGCGGGGCTCAGTGCTGGTCGGCATGTTCGACCCACTGCTCGGGGACACCCGGCGACGGTAGCGTGCCGCCGGCCCGTTCGCGGATCAGGTAGCGCGGGCGGCCGCGGACCTCCTCGTGGATGCGGGCCAGGTACTCGCCGATCACCCCCAGGCCGAGCAGCACGAACGTGCCGGTCACCAGCAGCAGCAGGATGACCGTGGGGAAGCCGGCCACCGAGTGGCCCTGCACCCAGCGGACCAGCGTCTGGACGCCGAGCACCACCGAGAACGCCGCGAACGTGAGGCCGACCAGCGTCACCAGGTGCAGCGGGGCCGAGGTGAACGACGTCAGGCCGTTGACCGCCAGGCGGAACAGGGCCCGCGCGGTCCACCGGGACGCGCCCCCCTCGCGGTGCTCGATGTCCACCTCGACGGTCTCCCGGGTGAAGCCGATCCAGCTGCTGGTGCCGCGGAAGAACGACGAGTGCTCGGGCATCCGCAGCAGCGCCTCCAGCGCCGGCCGGGCGAGCAGCCGGAAGTCTGTGGCGTCGACCAGGTCGACCTGGGTGAGGCGGGTGAACGCGCGGTTGAAGACGCGGGCGCCCAGGCGGCTGCTCAGCGACTGGCCGGTGCGGTTGCGCTTGACCGCCTCGACCACCTGCGCGCCGGCCCGCCACCGGCGGATCATCTCGGGGATCGCGGACGGCGGGTGCTGCAGGTCCGCGTCGATCACCACGGTGGCGTCGCCGGCCGCCTGTTCCAGGCCGGCCAGCAGCGCCGCCTCCTTGCCGAAGTTGCGCGACAGCCGTAGGCCGCGGACCCGCGGGTCGAGCAGCGCGAGCGACGCGATCCGGCTCCACGAGTCGTCGGCCGAGCCGTCGTCGATCAGGATCAGCTCGTAGTCGTGGCCGTCCAGCACCTCGGCCATCCGCTCGGCGAAGCGCTCGACGCCCGGGCCCTCGTTGTAGACCGGCGCCACCACCGAGATCACGACGGCCCCCCGGTGCAGAAGCGCCGGCCGGCGAGCCGGACGGTGGCCTGGTCGACGGCCTGGTCGAAGCGGCGCAACTCGGGCGGGTAGTCGGTACGATGCTCCCGCGGCAGGGCGGCCCGGAACTGTGCGCGCAGCGTGCAGCGGCGGGCGTTGCCGGACGCGGAACGGTCGAAGTCGACGATCTCCTGGGCGATCCGGTCGTGCACGTACGCGGGCCGCTCCGAGGCGATCGACGCGCGGTAGTCCCGGTTCGCCGCGGCGCCGACCGCCGCGGCGGCCGCCAGCACCAGCACGCCGGCGAGGATGCCGCGCCGGTGCGTACGCCCGCTGCGCTGACCGCGCGCGAACACCGCGGTCAGCAGCGCGACCGTGAGCAGCGCGCCACCGGCCCCGGCCAGCGCGCTGTCCCGCCAGCCCAGCCCCCACCAGCCGGCCGCCGCGAGCCGCTGCATCTGCTCGTTGAGGGCGCCCATCGTGGCGGCCGGCACCAGCACGGCCAGCCCGGCCAGGGCGAGCGCGCCGGCCTGGCGGCGGTCCGGGGAATCACACCGTGGCAGGTCCCGCCAGAACCGGCGGACCAGCAGGAGCAGCGCGACCAGGGCGATCAGCAGGGCGGGGCCGAGCGTGTGCCCGTACGGCCCCTCGCCCGCCCGCTGCCACATCAGCGGCGGCAGCCACGAGGTGAGCCGGTTGGGCAGTGCGGCCAGGGCTCCGGACGGCGCGACGTCGGAGCCGGAGTAGCAGGTCCCGGCCGCGCACCTGCGCGCGATGATCATCCGGACCGGGATCGCGACCGGCAGGAACCCGGCCCAGAGCAGCCCGGTGAAGCGGGCCCCGGCGCCGCGCGCCGTCTCCCGCCAGGACAGCGCCAGGACCACCCGGCCGCGGATCAGCACGACGAGCGCCGCCAGCGGCAGCGCCAGCCAGGCCATCTCGTTGAACGCGGCCAGCACCGCACCGAGCAGCACGGCCGGCCAGCCCGGCCGGGCGCCCGGACGGATCCGTCCCACGGTCCGGGCGGCGGCCGCGGCGACCAACAGCACCAGCGCGGAGGTGAGGAAGTAGAGGCCGCCGAACAGGACAGTGGTGCTGGTCCGGCCGGCCGCCACGAAACTCCCGCCGACCGCGAACGGCAGCACCGCGGCGATCAGCGAGGGCGGCCCGGCGAACGGGCGGCCGCGGCTCACCACGCACTCCGCCAGCACCACGGTGGCCAGCGTGAGCAGCACCGCGCTGAGGAACGAGACCAGCCGCAGCGAGATGTTGGCAGGCAGTCCCAACAGGTCGGTGAGCGCGAACGTGGCGGTGTCCAGCGTCCACTCGACCATCCGGCCCAGCGGCCGGAAGTTGCCCAGGCTCAGGTACTGCGGGACGGAGGCGATCGCCGCGCCGAACAGCTCCCACGGGCGGTGCAGGTAGCGGGCGCCGTTGGCGTAGACGTTGAACCGGTGGTCGGCGCCGGGCTGCAGGGCGACCAGCGGGGACAGCACGATCACCGGGACCAGGGCGGACCGCAGCAGGATGCCCCGCCACACCGGCGGCCAGGGCCGCCGATCGGCCGGGGGATCCATGGGCCTCGCGTCCGGCGGTATGCCGGTGGTCAACGTCTCGGCTGTCACACGAAGCGCAACGAGACCGCCGGAGCGAGGTTGCGACACCCCGACACCTGTGGCCGGGGCCGCGCGTTGAAGGGCGGTGAGCGCGAACCCCCCGCCGAACTTCCGTTCCGACGTCGAGGGCCTCCGGGCGGTCGCGGTGCTCCTGGTCGTGCTGGCCCACGCCGGGGTGCCGTTCGCCGCGGGCGGCTACGTGGGCGTGGACGTCTTCTTCGTGATCTCCGGTTACCTGATCACGTCGCTGCTGCTGCGCGAGCCGTTCTCGATCCGCCGGTTCTACGCCCGGCGGGTTCTGCGGCTGCTGCCGGCCGCGACGGTGGTGCTGGTCACGACGCTGCTGGCGGCCCGTCTCTGGCTGCCCGCGATCCGGCTCGGTGAGCTGTCCCGGGACGCGACGTCGGCCGCCGGATACGTCGCCAACCTGCGGTTCGCGGCCATCGGCACGGACTACCTGAACGCCGACGCGCCGCCGTCCCCGTTCCAGCATTTCTGGTCGCTCGCCGTGGAGGAGCAGTTCTACCTGTTCTGGCCGCTGTTGCTGCTGTTGCGCAGGCGCGGGCCGCTGCTGGTGGCCGTGGTGCTGGCCTCGTTCACGGCAGGGGTGCTGGAGACCGCCCGGTCGGCGCCGTGGGCGTATTTCGGCCCGCACGCGCGGGCCTGGGAGCTCGGCGCCGGAGCGCTTCTGGCGGTGTCCGGGCTGCGGTTCCGGAGCAGGATCCTGGGCGGCGCCGGTCTCGTCGCGATCCTGGCGGCGGCGCTGTGGTTCGACGGGTCCACGTCGTACCCCGGCTGCTACGCCCTTCTGCCGGTGGCCGGCGCCGCGGCCGTCCTGGCCGGTGATTGCCGGCCGCTGGCGGCCCGGCCGCTGCAGGTGATCGGGCGGCTCTCCTACGGGTGGTACCTGTGGCACTGGCCGATCCTGCTGATCGCTCCGGCCGCGCTCGGCGCCGACCCGTCGCTGCCGCTGTCCCTGCTGCTCTCGGCCGCCGCGCTGGGACTGGCCTGGGCGACCTATCACCTGGTGGAGAACCCGCTGCGGCGGCACCCGGGCCTGCGGGTCCGCCCGGCCGGGGCGCTCGGGCTGGGCGCCGGACTGTCCGGGGCGGTGGCCGCCGTCGCGGTCGCCGTCGCCCTGCTGCCGCACCCGGTGCCGGCCGGCGCGGCGATCCGGGACCTGCGGGCCGAGGCGGCGCACGCCGCCGACCCGTACGCGGTGATCACCCGCACGGTCCGGGCCAGCCGCGCCACCCGGCAGTTGCCGGCGAACCTGACCCCGTCGCTGGCCCGGGTGAACGCGGACAAGGCGCGCGTCTGGGCGGACCGGTGTCACGTGGAGGCGCCGGCCACGGTCGCCCCGGACGGCTGCGTCTACGGCGACCCGCGCTCGGCCACGACCGTGGTGCTCTACGGCGACTCGCATGCCGCGCAGTGGTTCCCCGCGCTGGAACAGATCGCCGTCCGGCACCGCTGGCGGCTGGTCTCGCTGAGCAAGTCCTCCTGCTCGGCGGCCGACCTGCGGCTGTGGCACGACGGGTTGAAGCGGGAGTACACCGAGTGCGCCCGGTTCCACGAGTCGGCGGTGGCCCGGATCCGTACGCTCCGGCCGTCCCTGGTCGTGCTCGGATCGAGCTTCAACTACCGGCCGGTGGACACCGGGACCGACGAGAGCGCCCAGTGGCAGGCGGCCTGGCAGCGGACGGCCGGCACGTTCACCCGGATGGGCGCGCGGGTCGCGATCATCGCGGATACGCCGTACATGGGTGAGCGGGTGCCGGTCTGCGTCGCCCGGCAGGCCCGCCTGAAGCGCGTCAACCGTTGCGGGAGCAGCGCGTCGGCGGCCTTGCGCGGCCCGGCCCAGCGCGCGATCCTCGCCACCGTCACCGGCGTCGCCGTGATCGACCCGGTCCCGTGGCTCTGCACCGACTTCTGCCCGCCCGTGATCGGCAACGTCCTGGTCTACCGCGACTCGAACCACCTGACCACCACGTACGCCCAAACCATCGCCCCGCTACTGGAGCAGGCACTCTCCTGGATCCGCTGAGATCGCATTGCGCCCGCCGATGTCGAGAGGTCCGAAAACGACTAGCGAAGCGTGGTCGTTTTCGGACCTCTCGACATCGGCCCCGAAGGGCGCAATGCCCGCGAGCCGAAGGCGAAGCCGGTAAGCACAGCCGGTGAGCTCAGCAGAGCAGCTCGGCGAGGGTCGGCGGGTGCAGCCGGTCCACCACCACGGTGCGCTCGGTGTCGTGGTCCCGGCAGAGCCGCGCCAGCCGCTCGGCGAGCAGATCGTCCCAGGCCCGGTCCGGCCGGTGCCGCTCCCAGGTGGCCCGGTCCGGCAGGTACTCCATCAGCACCCCGAGCTTGCGCAGCAGGGAGAACGCCGGGTCGTCGGTGAGCACCACCGGCCGGTGGTCCGGGGTGACCAGCAACCGCTGACCGATCGTCACCAGCAGGCCGCGCAGCGCGTCGTGGTCCAGGCCGATGGCCACGTACAGGTGGGCGGGCCGCCGCTTCGCGGACGGTGTCGAAGACGATTGCCCGGGTACGGCCGGAACCCCGCCCGCCCGCGGCCGCAGTCGCCGGGCGAGGCCCCGGACCAGGCGCGGCGACGTGCGGAACGGGTCCCGGGCCAGCGACACGATCGCCCGGCCCAGCCGGTACGACCCGCTGCCGCGCAACTTGCGGGCCTTCTCCCGCTCCCGGTCGCGCTGCTCGGTGAGCCGTTCGCAGCGGGCCCGCCAGGAGTCGCGCTCCAGCTGCGCCGAACGCAGCCGCCCGGCCAGCGCCGCGATCTCCCACCGCAGCTTCTCCAGCTCCGGCTCAGTCGACAGGTCGGACATCTGCTCACGCTCCGCTTCGTACGTTCTCCGCCGCCAGCCCGGCGAGCCACCGTGCCGCGGCCTCCGCCCCGTTGCCGAGGTCGATCTCCGCGCACCGCCGGGCGAGCCGCTCCCGTACCTCCGGCCGGACCGCCTCGGCCAGCACCCGGTCCAGCTCGCCGCTCTCCGGGTCCTCCACGCACAGCGCCGCCCCGGCCGCCGCGGCGAACCGGGCCCGGGCCACCTGGTCGTCCAGCGAGGTGGCCCGGTTCGGCACGAACACCGCCGGCACCCCGAAGGCGAGCAGCTCATGGAACGAGTTGTAACCGGACGCGCTGATCACCAGGTCCAGACCGCGCAGATATCGGCTGATCGGGTACAGCTTGACCACCCGGGCCCCGGGCGCCGCCGGCATCGGCTCGGTGGCGATCATCGACTCGGCGAGCAGCACCTGGAAGCCGGCCTCGCGCAGGTGCTCCGCGATCCGGCCGACCGGCGACGCGATGTCGTTGATGTTCCCGGCGCCGAGCTGCAGCAGCGCCGCCGGGCGGTCCGCGTCCAGCCCGAGCGCGGCCCGCGCCGCGCCCGGTGCGGCCAGGTCGGCGCGGTCCAGCAGGAGGATCGGCTGGACCGTGTGCACCCCGGCCCGGTCCGGCACGGTCGGTCCCTCGTCGGCGTCCGCGGCGAACTCGCCGGGCTCCAGGATGCCGTCGAACGCGGCGCGTTTGGCGATCCACTCGGCGCCGGTGCCGCGCCGCCACATCGGCCGGCGCACCCAGACCCAGGTGACGTCCGGGCGGGCCGCCGCGGCCGCCACGATGCCGTCGTGCGGGACGCTGTCCACCGCGACGACCGCCGGGCGGTGCAGGTCGACCAGGTGTTCCAGGCGCGACCGCAGGAAGCCCGACCAGCGCTGCCTGGCCATCCCGAGGACGGTCCGGGACGGCAGGTACTCGGTGAGGAAGCCCTCCCGGCGGGCGACCGAGGCGCCGTACGACTGGGTGGCGATCACCGCGGGGTGCCGCTCCGGCAGCCGGCGGCCGATCGCCATCAGCCGGGACAGGTGCCCCAGACCGGCGCCGTTGTCACTGAGCATCAGCACCGGGCGGGGCCGGGCCGGGGAGACGCCGTGCCGGGCGGACGCCGGGGCGGAGTGCGCGGCCGGACGGGCGCCGGCGCCGCGTTCGGCGAGGCGCGCCAGGTGCGACGCGACGCCGTACCGGCCCGCCACGAAGTCCCGGGCCCGGCCGGCCACCCGCCGGTACCGCTCGGGGTCCGCCCACAGGTCGCGGACCAGCGGCTCCACCCCGGCCGGCGTCGTGTAGAGCGCGGCGTCGCCGAAGATCGGCCGGAAGTGCTCGCCGATGATCGCCGGCACTCCGGCGGCCATCGCCTCCAGGATCGTCCGGCCGAACGCCTCCACCAGGTCCGGGTCGTGGAAGTAGACGAAGAAGTCGATGGTCCGCAGGAAGTCGGCCGGCTGCTCGGCGCCGAACGGGACCACGTCCCAGTTCGCCGGGCGCCGGCCGAGCAGGCGGATGGCGATCTCGCCGCCGCCCAGCACCCGGACCCGCAGGTCGGGCCGGTCCGGGTAGGCCTGCAGCAGGTCGTCGGCGGTGCGCGGCCACTTCACCGGGTCGGCTCGCCCGTGCCGGCCGATGACCGGCACCTCGCCCCTCGTCCGGTCGCCGGCCTGCCACTGCGCCACGTCGATGATCTCGTGCCAGTCGTCCGCGGCCAGCCCTGGCAGCCGGCCGCGGATCTGCGGGCTGATCGGCGCCCACTCGACGGCCGGGCCGAAGTACACCTCGACGCGGTCCCGGACCTCGTCGAAGTCGTAGTAGCGGGTCGGGTTCCCGGCGTCGCCGGGCGCCTGGTTGAGCACCATGACGGTGTGGCCGGCGCGCACCCGCGGCACCACGGCCAGGTCCTCGGTGAAGATCCGCGGCTGGCGGATCACCAGCAGCCGGGCGTGCGTGACGCCGTCCGGCGTGGCCAGCTCGGCCAGCCCGTCCCGGATCAGCTCGGCGATCCGCGGGCTGAACGGCAGCCCGTCCCGGTTGTGCGGGGACGGCACGTGCACCAGGGCCGTGCGCAGGCCGGCCCCGGCCTGGGCCCGCACCTCGGCCGCGATGGCCGCCGAGTTGCCGCCCGGGTACCGGAAGTCCGAGAGGATCGCCACGTCGTGGACGGTCAAGATCACGTACTCCCGTTCCTCGGTTTTTTTCCTCCGGTTGCAACGACCCGGCCGGCGGTCACGTCACGCCGGGGCGGGGCGGGGCGTTGGGCAGACCATGCGGACGCACATCACCCCGGGCGCGTACGGATCCGTCCTGCTCGAACGGCATCTGCGGACCCTGCGCAAGGCCGGTCCGGACGGCCCGGCGACGGCCGCGCTACAGGCCCGCTCGGCGCAGGCGAGGACACTTCTCGCGTACGCGGCGGGCGTCGCCGACCTGGACGGCCTGCTCGCCGCGGCCCGTGCCGGCCGGGCGCTGCCGCACGGCACGGACCCGTGGGGGATCGGGGAACTGGCCCGCGCGATCGCCGGCCAGGACCTGGAACCGGAGGACCGGGCGGACGGCCTGGCCCTGCTCGACGCGCTGCTGCGCACCCACGGGCCGGGCGCTGTCGCCCCGGTCCACCAGGGCCTGCACGCCCAGCTGGCCTTCCCCGTGGGCCGGGCCGCCGACCTGCTCGGCCGCTACCCGAGGGTGCCCCGGCCGGTCCGGGAGGCGCTCGCCGTGGACCTGGCCGAGCCGGCCGAGTGGCTTCCGCTGTTCAACCGGCTGCTGCCGGCGCCCGGACTGACGCTGGCCGAGGGGCCGGAGCCACGCTTCGACCGGATCGTCTCCGGCCGGGCCGCCCCGTGCGCGGACGACCGCACCATCACGTCGATCGTCACCACCTACCGGCCCGGCCCGGCGCTGCTGGTCACCATCCGCTCGCTGCTCGCGCAGAGCTGGGTGAACCAGGAGATCCTGATCGTGGACGACGGCTCGGCGCAGACCGCGGTGCTGGACGAGGCGGCCGGGCTGGACCCGCGGATCCGGGTGCTGCGGCTGCCCGTCAACGGCGGCACCTACCGGGCGCGCAACGCCGGCCTGGACGCCGCGACCGGGGAGTTCGTGACCTTCCAGGACTCCGACGACTGGTCCCACCCGCTGCGGCTGGAACGGCAGGTGGCGCCGCTGCTCGCGGACGAGTCGGTGGTGGCCACCACGTCGGCGGGAATGCGGGTCACCGGGGACCTGGTGGTGACCCGGCCCGGATATCCGCGGCACCGGTCGTACAACCTGTCGTCGCTGATGCTGCGTCGCGCGCCGGTCCTGGAACGGCTCGGCTACCTGGACCCGATCCGCAAGGGCGCCGACGCGGAGTACGTGGAACGTGCCCGCGCGGTGTTCGGCCGTCCCGCCGTGCCGCACCTGGGCGGCGAGACCCTTGCGCTGATCCGGCTCTCCGGCGGGTCGCTGTCCAGCGCGGACATGGCGCCCGGCTGGATGCACCCGGCCCGGCACGCGTACCTCTCCGCGTTCCAGGCCTGGCACGGCCGGGTCGCCGCCGGCCGGGAGCCCGCGTTCCGCCCGCGGAACCCGTCCTCGCGGGTCTTCGCCGCGCCCCGCCGGCTGTCCGCGGTCACCGCGTACACGTCCCGGTTCGACCTGGTCGTGGCCGGGGACTTCACCGCGCCGGAGAGTGCCGGGCCGGTCCGCGCGCTGCTCGACCGGGACGTCACGATGGCGGTGCTGCACCTGCCGGTGCTCGGCGCGGCCGCCCGCAACCTGGACCCGGACCTCCAGCGGATGATCAACGTGGGCGCGGTGGAGCAGGTGATGCTCGCCGACCCGGTGCGCGCCGGCCTGCTCGTGGTGCGTGGCCCGGCGCCGCTGGCCTTCACCTCCGGCCTGCCCAGCGGCGTCCGCGCGGACCGCGTGGTGATCGGGGAGGACGCCGCCTGGACCGCCGCGGCGGAGGCCTGCGCCGGCGCGGCACGGCGGTTGTTCGGGGCCGAGCCGGCCTTCGCGCCGCTTCCGCACACCGTGGACCCGCGCCGGTGGCGGGCGGCTCGCGGGGAGCCGTCGGCGGACCGGCCGATCCTCGGCCGATGCACGGCCGACGACCCCGAGGGGTTGCGTTCGCTGCGCGGGGTGCTGCGGGACTCGGTGGAATTCGACGTACGGATCCTGGACCGGACCGCCGAGGCCCGGCTCGCGTTCGGCGGCCGCCCGCCGCTGCGCTGGCTGATCTACCAGGAGCCGGACGTCTCCCCGCGGGCGTTCCTCCACCAGCTCGACTTCTATCTGGGCGGCGCCGATGCACCGGGCGAGTTGCTGGCCCCGCTCGCCTCCGGCTGTGTGCTGCTGCTGCCGCCGGACCGGGAGCCGGAATACGGGCCGGCGG
This sequence comes from Actinoplanes siamensis, assembly GCF_016862395.1. GTDB lineage: Bacteria > Actinomycetota > Actinomycetes > Mycobacteriales > Micromonosporaceae > Actinoplanes > Actinoplanes siamensis. Next base: position 115,620 of record NZ_BOMW01000006.1, on the reverse strand, counting down.
CCGTCTACTGCACCCCTGAGGACCTGCACCAGACGTTGCGCCGGCTGCACCGGAACCCGGCTCGCTGGTCCGCGCAGAGCGCCCGGGGCCGCGACTTCGCCCGGCGTCGTCATCACGGGCGTTATGCCGACGCGGTCCTCGCGCTGATGCGGCCGCTGCCCCGGCAGTTCACGCCGAGCGCCTGACCCCCGACGCCGGGGGAGACGATCGCTCCGGCCGGGGAGGCGTCGGCCGTACCGGAGCCGACGAAGTGGCCCGGACCACAGCGGAGCTGGACCGGGCCGAAGTGCGGAAGGATCAGAGGCGGTGCGCCTCCTCGGCCCTGGCGACGCCCCGGGTGTCGAAGAAGCGCTTGGCCAGCCGGGCCAGGTGGTCCACGTCGTACTCGCGGTGGTTCTGGACCAGGACCACCAGGTCGGCCGAGGCGACCGCGCCCTCCAGGTCCTCGGTGCGGGAGACCGGGACGCCGCCGACCTCCCAGGTGCGCACGTGCGGGTCGTGGTAGGCGACAGTGGCGCCCAGCGCGGTCAGCTGGCGGGCGAGCGGGGTGGCCGGCGACTCGCGCTGGTCCGCGATGTTGGCCTTGTAGGTGATGCCGAGCAGCAGGATCGTCGCGCCGCGGACCGCCTGGCCGTCGGCGTTCAGCAGGTTCTGCGCGCGCCGCGCCACGTAGGCCGGCATGGTCGCGTTGATCTCCTGGGCCAGCTCGACGAAGCGGAACGGGTAGCCGAGCTTGCTGCGGACGTTGTGGCTCAGGTAGTTCGGGTCGATCGGGATGCAGTGCCCGCCCACACCCGGGCCCGGGTAGAACGCCTGGAAGCCGAACGGCTTGGTGGACGCCGCGTTGATCACGTCCCAGAGGTCGATGTCCAGTTCGTGGCAGAACCGGGCCATCTCGTTGACCAGCGCGATGTTGACGTGCCGGTAGGTGTTCTCGAGCAGCTTCGCGGTCTCCGCCTCGCGGGTGCCGCGGGCCCGGACCACCGTCTCGACGAACCGTCCGTAGAAGGCGGTCGCCGCGGAGGTGCACGCCGGGGTGTACCCGCCGACCACCTTCGGGGTGTTGTGCGCGCCGTAGACGGCGTTGCCCGGGTCGATCCGCTCCGGCGAGAACGCCAGGTGGAAGTCGATGCCCGCGGTCAGCCCGGAGAGCTGTTCGAGCAGCGGCCGGACCACGTCGTCGGTGGTGCCCGGGTAGGTCGTCGACTCCAGCACCACCAGCATGCCGGGCCGCAGGTTGCGGCCCACCGAGCCGGTCGCGCCGGTGACCGCCCGCAGGTCCGGGCCGTCGCCCTCGGCGAGCGGGGTGGGTACGCAGATCACCGCGGTGCGGGCCTGTGCGATCTCGGTCTCGTCACCTGTCGGCCGGAACCCGCCCGCGACCATCGCGGCGACGTCGGCGTCGCTCAGGTCGTCCACGTGCGAGCGGCCGGCGGCCAGCGACCCGACCACCGTGTCGTCGACGTCGAAACCGAGCACCGACAGGCCCGCCCGGATCGCTTGTTGTGCCAGGGGCAGGCCGACGTACCCCAGGCCGAGGATGACCACGTCGTAGCTCAAGGGAATCTCCTTGTCGTGTTGGGTGTGATCACGCGACCGGGGGGAGCGCGACGGTGCGGACGGGCCGCCGGGGCTGGGGGGCGGGCACGGTGCCGGCCCGTGGCTCGCACAGTTCGAAGGGCGACGGGAAGGGCAGGTACGCCGGCAGGAAGTCGCCGAGCAGCGCCCGCTGCTCGGCCACCGCGGCGTCCCGGCTCTCCACGTCGTTGAGGCAGAACGCGTCCGCGTCGCGCGAGCGCAGCAGCCCGGCCAGCTTCAGCGCGGTCCCCGGGTCGGCCAGGTCGGCGTACCGGTGCCGGATCCGGCCGGGGGTGGCCCGGCCGGTCAGGTAGGCGTAGTACTGCTGCAGCGAGGAGAGCAGCGACACGTCGTCCGGGTGCCGGAACTGGTGGCCGGCGGTGCTCCGGACCGGCTCGGCGAACCGCGACTCGATCTCGGCGAGCACGCTGCGCCGGGACGGGTGCGGGGTGTGCATCATCTTGCGGCTCGGCACCCGGCCGAAGGTCTCCAGGATCAGCCGCCGGTTGTTCTTCGCCGCCGAGTCGGCCGGCCGGTCGCCGGGGCCGCGCGGCGCCGGGTCGACCAGCGCCGGCGACGGGAAGAACTTGATCAGCCCGCCGGCCGTGAAGAACAGGTCCGGGGTGACCGGCCGGCCCAGGATCACGTCGTCGTTGAGGTACAGGAAGTGCTCGGCCAGCCCGGGGATCCGGTGCAGGCGGGACTCGATCGCCTGCGAGTTGAAGGTGGGCAGGGCGCCGGTGTCGCCGAAGATCTCCCGGTGACCGATCACGGTCAGGCGCGGGTGACCGAGGTCCAGCCAGGACGGCACCTGGTCGTCGGTGACCAGGTAGACGTGACGTACCCAGGGGGCGAAGCAGTGCAGCGCGCGCATCGAGTAGCGCAGCTCGTCCCGGCTGGTCCAGCGCGCGTCGTTGGCGGCCTGCCGGTGCGTCCCGCCGACCCACGGGTTGTCCGCCAGCGCCCGGGCCTTGCGCCGCTGCCAGGCCGGATCGGCGCCGTCCACCCAGGTGTAGACGACGTCGACCGGGAACTCGACGCGGTCCGGATCGACAGTGGTGAAGGTGCGCCGGGTGCGGTAGGCGGTGACGTCGTCCGGCGCGCAGAACGCGCCGAAGGCCGGCTCGGCGGCGCTCACCACCGGGTCGCCGGCCGGGATCCGGTCCGCCACCGGGTTGCGGCGCGGCGCGACCAGGTGCGTCCTCTCGGCCCGCCAGAACTCCACCTCGCAGGCGTGGTCCGGGCCGAGGACGAGGTTGCCGCCGGGGTCGGTGACCGGCCAGCAGACCGCCGCCACGCGGCCCTGCGGGCCACCGCGGCGCAGCATGCCGTGGTCCCGCCCGGCGAGCCCGGCCAGCACGCGCAGCACCAGGTCCCGATCGCTTTCCGGTACGGCGACGGCGGTGCTCGTGGGCCGTCGGCCGGGAATCCGGAACCAGTCGACGCCTGCCGAGTCCAGAGCCTGGGCGACCCGGTCCAGATTGGCGCGGCGCGCCTGGACCGGGTCGGCCCGGGTGACCACCCGGGCCCTGAGCGGGCCGTGCGGGTCGCGGACCCGGATCACCCGGCCGGTCGTCGCGGGCCGGTCCGGCCGGGCCGGGCCGAGCGGCATCAGCCGGCGGGCCACCCGCAGCCGCCGTTCCGGAGTCATCCGGGGCAGGAGCCGGCGCTGCGCGGCCTGGAAGACCCGCCGCCGGATCGGCCAGGGCGTCAGCAGCAGAATCCGCCGCAGGGTCACGCCGTCGTCCTTTCGCCGCACCACGCGTGCCTTAACGCGACGGTCGAGAGTGAAGTTGCGGTCTATACCGTTTAATGCGGTATATGCCATTGTCGGGCGGCTGGTGGGTGATCCGGGAAGTCCCACCCCTTAGGGGAACGTCTCAGGGGCTCGGCCGATGCGGGCGTTGCGCGGGCGCGGCATGGTGGTAGGGAGTCGAGACCGGGAGGGTCCCAGATGGGCAAGGCAGTGATGTTCCTGCTGGCGGTTATCGGTGGCGTCGTCGTGGTGAGCTGGGTGGTCCACGCCGTGTTCGGCGCCTTCTTCTACCTCGTGCTGGCCGCGGCGCTGGTCGGCGGCGGGCTCTGGCTCTACGGGAGGATCAAGCGGGAGATCGCCCCGGGGACCCGTACCCAGCGGCGGATCGAGGCGGCGGCGAAGACGTACCGGATGCGGAACAGGTGAGGTTCGGCCGCTCCGGATAGGCTTGCGGACGACGCCATCTCCACCGACCAACGGGAAGTCGCACCGTGTTTGACACCCTGAGTGACCGCCTGTCCGGGATCTTCACCAAGCTCCGCGGCAAGGGCCGGCTCACCGATGCCGACATCGACGCCACCGCGCGTGAGATCCGTCTCGCGCTGCTCGAGGCCGACGTGGCGTTGCCGGTGGTCAAGGCGTTCATCGCCAGCCTCAAGGAGCGGGCGCGCGGCGCCGAGGTCTCCCAGGCGCTGAACCCGGCCCAGCAGATCATCAAGATTGTCCACGAAGAGCTGATCAACACGCTCGGTGGTGAGGGGCGGCGCTTGGTCTTCGCCAAGCAGCCGCCCACCGTGATCATGCTGGCCGGCCTGCAGGGCGCCGGCAAGACGACGCTGGCCGGCAAGTTGTCGCGCTGGCTCAAGGGGCAGGGTCACCAGCCGCTGCTGGTCGCCGCCGACCTGCAGCGCCCGAACGCGGTCAACCAGCTGCAGGTGGTCGGCGGCCGGGCCGGCGTCGACGTCTACGCGCCGGAGCCGGGCAGCGGCGTCGGCGATCCGGTCAAGGTCGCCAAGGACTCGATCGACGTCGCCAGGCGCACCGCCAAGGACATCGTCATCGTCGACACCGCCGGCCGGCTCGGCATCGACGAGGAGATGATGCAGCAGGCCCGGGACATCCGCGACGCGGTGCGCCCCGACGAGGTCATCTTCGTCATCGACGCCATGGTCGGCCAGGACGCGGTGCAGACCGCCGAGGCCTTCCGGGACGGCGTCGGCGTCACCGGCGTCGTGTTGTCCAAGCTGGACGGTGACGCCCGCGGTGGCGCCGCGCTCTCCGTCCGGCACGTCACCGGCCAGCCCATCCTCTTCGCGTCCACCGGTGAGAAGCTGGAGGACTTCGACGTCTTCCACCCCGACCGGATGGCCAGCCGGATCCTCGGGATGGGTGACGTGCTGACCCTCATCGAGCAGGCCGAGCAGGCCTTCGACGAGGACCAGAAGGAGAAGATGACCAGCAAGCTGCTCGGTGGCGAGCAGTTCACGCTGGAGGACTTCCTGGACCAGCTGATCGCGGTCCGGCGGATGGGCCCGATCGCGAACATCCTCGGCATGATGCCCGGCATGGGCCAGATGAAGGATCAGCTGGCCGAGCTGGACGACAGCCACTTCGACCGGGTCACCGCGATCATCCGTTCGATGACGCCGAAGGAGCGCACCGAGCCGAAGATCATCAACGCGTCCCGCCGGCTGCGCATCGCCAACGGCTCCGGGGTCACCGTGATGGAGGTGAACCAGCTGCTCAACCGCTTCGCCGACGCGCAGAAGATGATGAAGCAGATGAGCGGCATGATGGGCCTGCCGGGCGGTCGCCGGAGCGCCACGAAGAGCTCGAAGAACAAGCGCAAGGGCAAGAACAACCGCCCGCGTACGGGCGGCGGGATGCCGGCCGGGTTCCCCGGCGGAATGCCGCAGCTCCCCGCCGGCCTGGACCCGAACGCGCTGGCCGGCGGCGGGATGCCGCCCGGCTTCAAGCTGCCGAAGCTGGACTTCAACAAGCTGCAGAAGCCCAAGGACAAGGACCGCTGACCCGGTGAACGACCACCAGCCCCGGCCGACCACCCTCGGCCGGGGCTGCTTGTTGTCATCGGTCCGTTCTGGGACTGTGAGCCCCGGCCGAGCGCCGTCGGCCGGGGCTGGTGGTGGCTATCGGGCTCCGGAAAGGACGATGAGTGCCAGCTGGTCGGAGTGAGCGGCGGCCGGGGCTGGACCCGAAGCGGAGGCCGCCTGGCGAGCCAGCTCAGCCGTCTGGCAACCGCGACGGCCGGCAGGGAGGGGCGGGTACGGCGCGCGTCGGCGACGGGCCCAGAGAACGGCGGGCGGGACCGGTGCGGCCCGGGGCGGCGGCGACCCGGCGACGAGCGGCGGGCGGGGCGGGTCTGGCCGGGGCGACGCCGACCCGGCGACGAGTGACCCGCGGGCGATCCGGTGCCGCGACCGGCACGCTGATCCGGTAGGACTGTGGGCATGGCGTTGCATGTGCGTGGAACTGTGCTGCCGGACGGCGAGGTCCGGGACATCTGGCTGGTCGGCGACCGGGTGACGTTCGAGCCGGTGACCGAGGCCGAGACGATCAGCGACGGCGGGTGGATCGTGCCGGGGCTGGTCGACGCGCACTGCCACCTCGGGATCGCGTACGGCGCGAAGCCGATCGAGAGCCTGGACCAGGCCCGCGAGCTGGCGCACATCGACCGGGACGCGGGCGTGCTGGCGTTGCGGGACGCCGGTTCGCCGTACCCCTATCCCGAATTGGACGACGAACCGGGGGTGCCCCGGCTGGCCCGCGCCGGGCGGCACGTCGCGGCCCCGCGCCGCTACCTGCGGGACATCGGTGTGGAGGTGGCCGCCGAGGAGGTCGCCGCCGCGGTGACCGCGCAGGCCGAGGCCGGCACCGGCTGGGTGAAGCTGGTCGGCGACTGGATCGACCGGGAGGCCGGCGACCTCGCCCCGAGCTGGGACGCGGCGACCATGGCGGCGGCGGTGCAGGCGGCCCACGCGGCCGGCGCGCGGGCCGCGGTGCACACGTTCTCCGAGGAGGGCGTGGAGATCATGGTGCGGGCCGGCGTGGACTCGGTGGAGCACGGCACCGGCCTGTCGCTGGAGCTGATCGACGAGATGGCCCGGCGGGGGACCGCCCTGGTGCCCACGATGATCAACATTCGCACGTTCGGGAAGATCGCGGACCAGGCGCGGGCCAGGTTCGCCGGCTACGCCGACCACATGATCGCCCTGCGGGACAACTTCCCCGAGGTGGTGCGCGCCGCACACGAGGCCGGCGTCCCGATCTACGTGGGCACCGACGCGGGCGGCGGGATCCGGCACGGGCTGGCCGCCGAGGAGATGCTCTACCTGCACGAGGCCGGCATCCCGGCGGCCGACGTGCTGGCCGCGGCGTCCTGGCGGGCGCGGGAGTGGCTCGGATTCCCCGGCCTGGTCGAGGGCGGGCTGGCCGACCTGGTGGTCTACGACGCCGATCCGCGGGTGGACCTGCGGGTGGTGCGGGCGCCCCGCCGGATCGTGCTGCGGGGCGCCGTCGTCCGCTAGGAGGTGAACACGGGATGCCCACCCGGCTCGTTGCGCCCGGCCCACGACTACGATGCTTGCTCATGGCTCGCGTGCTCACTCCCCGTGCGGAGGACTTCCCCCGCTGGTACCAGGACCTCATCGCCAAGGCGCAGCTCGCCGACAACGGCCCGGTGCGCGGCACGATGGTGATCCGGCCGGTCGGTTACGCGATCTGGGAGCGCATGCAGGCCGACATGGATGCCCGGATCAAGGAGCAGGGCGTCCAGAACGCGTACTTCCCGCTGTTCATCCCGGAGAACTACCTGCGCCGTGAGGCCGACCACGTGGAGGGCTTCTCGCCGGAGCTGGCAGTGGTCACCCACGCCGGCGGCAAGGAGCTCGCCGAGCCGCTGGTGGTCCGGCCGACCAGCGAGACGGTGATCGGCGAGTTCATGGCCAAGTGGGTCGACTCGTACCGGGATCTGCCGCTGCTGCTCAACCAGTGGGCCAACGTGGTCCGCTGGGAGCTGCGCCCGCGCACCTTCCTGCGCACCACCGAGTTCCTCTGGCAGGAGGGGCACACCGCGCACGCCACCGAGCAGGACGCCCGGGACCACGCCCGCGAGATCCACAAGCACGTCTACCAGGCGTTCATGGAGGAGATGCTGGCCATCCCGGTGGTGCCCGGCCGCAAGACCAGGGGCGAGCGGTTCGCCGGCGCGACCAACACGATGACCGTCGAGGCGATGATGGGCGACGGCAAGGCGCTGCAGATGGGCACCTCGCACGAGCTCGGGCAGAACTTCGCGAAGGCGTTCGACATCACGTACTCGTCGGCCGAGCGCACCGTCGAGCACGCCTGGACCACGTCGTGGGGCACCTCGACCCGGATGCTCGGCGGCCTGATCATGGTGCACGGCGACGACAACGGCCTGCGGCTGCCGCCGCGGCTGGCGCCCATCCAGGTGCAGATCATGGTGGTCAAGGCGGGCGAGGGGGTCGCGGAGGCCGCTGCGCGGCTCCGCGACGATCTGAAGACCGCGGGTGTACGGGTGCGGCTCGACGACCGCAGCGACATCCCGTTCGGCCGCCGGGCGGTGGACGCCGAACTGCAGGGCATCCCGATCCGCGTCGAGGTCGGCCCGCGTGACCTGGCCAACGGGAACGCCGTGGTGGCCCGCCGGGTGGACGGGTCGAAGTCGCCGATCGCGCTCGGCGAGGTGGCCACCGCGGTGGTCGCCGCGCTCAAGGCCGACCAGCAGCGGCTCTACGACGACGCGCTGGCGTTCCGGGTGGAGCGCACCGTCGAGGTGAAGACGCTGGAGGAGGCGATCGAGGCGGCGCAGACCGGCTGGGCGCGGGTGCCGTGGTCGGCGGTCGGCGAGGCCGGCGAGAAGGAGGCCAACGGCAAGGCCGTCACGGTCCGCTGCCTGACCCGCGAGGACGGCACGATGCCGGAGTCGGACGAGGAGCCGGGCCTGATCGCCTACCTCGGCCGGTCCTACTGACCGTGCGATTCCCGGTGGGCCGGCTGGTCCTGTACCGGAACTTCTCCGGGGACCGGCTGGTCAACGTCCGGCCCTGCCGGGTGATCTCGGACGACGACCGTGGGCTGCTGCTCTGGCTGGCGCAGGGGTCGCCGGTGATCATAGAGGTGGGGCTGGACGGCCGTGGGACGCGCGACATGTCGTTCGCCGAGTGGTCGGTGTCGCCGCACCAGCTGGTCCGGTCGACCTGGCGGGGCCCGGGTGTCCTGAAGTTCTTCCCGCCCGGCGCCGACCACTCCGTCTGGTTCTTCCGCACTTCCGGGGGCGACTTCGCCAACTGGTACGTCAACCTGGAGGAGCACGCGATCCGCTGGGACGACGGCGACGTCGCCGGGGTCGACGTGATGGACCAGGACCTGGACGTGGTGGCCACGCCGGATCGCGTCTGGCGGTGGAAGGACGAGGACGAGTTCGCCGAGCGGCTCGCCCTGCCCGAGCACTACTGGGTGCCCGATCCGGAGGGGGTCCGGGCCGAGGGTCGCCGGGTGATCAAGCAGATCGAGGCCGGCGAGTTCCCCTTCGACGGGACCTGGACGGACTTCCGGCCGGATCCGTCCTGGCCGGTTCCGGCGGAGATTCCGGCCGGATGGGATCGTCCCGGGGTTCGTTGACACCCGGTTGGGAAGTCGCGCCTCCCGTCTGGCAGAATGACTTGTTGGTATCCGGCATGTCGTGAGGCGCCCTCTAACCCCTCACCACGCTGCCAGTCCACGAGGCATCGGTCCCGCATCCCCACGTGGGTTCCGACCGGCTCACCCACGCAGTCATCAGGAGCGAATAAACCGTGGCCGTTAAGATCCGGCTCCTGCGGATGGGCAAGATCCGCAACCCGCAGTACCGCATCGTCGTCGCCGACTCGCGCACCAAGCGCGACGGCCGCGCCATCGAGTACATCGGCATCTACCAGCCGAAGGAACACCCCTCGGTGATCGAGGTCAAGTCCGACCGGGTGCAGTACTGGCTGTCGGTCGGCGCCCAGCCGAGCGAGCCCGTTCTCCGCATCCTGGAGAAGACCGGCGACTGGCAGAAGTTCAAGGGCCTGCCGGCTCCGGCGCCGCTGCTGGTCGCGCCGAGCAAGCAGAACAAGACCGAGGTGTACGAGGCGGAGGCCAAGGCCGCCGCCGGTCTCGCCGACACCAAGCCGGCCACCACCGGCAAGTCCGGCAAGAAGGCCGCCGCCCCGGAGGTCGCCGAGGCCCGCCCGGCCGACACCAAGCCGGCCGACCCGGCGGAGCCGAACCGCGAGGCCGTGGCCGAGACGGCAGAGGACCCGGCCGGTGCCGGCGCCGACGCGAGCTGACGGGGCGCTCCGGCCGGCGCTGGAGCACCTCGTCAAGGGCATCGTCGACAACCCGGACGACGTCCGGGTTCGCCTGGTCGACTCGCGCCGCGGCAAGCGGCTCGAGGTTCGCGTGCACCCGGAGGACCTGGGAACGGTCATCGGGCGCGGCGGGCGGACGGCCAAGGCGTTGCGTCAGGTGATCGGGTCGATCGGTGGGCGCGGCATCCGCGTCGACATCGTCGACGCGTACTGATCGATGCTGCTCGTCGTCGGCCAGATCGGTAAACCGCACGGCATCCGGGGCGAGGTCTCGGTGGTCGTGCGGACAGACGAGCCCGAGGAACGCTTCACCGTCGGGTCGGTGTTCACCACGGAGGTCCCCCGGGACCGCCGGGTGAGCGCCGGCCCGGCGGCCGCGTCCCCCTCGGAGGTTCGTTTCGAGGTCCCGAAACAACTCACCCTGGAGCAGATCCGCTGGCATCACGGCCGCGGGATCGCGCTTTTCGAGGGCATCTACGATCGCAATCTCGCCGAGGCGATGCGCGGCGTGCTCCTGCAGGTGGACAGCACCGAGCTGACGCCGCCCGCGGATCCGGACGAGTTCCACGACCATCAGCTGATCGGCCTGCGGGTGGAGTCGGCGGACGGTCTCTCCTACGGCACCGTGCAGCGGATCGAGCACGCCCCGGCCTCGGATCTCATCGTGCTGGCGAAATCCGGCGGCGGGACGGCCCTGATCCCCTTCGTGACCGCCATCGTGCCGACCGTGGACCTGCGTGCCGGTCGCATCGTGGTGGATCTTCCCGAGGGACTGCTGGACCTGTAGTGCGCGTCGACGTCGTCACGATCTTCCCGGATTACTTCACCCCGCTGGACCTGTCGCTGATCGGCAAGGCGCGGACGACAGGTGTGCTGTCGCTGACCGTGCACGATCTGCGTACCTGGACCCACGACGTGCACCGCACGGTCGACGACAGCCCGTACGGCGGGGGTCCCGGCATGGTGATGCGCCCCGAGCCGTGGGGGCAGGCCCTGGACGCGGTCACCTCACCGGAGGCGACGCTGGTCGTCCCGTCCCCGGTCGGCAGGCCGTTCACCCAGGCCGACGCGTACGAGCTGGCCGCGCTGCCGCACCTGGTCTTCGCGTGCGGCCGCTACGAGGGCATCGACCAGCGGGTGATCGACGACGCCGCGGACCGGATGCCGGTGCGCGAGGTGTCGCTCGGCGACTACGTGCTGTTCGGCGGCGAGGTCGCGGTACTCGTGATCATGGAGGCGATCACCCGGCTGCTGCCCGGCGTGCTGGGCAACGCCGACTCGCTGACCGAGGAGTCGCACGCGGCGGGCCTGCTGGAGGCCCCGGTCTACACGAAACCGGCCTCCTGGCGGGACCGTGCGGTGCCGGACGTGCTGCGGTCGGGCGATCACGGGCGGATCGCCCGCTGGCGGCGTACCGAGAGCCTGTTGCGGACCGCGGCCCGGCGGCCGGACCTTTTCGCGGCCTATCCTCCGGAGAACCTCGACAAGAAGGATCGGAAGGCGCTGGCCGAGGCCGGATTGGAGCTCCCGCCACCGGGTGTGGCAAAGTAGGGAGGTTGCCGTCTCCATCCCACGCCGTGGGGCGGGGCGAGGACTCTCCGAGGTGGTGGGGAGTCAGAAGTACCCATTCGCGTACCGAACTCCCGGTGCGCTCTAGCTCTACGAGGATGCAGCGATGAACACGCTGGACGAGCTCGACGCCCAGTCGCAGCGCACCGACCTCCCCGACTTCCGCGCCGGTGACACCGTCAAGGTGTACGCCCGGGTCGTCGAGGGCAACCGCTCCCGTGTCCAGGTCTTCCAGGGCGTTGTGATCGCCCGCCAGGGCGCCGGCCTGCGGGAGACCTTCAAGGTCCGCAAGATCAGCTTCGGCGTCGGCGTCGAGCGGACCTACCCGCTCAACAGCCCGGCACTGGACAAGGTCGAGGTTGTCACCCGTGGTGACGTGCGTCGCGCCAAGCTCTACTACCTGCGTGAGCTCCGTGGCAAGAAGGCCAAGATCAAGGAGCTGCGGGAGAAGCAGACCGTCTGAGTCTCTCAGATCCGGCACAGCCAGGAGGGCCTAGGCTGACGGCTGTGCCGGATGATGAACCATTCCAGTCCTACCGCTCGTAACTTCCCCTAGCCGGGAAACTCGGGCGGTAGTGCTGTATCCGGGGACGGTTCGGTCGGCAGGCGTCAGGAGATGCGAAGCGTGGATCCGATGGAAGGCTATCGTCCGAGCCGGCGGCGCTCGATGATGCGGCGCAAGGAGATGCCCCTGTGGCAGGAGCTGCCGCTTCTCCTGGTGGTGGCGTTCTGCCTGGCCGTGCTCATCAGGACGTTCCTGGTCCAGGCGTTCTACATCCCCTCCGGGTCGATGCAGAAGACCCTGGAGCTCAAGGACCGCGTGCTGGTCAACAAGGTCGTCTACGACATGCGGGACCCGCTGCGCGGCGAGATCGTGGTGTTCCGGGGCACCGACAACTGGGCGCCCGAGGTCACCGAGCCGGTCAGCAACGCGTTCGTCTCCAAACTCGGCCGCACCATCGGTGACCTGGTCGGGGTCAGCCGTCCCGGCGAGCGGGACTTCATCAAACGGGTGATCGGCCTTCCGGGTGACAAGGTTGCCTGCTGCGACGACCAGGGCCGGATCACGGTCAACGGCGTACCCATCGACGAGAGTTACATCGCCGACGGGTTCAACTCCGACCTCAGCCAGCCGGTCATCGCCGGTCAGTGCACCAGCCGGAAATTCGCCGAGGTGACCGTGCCGGCCGGGCAGATGTTCGTGATGGGTGACCACCGCGCGGTGTCCCAGGACGCCCGCTGCCAGGGTCCGGTGCCGATCGAGAACGTGATCGGCCGCGCCTTCGTGATCGTCTGGCCCAGCGACAGATTTACCAGCCTCAAAGTCCCGGACGTCTGGGAACAGTTCGCCGAGGAGCATCCGACGGCCGCCGCCGGACCCCCCGGACCGCAGCCCCGACAGGATCCCCAGGTGGCCGGCAACCTCCTCGCGGTGCTGTTGACCGCCGCCCTGTCCGCGCGTTCCGGCATGTCGTTCGTGACTCGACGACGTAGGCTCCGAGCGTGATTGACGAGCAGACCGAAAAGCGCCGCGGGTCCTTCTGGCGCGAGCTTCCCATTCTGCTGGGCGTGGCGATTCTGGTCGCCGTCCTGGTGCGCGCGTTCGTGTTGCAGACGTTCTACATCCCGTCCCCCTCCATGGAGCACACGCTGAACGTGTGGGACCGGGTGCTCGTCAACAAGCTCGTCTACGACTTCCGGGATCCGAAGCGCGGCGAGATCGTCGTCTTCAAGGCGCCCACCGAATGGCAGTCCGGCGCCGAGGGCGAGGACTTCATCAAGCGGGTCATCGGCACCCCCGGCGACCACCTGGTCTGCTGCGACAACCAGAATCGTCTGGTGGTCAACGGGCACTCGCTCGACGAGCCGTACATCTACACCGACGCCGACGGCAACCGGAACCAGGTGGCGGACGAGAAGTTCGACATCACCGTGCCGGCCGGGCGGCTCTGGGTGATGGGCGACCACCGCGAGGCCTCCGGCGACTCGCTGGAGCACTACGAGCAGAGCACCGCCGCCGACCAGGCGGGCAAAATGCAGGACGCCACGATCACCATCGATTCGGTGGTCGGCCGGGCGTTCACCATCTTCTGGCCGGCCGGCCGGGCCACCTGGTTGACAGTGCCGGACACGTACGACGACGTCCCGGATGCCGCCGGCCGGTGAGAGGGCGGTTCGGAAGATCCTGCACGGGCGCATAGGCTTGACCGATGACCGAGTCGAACCTGCCCGTCATCGAGCGGCGTGCCGGCCGGGTGCTCCTGGTCGATTCGGCCGGGCGCGCGCTGCTGTTGCACGGCGGCGATCCGGCCCGGCCCGGGCTGCGCTGGTGGTTCACCCCGGGCGGCGGGCTGGAGCCGGGCGAGAGCACGGCGCAGGCGGCCGCCCGTGAGCTGTTCGAGGAGGTCGGGCTCCGGGTGCGGCCCGAGGACCTGAGCGGGCCGGTGCGGCACGAGCAGACCGAGTTCTCCTTCGACGGCCGGGACTACCGGCAGGCGCAGGACTTCTTCTTGCTCCGGGTGCCGGGCTGGCGCGTCGACACGGCCGGGATGGACGAGGAGGAGCGGCTCACGATCACCGGGCATCGGTGGTGGTCGGTGGCCGAGCTCGAGGCCAGCGACGCGTTGATCTATCCGGCCGATCTGGCTGAGCTGTTGCGCTCCCAGGTGTCCGGGGAGGCCGCCGTGGCCGGCGCCGCTTCCTCCGGGCCGGCTTCCCGCGAGAGCGCCGGCGCGTCCGGGACGGCGATTCCCGGGCAGGCCGGCGCGTCCGGGCTCGCTCTCCCCGAGCCGGCCGGTGCTCCTGGGCGAGCTCACGGCGTACCGGAAAAGGATTCTTGATGTTGGCCCCTCCCCGCACCGTCGTCCGCCGCGAGGCCGGGCTCTACGCGCTGGAGCAGGCGTTGCAGCGGCGCGGCTTCGAGCATGTGGCCGGCGCCGACGAGGCGGGCCGCGGCGCCTGCGCCGGCCCGCTGGTCGCGGCCGCGGCGATCCTGCCGGCCGGCAAGCGCGGCGAGGTGCCCGGCCTGGCCGACTCCAAGCTGCTCACCGCAGCCGCGCGCGAGCGGGTCTACGACGAGGTGGTGGCCCGCGCGCTGGCCTGGTCGGTGGTGACCGTCCCGCCTGCCGAGGTGGACGCGCGCGGCCTGCACGTCTGCAACCTGGCGGCGATGCGGCGCGCGCTCGCCTCGCTGGCCGTCCGCCCGGAGTACGTGCTGACCGACGGCTTCCCGGTGGACGGGCTGGGCGTGCCGGGCCTGGCGGTGTGGAAGGGCGACCGGGTGGCGGCCTGCGTCGCGGCGGCCAGCGTGCTCGCCAAGGTCACCCGGGACAGGCTGATGGTGGAGTTGCACGACAGGTTCCCGGAATACGGTTTCGCCGTACACAAGGGTTATGTAACGGACGAGCACAGTGCCGCGCTGCTGCGGCACGGCCCCTGCGCCGAGCACCGGTTCTCTTATGTGAACGTCGCCGCCGCCTCGGGCCGGCGGAACGTGCCGCCCCGGGCGCGCCGCCCGGTGTCGCGGCCAGCCGACCCGGCGCAGGCGCTGTTCGATGTTTCCGTTACCGAGCCGCTGCTGCTTCCGGGGGCCGCTGAGGGTACCGTCGGCGTGGCGTCGGGCGAGCAGCCTCAGCCGTCGCCGTCGGTGGGGGAAGATGAGGCCATGGAGGGCGAGACACGATGAGCGCAGAGGATCTCGAGAAGTACGAGACCGAGATGGAGCTGCAGCTCTACCGGGAGTACCGCGACATCGTCCGCCAGTTCTCCTACGTCGTGGAGACCGAGCGCCGGTTCTACCTGGCCAACCAGGTCGACCTGCACGTGCGCAACTCCGACGGCGAGGTGTACTTCGAGGTCGAGATGCACGACGCCTGGGTCTGGGACATGTATCGTCCGGCCCGGTTCGTGAAGAACGTGCGGGTGATGACGTTCAAGGATGTGAACGTCGAGGAGCTGGAGAAGCCGGACATCTCGTTGCCGGACGACGCCGGGTTCGGCGGCTGAGGGGTTTTCCACACTGCCCGGTTGTCCACAGGGCCGGTCGCCGGTCGGCTGACGCGGGGTCAGACTCGCCGGCATGTTCATCGTTCTGGCGCTCCTTCTGGCCACGGTGCCGGGTCCGGTCCCGGCGGCGCTTCGTTCTCCGGCTCGCGGCCCGGTCCCGGCCGCGCTGCCGGCTCCGCGTTCGACTCCGGTCCCGGCCGCGCTTCTGGCCCCGGCGCCGGGCCCGCTTCCGGTTCCGGTTCTCTGGCCGCTGACGCCGCCACGGCTGGTGCGGCGGTTCGAGGCGCCGCCGGCGCCGTGGCTGGCCGGGCATCGCGGGGTCGACCTCGGCGGCGCGGTGGGGACGCCGGTCCGGGCGATCGCGGCCGGCACCGTGGTCTGGGCCCGGCTGCTGGCCGGGCGCGGTGTGGTCAGCGTCGCGCACCCGGGCGGGCTGCGCAGCACCTATGAGCCGGTCGACCCGTCCGTGGCGGCCGGGGATCCGGTGCTCGCGGGGCAGCGGCTGGGTGTGCTGGCGGCCGGGCACCCGGGCTGTCCGGAGGCCGCCTGCCTGCACTGGGGTGCCCGCCGCGGTGCGGACTATCTCGATCCGCTCACGCTGCTGGGGCTGGGCCGGGTGCGGCTGCTGCCGCTCTCGTCCGCCGCGGGCCGGCCGGCGCCGCTGCCGGCTGTCCGGCCGGCGGGCTCCGCTACCGCCGGCCGGCGGTCACCACTGCCAGGTGCTCAGCAGTGCGGGCAGCCGGTCGGCGAGGTGGTGGTACTCCTCCGGCCGGTTGTAGATCTGCGCGCTCAGCCGGAGCAGGCCACGGCCGCCCCAGGCGGTCATCTGGGTCTCCACGCCCAGCTTGTCGGCGATGTGCTGGCGCAGCGCGTGCGCCTCGGGCACGGTCGTGGCCAGCCCGGCCGGCAGCGGGACGATCCGCATCGAGACCCCGGGTCCGCCCGGGTCCGGCAGGTCCGCCGGGTCCAGGCCGAGGGCGCTTCCGACCACCCGCTGGCCGTAGGCCACGAGCGCCGCGTTGTGCCGCCGGATGGCGTCCAAGCCGAGCGTGCGCATCGCGAAGACACCGGCCGGAGCCGCCAGCCACGGTGTGTAGTCGGCGGTCCCGTGCGATTCCACGGAGGCCGGGAAGCCCCGGTCGTGCTCCCAGGAGACGACCAGCGGATCGATCCGCCGCCGCCACTCCTTCGCCACCACCAGCAGGGACGTGCCGCGCGGCGCCCACGCCCACTTGTGCAGGTTGCCCGCCCAGAAGTCGGCGCCGATGTCGTCCACGTCCACCGGCAGCATGCCGGGCACGTGCGCGGCGTCCACGAGCACCGGGATGCCTTGGGCGCGGGCCGCCGCGACGATCTGCTTCACCGGCATCAGGGTGGCGGTGGCCGAGGTCAGTTGGTCGATGATGAGCAGCCGGGTGCGCCCGGGGCGCAGCGCCGTCCGCACCCGCGAGACGGTCTCCGCGCTGGAGGCGCCGAGCGGCACGGCCACCGTCCGCACCGTCGCCCCGGTCCGCCGGCACTCCCGCCGGGCCGCCATCGCGACCGCGCCGTAGGAGTGGTCGGTGAGCAGCACCTCGTCGGCGCTGCCCAGGCCGGCGGACTGCAGCACCAGGCTGACCGCCGTGGTGGTGTTCGTGGTGAGGGCGCTGCCCTCCGGGTCGGCGCCGAGGAAGGCGGCCAGATGCCGTCGGGTGTGGCTGATCCGGTCGAGCAGGCCGGCGCCGAAGAACCGCATCGGGTTCAGGTCCATCTCGTCGCGCAGTCGCTGCTGCGCCCGCTGCACGCTGATCGGCAGCGCCCCGAAGGACCCGTGGTTGAGATAGGAGACCGCGGGATCCAGCGAGAACAGGAGCCGGGCGCCGGGGATGGGCTGCGGTGGATCTTCGGCGCTCATGGTTTCCGATCGTACGGTGTTCAGGCTCGTGGATGCGCCTGATCGAAGGCGGCACGTAGGCGCTCGGTGGAGACGTGGGTGTAGATCTGGGTGCTGGACAGCGAGCTGTGGCCGAGCAGCTCCTGGACCGCGCGCAGGTCCGCGCCGCCGTCGAGCAGGTGGGTGGCGGCGGAGTGGCGTAGGTCGTGCGGTTTGGCGTGCGGGAGGTTCGCGGCGCGGGCGGCGGCCGAGACGATCCGGCGGACCACGGTGGGTTGCAGGCGGCCACCCTTGAGGCCGAGGAAGAGCGCGTCGCTGTCGCCCCGGACGCCCCTGCCGGTGCGTTTTCCGCTGTTCGGGCCGTTCCCCGCGCGGTTCGCGGGTGCGGCTCCCCTCCGGCCCGCTGTCGTCGCGTCGTCTTCCGGGACGTGGCCTCTCGCGCGTTTGCCGTCCGCGGTGCTGGCGCGCGTCGCGCTGTTCGCGGCGGTCAGCGTCGGGCGGCCCAGCCTCAGCCAGGCGGCCAGGGCGTCCCGGGCGGGATGGCCGTAGGGGACGGCGCGTTCCTTGCCACCCTTGCCGAACACCCGGACCACCTGCCGGGAGTGATCGATGTCGGACTGGTCGAGGTCGCAGAGTTCGCTGACCCGGATGCCTGTGGCGTAGAGCAGCTCCAGCACCGCCCGATCGCGGATCGCGACGACGTCCCCGCCCGCCGGTCCGCCGTGCCGGTCTTCCTCCGCGTCTTCGCTCGCGTGCCCGGCTTCTGGCCCGCCGTCGCCTGCCACCTGCCCGCCCTCGCTCACCCGCGGGTCCGCCGGCCTGCCGGCTTCGCCCGCGGGCCGGTTCTCCGGTTCGCCGGCTCGTCCTGCCCGGGAGGTCCCCGGCTCGGTGGCCTGTCTTGCTCCGGGGGCGGTGACCAGGGCGGCGGCCTGGTCCGCGCGGAGGACGTGGGGGAGGTCACGGTGTGCGCGCGGGCTCGCCAACCCGGCGCCGGCGTCCGCGGGTGCCAGGCCGATGCGGTGCGCCCATCCGGTGAAGGTCCGGACCGCGGCGGCGCGGCGCGCCTGTGAGGTGCGGGCGGCGCCCTCGCCCAGCCGGGCCGCCAGCCATCCGCGCAGCACCGTGATGTCGAGGTCGGCCACGGTCGTGCAGCCCTGGCCGGCGGCGTGCGCGAGCAGCGAGACGACGTCGCCCAGGTAGGCCCGCACGGTATGCGCGGATCGATCCTCGACGACCGCCAGGTGATGCCCGAACCGGTCCACCGCGTCCCGCAGATCCGGAGGCAGCGTCTGGTGCAGATCGGTCACGCGCTTGGCCCGAGGCCGTCGTCGGTAGGCGTCCACGGTGTTCAGTGTGCCGCTTCTTGTCGTACCCCACCCCTATGGTCCGTCCATGGCGCGCCACCCGAAGCGAATCCGTTCGGCACCGAGCCGGCAGCCCCGCCGTCCGGTCCCGCCGCCTGCGCCGGCCCGCGCGACGTCCGCCTGTCTGCTGCCATTCCCTGCGTGCTCATCGGTGAGGCCCGGATCGCGGCGGCCCGGGTCGGTCTTGTCCCGGGCGAGGACGCGTGTGGTGTGGGGAAGCCACCGATCGGCGCGGGGGCCCGGGTCGGTCTTGTCCCGGGCGGGGACGCGTGTGGTGTGGAGAAGCCGCCGATCGGCGCGGGGGAGCGGAGCGTTGGTCCCGGGATCAGGGGCGGGTGATCTGGACGCGGTCGGCGGGGTGCACCGTCTCGGTGCCGTCCGGCGTGGTCACGACCAGGACCGGGACGCCTTCGCCGAGCCGGTACTTGCGGCGCTCCGCGTCGGTCGGCATCCGGGCGCCGGCGCGCTCGCCGCGGGCCAGCGGGATGACCTGGACAGGCTCGGGCACTCGGACGAACGTCCCGCGTGGCCGGTCGACCGTGACGAGCCCCTCGGTGCGCAGCTGCCCGATCGCCTGGCGCACCGTGGTGCGGCTGATCCCATAGTCCTGAGCGAGGCGAAGCTCACTGGGCAACGGCTCCCCGGGGCCCAACTCACCGGACTTGATGCGATCCCGCAGCAGGTCAGCCAGCTGACGGAAGACCGCCCGGTCCGCCGAATGATCGATCATGGCGATTATTTTACGTGACCACGATGTTCCGTCACGTTGTACCTACAGCCCAATATAACTATGATGGGGATGCCGCACCGGGAAGGCCCAGCCGGACCGGACGGAAGAGCGGGCGACGGTTTTGCCAGGCTGGCCGAAAGGCTGCTGGGCGCGACCGTCGCCCGTTCGCCATGCGGAGCCCAGCCGTACCGACTCGATCCGGCCACCCCCACTCCGGCCACGTCGGCAGCGCCGATCCGGGTGGCGGCCCGGTTGTGGCGCGGCGCGCGGGTGGCGGCCCAGTGGGGTGCGGCGCGCGCGGATGGTGGCCCGGTTGGGGCGCGGCGCGTGTGGGTGGTGGCCCGGTTGGGGCGCGGCGCGTGTGGGCGGACGCGCTGCGGCACGTGCGGTGCGGCCTGCGCGGCGGTGGGTGGCGACGGCGGGCGGTGGGTTGGTCACGGAGTTGGCGGCTTGTGCCAGGCCCAGGCGAGGAACCGCTCGTACAGGTTCAGCGGAATTCCCTCGTCCGTGACCATGTCCTCGATCGCGTCGTACATCTGCGCGGACAGGTAGATCCGCAGCAGTGAGGGAAAGGCGCGGTACTCGTACAGCAGATTGGTCTTCGCCGTGGCGCACGGCCAGGGGCGGCCGCAGATGCGGCAGTTCCAGCCCGGCCGGTCATGCAGGTGCTCGGCTTCTCGTGCGACGGTCAACGTTGTTTCCCCCCGGATCCGGTGCGGGCCGCCGCCCGCGGCCCGGCCGACGCCGGCGGACTTCTCCGCGGCGCCGGCCCGCGACCCCGCGGTACGACGGCATCCTGAACGGTGCGTTGCCTCCTTGTGTGCCGTCCGCCGTGGCGCTCAGCGGCGGCCGCGACGCCGGTGCAGATGGTTCTTGAACGGGTCGTTGCAGCACGCGCGGAACCGTTGTCCCGGCGTCGGATTGCCGGCCCCGCCCACGTTCGCCTCCAGGTGCCGGCGCCGCGGTAGCGGCGCCGGAACGCGTTCGATCGGGTGTCCACCGTGCTCGCCGGCGTCGGCCCGGGATGAGCAGATCCGAGGTGCTCCACCGGCGCCGGGCCCCTCCTTGTTGCGCTCGTCGAGGGGCTCGCGCTGTGTGTGCGGCGCGCTCAGCCGGGGTTTCTGCGGCTCTCCGACCACATTGTCGGAATGTGCGGGTGTTGCTCCGCGGCCCGGAGCGACCGGCCGTGGCGGGTACGGCTTGGCCGGCGCGGGCACCAGCCGGTCGACGCACGGGGCCGGCAGGCCGCATCGGCAACGGCGCCACAGGGTCCGCCAATCCCGGCGGTGACTAGGGGATAGGGGGACTTGTCCGGTTGACGGTCGACATCTAGTCATGGCGACGATCCTAATGAACGAACGACTAGCTGTCTGCCGCCAACATGCTGAATGCCTAATAGTCCCGCGCCTACGGTCGATCATGTGGGAGTGAAGCCGATCCGCCTCATGGGCGCACACGAGATCCGTATCCGCCTGGGCGGGGTCAGTCGCCAACGGGCGTACCAGATCACCAGCCGCGCGGACTTTCCCAAGCCGGTCGCCGACCTGGCGCAGGGCAAGGTGTGGCTGACCGAGGACGTCGAGGCCTGGATGAAGGTCCACCGTCGTGACCTGGATGAATCCGAGGACTGATCGCTGCCGCGCCGTCCCGGACGGCGCGCGTGCGACGAAGGGGCCGGGCCGCCCGGCTGCCGCGCGACAGCGGCGCCGGAGGTCCGGCACGCGGACGAAAGTTTCCGCGGCGTTCACGCGCTGAACGCGGTGGTGCACGGCCTCGCCGCGGGGCCGGCAGTCCACATCGGACGTCCGGATCGGCGCTCTCCCGGCCGCCGGGCGTGCCGGATCTTTCCCCCGATCGGGTGGTGGAGTCCACATGACTAGCCGCCCCGGGGCGCCAGCGCGACGCCGGCCTCGGTCCGTACCACCAGGCCGGCCGCCTCGAGCAGGGACAGGCGGCGCAGCACCGTACGCAGATCCAGCCGGGCCCGGGCCGCGAGCTCCTCCGGAGTCGCCACCCCGCGGCCCGGGACCACCTCCAGGACCAGCGCGGACTCCTCGTCCAGCCGGTCGTGCGCCCGCTCGGCGCCGCGGGGCGCCGGCTCCAGGTACTCGCCGATCCGGCCGACCTCCTCCAGCACGTCGGCGACCGAGGTGACCAGCCGCGCCTGTGGGTGGGCGCGCAGCACCTCGTGGCAGCCCACCGACATCGCCGAGGTCACCGGCCCCGGTACGACCATCGCGGGCCGGCCCAGCGCCAGCACCCGACTCATCGTCTGGGTAGCGCCGCTGCGGGCGGCGGCCTCGACCATGACGGTGCCCGCGGTGGCCGCCGCGATCACCCGGTTCCGGATCAGGAAGCGGTGCTTGAACGGCTCGGAGCCCGGTGGCCACTCGCTGATCAGCAGGCCCCGCTCGGCGATCCCCGCGAACATCGTCGAGTTGCCCGCCGGGTACGGCCGGTCCACGCCGCAGGCCAGCACCGACACGGTCCTCCCGCCCGCGGCGAGCGCACCCTGGTGGGCCGCCGCGTCGATCCCGAACGCGCCGCCGGAGGTCACCGTCCAGCCGCGCTCGGCCAGCCCGTACGCCAGTTCGCGGGTGACGTGGTCGCCGTACCCGGTGGACGCCCGCGCCCCCACGATCGCCACCGACCGGTCCAACGCCGAGCCCAGCGGCAGCTCGCCGCGCACCCAGAAGCAGAGCGGCGGCCGGGTGTCCCGGTTCACCCGCCCGCCGCTGTCGATTTCCAGCTGCGCCAGCGCGTCCACCCGGGCCGGCCACTCGTCGTCCGCGGGCACCACCAGGCGGGCGCCGATCCGCCCCGCCTCGCGCAGCGCCGTCTCCGCCACCTGCCGGGCGTCGCCGGCCGCGGAGCGCGCGGCGACCGTGGAGCGCAGGAACCGGTCCGGGATGTCCCCGGCGAGCAGGCGGTGCAGGGTGGCCGGCGCTCCGGCCCGCTGGACCAGCGTCCAGACCGCGCGGTTGCCGGGCTCGGCCAGCCAGGTGAGCGCGGCCCGGGCGATCCGATCGGCGTGACTTCCCGGCTCACCCATCACGACCGCGCCGGGGACGAGGCAGGGGCGGCGGAGTGCGTGGGCCCGGACGGCGTCCAGGAGGCGGCCGGGGCGCCGGTTCGTAGCTGCAGCGCCTCCGCCACGTCGCCGCCACCGGGCCGATCGCGTCCGTCCAGATCCGCGATCGTCCAGGCCAGGCGCAACACCCGGTCGAAGCCCCGGGCCGACACCGTCCCGCGGTCCAGTGCCTCCCGCAGCACCCTGGTGTCCTTCGCCGGCAACAGCCACGGCGGCCGGCGGAGCTGGGGTCCGGGCACCTCGGCGTTGAGCCCCCACCCGCACGGCCCCCATCGCTGCGACGCCGCCGTCCGGGCCCGCAGCACCCGGGCGGCCACCACCTCCGACGATTCGGCCGGCCGGTCGTCGGCCATCAGTTGCGCGGCTCGCATCGGCAGCAGGTCCACCTTGATGTCCACGCGGTCCAGCAGCGGCCCGGAGAGCCGGGCCAGGTAGCGCCGCCGGACCTGCGGGCTGCAGGTGCAGCGCTGGTCCGTGGTCGCGCAGGGGCAGGGATTCGCGGCGAGGACCAGTTGCACCCGGGCCGGGTACTCGGTCGTGCCCCGGGCCCGGGCCAGCACCACCTGGCCGCTCTCCAGCGGCTGCCGCAGGGCCTGCAGGGTCGCCCGGGCGATCTCCGGCGCCTCGTCCAGGAACAGCACGCCCCGGTGGGCCAGGGAGAGCGCGCCCGGCCGCGCCAGCCCGCTGCCCCCGCCGATCAGCGCCGCCAGGCTGGAACTGTGGTGCGGCGCCTGATACGGCGGTCGCCGGATCAGCCCGCTGTCCGGCGGGAGCACCCCGGCGATCGACTGCAGCGCCGTCACCTCCAGCGCCGCCTCGTCGCTCAGCGACGGCAGGATCGACGGTAGCCGCTCGGCCAGCATCGTCTTGCCCGAGCCCGGCGGGCCGAGCAGCGCCAGATGGTGGCCACCGGCGGCGGCGATCTCCACGGCGTACCGTCCGAGCTGCTGCCCGGCCACGTCGGCCAGGTCGGGTCCGCCGCGGGCCGGCGGCGGGGACTCCGGCGGCGGGTCGAGCAGCCGGTCGGCGCCGCGGACGAAGTCGGCGAGGCGGCGCAGCGTGTCCACGGCGCGGACGGTCACCCCGGGGACCACTGTCGCCTCCCGGGCGTTGGCCAGCGGCACGATCACCCGGGTGATCCCGGCCCGCGCGGCCGCGGCGACCATCGGCAGCACGCCGCGCACCGGGCGGACCGCCCCGTCCAGGCCGAGCTCGCCGAGCAGGAGAACCCGCTCCAGCGGCCCGGGGGGCAGCTCACCGGCCCCGGTGAGCAGCGCCGCGGCGATGGCGAGATCGAAGCCGCTGCCGTGCTTGGGCAGCGCGGCCGGCAGCAGGTTGACGGTGATCCGCCGGTTCGGCCACGCGCAGCCGCTGTTGACCACTGCCGCGCGCACCCGGTCGCGGGCCTCGTGCAGCGCGGTGTCCGGCAGGCCGGTCAGCACCACGGCGGGCAGGCCGACGGACAGGTCCGCCTCCACCTCGACGAGGCGGCCGGCCACCCCGATCAGTCCGACACAGAGCACCCGGGCGTAGCTCATCAGAACGCCGCCGGGATGTGCGCGACCCGGGCGGCGCCCCGCGGCTGCGGCAGCACCTCCACCACGTCGAAGCGGATCTGCGGCGAGGACGTGCCGGACTCGGCCAGCCAGCGGAGCGCGAGCTGCCGCAGCTTGTGCACCTTGCGCCGGTGGACCGCGGCCGAGGGTGGCCCGAAGGCCGCCGTGCGCCGCGTCTTGACCTCGCAGAACACCACGGTGTCGCCGTCCCGCAGGATCAGGTCGATCTCGCCGTCGGCGCACCGCCAGTTGCGGGCCAGCACCACCAGCCCGCGCTCTTCCAGATACCGGGCGGCCTGTCGCTCGCCGTACGCCCCGATCGCCTGTCGCTGAGTCGTCATGCCGCCGGACGGTGGCAGGGTCGGTCGCTCGCCGTGGATCTGCCTGTGGACAGAGCGTCATTGTGGATTCCGGCACGGTCGCCGATGCGGTGTGATATGTGCCTACCTGTGGTGTGATCGGCCCCGGTCGCCTACGGTGCGAATTCGTGGAGCATCGTTACGCCGACGAGTCCGGCCCCAGCTGGTACTCGGGGAGCCGGTACACCGATCCACCCCGATACCCGGCCGAGCCCGAGGTCTCCGGTTCGCACGCGTGGCGCGAGCAGCCGTACGACACCGGCGCCGTGCGCCTGCCCGAGCAGCGCCCCGCCACCGCCCCGTACGAGTCGGGCCGCATTCCGGTCCGCGGCCCGGAATATCCGACCATTCCGCCGCCCTCGCTGCCGCCGGTCCCGCAACAGCCGCCGGACCAGGCGACCACCCTGGTCCCGCCGGTGAGGGTGGAGCCGCGCGGCGCGGCCCGGCGCCGCCCGCTCTCCTCGGTGGTCGTGGCGGTCGGGACGGCGGTCCTGGTCCTCCCGGCGCTGCGGCTGCTGCTGAGCGTGACCTTCGCCTCGGATCCCACCGCCCGCGGCATCGTTCCCGCGGTGCTGCTCACCCTGGGTCTGGCGCTCACCGGCTTCGGCGTGCACGCGGCAGCCGGCGGAGCCGCGAAGGCGGACCGCGACGCGTGGCTGCGCCCGCCCGCGGCGTACCTCCCCATCGGTTTGATCTTGCTGTTGGCGGCGGGCTTGGCCGTCGCTTAGCCGGAAACGGCTTGGCGTATGCTTGTGCCTGGCGACCGCCCACGCGGTCGACCTCGCGCGCCCTCCGACCGTTCCGACCCGCTGTTCCTGGCGCGTCGGCCGGCGGCGACGGCCCTCCCTGGTCCCGATGATCGTCGGGTCCGACTGTGGCCGTCGACCGGGCGCCAGGACGCTCACCGCCGGTGGGCGTGACAACCAGGGCAGATCAGGGAGCACCACCATGGCCGTCGTGACCATGCGCCAGCTGCTGGAGAGCGGTGTCCACTTCGGGCACCAGACCCGTCGCTGGAACCCGAAGATGAAGCGCTTCATCTTCACCGAGCGCAACGGTATCTACATCATCGACCTGCGCCAGACCCTCGACTACATCGAGAAGGCGTACAGCTTCGTCCGGAACACCGTCGCCGAGGGTGGCCACATCCTCTTCGTCGGCACCAAGAAGCAGGCCCAGGAGGCCATCGCCGAGCAGGCGACGCGGGTCGGCCAGCCGTACGTGAACCACCGTTGGCTCGGCGGCATGCTGACCAACTTCCAGACCGTTTACAAGCGCCTTCAGCGGATGAAGGAGCTCGAGGCCCTGGGTGACCTGAGCGGCACCGCCGCCGGCTACACCAAGAAGGAGACCCTCCAGCTCTCCCGCGAGAAGGAGAAGCTCACCAAGACCCTCGGTGGTCTGCGTGACATGACCAAGGTCCCGTCGGCGATCTGGGTCGTGGACACCAAGAAGGAGCACATCGCGGTCGACGAGGCGCGGAAGCTCAACATTCCGGTCATCGCGGTGCTCGACACCAACTGCGACCCGGACGAGGTCGACTTCCCGATCCCGGGCAACGACGACGCGATCCGCTCCGCGGAGCTGCTCACCAAGGTGATCGCCAGCGCCGTCGCCGAGGGCCTGATCGCCCGTTCCGGCCGCAACCGCGGTGACGCCGACGCGAAGCCCGAGGCGGGCGCCGTCGCCGCCGGCGAGCCGCTGCCCGAGTGGGAGCGGGACCTCTACGAGGGTGGCGAGAAGAAGGCCGACGAGGCCGCCCCGGCCGCTGCCGAGCCGGCGGCTGCCGAGCCGGCCGCCGCCGAGCCGGCCGCCGCGGCGCCCGCTGCCGCCCCGGCCGAGTAAGTCGACCGACGTGCTTGCGGCCGCCGTCGTTGACGGGCGGCGGCCGTTCTCCCGACTGACATCGAGAAGAGAGTCATGGCTAACTACACCGCCGCGGACGTGAAGAAGCTCCGCGACCTCACCGGTGCCGGCATGATGGACTGCAAGAAGGCGCTCGAGGAGTCCGAGGGCGACTTCGACAAGGCCGTCGAGTTCCTGCGGATCAAGGGCGCGAAGGACGTCGGCAAGCGGGCCGGCCGGACCGCCGCCAACGGCATCGTCAGCCACTCCGGCAAGGCCCTGCTCGAGCTGAACTGCGAGACCGACTTCGTCGCCAAGACCCCCGACTTCGTCGAGCTGGGTCAGCGCCTGGTCACCTTCGGCGAGCAGAACCAGCTGGCCGACGCCGCCGCTCTGCTGGCCGCCACGATCGAGGACGGCAAGACCGTCGCCGACCTGGTCCAGGACTACGCCGCCAAGATCGGTGAGAAGATCGTCCTGAACCGCTTCACGATCCTGGACGGCACCGTCGCGGTCTACCTGCACCGCAAGGCGCAGGACCTGCCGCCGCAGGTCGGCGTCCTGGTGCAGTACACCGGCAAGGACGACGAGGCGGCCGACTCGGACGCCCGCGGCATCGGCATGCAGATCACCGCGATGCGGCCGAAGTACCTGACCCGTGACGAGGTTCCGGCCGAGGTCGTCGAGTCGGAGCGCCGGATCGCCGAGCAGACCGCTCGCGAGGAGGGCAAGCCGGAGCAGGCGATCGCGAAGATCGTCGAGGGCCGGGTGAACTCCTTCTTCAAGGACTTCGTCCTGCTGGAGCAGGCTTCCGTCGTCGACAACAAGAAGACGGTCAAGCAGGTCGCCAGCGAGGCCGGCATCGAGCTCACCCGGTTCGTCCGGTTCGAGGTCGGCCAGGAATAAGGCTCCACAACGCTTGGCACGGGAGGTCGGGAACGCGATTGAGCGTCCGGCCTCCCGGTCGCATAGGGTCTCCTGCAGAAAGCGAAGGGAAGGCGGGTCTCATGACGATGGTGACCGAGCAGTCCGCCACGGTCGACGAGAACCCGCCGGCCATGCGGCCGCGCCGGGTCGTGCTGAAACTGTCCGGCGAGGTGTTCGGCGGCGGCGCGGTCGGCGTCGACCCCGACGTCGTCCAGGCGCTGGCCAGGCAGATCGCCACGGTGAACCGGCGCGGCATCCAGGTGGCCGTGGTGGTCGGTGGCGGCAACTTCTTCCGCGGCGCCGAGCTGCAGAAACGCGGCATGGACCGGAACCGCGCGGACTACATGGGCATGCTGGGCACGGTGATGAACTGCCTGGCCCTCCAGGACTTCCTGGAGAAGGAGGGCATCGAGACCCGGGTGCAGACGGCCATCACGATGGCCCAGGTCGCCGAGCCGTACATTCCGCTCCGCGCGATCCGGCACCTGGAGAAGGGCCGCGTCGTGATCTTCGGCGCCGGCGCGGGCATGCCGTACTTCTCCACCGACACGGTGACCGCCCAGCGCGCGCTGGAGATCCACGCCGACATGGTGCTGATGAGCAAGAACGGCGTCGACGGGGTGTACACCGCGGACCCCCGGATCGACCCGGGCGCGCGCAAGCTGGAGAACATCACCTTCCAGGAGATCCTCCAGCGGGGGCTGCGGGTGGCCGACCAGGCCGCGTTCAGCCTGTGCGAGGAGAACAAGCTGCCGATGCTGGTCTTCGGCGCGGACGGCGACGACACGATCGTGCGCGCGTGTGCCGGCGAGAAGATCGGCACCCTGATCACCGCGTGAGCTCGCTCATCGCGACTGACGTGCCCACATCCCGCACCACCGAAGACAGCAAGGAGGCGAGAAGAGCCGGTGATCGAGGAAACCCTCTTTGAGGCCGAAGAAAAGATGGACAGTGCGGTCGAGCACGCCAAGGAGGAGTTCGCCGCCATCCGGACCGGCCGGGCCACTCCGGCGATGTTCTCCAAGATCCTGGTCGACTACTACGGCGCGCCCACGCCGGTGACCCAGATGGCCTCGGTCGGCGTCCCCGAGCCGCGCATGGTCATCGTCAAGCCGTACGACAACAGCCAGCTCGGCCCGATCGAGCGCGCCATCCGTGACTCGGACCTCGGGGTCAACCCCAACAACGAGGGCACCCAGCTGCGCATCCACCTGCCGCAGATGACCGAGGAGCGCCGCCGCGAGATGATCAAGGTGGCGCGCGGCAAGGCGGAGGAGGGCCGGGTGGCCATCCGCAACGTGCGCCGCAAGGCCAAGGAGCAGATCGACAAGCTGGTCAAGGACGGCGAGACCGGTGAGGACGACGGCCGTCGCGCCGAGAAGGAGCTCGACGACGTCACCCACCGCTACGTCTCGGTGATCGACGAGCTGGTCAAGCACAAGGAAGCCGAGCTGCTCGAAGTCTGATGTCCTACCTCGATCCGCGTGCCGGGCAGACCTCCGGCGACGACA
Source organism: Actinoplanes siamensis (assembly GCF_016862395.1). Lineage (GTDB taxonomy): Bacteria > Actinomycetota > Actinomycetes > Mycobacteriales > Micromonosporaceae > Actinoplanes > Actinoplanes siamensis. Next base: position 87,082 of record NZ_BOMW01000006.1, on the reverse strand, counting down.
CGAGCGTGCCGGCGTACCCGAACCGCGCCTGGCACGCGGACGAGCAGGCGCCGCCTTCCGAGCCGGCCCGGCGCGGCCCCGGCAGGCGCCGCGCCGGCCGTGGCCGCAGCCCGGAGCAGGGCAAGAGCCGCGCCGGCCGCAACCTGCCCGCCGCCATCGCGGTCGGGCTCAGCCTGGGCCTGGTCGTGCTGGCCGCGCTGCTGGTCTGGCCGCCGGCCCTGCTCGGCGTGGTGGTGGTGGCCGCCGGAGTCGGCGTCTGGGAGACCGCCCGCGCCCTGTCCGTGACCGGGGCCCGCCCGCCGCTCATCCCGCTGATCGCGGGCACCGCGGTGATGACCGGCCTGGCCTGGTACGAAGGCGCCGACGCGCTCACCCTCGGCCTGCTCGCCACGATCGGCGCGGCCGCGCTCTGGCGTCTCGCCGACGGCACGCGGGCGGTCCGCCGCGACTTCACCGCCATCACCCTGATCTCGGTGTACGTGCCGTTCCTGCTCAGCTTCGCCGCGATGCTGGTGCGCCCGGACGACGGCCAGTGGCGGGTGCTCGCCACGGTGGTCGCCGTCGTGTTGTCGGACACCGGCGGTTACGCCGCCGGCGTATTCCTCGGCAAGCACCCGATGGCCCCGCGGATCAGCCCGAAGAAGTCCTGGGAGGGCTTCGCCGGCTCGGTCACCGCGGCCGCGATCGGCAGTGGCGCCCTGCTGTTCTTCCTGATGGAGATCCCGGTCTACTACGGCCTGCTGTTCGGCGCCGTGATCTCGGTGGTCGCGGTTCTCGGCGACCTGGCCGAGTCGATGCTCAAGCGCGACCTCGGCGTCAAGGACATGAGCAACCTGCTGCCCGGCCATGGCGGTCTGATGGATCGGCTGGACTCCATCCTCTTCGCGGTTCCCACCGCCTACCTGCTCTTCGCGATCATCGCACCGAACTAGCCATGGCCGACCTGCCGGTGAAGCGTGGGAGACTGGATACGCCATGACGATTCTTCCGGTCATCCCGATCAGTCCCGACCAGCCCGACGCGGTGTCGACCCGCCGCCGTCCCAGCATGCCCCCGCGCCACCTCGCCGACCTGGACCTCGCCGGGCGCAAGGCGGCCGTGGCGGGCCTGGGCGAGCCGGCCTTCCGGGCCAAGCAGCTCTCCACCCACTACTTCGGCCGCCTGGTGCGTGACGCCGCGGAGATGACCGACCTGCCGTCGGCCACCCGCGACAAGCTCACCACCGAGCTGCTGCCCACGCTGCTGACCCCGATCCGCGAGCAGGCCTGCGACGACGGGGCCACCCGCAAGACGCTGTGGCGGCTGCACGACGGCGCGCTGGTGGAGAGCGTGCTGATGGGCTACCCCGACCGGATCACCGCCTGCGTTTCGAGCCAGGCGGGGTGCGGGATGGCCTGCCCGTTCTGCGCGACCGGCCAACAGGGCCTGACCCGCAACCTCTCGGTCGCCGAAATCGTCGATCAGGTGGTCTACCTCGCCGGGGTGGCCGCCTCCGGCGCGGTGACCGGTTCACCGCCGCGGCTCTCCCGGGTGGTCTTCATGGGGATGGGTGAGCCCCTGGCCAACTATCCGCGGGTGATCGAGGCCGTTCGGCGCCTCATCGCCCCCGCTCCGGAGGGCCTCGGGCTTTCACAACGGCACATCACGGTGTCCACGGTGGGTTTGGTGCCCGCAATGCGCCGGTTGATCGCCGAACAGCTCTCCGTGACTCTTGCGTTGTCACTGCATGCCCCCGATGATGATCTGCGCGATGAGCTTGTGCCCGTCAACCAGCGTTGGAAGGTGGCCGAGGTGCTCGATGCCGCGTTCGACTACGCGGCGCAGACCGGCCGTCGGGTCTCCATCGAATACGCCCTGATCAGGGACGTAAACGATCAGCCCTGGCGTGCCGACCTGCTTGGCCGCCTACTGCACGGCAAGCTGGCCCATGTGAATCTCATCCCGCTGAACCCGACCCCGGGCAGCAAGTGGGATGCCAGCCCGAAACCGGTCGAGCGGGAGTTCGTCCGGCGGCTGCGGGAGGCCGGCGTCGCGACCACGGTCCGCGACACCCGGGGCCGCGAGATCGACGGTGCCTGTGGCCAGCTGGCCGCGGGCGAGCTGACGCAGGCAGGCGCGGGAGCCGTCGCAGCCGACGCGGAGGTGGCACAGTGACTGGGCTCAGGTCCCAGCGAGCGGAGTGGGAGACGTTGTGACGAGTCAGGGACAGCGTTTCCGGCGGCGCGCACTGCGCCGGGGCTACAAGGTCGACGAGGTCGACGCCTTCCTGGACCGGGTCGAGGCGACCCTCGCCGGTGAGCAGGTCGGCCCTCCGGTCGCCGCCCAGGAGGTGCACGACGTCGTCTTCCGGGTGCGTTTCGGCGGCTACGACGAGTGGCAGGTCGACCTGCACCTCGACCGGGTGGAGCGACAGCTCGCCGAGTTCGAGGAGCGCGGCGGCCGCCCGGTCGACTCGATGCGCGACTCGATGCGCGGTGGCCTGTCGGCCGACCGTTCCGGCGCCATCGACCGTGGCTCGATCGAGCGCTCCGGCGCGATCAACCAGCCCAGCGGCCCGCCGGCGCTCTCCGGTGGTCCGGGGGGCATGCCCCGCAACGGGATGGCCGGCGCCGGCATGGGCATGGGCGGCCCGCAGCAGCCCGGCCCGTCGCAGCCGGGCATGCAGCCGCCCGGCCCGCAGTTCGGCAACCCCGGCCAGCAGCAGTTCGGCAATCAGGGGATGAGCAATCCGAGCATGGCGCAGACCGAGCGGATCCCGGCCCCGATCCGGGACGACCGGATGATGCCGCCGCAGACGCCGCAGCGCCCGCAGATGCCGCAGCCGGACCCGTATGGCGGCGGCCGTTACGACGAGCCCACGACGTACGGTGGCCAGCCGCAGCTCCCGCAGCGCAACGCGCCGCAGCCCCCGCCGGGCTACGACCAGGGCGGCTACGACGAGCCGACGACGTACAACGGGTTCGAACCGGGCCGGCACGGCCGCGCCGACATGACCGCCGAGATCCGGATGCCTGACCGGGACCCGCGCGGCGGTTACGGCGGCCCGCCGATGCCGCCCGCGCCGATGGGCAACCCGATGCAGCAGCAGCCGCCGGCCGGGATGCCGGGCTCGCCGATGCCGGGCGCCCCGATGAGCGGCCCGCCCGGTGGTTACGGTCAGCCGCAGCAGTCGCACCTGGGCCCGCCGATCGGCGAGCCGGGCGGCGAGCTGTACCGCGTCGACCAGCTGCGCCGCACGTTCCAGCCGCGCCGCTTCGGCAGCGGTTACGACCCGATGCAGGTGGACCGGCTGTTCGAGGGCATCCTGCAGGCGATGACCGGTCGCGGCCCCATGCCGGTGAACGAGAACGAGCTGGACATGCTGCAGTTCGGCCTGGTCCCGAACGGTTACTTCGAGGCCGAGGTGGACGCGGCCCTGCGCGAGGTGAAGGACATCCTGCTGCGCGGCCGCCGCTAGAGGACGAAACGAGTAGGGCCCGCTCCTGGCGGGCCCTACTCGTGGTGCACGCGGGTCAGTCGTTCGGCCGCAGGCCGGCCTTGCGCAGCACGATGTCGCCGATCACGGCGGCGACCAGCAAGGCCGCGATCACGACGAGCCACACCTTCTCGGTGTTGCCCTCCTGGTTGCCCCAGAAGAACATCAGCAGGACCACTGCCGAGATGATCGCGCCCCGCTGGGCGCGCCGGCGGTTGGTCGGCTTCAGCTGGTCCGGAGCGTAGACGTCCTCGTGTTCCTCCAACGCCGACACGTCGGTCCTCCTCGTCGATGATCTGAGCGTTATCCACAGTCTGTCACGGGGCCGATGGGCGGAACCCGGCAACCCGGCTGTACTTTCGATGCGGTCAGAAAAGCGATGCGGTCACCACGGCCCGAAGCAGAGGAGCGATCAAGTGCGGATCACGGGCACCGGCCATGCGAGCATGCGGATCGACACGGCCGCGGGCAGCATTCTGTGCGATCCGTGGGTGAACCCGGCGTACTTCGCCTCCTGGTTCCCGTTCCCGGACAACTCCCAGCTTGATTGGGAGACCCTCGGCGACGTCGACTATCTGTACGTCTCGCACCTGCACCGGGACCACTTCGACGCGGAGCACCTGAAGCGGTTCATCAACAAGAAGGCCACCGTCCTCCTCCCGGAGTACCCGACCAGCCAGCTCGAGGACGAGCTGCGTGAGCTGGGCTTCACCAGCTTCCTGCGGACCAGGTCGGACGAGGTGCACGAGCTCGACGGCGGCCTCAAGGTGATGATCCAGGCGCTGATCAGCCCCACCGACGGCCCGATCGGTGACTCCTCGCTCTGGGTGGAGTACGACGGCATCCGGGTTCTCAACCAGAACGACGCCCGGCCCGCCGACCTGACCCGCTTCAACGAGCTGGGCCACGTGCACGCCCACATGCTGCAGTTCTCCGGCGCCATCTGGTACCCGATGGTCTACGAGCTGCCGGAGAACGCGAAGACCGCGTTCGGCAAGCAGAAGCGGGAGCGGCAGTTCGACCGCACCTGGCGCTACATCGACGACCTGAAGGCGGACTTCGTCTTCCCGATCGCCGGCCCGCCGTGCTTTCTCGACGACTCGCTCTGGCAGTTCAACGACATCCACGGCGACGAGGGGAACATCTTCCCCGACCAGTCCGTCTTCCTGTCGGAGTACGCGAAGGTCGGCGGCACCAACGCCGTCGTGCAGCTCCCGGGCAGTGTGACGGTCCTCTCCGACGGCGGCCGGACGCAGCACACCACGCACCCGATGCCGGTCGAGGAGTTCTTCGCCAACAAGGCCGCCCACCTGGAGGAGATGCGGGAGCGCAAGGCCCCGATCATCGCCGCGGAGAAGGCGTCCTGGCGGCACCCGGAGATCGACGTGCTGGGCGAGCTGAAGAAGCGGATCGAGCCGCTGCTCGAGGAGTCGATCTACCTGGCGAACGGGGTCGGCGGCCCGGTCCGCTTCGACCTGACCGACTCGTTCGGCCCGGACGGCGAGGTCATCGAGTCGATCGTGGTCGACTTCCCCGGCAAGCAGGTCCGGGCATATGCCGACGAGAAGGTGCGGTACCGGTTCAAGACCGGTCGCGCCCTGATCGAGCACCTGATCCACATCGACGAGGGCGACTGGGTCAACTCGCTGTTCCTGTCCTGCCGCTTCTCGGCGGCCCGCATCGGGCAGTACAACGAGTTCGTCTACGCGTTCTTCAAGTGCCTCTCCGAGGAGCGTCTGCAGTACGCGGAGGGCTGGTACGACGAGCACGAGAAGGCGGTCGACGCCGAGGACACCCAGTTCGGCGACTGGACCGTGCAGCGTCGCTGCCCGCACCTGAAGGCCGACCTGTCCCGCTTCGGCGTTCTCGACGGCAACGTGCTGACCTGCCAGCTCCACGGTTGGAAGTTCGACCTGCCCAGCGGCCGCTGCCTGACCGGCGTCGGTCACAAGATCAGGGCCCACCGGACCGAAACCGCTTAGCCGGTACGGGCCGGGACCTGCCCGGCCGCGGCGGGGTCCCGGCGCCGGACCGCCCGGCGATCATCCGGTCGTGGTGGTCGGTCCGCGAGGCCGGCGGGACGCGCGTCCGCGCCGCGCGGCTCGCATTCCGGCTGGCTGTGAGAGGTGTCCCGGGACGGTTGAGAGACCCCTGAGCGCCAGCCGGACCGTGAGCGGCGGCAGTCGCGGGACCGGAGATGGGACTGCCGGGCCTGCGAGGTCGCGCGGGCGCGTGGGAACGTGCCGGGCCGGCGAGGTCGCGGTCGGGTGAGCGGGCGGGAACGGGCCGGGCCGGCGCGAGCGCGCGGGACGGGCGGCCCCGGCGGGAGGTGCCGGGGCCGGGGCGCGGTTCAGCGGTGGCCGAGGTCTTCGAGGATCCGGGTGGCCGCGTTGTGGCCGGCGGCGCCGATCACGCTTCCCGCGGGGTGGGTGCCCGCCGAGCCCGCGTAGAGGCCGTCGACGCCGGTGAAGTAGGGCATGCGCCGGTCGAAGGCGACCGTGTTGTCCACGTGGTGGATGTGACCGCCGGTGATCCCGAAGTGCCGCTCGATGCCCGGGGGAGTCAGCGGGAACACGTCCGCGACCAGCTCGGAGGTCCCCGGGGCGTAGCGGTCGCAGATCGCCAGGAGGCGCTCCACGTACGCCGGGAGCTCCGCCTCCCACGACGAGCCCGCCGGCTCGAACGGCACCGACTGCACGAACAACGCGGACGAGTGATGCCCCTCGGCGTCCCGCAGCGACGGGTCGACCGTGGTGTGCAGATACCACTCGATGGTCGGCTCGGCCGGCAGCTGCCCGGCCTGCACCCGCGCCCACATCTCCCGCAGCGCGGCCATCGGCGAGTCGCCCGCGCCGGGCAGCAGGTGGATCGTCGAGCCGAACGGGGACGGCGCGCCCTCCGGCAGGCAGCTGAACGCCGGCAGCCCACGCAGCGCCAGGTTGACCTTGAGCGTGGTGCCGGGCTTGCGCACCGCGGCCATCCGCTCGGTCAGCTCGGCCGGCAGCACACCCTCCGGGACCAGGGACATCAGCTGGTACGGATCGCAGCTGCCGAGCACCACCCGGGCGCCGACCGCCCGGCCGTCGGCGAGCACCACACCGCTGGCCGCGCCCCCGTCCACGGTCACCGCGGACACCCGGGCGTCGGTGAACAGCCGCGCTCCGGCCGCCCGGGCGGCGCCGGCGAAGGTACGCGACACCGTGCCCATGCCGCCCTCGGCGATCAGCCAGGTGCCGTCGGCGCCGGGCAGCCGGCACATGTTGTGCACCAGGAAGTTGTGCCCGGTGCCCGGGTCGTCGGGGCCCGCGGTCAACCCGGAGAGGCCGTCGGTCACCGCGTACATGCTGGTCAGCAGTTCGCTCTTGAAGCCGAACCGGGCGAGGTAGTCGGCTACCGAACCGCGCACGAGATCGAGGAACGTGCTCTGCAGCTGTGGGCGGACGTAACGGTCGGCGATCTGCTCCACCGAGCCGGGCTCGTGGAGCCAGGACGGCGCCAGATCGGCGCGCAGCGCGCCGATCTCCACGGCGAGGGCCTCGTCGGCGGCCGCGTCGCGGGGCGAGAAGAACGTCTCCAGCTGCTGCCGGGTGGCCTGGCGGTCCCGGCCGAACAACAGGTACGGCGAGCCGGCCGGGCCGGGGGTGGGCAGGAAGTAGTGCGGGTCACGGCGCAGCACCGGGATGTCGACGTCGAGGGTCCGCAGCAGTTCCGGCGGCATCAGGCCGAGCAGGTACGAACCGGTGGACTGGCCGAGCCCGGGCACTTTGGCGAACGGGTGCTCGGTGCGGGTGGCACCGCCGAGCACCCCGGCCGCCTCGAGCACGACGACGTCGAGCCCGGCGCGGGCCAGCAGGATCGCGGAGACCAGGCCGTTGTGACCGGCTCCGATGATCACCACGTCGGCGCGGTCGGGAATGGGGGTCATGCCGAGCGACGGTACCTTGCGCCGGCCTCGTCCGCCCTCGACGGTTCGCCCGACAACCGCGGCTTGACGGCATGGGTTGCCGCGAACCCGACAAGAACGATCGTGTGGAACAGATAGAGCCAGAGGCCGACCGCGACCGTTCCGCCGATCTGGTCGAATCCGCCGAACGGCGCGCCCAGGTTCAGCGGCAGCGAGCAGAACAGCACGAAACCGTGCAGGAAGCCGGAGAGGTTGGCGGCTGTGAACGACCCGATCAAGACCGTCGGCAGCCAGGGCGGGCGGCCCGGCGCGACGTAGCGGAAGACCCAGATCACCACGGGCGTGAGGACCAGCCAGGCGGCCAGGAAGGACAGGACCACGCCGAGCACCGACCACCAGCCGCCGCGGATCCAGAGCGAGCTGGTGGTGGGCAGCGCCAGGAACAGCGAGAGCAGCAGCGCCGGGGCGGCGGCCAGCAGGGGCAGCCAGAGCACCCGGCCACGCCAGCCGACCAGCGACTCGCCGCTGGTCTTGTAGATCGACACGAACGCCCGGCGCAGCCCCTCCCCGTAGAGGGTGGCCGGCAGCAGGCTGGCCAGCGCCAGCAGCGGGGTGAGGTGCAGGCCGGCGTCGATCAGCGCGGCCAGCGCGCGGGGCGCGCCGATCTGGTCCGGAAGAGCCGCGATGGTACGGCCGGTCAGCCGCCGTACCCGGTCCGCGCCGGCCACCAGCCCGGTCAGCCAGATCGCCAGCAGCGCGACCGGCACCACAGCGATCCCGCTGTAGAACGTCACCGCCGCCGCGTGCAACGCGAGATCCCGTCCACGCAGCGGCCCGAGCAACGCCCTGATCTTCATGGGCTGTGAACTACCCAGTCCAGCCCGGTTGTCCACAGGAGGGTGAATCGGGCCCGCGCGGCGGGCCGGTCAGGGCACGACGCCTCCCCGTTGGAGCCCTTCCCCTTCGCCGTCGATCCGGTGGATCCGCTCGGCGGGGAGGACTGAGCGCGAGCGGTGGGACGGCGTCCGGGAAGATGGGCGGCATGCGAGACCTCGTCCTGCTCGGTTCCACCGGATCCATCGGCACCCAGGCCATCGACATCGTGCGCCGCAATCCGGAGCGGTTCCGGGTGGTCGCGCTCGGCGCGGGTGGCGGCAACGTGGAGTTGCTCGCCGCCCAGGCGCTGGAACTGCGGGTGGACGCGGTCGGCGTCGCGGCGGCCTCCGCCGTACAGGACCTGCAATTGGCCTTTTACGCGCAGGCGCAGAAGCGCGGCTGGTCGTCAGGTGACTTCAAGCTTCCCAGGATCGTGGCCGGGCCGGACGCGATGACCGAGCTGGCCCGCCAGCCGTGTGACGTGGTGCTCAACGGCGTGGTCGGCAGCCTCGGGCTCGGGCCCACGCTGGCCGCCCTGCAGGAGGGCCGGACGCTGGCCCTGGCCAACAAGGAGTCGCTGGTCGCCGGGGGCCCGCTGGTCCGGCGGATCGCCAAGGAGGACCAGATCGTCCCGGTCGACTCCGAGCACTCCGCGCTGGCCCAGTGCCTGCGTGGCGGCCGGGCCGGCGAGGTGCGCCGGCTGGTGCTGACGGCCAGCGGCGGGGCGTTCCGCGGGCGGCGCCGCGAGGAGTTGACGAACGTCACGCCGGAGGACGCGCTCAAGCACCCGACCTGGGACATGGGCCCGGTGGTCACGATCAACACGGCGACCATGGTGAACAAGGCGCTCGAGGTGATCGAGGCGCACGAGCTGTTCGGCGTGCCGTACGAGGACATCGAGGTGACGGTCCATCCGCAGTCGGTGATCCACTCGATGGTCGAGTTCACCGACGGCTCGACGCTGGCCCAGGCCAGCCCGCCGGACATGCGGCTGCCGATCGCGCTGGCCCTGGCCTGGCCGGAGCGGGTGCCCCGGGCCGCCGCGGCGGTGGACTGGACCATGGCGCACAACTGGGAGTTCCGGCCGCTCGACAACCGGGCGTTCCCCGCGGTCGAGCTGGCCAAGGAGGCCGGCCGGGCCGGGCGCTGCCGCCCGGCGATCCTCAACGCGGCCAACGAGGAGTGTGTGGCCGCTTTCGTGGCGGGTCGGCTACCTTTCTTGGGCATCGTCGAGACCCTGGAGCGGGTGCTCGCGTCGGCTCCCGATTTCGCGGAGCCGGGTACCGTCGATGACGTGCTGGCCGCAGAGGCCTGGGCTCGTGCTCAGGCGCAGCGGACGATCGCGACTGTGGCTGAAGGAGCCTGATGGCGTTCTGGCTTGGTACGGCGGCCTTCGCGCTGACCATCCTGATCTCGGTGAGCCTGCACGAGCTGGGTCACATGATCACCGGTAAGCGCTTCGGCATGAAGGTGACGCAGTACTTCGTCGGCTTCGGTCCGACGATCTTCTCGTTCCGGGTCGGTGAGACGGAGTACGGCCTGAAGGCCATCCCGCTCGGCGGCTTCTGCAAGATCGTCGGGATGACCCCGCAGGACGACGACGTCCGGCCGGAGGACCAGCCGCGGGCGATGTGGCGTTTCCCGGTGTGGAAACGGACGATCGTGATGTCGGCCGGCTCGATCACCCACTTCCTGCTCGCCCTGGCCGGCGCCTGGGTGATGGCCGTCTCGGTCGGCCTGCCGAACATCCACCTCCCGCAGAACACCGCCGATCAGCGGAGCTACCCCGCGATGATCGAGGTCGGCGACTGCCTCCCGGTGCAGACCGAGCTGAAGAAGCTGGACGCCGCGGCGCAGAAGGCCGCGAGCGAGACCTGCACGCCGGGCGTCAACGGCGCCGTCGTGCCCCCGGCCAAGGCCGCCGGCCTGCAGGACCTCGACCTGGTCACCAAGGTCGGCAACACCCCGGTGGCGAACTACGGGCAGCTCACCGACGCCATCCGGGCCTCGCCGGCCGGCCCGACCGTCTTCGAGATCGTCCGCGACGGTCGGGCGCAGAGCGTCAAGGTCGACCTGATCACCGACGAGCGCGCGCCGATCGACAACCCGGAGGGCCAGGTCGCGCTGGTCTCGGTGGCCGGCCTGAGCTGGGACACCGACCAGCCGTACGTGGTGCACTACAGCCCGGCCGGCGCGTTCCAGGGCTCCGGCGAGTACGGCTGGTACCTGGTGGAGAACTCGTTCAAGGCGATGGCCCGGATCCCGCAGAAGATCCCGGCGCTGTGGCACTCGATCACCGGCGACGAGCGCGACCCGGACACCCCGATCAGCGTGATCGGCGCGAGCCGGCTCGGCGGCGAGGCGATCGAGAAGGGCGTGCCGGAGATCTTTTGGCAGATCTTCATCTCGCTGAACGTGTTCATCGGCCTGTTCAACCTGCTGCCGCTGCTCCCGCTGGACGGCGGGCACATCGCCATCGCCTGGTACGAGAAGGTCCGGTCCTGGCTCTACCAGCGGCTCCGGCGACCCGATCCGGGGCGTGTCGACTACTACAAGCTCATGCCGCTCACCTATGCGGTCATTCTGATCGGTGGTGCGTTCACCTTGCTGACCGCCACCGCCGACATCATCAACCCGATTACGATCTTCAAGTGAGTGAGTCGATGACCGCGATCAGTCTCGGAATGCCGGCCGTACCCCCGCCGCCGCTGGCCCCGCGCCGCCAGAGCCGGCAGATCAACGTCGGCGGCGTCCTGGTCGGCGGCGGCGCTCCGGTCAGCGTGCAGTCGATGACCACCACGCTCACCGCCGACGTCAACGCGACGCTGCAGCAGATCGCCGAGCTGACCGCGGCCGGCTGCCAGATCGTCCGGGTCGCCGTGCCGTCCCAGGACGACGTCGAGGCGCTGCCCGCGATCGCCAAGAAGTCGCAGATCCCGGTGATCGCCGACATCCATTTCCAGCCGAAGTACGTGTTCGCCGCGATCGACGCGGGCTGCGCCGCGGTCCGGGTCAACCCGGGCAACATCCGGCAGTTCGACGACAAGGTCAAGGAGATCGCCAAGGCGGCCTCCGACGCCGGCGTCCCGATCCGGATCGGCGTCAACGCCGGCTCGCTGGACAAGCGGCTCCTGGAGAAGTACGGCAAGGCCACCGCCGAGGCGCTTGTCGAGTCGGCGCTCTGGGAGTGCTCGCTGTTCGAGGAGCACGGCTTCCGGGACATCAAGATCTCGGTCAAGCACAACGACCCGGTCGTGATGATCCGGGCGTACCGGCAGCTCGCCGAGCAGTGCGACTACCCGCTGCACCTGGGCGTCACCGAGGCCGGGCCGGCGTTCCAGGGCACCATCAAGAGCGCTGTGGCGTTCGGCGCGCTGCTCGCCGAGGGCATCGGCGACACCATCCGGGTCTCGCTCTCCGCTCCGCCGGTCGAGGAGATCAAGGTCGGTCAGCAGATCCTGGAGTCGTTGGGCCTGCGCGAGCGCGGCCTGGAGATCGTCTCCTGCCCGTCCTGCGGTCGCGCCCAGGTCGACGTCTACACGCTGGCCGAGCAGGTGACCGCGGCGCTCGACGGGTTCCCGGTGCCGCTGCGGGTGGCCGTGATGGGCTGCGTCGTGAACGGGCCTGGCGAGGCCCGGGAGGCGGACCTCGGGGTGGCCTCGGGCAACGGCAAGGGCCAGATCTTCGTGAAGGGCAAGGTCATCAAGACCGTGCCGGAGGCGGTCATCGTGGAGACGCTCGTGGAGGAGGCGCTGCGGCTGGCCGACGAGATGGGCGCCGAGCTGCCGGACGAACTGCGGGAACTGCTCCCCGGCCCGACCGTGACCGTGCACTGACGGCGTACCGGATCGGGCGATCGGCGAAAAGCGGCCCGGGCTCGCGATGCGAGCCCGGGCCGTCGCATCGCCGGCGATGCGGCAGGCGCCGGCCCCGGGCGTCGCGTGGATGCGAGAAGCCGGGATGCGCGAAGCCGGGATCCGAGAAGCCCGGACCCGAAACCCCTGGATCCGAGAAGCCGCTAGAAGAGCACTGTCGCGAAAGCGCCGGCCGACACGAAACCGCAGCGCTGGTAGACCCGGCGCGCCGCGGTGTTGTAGTCGTTCACGTAGAGGCTCACGGTCGGCGCGACCCGCCGCAGCGCGTTCTCGACCACCGCGGCCATCGCTGCCGTGGCGATCCCGCGCCCCCGATAATCCGGATGCACCCAGACGCCCTGGACCTGTGTGGTGCGCCGGGTGATGATCGCCAGCTCGGCCTTGAAGATCACCTGTTCGCCGTCGAACCGCGCATACGCCCGCTTGCCCTTGACCAGCTCGGCGACCCGTCGACGATAGCCCCGCCCGCCGTCGTCCTGCAGCGGTGAGACCCCGACCTCCTCGGTGTACATCGCCACCGCGGCCGGGAACAGCTGATCCACCTCGCCCGGCCGGACCAGGCGTACCCCCGGGTCGGCCGCCACGGCCGGGGTCCGGTCGGTGACCAACAGCGGCTGGTTGGGCCGCACGTCCCGGGCGCGTCCCCAGTGCACGCCGAGCCGGTCCCACAGATCGAGCACCGCCTCGGCCCGTCCGATGATCGACGAACAGATCCGCGGCTCGTTGCTGAGCAGGTCGGCGAAGGCCGCGACGGCCGGCGGGGTGGCGCCGACCGGAACCAGATGCGCGCCGGACCAGATGATCGACTCGATGCGGCGGGCCGGCTCGTAACCGTAGACCCGCCCGTCGGAACGCCACCAGTTCAAGCCGTGCGCGGCCACCCGCTCGGCGATCTGGGCGCCCGCGTAGGGGTCGGCGTCCAGGATCCGCTCGACCGCAGCACGCTCCGGCTCACCGAGCTGGCGAATGGGCACCGTCAACACAGCTACCACATTGCCAGATGCGGGCGTCTCGACACGCATGGCAACCCCATCAGTTCGGAAACCCTTGCCGCCGACACGTTGCCGATATATCGTCTAACTATCGACGACAGAACGGAGAAGATTATGAGGTTCCCGCACGAGGGTCACCACGGACGCCGCATGCGCGGTTTCGGCTTCCCGCCCGGATTCCCCTTCGGCCCCGGCGGTCCGGAGGGTCACGGCCCGTTCGGGTCCGGCGAGTTCGGCCCGCGCGGCGGACGTCGCGGTGGCCGCGGCCGGCTCAACGTCCGCCCCGCCGTCCTGGCGCTGCTCCTGGAGCGCCCGATGCACGGCTACGAGATGATCCAGGAGCTCGATGCCCGCACCAACGGCATCTGGCGCCCCAGCCCCGGCTCGATCTACCCGACGCTCCAGTTGCTGGAGGACGAGGGCCTGATCGAAGCGACAGCCGAGGGTGGCCGCAAGAGCTACCAGCTCACCGCCGACGGCCGGCCGGAGGCCGAGACCGCCGCGCAGAACCCGCCGTGGGCCCGCTTCGGCGACGACACGCTCAACCAGGTGCAGGACTTCCGCGACGCCGCGGTCGGCATCTTCGGCGCGCTGAAGCAGGTGGGCTTCTCCGGCACGCCGGAGCAGCGCCAGCGGGCGCTCGAGGTGCTGAACGAGACCAAGCGCAAGCTCTACGCGATTCTCGCCGACGGCGAGTGAGCGGCCCGGGGTCCAGATCCGCCGAAAAGGAGCGCAATCCTCCGGGTTGCGCTCCTTTTCGCTGGGGTACGACCGCGGCACGCCGCAAAGCGCGGGCGTTCCCGGCGGGGTGACAGGTGCCGCCCGCGCCGACCTGATCGGGGAGGGCGGCGCGGCGCGGCGGGACGCCTGGAGTGCGAGACGGCGGGGGAGCGGTCAGGCGGGGCGGCCCAGGGCGCTGATCAGCTCGGTCAGGGCGGGGAGGCCACCCCGCTCCAACTCGGGCGTCGGCAGCAGCGCCATCACCGGGACCGTGATGCCGGCGTCCGCGTAGGCCTGGACCCGGGCGCGGACCTGCTCCGGCGTGCCGTGCACCACCAGCTCGTCGACGAGCGGATCCGGGATGGCGGCCAGCGCGCCCCTGCGGTCGCCGGACTCCCAGGCCCGCCACATCGGGGTGAGGACCTCCTCGCGGCCCAGCCAGCGGTGGAACTCGGCATAGGCCGGAACCGTCAGATACGACGTGATCAGCCGGCGGCCGAGGGTCCGGGCGTAGGCCGCGTCGTCGGTCGGGACGACGAAGATCCGGGCGGCCACGGCGAAGCCGGGGCCGGCCTGCTTGGTCTCGGCGAGCGCGGTGTGCACGTCGGCGGGGGAGAGCCAGTTGAGGATCACCCCGTCCGCCTCGGCGGCCGCCAGGCGCAGCATCTGCGGGCGCAGCGCGGCGAGCAGGAGTTGCGGCGGCACGGCCGGCGGGCGCTCCAGGCGGAAGCGCTTCACGGTGAACGTCGGGAACGCCTGGTCGACCACCTCGCCGGCGAGCGCGGCGCGCAGGAAGCGCAGCATGTCCCGGCTGCGGGCGAACGGCTTGACGAAGTCGGCGGCGTTCCAGTCGCCGGCGACCACCGGGGAGGACGCGCCGATGCCGAACTGGAAGCGCCCCGGCGCGGTCTCGGCGAGCGCGGCCGCGGTCATCGCCAGCAGGCCCGGCCCGCGGGTGTAGACCGGGGCGATCGCGGTGCCCAGCCGCAGTCTCGGCTCCCAGGCGGCGGCCAGCGTGAGCGGCGTGAACGCGTCGGCGCCGTTCACCTCGGCGGACCACGCGTCGGTGAAACCGGCGTCGGCCAGAGCCGAGAAGACGGCGGCGTGGCCGGCCAGCGGAACGCCGCCGAGCGGCACGGTCATGCCCCAGCGCATCGACATGACCCCGATCCTGCCGTACCGGCGTGATGTCCACCACCTGTGGATTCCCGAAGATGTGGGCGCGGGTATGTTTTCGAACTGACCAGTCAGTTCGAAAAAGGAGCCATCATGGCGGTGCTCAGCGTCACCTGCGCCGAGGTGCGGCACCATCGGCGCACGCTCCTGCGGGACCTCGATCTGGTGGTCGAGGCCGGCCAGACCGTCGCGGTCGCCGGCCCGCCCGGCAGCGGCCGGACCAGCACGGTGCTGGCCCTGGCGCGCCGGTTACGGGTGTCCGGGGGCAGGGTCGAGCTGCGTGGTACGGCGTCGCTCGGGCACGTGGCAGGCGTCAACGACCCGGAGCCGGTCCTCACGGTGCGTGAGCACGTGCGGGAGCGGCTGGCGCTGCTCGGGCGCTCGCCGCGGGAGGCCGCCACGGTGGACCTGCGCGGGTTGGACCCGCGGCTGCGGGGGCGGGAGCTGACGCCGTACCAGAAGCAGGTCCTGGGGTTGATCCTGGCTCGCCTGTCCCGGCCGGCGCTGATCGCCCTCGACGGGCTGGACAGCGGGCTCGACGAGGCGGAACAGGCCGCGCTCTGGGAGCAGATCGATGAGCTGACCGCGGAGGGCGTGGCCGTGCTGGTCACCGCGCGGACCGTGGATCCGGGACGGGTGACGCGCACGGTGCTGCTCGGCGACCCGCGGTCGGGGGAGCCGGGACGGGCGGAGGTGCTTCCGGCCGTACCGCCCGAAGCGCCGGCGGTGGAGGCGGTGGAGGCGGAAGTGCCGGCGGCGGCCGGGGACGCGGCCGGCGGCCGCGACGAGGAAAGCGCGAGCGGAACCGAGGAGGAACGATGACCGGGTTCTCGGCAGTGTCGCTGGCGGGTCTCGAGATCCGCCGTTTCCTGCGCGGCCGGCTGACCGCCGCGGCATTGGCGGTCCTCGCGGTCGTCCCGCTGCTCTACGGCGCCCTCTACCTCTACGCGTTCTGGGATCCCTACGGCCGTCTGAACCACATTCCGGCCGCCCTGGTGGTCGAGGACCGGCCCGCGACCGATCCCGACGGCAACACCGTCCACGCCGGCCGGAACCTCGCCGACAAGCTGATCGAACGGCAGGTCTTCGACTGGCACGTCGTCGGCGCGCAGGCCGCCGACGCCGGCCTGCGCGACGGCAGGTACCAGATCGAACTGCGCATCCCCGCGGACTTCTCCGGCAATCTGGCCGCCGCCCCGGACCCCGATGCCGGCCCGGCGGCCGCGCGATTGAGCGCCACCAGCGACGATGCCACCAACTATCTGTCCGGCGTCTTCGCCCGCACCGCTTTCGAGGAGGTGCGCGCGGCCGCCAGCGCCGGCGCCTCGGCGAAGTACTACGACCGGATGCTGATCGGATTCACCGACCTCAAAGCCGAGACCGAGAAGGCCGCCGACGGCGCGGGGCAACTCGCCGACGGGGCCGGGGCGCTGCACAAGGGTGCCGCGGAGGAGGCCGCCGGGATCGACGAGGCGCACGCCGGCGCCGGTGAGATCGCCGGCCGGCTGACCGCTGCCGGCTCGGGTGTGGACCAGCTCGCCGACGGCCTGACCCGGCTGGAGTCCGGCGCCGCCCAGCTGGCCACCGGCACCGCGCGGGCCGCGGACGGCGGCCGCCGGCTCGCCACCGCCGTGGACGCCGCGGCCGACCGGGTCGGACCCGTGCTGCGCGACAACGCGGAGGCCATCGGGGATGCCGCCACCCTGGTGGCGAACGGCGCCGACCTGCTCGCCGCGAACGTCGGCGCGATCGACGACGCCGCCGGCCGGGCCGTCACGGACGCCAGGCGGCTGCGGGACTACCTGGACGGCCTGCCGGCCGGCACCAAGGGCCTGGAACAGGCCAAGCGCCTGGCCGCCCAACTGGTCACCGACGCCGAGCGGATCCAGCAGCGGATCGGCGCCGCCGATCTGGACGGCCTGCGCGCCCGGCTCCGGGAGGTCGCGAAGACCGCCCGTGAGGTGGCCGCCGCCGCGCCGCACCTGGCCGACGACGTCGCCGCCGCCCGCGCCCGGGTGGACCGCCTGGCGAACGGCCTGGACCAGCTGGCCACCGGAGCGAAACAGCTCAGGACCGGCACCGCGCGGGCCGCGGACGGCGCGAGCCGGCTGCGGACCGGTGTGTACCGGCTGGCCAGCGGCGCCCGGGAGCTCGACGGCGGGCTGGCGGAACTCTCCGCCGGCGGGCACCGGATCGCGGACGGCCTCACCGAGCTGCAGGACGGCGCCGGGCAGCTCGCCGGCAAACTGGCCGACGGGGCCGGCGAGATCCCGGCGTACGACGACGCGGACGAGCGGTCCGGCGTCCTGGCCGACCCGGTCTCGCTGGACCGGGTGGTGCGCCACCCGGCCGGCACGTACGGCGTCGGCTTCGCGCCGTACTTCCTGGCCCTCGCACTCTGGGTCGGCGCAATGATCAACTACATGCTGCTGCGCCCGCTGAACCGGCGCTACCTGGTCTCCGGCGCGCCCGCGCCGCGGGTCGCCCTGGCCGGGCTGCTGCCCGGGGTGCTGATCGGGCTGATCCAGGCGAGCCTGCTGTACGCGGTGGTCCGTTTCGGTCTCGGCCTGTCCCCGGTCCGCCCGTGGGCGAGCCTTGGCCTGCTGCTCGGCACGGCGGCCGTCTTCGCCGCGATCATGCAGCTGATCGGCGCGGCGCTCGGCGCGCCCGGCCGGATCGTCGCGCTGGTCCTGCTGATGCTGCAACTGACCTCGTCCGGCGGGACCTATCCGGTGCAGACCACGCCGGGGTTCTTCCAGGCGATCCACCCGCTGCTGCCGATGACGTACGTGGTGGAGGCCATGCGCCACGCGGTCGACGGCGGCGCCGCCGCCCCGGTCGCGCACGGCGCCCTGGCGCTGGCCGCCTTCGGGCTGGCGGCGCTGCTGCTCACGATCCTGGTGGCCGGCCGCAAACGCCGCCTGAGCACCGCGGATCTGCACCCGGAGCTCGTCCTCTAGCCTGGTTCCGTGGCGATGGACGGGCGCAGCCGGCGGCGTGAGGACACCCGGCAGAGGTTGTACGAGGCCGCCGTGGAACTGATCGCCGAGCAGGGCTTCAACGAGACCACGGTGGACGACATCGCCCTGCGCGCGAACGTCGCGAAGGGCACCGTCTACTACAATTTCAAGTCCAAGTCCGACCTGTTCAAGGAGCTGTTGCGGCACGGGGTCGGCCTGCTCACCGAGGAGTTCCGCCGCGCGGTGGCCGGCCTGCCGCCGCGCGAGGCGGTCCGTGCCCTGGTCCGCGCCCAGCTCGCGTACATCCAGCGCTACCAGGCCTTCGCCCAGCTGCTGGTCTCCGAGATGTGGCGGACCAACCGGGAGTGGCAGCAGACCCTGGCGCTGCTGCGCGAACAGGCGATCGGCGTGATCGCGGAGACCGTCCAGGCCGGGGTGGACTCCGGTGACCTGCCGGCCGACCTGGACGTGCGGGTGGCGTCCGCGGCGCTCTTCGGGGTGGGGCTGGTGGTCGCGGTGGACTGGCTGGTGTTCCAGCCGGAACGGCCGATCGGTGACGTCGAGGAGGCCATGCTCGCGATCGTCCGGCGGGTCGCCTGATCAGCTGCCGGCGGAGCAGCTCGGCGGTGGCCACCCACAGCCGGCGCTCCCGCCGCCGGTCGTGCGCCACCGGCTTCGGCCGGATCACCCGGTCCCTCGGGACGAACGCGCCGTCGCGCGGGTGCGCCCGCCGGTCGTCGGGGGGCGAGGGAGGCGAGCGCTGGCCCGGACGTCGCCGGACCGGACACTCCGGGGAGGCGCCCGAGCCCGCGCAGGACCGTGGACGACTCTAGGGCGGAGCGGACGTCAAGCCAGCGCGTCGCGCAGCGCGGCCGCCACCTCGTCCAGGTTTTCCGCGGGCGACCCGCCCAGGTAGGCGAAGATCCGCGGGCCGCGGTGCTCCGCCGGCAGGCCGGGCATCCGGGGCACCACGTGGAAGTGCAGGTGAGCGAAGCCCTCCTGCTCGGAGAACTGCATCACATACGTCTTGGCGCACCCGGTCACCACGCCCAGCGCCCGGGCCAGCCGCACCTGCCAGGTCCCGAGGACGGCGGCCTCGGCGTCGGTGAGGTCGGCGATCGAGAGGACGTGCCGCCGCGGGAGCAGGACCAGCCAGCCCGGCAGTGCCGCGTCGAAGGCGTGCGCCACCCGCCAGTGGTCGTCGAGCCCGATCAGCTCGCGCACCGGCAGCTGCTCGATCCGCTCGTTCCGGCGGCAGGTGTAGCAATCCACGGCAGGCACCACCGTATGCCCACCGGGCAAGGCGGCCCGCCCACCGGATCCGGGTCTCCTCCCGCCCCGCGCAACCAGGGCGGCCCAGCGGCCACAGCCGTATCAGGGCGATCTCGGGAGCGCCGCTGCCTCGATCCGCCGTTACGTCGGGTCCGCCAGCTCGGGCCGGGCGCAGTGGGGTATGGGTTTCATCATGGGTCTCACCGAGGGCTGATGAAAGGTGTCCAGCAGGGCGTGACGGCGGGCGGCAGGATGGTGCGACGGGTCTTGCAGAGGTTGACGGCAAGTTGCATAACAGCAGCTCAATATGGGTGCTGACAAAAAAATCTACAGTGGCGACTCTAGAAATTTGGCCGGAAGTGGCATACGTTTGGCGAGTCGGTCAACCGCCGGCATCGCAAACTGGCACAGACGCTGAGTTGGAGAAGGAGGACGAGATACCGCAGTTACGCGTAATCACCACGTCCCCGACCCGACAAGAGGTGATCGCAGCCGATGCCCATCACTCCGGTCGACTGCTAGCGGCACGCAGCCGGTCGACCACATGCGCCGGCCAGTGGAGTCGGCACGAGAATTGAAAAGCCAGGGCCCCGGTTACCCGCCGGGGCCTTGGACTGCGCACGAGGTGGCGATGCCGATCAACCGGATGCCCAGCAACCCGGCGCCCGCCGACCGGACGCCCGCCAAGCCGCCGACGCGCGGCGGCCCGAGGTCCCCGGGTCGCGGGCCGGCAAGCGACCGGGACGCCGACCTCCCAGCGTACACCATGGGCCGGGCCGCCGAACTGATCGGGGTGACCCCGGCCTTTCTCCGCAGCCTCGACGGCGCCGGCCTGATCGAACCGGAGAGGTCCGCCGGCGGCCACCGCCGCTACTCCCGCCACCAGCTGGATCTCGCCGGCCGGGTCCGGCTTCTGCTCGACGAGGGTTTCCTGCTCGCCGCCGCGGTCCGGATCGTCACGCTGGAGGACCGCCTGGCGGCCGCGCACCGTCGGATCCGCGAGCTCGGCGGCACCCTCGGCCCCGGCGAGGACGCGAGCATCCCGCTGGGCCCGGGCGCGGGCCCGGAGGTCGGCATTCCGGCGCAGGCCCGCCGTGATACCACCGCCCGGGAAAACATGTAATCGTTTCCGCATGCCATCGTGGAACGTCGAAGAGTGGCGGCGGCCGGGCCCGACCCCCGAACAGCGCCGTAACGACCTGCTGATCGGGGCGGCGACCGCCGCCATCGCCGTTCTCAGCCTCTACCTGATGCGCAGCACCGGGTCGTTCCACGGCGAACGGGCCCCGGCCCTGGCCGAGCAGATCTTCTGGGCGGTGGTCACCACCGGGCCGCTGGCCTGGCGCCGGATCGCCCCGGACCTGGTCGCCGTGGTGATCTCGATCGCCTTCATCGCCGGTCAGGCGCGGTTCTCCCCGGAGCAGATGGTCACCACGTACGCCCTGTTCGCCGCGATCTACGCGCTGGGCGCCTGGGGCCCGGACCGCAGGCGCGCCCGCGCCCTGCGCCTGGGCATCGTGGTGGTGATGTTCGGCTGGCTGACCCTCTCCTGGGCGCTGTACCACGACATGATCACCGTCGCCGAGCTGAGCGGCGCCACCGGCGAGCTGCCCGGTGTCTGGTCCGTGGTGTTCACCAGCTACCTGCAGAACATCGTCTTCTTCGGCTTCACCTACCTGATGGGCGACGCCGCCTGGCGCGCCGTGTGGCGGCAGCACCAGCTGCGGGAACAGGCCGAGCAACTGCGCGCGGCTCAGGAGGCGGCCGCCGGCCGGGCGGTTCTCGACGAGCGCGTCCGGATCGCCCGGGAGCTGCACGACGTGGTGGCGCACCACGTGTCGGTGATGGGCATCCAGGCCTCCGCGTGCCGCCGGGCGCTGGACAAGGACCCGGCCCGGGCGGTCGCCGCGCTGACCGCCGTCGAGGAGGGCGCCCGGACCGCGGTGGGCGAGCTGCGCCGGATGCTGGGCGCGCTGCGTTCCAGCGGCGCGGACACCGAGCCGGCGCCGGGCGCCGGCATCGACCGGATCGAGGAGATCGCCGACCGGGCCCGGGAGGCCGGTCTCCAGGTTCACTTCGGGACGTACGGCGATCCGGCGCCGCTGCCCGAGTCGCTGTCCCAGGCGGCCTACCGGATCGTGCAGGAATCGGTGACCAATACGCTCAAGCACGCGCAGGCCGGCACCATCGACATCCGCGTCCGCTACCTGGCCGGGGAGTTGGAGCTGGACGTGGCCGACGACGGGCACGGCGGGACCGGCGCGGGTGGCGGCGGGATGGGACTGATCGGGATGCGGGAGCGGGTGGCGGTGCACGACGGGACGCTGGAGCACGGGCGGCGCGGCGGTGGCGGGTTCCGGGTGCGGGCCCGGCTGCCCTACGGGCCGGCGACCGTGGGGAGCGCCGCGTGACCATCCGGGTCCTCCTCGCGGACGACCATCAGCTGGTGCGCTCCGGGTTCCGGGTCATCCTGGAGATGGAGGACGACATCACGGTGGTCGGGGAGGCGGCGGACGGCCAGCGGGCGGTGGAGCTGGCGCTGCGGCTGCGGCCCGACGTCGTACTGATGGATGTCGAGATGCCGGTGATGGACGGTCTGGAGGCGACCCGGCGGATCGCGGCCGGAAGCGGCCCCTCGGTGTTGATCCTGACCACGTTCGACCGGGACGACTACCTGTTCGCGGCGCTGCAGGCGGGGGCCAGCGGGTTCCTGCTCAAGAACGGGACGCCGGAGGCGCTGACCGAGGCGGTCCGGGTGCTCGCGGCCGGTGACGCGCTGCTCGCGCCGGCGGTGACCCGGCGGGTGATCGCCCAGTTCAGCGCGCCCCGCCAGCGGGCGCCCGAGCCGGCTGCGCGGCTCGGCGAGCTGACCCCGCGCGAGCACGAGGTGCTGGTCCAGCTGGCCGGCGGGGCGACGAACGCGGAGATCGCCGCCGCTCTGCACCTGGGCGAGACGACCGTGAAGACGCACGTGAGCCGGGTGTTGATGAAGCTCGGCGCGCGTGACCGCACACAGGCGGTGGTCCTGGCGTACGAGATGGGTGTGGTCCGTCCTTCGCAGGGATGACCCGGGACGGTCCGTCGCGAGCCGGACGCCGGCGGCGGCCCGAAAGCCTAGCGTCAATGGCATGAACACCGTTCTCACCGTCGACGGGGTCGACCGGTCGTTCGGTGAGCGGCAGGTCCTCAAGGACGTGTCGTTCACCGTGGCGGCCGGTCGGCTGACCGGATTCGTGGGCGCCAACGGCGCCGGCAAGACCACCACCATGCGGATCATCCTGGGCGTGCTGGCCGCCGACGCGGGCACGGTGACCTGGCGGGGCGAGCCGCTCGACCGGGGGATCCGGCAGCGCTTCGGCTACATGCCGGAGGAGCGCGGCCTCTACCCGAAGATGAGCGTCCTGGAGCAGATCGTCTACCTGGGCCGGCTGCAAGGGCTGGGCGCCGCCGAGGCGCGCGACCGCACGATGGCCCTGCTGGAGCGCCTGGAGCTGGCCGGCCGGGCCGACGACCACGTGCAGAAGCTGTCGCTGGGCAACCAGCAGCGCGCGCAGATCGCCGCCGCGCTGGTGCACGACCCGGAGCTGCTGGTGCTGGACGAGCCGTTCTCCGGCCTGGACCCGCTGGCGGTGGACAACGTGGTAGCCGTGCTGCGCGAGCGGGCCGCCGCCGGCGCCGCGGTGCTCTTCTCCAGCCACCAGCTCGACGTGGTGGAGCGCCTCTGCGACGACCTGGTGATCATCGCGGACGGCACGATCCGCGCGGCCGGCGACCGGGCCGCGCTGCGTGAGCAGTACGCCCTGCCGCGCTACGCGATAGAGGTCGGCGCCGACGCCGGCTGGCTGCGTGACCTGCCCGGCGTCACGCTCGTCGACCTGGACGGCAGGAACGCCGTCTTCGACCTCGACTCCGGTTCCGACCAGGACGTGCTGCGCGCCGCCCTGGACCGCGGCCCGGTGCACGCGTTCGGCCCGGTCCGCCCGTCGCTCGCCGAGATCTTCCGAGAGGTTGTCCAGTGACCACGTTCGAAGCCGCCAAGCTGGTCGCCGCCCGGGAGATCCGGACCAAGCTGCGCGACAAGGCGTTCCTGTTCAGCACCGTGTTCTTCCTGGTCATCGTGGTCGCGTCGATCATGCTGCCGTCGCTGCTCAACGGCGGCGCCACCAAGGTCGCGGTCGTCGACGGCGGCTCGGCCGCCGTGCTGCGGGAGCACGGCATGCAGGTGCGGATCGTCGCCGACCAGGCGACCGCCGAGCAGCTGGTCCGGGACGGCGAGGTGGACGGCGCGGTGCTGCCCGGCCCGGTGGTGATCGGCGACGAGGAGAGCCCGGACGACGTGGTCGAGGCGCTCAGCACCGCGCCGCAGGTCCGCCTGCTGGAGCCGTCCGACGTCGACCCGTTCCTCAAGGTGATCGTGCCGGTCGCGTTCGCGATGCTGTTCTTCTTCACCTCGTTCACCTTCGGCATGCAGATCGCGCAGAGCGTGGTCGAGGAGAAGCAGACCCGGATCGTGGAGATCCTGGTGTCCAGCGTGCCGGTGCGCGCGCTGCTGGCCGGCAAGGTGTTCGCGTTGACCGTGCTCGCGTTCGCCCAGGTGGGGCTGCTCGCCCTGGTCGCGGTCGTGGGCATGAGCGCCACCGACACCGCGCCCGGCCTGGTCTCCGCGGTGCTGCCGGCGATCGGCTGGTTCGTGCCGTTCTTCGTCCTCGGTTTCGTGATGCTGGCCGCGCTCTGGGCCGGGGTGGGCGCGCTCGCCTCCCGCCAGGAGGAGCTGGCCAGCACGACGGTGCCGGTGCAGATGCTGGTCCTGATCCCGTTCTTCGCGGTGATCAGCCTGCCGCATGACGGCGTCGCGATGCGCGTCCTGTCGTACATCCCGTTCTCCTCGCCGATCGCGATGCCGATCCGGCTGTTCGAGGGTGACGCGGCGGTCTGGGAGCCGGTGGTCGCCGTGGTCCTGCTGGCGGTCACGGCGGTGGCTCTGCTCGGGGTGGGAGCCCGGGTCTACTCGGGGTCGCTGCTGCGGACGCAGGTCCGGACCTCGTTCGCCGCGGCACTGCGAAAAGCCTGATTCCGGTACGACGTGAGTCCCGCG
Source organism: Actinoplanes siamensis (assembly GCF_016862395.1). Classification (GTDB taxonomy): domain Bacteria; phylum Actinomycetota; class Actinomycetes; order Mycobacteriales; family Micromonosporaceae; genus Actinoplanes; species Actinoplanes siamensis. Next base: position 62,737 of record NZ_BOMW01000006.1, on the reverse strand, counting down.
CCCGCCCCGGTCCGCCGGAGGCGGGCGCCCCCGGTCGGGCCGGCGCCCGTTTCCGCGACGTCGCGACCCCCCCAGCCCGCCCGCCCGGGAATGGAGGCGCGCGTCCAGGTTTCGGCGGCGCGCAGCTACCTGGAGCAGGCAGGGCGGCGATGCGGGGCGGGCGCTCCGCGGCCGGAGAGCCGCGTGCGGGGTGAGAGAGGTGACCGCGCCCCGCATCGCCGCGGGAGGGTTGCCGAACAACCGGGCCGGCGAAGCTTGCCGAGAGCTTGCGGGCCCGCCCTGATGCCATCAAGGCTCGCACCATGCCGTACCCCGGGCAACGCAATTAACGCTGATCATTGACGGCCGTAACACAGCGGAGCGATCATCACCGAAAGCCGTGGCTCAGGTCACACCTTCGGCATAGGGAGCTCACCTATGAGCACTGAACCAGCCGTCTCCAGCAGCGACGAGGAACGACTCGCGCAACTCGGGTACAAGCAGGAACTGCACCGCCGGTTGTCCGGCTTCTCCAATTTCGCCGTCTCCTTCTCGATCATCTCGATCCTGGCCGGCGCGATCACGTCCTACGTGATCGCGATGAACGCCGGCGGGCCGTTCGCGATCACGATCGGCTGGCTCCTCGTCGGCATCATGGTCACGCTGGTCTCGCTGGCGATGGCCGAGGTGTGCTCGGCCTATCCGACCGCAGGCGCGCTCTACTGGTGGGCCGCGGCGCTGGCCAAGCGGAACAAGGCGGCCTGGGCCTGGTTCATCGGCTGGTTCAACTTTCTCGGCGAGGTCGCGGTCACCGCCGCGATCGACTTCGGTGCGGCGATCACCACGTCGGCGTTCCTCAGCCTGACCTTCGACATGGAGGTCACCCCCGGGCGGACGTTCCTGATCTTCCTGGTCGTCATCGTGGCGCACGGCCTGCTCAACACGTTCGGCGTGAACCTGGTGCGGCTGCTCTCCGACGTCAGCGCGTGGTGGCACCTGATCGGCGTGGTGGTCGTCGTGGTGCTGCTGGCGGTGATCCCGGACCAGCACAAGCCGATCTCCGAGGTGTTCTTCGAGGTGCGCAACGCCACCGGGTTCGGCTTCACCGGCGCGACCGTCTACGCCGTCCTGATCGGACTGCTGATGGCGCAGTACACCTACACCGGTTACGACGCGTCCGCGCACGTCGCCGAGGAGACCCACGACGCGGCGAACGCGGCACCCCGCGGCATCGTGATGTCCGTGGTGGTCTCGGTGATCGCCGGCTTTGTCCTGCTGTTCGCGATCACCTGGTCGATCCAGGACTACGACGCCGAGGCGGCCACCTCGCTGGGGCTGCCGCCGGCGCAGATCTTCATCGACGCGGCGGGCCACGACACCGGCACGTTCTTGCTGTTCATCTGCATGGTCGCGCAGTGGTTCTGCGGGATGGCGTCGGTCACCGCGAACTCCCGGATGTCCTACGCGTTCGCGCGGGACGGCGCGCTGCCCGGCTCGCGGCTGTGGAAGCAGGTCAACCCGCGCACCGGCACCCCGACCAACTCGATCTGGCTGTGCGTGACGATCTCCACGATCCTGGTGCTGCCGTCGCTCTGGAACACCACCGCGTACGCCGCGGCCACCTCGATCGCGGTGATCGGCCTGTACATCGCGTACGTCGGCCCGGTCTTTCTGCGCCGCCGCCGGGCGGACTTCCAGGCCGGTCCGTGGAACCTCGGCCGGTGGAGCGCCCCGGTCGGCTGGATCTCGATCGCCTGGGTGGCGTTCATCTGCGTGCTGTTCGTGCTGCCCACGGCTGGCCCGATCACCGCGGGGAACTTCAACTACACGGTCGTCGCGGTGGCCGTGGTGGTGGGCGGCGCGACGATCTGGTGGTTCGCCGGCGCCCGGAGGTGGTTCACCGGCCCCCGTTCCAACCTGCTGGAGAAAGCGGCACACGGCGAGCAGACCATGCCGACGGCCAACGACTGATAGGACTGTTCCATGGATCTCGAGGACCTCGATGTAGCGGTCGGCAACGGCTCGATCGACACCGTCCTGCTGGCGCTCACCGACATGCAGGGGCGGCTGCAGGGCAAGCGGCTGCACGGCCGGTACTTCATGGACGAGGTGGTCAGCGGCGGCAGCGAGGGCTGCAACTACCTGCTCGCGGTGGACGTCGACATGAACACCGTCGGCGGGTACGAGATGTCCTCGTGGTCCACCGGCTACGGCGACTTCGTGATGCGGCCGGACTTCGGCACGCTGCGGCCGGTGCCGTGGCAGCCGGGGACCGCGCTGGTGCTGGCGGATCTGTTCGACACCGCGGGCGCGCCGGTTCCGGCGTCCCCGCGGCAGATCCTGCGGCGCCAGCTGGACCGACTGGCGGCGCACGGCCTGACCGCGTTCGCCGGGACCGAGCTGGAGTTCGTGCTCTACCGGGACAGCTACGAGCAGGCGTTCTCCTCCGGATACCGGAACCTCACCCCGGCGAACCAGTACAACGTGGACTACTCGCTGCTCGGCACGGCCCGCGTCGAGCCGCTGCTGCGCCGGATCCGCAACGAGATGTACGGCGCCGGCCTGCTCCCGGAGAGCGCCAAGGGCGAGTGCAACCTCGGTCAGCACGAGATCGCCTTCCGCTACGCCGACGCGCTGGCCGCCGCCGACAACCACGTCGTCTACAAGAACGGGGCGAAGGAGATCGCCGCGCAGGAGGGCATGGCGCTGACCTTCATGGCCAAGCCCAACGAGCGGGAGGGCAACTCCTGCCACATCCACTTCTCGCTGCGCGGGCCGGACGGGAGGTCGGCGATGCTCGGCGACGGGCCGGCGCACCTGAGCGTGACCGGGCAGCGGGTGCTGGCCGGCCTGCTCGCCACGATGCGCGAGTTCAGCCTGCTCTTCGCGCCGAACATCAACTCGTACAAGCGGTACCAGCCGGGCTCGTTCGCGCCGACCGCGCTGCGCTGGGGCGTGGACAACCGGACCTGCGCGCTGCGGATCGCCGGGCACGGGCAGGGCATGCGGGTGGAGAACCGGGTGCCGGGCGGGGATGTGAACCCGTACCTGGCGATCGCCGCGCTGGTCGCCGGCGCGGTGCACGGCATCGAGAACGAGTTGCCGCTGGAGGACGAGTTCGTCGGCAACGCCTACCAGGATCCCGGGGCCGAGCGGGTGCCCGGGACGCTGCGCGCGGCGACCGACCTGTGGGCCTCCAGCGAGCTGGCGGAAGCCGCGTTCGGGGCGGATGTGGTCGCGCACTACGCCAACATGGGCCGGGTGGAGCTGGCGGCCTTCGACGCGGCGGTCACCGACTGGGAGCTGCGTCGTGGATTTGAACGCCTCTGAGTGTGAGGATCTTGGCGTGGGGACGACTGATGTGATCGACCCGGCGACGGGCGCGGTCTTCACGACCGTGCCGTCGCTGGACCTGGCCGGGACGGACGCGGCGATCGAGCGTGCGGCGCGGGCCTTCGACGGGTGGCGCGCGGTCGCGCCCGGCGACCGGGCGAGGCTGCTGCGCCGCTTCGCGGCGGTGGTCGAGGACCACCTGGAGGAGCTGGCCCGGCTGGAGGTACGCAACGCCGGGCACACCATCGGCAACGCCCGCTGGGAGGCCGGCAACGTCCGCGACGTGCTGAACTACTACGCCGGCGCGCCGGAGCGGCTGTCCGGCCGGCAGATCCCGGTGCCCGGCGGCGTGGACGTGACGTTCCACGAGCCGCTCGGCGTGGTGGGGATCATCGTGCCGTGGAACTTTCCGATGCCGATCGCCGGCTGGGGTTTCGCGCCGGCGCTGGCGGCCGGCAACACGGTGGTGCTGAAGCCGGCCGAGCTCACCCCGCTGACCGCGATCCGTCTCGGCGAACTGGCGCTGGAGGCCGGCCTGCCGGAGGACGTCTTCCAGGTGCTGCCGGGCCGGGGCCGCGTGGTGGGGCAGCGGTTCGTCACGCATCCCGCGGTCCGCAAGGTCTGCTTCACCGGCTCCACAGCGGTCGGCAAGTCGATCATGGCAGGCTGTGCGGATCAGGTGAAGCGGGTGACGTTGGAGCTGGGCGGGAAGTCCGCGAACATTGTCTTCGCCGACGCCGACCTGGAGAAGGCCGCGGCCGCGGCGCCGGGTGCGGTCTTCGACAACGCCGGGCAGGACTGCTGCGCGCGGTCGCGGTTGCTGATCGAGGCCTCGGTCTACGACAAGTTCCTCGCGCTCCTGGAGCCGGCCGTCAGGAAGTTCCGGGTAGGAGACCCTTCCAGTGACTTGTCCGAGATGGGCCCACTGATCTCTTCCGGGCAACGGGCGACGGTGGCTGGATTCGTCGCCGGCGCCGACGTGGCTTTCCGCGGCGACGCTCCCCGCGGTGAAGGTTGGTGGTTCCCGCCCACGGTCCTGCTCGCCGGGTCCACACAGGATCGGCACTGGCGGGAAGAGATCTTCGGACCGGTCGTGTCCGTCCTGCCGTTCCGCGACGAGGCCGAGGCGATCCGCTTGGCCAACGACACGGAGTACGGCCTGTCCGGCTCGATCTGGACCCGTGACGTCGGCCGTGCCCTGCGAGCGGCCCGCGCGGTCGAGACCGGCGCGCTCAGCGTCAACAGCAACTCGTCGGTGCGGTACTGGACCCCGTTCGGCGGGATGAAGCAGTCCGGCCTCGGCCGCGAACTGGGCCCGGACGCGCTGCTGTCGTTCACCGATGTGAAAAACGTGTTCCTGGCTACGGGAGATTGACAGTGGATCGTTTGCAGGACCGGGTCGCCGTGATCACCGGCGCCGGCAGTGGGATCGGGCTGGCCACCGCCCGGCGGTTCGCCGCCGAGGGCGCCAAGGTGGTCGCCGTGGACATCTCCGAGGAGGCCGGCAAGGCCGTCGCGGCCGAGGTCGGCGGCGAGTTCGTGGCCTGCGACGTCAGCGATGAGGAGCAGGTCCGGGCGCTCTTCGACGGGGTCGCCGAGCGGCACGGGCGGGTCGACATCGCGTTCAACAACGCCGGCATCTCGCCGCCCGACGACGACTCGATCCTGGTCACCGGCATCGAGGCCTGGGAACGGGTCCTCAAGGTCAACACCACCAGCGTCTTCTTCTGCTGCAAGTACGCCATCCCGCACATGCAGCGGCAGGGCAAGGGGTCGATCATCAACACCGCGTCATTCGTGGCGCTGCTCGGGGCGGCCACGTCGCAGATCGCCTACACCGCGAGCAAGGGCGGGGTGCTGGCGATGACCCGGGAGCTCGGGGTGCAGTTCGCCCGCGAGGGCATCCGGATCAACGCGCTCTGCCCCGGCCCGGTGGCCACCCCGCTGTTGCTGGAGCTGTTCGCCAAGGACCCGGAGCGGGCCGCCCGCCGCCTGGTGCACGTGCCGATGGGCCGGTTCGCCGAGCCGGACGAGATCGCCGCCGCGGTGGCGTTCCTGGCCAGCGACGACGCCTCGTTCATGACCGCCGCCCAGTTCGTCGTCGACGGCGGCATCACCGGGGCCTACGTAACGCCGCTGTAAACGTTTAGCTTTGCCGAACGAGGGAACGAGATCACAGAACAGGGGTCGAATCCCTGCTCAGGCGGGCTCGGATCCCCGTCTGGGATAGGACAGAGGGCCCGTCGCGCGGCGCCGGAAATCCGGCGCCGCGCGCCTGTCCGGCCCGGAAACCGGCGGACGGTGACTACGGTGGTGCGATGCGTCCGATCATCGGGATAACGACGTACGTGATGCCTGCCACCTGGGGGGGCTGGAATGATCTCCCCACCGTCCTGGTCCCGCGGGACTACGCCGAGGCGGTGACCCTGGCCGGCGGCCGGGCGGTGCTGCTGCCACCCGACGACCGGGACGCCGACGTGCTGCGGATGCTGGACGGCCTGCTGCTCTCCGGCGGCCCGGACATCTCGCCGCGGTGGTACGGCCAGGAGCCGGGGCGGCACACCGTGACCCACCCCGAGCGGGACGAGGCCGAGCTGCTGTTGCTGGAGGCCGCGCTCGACCGCGACCTGCCGGTCCTCGGCGTCTGCCGGGGCATGCAGCTGCTGGTCGCCGCGCACGGCGGCACCCTGCACCAGCATCTGCCCGATGTGCTCGGCCATGAACGACACCGCGTGGCCCCGGCGGTGTACAGCGAGCACGACGCCGTCTTCGTCCCAGGCAGCCGGATCGCCGGGCTGATGGGCGGGGACGTGACCATCAACTGCTTCCACCACCAGGGCGTCGCCGACGCCGGGAAACTGACCGTGACCGGGCGGGCCGAGGACGGGCTGCCCGAGGCGGTCGAGGACCCGGACCGGCGGTTCCTGCTCGGTGTGCAGTGGCACCCCGAGGTGAGCCGGGACGTCCGGCTCTTCGGCGCCCTGGTGCAGGCGGCAGCCGAACGGAGCTGAGGAGGACCACACCCCCATGCGCAGACCGCTGATCGGGCTCACCGCGTACGCCCAGCACGTGCACTTCGGCCGCAACGACGTGATGGCCGGGATGCTCCCGATGACCTATGTGAGAGCGGTGCACGTCACCGGCGGGCGGGCGGTGCTGATCACTCCGGACGACCCCGGCACCGACGTCCTGGAGACCCTGGACGGGATCGTGTTCACCGGCGGCGGCGACGTCGGCCCCGGGCACTGGGGCGCCGAGCCGCACCCGGAGACCGAGGTCGACGAGGTCCGCGACGCCGCCGAGATCATGCTGATGCGCGCCGCCCTGGAGCAGGATCTGCCGGTGCTCGGGGTGTGCCGGGGCCACCAGGTGATGGCCGTGGCCACCGGCGGCTCGCTGCACCAGCACCTGCCCGACCTGATCGGCCACGACCGGCACCGGGCCGCGGTGGGCACCGACCCGCTGGCCGCCGGGGCCGGCGACTACGGCCGGCACGACGTGGTGACCGCTGACCACTCCCTGGCGCACGACCTGTTCGGCCGGCACACCACGGTGAACTCGTTCCACCATCAGGCGGTGGCCGACCCGGGCAGGTGCGTGGCGACCGGCTGGTGCCCGGACGACCGGGTCGTGGAGATCATCGAGCATCCCGGGCGGACCTTCGCGCTGGGTGTGCAGTGGCATCCGGAGCGCACCTCGGACCTGCGGGTCTTCGCGGCGCTCGTGGCCGCGGCGATGAACCGCCGGAAAGTCGCCGCAGCGGCGTAGGCGGACCGGTGTTAACGTGCGTCCGGGCCGGCTTTTCCCGGTCACCCGACCCCCCACCGGAGGCTTTTGATGGGCGCCCTGCCGGCCCGGCTGCGCATCGCTTTCGAGCGTGGTGGCGAGATGGGCCGGCGGATGGCCGCGCTCGACTGGTCCACCTCGCCGGCCGGCCACCCGTCCACCTGGCCGCCGGAGCTGGCCGACGCCGTGATCAGGGCGCTCGCGTCGCGCGCGCAGATCTGCGTGTTCTGGGGGCCGGAGCGCGTCGTGTTCTACAACGACGCGTACATCGCGGTGACCGGCGCCAAGCACCCGGCGTACCTGGGGCGGCCCGGCGCCGAGCTGTGGGCCGAGGCCTGGGACATGATCGACGGGCTGCTCCGGCGGGTGGCCGCGGAGAACGAGGCCTTCTACGCCGCCGACCTGCTCTTCCTGCTCGACCGGTACGGCTTCCTGGAGGAGACGTACTTCGACGTCTCGTACGACCCGATCCGCGGCGCGGACGGCACGGTCGCCGGGTTCCTCTGCCTCGTCACCGAGACCACCGGCCGGGTGCTCGGCGAGCGCCGGGTGCGCACGCTCTCCGCGCTGGGCCGCCGCCTGGCCGACCTCGCCCACCCGACCGCGCTGGCCGGCGAGGCGGTCGCGGTGCTCCAGGAGAACGCGGCGGACGTGCCCGCGGCCCGGGTGGTGCTGGACGGCCCGCTGCCGGAGCCGGCCGCCGGCACCCTGGTGCTGCCGCTCGGGGTGGGCGCGGACACCGTCGGCGCGCTGGTGGTCGAGGTCAGCCCGCGCCTGGCACTGAACGGCGACTACCGGGACTTCCTGGAGCTGGCCGCGGCGCAGATCGCCCGGGCGGTGGCCAACGCCCGCGCGCTCGAGCGGGAGCGCCGCCGGGCCGCCGAGCTGGCCGCGCTGGACCAGGCGAAGACCGACTTCTTCTCGAACGTCAGCCACGAGTTCCGTACCCCGCTGACCCTGGTCCTCGGACCGCTGGAGGACCTGCTCGACAACCCGGCCACCGATCCCGCCCTGCGGCGGCGGCTGGATCCCATGCACCGCAACGGCCTGCGCCTGCTCAAGCTGGTCAACACCGTGCTGGACTTCTCCCGGCTGGAGTCCGGGCGGATGCGCGCCGTCTTCCGGCCGACCGACCTGGCCGGTCACACCGAGCGGCTGGCCGCGTCGTTCCGGCCGGCCACCGAGCGGGCCGGGCTGGACCTGGTGATCGAGACGCCGCCCGCGCCCGTACGGGTACACGTGGACCACGAACTGTGGGAGAAGATCGTCTTCAACCTGCTCTCGAACGCGGTGAAGTTCACCCGGGCCGGGCGGGTCGAGGTGCGCGTCCGGGTCGACGACGAGCACGCCGAGCTGGCCGTGCGGGACACCGGCGTGGGCATCCCGCCCGGCGAGCAGCCGCTGCTGTTCGACCGGTTCCACCGGGTCACCGGCGCCTGGTCGCGTAGCCATGAGGGCACCGGCATCGGCCTGGCCCTGGTCCGTGAGCTGGCCGAGCTGCACGGCGGCTCGGTGAGCGTGCGCAGCGAGCCGGGCGTGGGCAGCGAGTTCCTGGTCCGGATCCCGTTCGGCACCGGGCACCTGCCGGCCGACCGGGTCAGCGACGACCCGGCCCCGGCGATCGGCGTGGACCCGCGGCTCTGGGTGGACGAGGCGGCCTGGTGGACCCGGGACGGCGGGACCGCCGAGACCCCGCCGGGGATCGCCGGGGGCGGCCGCATCCTGCTCGCCGACGACAACCCCGACCTGCGCCGGCACGTCGCCCGGCTGCTCAGCCCGTACTGGGAGGTGGTCACCGCGGTGGACGGCGCCACCGCTCTGGAGCTGGCCCGGCAGCGGCCGTTCGACCTGGTGCTGACCGACGTGATGATGCCGGGGCTGGACGGGTTCGGGCTGATCGCCGCCCTCCGTGCCGATCAGCGCACCCGCGACGTGCCGATCGTGGTGCTCTCGGCCCGGGCCGGCGAGGAGTCCGCGGTCGAGGGCCTCGCCGCGGGCGCCGACGACTACCTGGTCAAACCGTTCTCCACGCGGGAGCTGACCGCCCGGGTGCGGGCCAACCTGGAGCTCGGCCAGCAGCGCCGGGAGACGGTCAGCCGGCTGCGCGGGCTCGTCGACGCCGCGGCCGCGCTGAACGCGGTGACCGGCACCGCCGAGGTGCTCGACGTGGCCGCCCGGCACGTGCAGGCGATGACCACGGCCGGCCGGGTGGTGGTGACCGCCCCGGACGCGCGGGCCGAGCGGGACGGCGGCGCGGACGGCGCCGCCGAGCCGGACCTGGTGCTGCCGCTGCCGGACACCGCCGGGGCCGCCCTCGGCGAGCTGCGGGTCTGGTCGGGCGCCGGCGGGCCGGTCGAGCCGGTGCTGCTCACCCAGCTCGCCCGGCTGATCGGGCTGCGGCTGGCGAACGCCCGGCTCTACGAGACCGAGCACCGGATCGCCCGGACCCTGCAGCACAGCCTGCTGCCGCAGTCGCTGCCCCGGGTCCCCGGCGCGGTGGTCGGCAGCCGGTACGTGGCCGGCAGCAGCGAGGCCCGGGTCGGCGGCGACTGGTACGACGTGATCGCCGCCCCGGACGGGCAGCTCTACCTGGTGATCGGGGACGTCGTCGGCAAGGGCGTGCAGGCGGCGGCCGCGATGGGCCAGCTGCGCAACGCGCTGCGGGCGTACATCCTCGAGGGCTTCGACTGCGGCCCGGCTCTGAGCCGCCTCAACCGCCTGGTCGACACGCTCGGCCGGCGACAGTTCGCCACGGTGTTCTGCCTGCGCTTCGACCCGGGCACCCGGGTGATGCGCTACTCCTCGGCGGGCCACCCGTCACCGATCCGGGTGGCGCGCGGCGAACTCGGCACGTTCCTCTACCGCACGGCGCTCGGCCCGCCGATCGGCGCGCTCGGCGACGTGCCCTACCCGACCAAGGAGCTGCAGCTGAACCCCGGCGACCGGTTGCTGCTCTACACCGACGGGCTGGTCGAGGACCGCACCCAAGGCATCGACACCGGCCTGGCCCAGCTCACCGCGGACGCGGCGAAGCCCACCGAGCACATCGAGGACCTGCTCGACGGGCTGCTCACCAAGGCGGCCCGGCACGTCCGGCGGGACGACATCGCGATGATCGCGCTGGAGGTCACCGAGCCGCGCGAGTTCGTCATGCGCCTGCCGGCGGATCCGACCCGGCTCAGCGTGCTGCGCAAGCGTCTCGACGACTTCCTCACCGCGCACGGCGTGCCCGAGACGGACATGTTCGATCTGTCGGTGGCGGTCTCCGAGGCCGCGGCGAACGCGATCGAGCACCCGATCGATCCGGCCGAGCCGTGGATCACCGTGGAGGCGTCGATGGCGGAGGACGCGATCCTGATCACCGTACGGGACACCGGGCGCTGGCGGCCGGCGACCGACGCCGGTTTCCGCGGGCGTGGGCTGGCGCTGATCGGCGCGCTGACCGAGCTCTCCGTGCACCGTTCCCCGGAGGGCACCGCGGTGACCCTGCGCCGGCCCCTTACCTGAGCCAGGGCTGGCCGCCCAGCCCGGAGATGTCGAGCACCCGGCGGACCCGGTCGGAGGGGATCACCTCGAGCGTCCCCGGGTACCGCTCGGCGAGCCGGATCAGCGTGTGGATGGCTGCCGAGTCGAAGAACGTCACCGCGCGCAGATCGATCGTCGCGCCGGTGATCAGCTCCGGGGTGGCGGCCCGGTAGAGGGCGCCGGCCGTGGACATGTCCACCTCGCCGGTCACCGTGACGACGATGCGGTCGCCGGTGACCGTACCGGTCGCCGAGAAAGCCGGGTCCTGGCCCTCTTGATCCACGAATACACGATTTCACAGCGGATCAGGAGCGGCAAGGACGGGCCCGGCCGTGGCCGCACGCGGCGGATAGGCTGTTCCCATGACCGTACGTGCGCCACTCGCGCCGGGTAAGCAGTCGCGTGAGCGATCGGTCCCGGCGAACATCGTCCGCCCCGAGTATGTCGGCAGGAAGCGCCCGAAACAGTGGCACGGTTCGCACGTGCAGACCCCGGAGACCATCGAGAGGATGCGGGTCGCCGGGCGGATCGCCGCGCGGGCCACCCAACTGGCCGGCGAGCACTGCAAACCGGGCGTCACCACCGACGAGATCGACCGGGTGGTGCACGAGTTCATCCTCGACCACGGGGCGTACCCGTCGACCCTGGGTTACAAGGGCTTCCCCAAGTCCTGCTGCACCTCGCTGAACGAGGTGATCTGCCACGGCATCCCGGACTCCACGGTCCTGGAGGACGGCGACATCATCAACGTCGACGTCACCGCGTTCCTGGACGGGGTGCACGGCGACACCGACGCCACGTTCTGCGTGGGCGAGGTCAGCGAGGAGGCCCGGCTGCTGGTCGAGCGCACCCACGAGGCGATGATGCGCGGCATCCGCGCGGTGGCCCCGGGCCGGCCGATCAACGCGATCGGGCGGGTCATCGAGGCCTACGCGCGGCGGTTCGGCTACGGCGTGGTCCGCGACTTCACCGGGCACGGCATCGGCGAGACGTTCCACTCCGGTCTCTACGTCCCGCACTACGACAACCCGCGCCTCGACACCGTGATGGAGCCGGGGATGACGTTCACCGTCGAGCCGATGATCACGCTGGGCACGCACGAGTACGAGATCTGGAAGGACGGCTGGACGGTCGTCACCAAGGACCGCAAGTGGACCGCCCAGTTCGAACACACGCTGGTGGTCACGGAGGACGGTTTCGAGATCCTGACCCTTCCCTGAGACCGATTCCGGTACGCACGGCGCCGGCCCTGGCCGCGCACCCGGCTCCGGTGCCGGCGCACGCGACGCCGCCAGTGGTCCGGACCGCCCGGGGGCCGGGCCGTACAGCTCAGTCGAAGAGCGCGCCCAGCGTGCCGTCCACCGGACGGCCTCGGGCGGCCAGCTCGTCCGCCTGGTATTTCAGGATCGCGCCCAGCTCCTGAATGTCCGCGGCGGCGACCCCGGTCCGCTTCACCGCGTCCGCGGCGTTGCGGAACCAGGTGCGGGTGAGGAAGCCGGTCACCAGCGCCGCGTGCACCCGGGCCTGGGTGATCATCACGAGCGCGGCGTCCGTGTCGTACCACTGGGTGAGCCGGATAGCCCGCTGCCGGGCACCGTTCGCCGCCGCCCAGTTGTGCCTGGCCAGCGACGTGAACTCGGCCGGCCGGGCCTCGCCGAGCAGGTTCTGGTGCGCCTCCCGCTGCTCCTTGAAGCATGCCTTCGGATCGTGCAGCGGGAAGGTGGTGATGAACCGGTCGGCCAGCAGCGGCCAGCGCGGCGTCAGCTGCCGGGCCTGGACCAGCGCCTCCTCGGCGGCCAGCACCTCCAGCTCGACCGGGATGCCGTCGACCTTGCGCAGGGTCGGCTTCGGCCCGGTCCGCGGGCGATAGGTGACCACCACCAGGTTGACGTCGCTGCTGTCGGTGTCGTCGCCGTGCGCCACCGAGCCGCGCACCCCGATCGCCTTCACCTCGGCGGGCCACCGGTGCAGGACGGTGTTGCCGAGCCGGACGGCCAGGGCGCCCCGGGGCGAGCTGGTGTCGATCGCGCCGATCATCACTTCATTGTCGGCCCTCAGGCGGTCGGGCGGCCCGGAAAGATCAGGGTCAGCGGCGTGAGCCGGGCGAGTTTGCGCCATTTCGTCGCACGAACCGCGGACTCGGTCAAAGCCGACAGGGCGTCGGCCCGCTGGGTGCTCTCGGTGACCGGCAGCACCGTCCGCCACGCCTGGGCCACGCCGTCCTCGATCTGGACCGCCAGCTTCAGCGCGGTGGCCCGGTCGGTGACCGGGAACGGCAGCTCGTAGCCGGCCGGGGTGGGCGCGGTGCCGGCCCGCAGCGCGGCGAGCTGCTCGACCAGGTCGTCCCGGCGCACCCGGTGCGCGTCCTCGGCGGCTCGCGCCTGGTCCTGCTCGGCGCCCTCGCGCAGGTGCACGCCGATCAGCCCGTACGCCCAGATGGCCGCCTCCTCGGCGGCGAGCGCGCCGGCCAGTTCGTCTTTCACGTTCGAGAAACTAGCGCAACGCTTCCGCCGGCGGGGGAGCCGGCGGAGAGCCGCGGGCAGACCGGTGCGGTGTCCAGCGACGTCGACCGGGGCGGTGACCGCTGTCAGTGCCGTTCCGGCGGCCTCAGCGACCCGGCGGAGCCGGTGGGCACCGCGCTAACGGAGGGCTTCCGCGTGGCTGGCGCGAGCGGCGGCGATCGATCCGACCAGCGCGGCCCGGGCCGCCGGAGCCGCCTTGCACGCGGCCGCGGCGGTCTTCTGCGCGGCCAGCTCCGCCGTGCGCAGGCCGGCCACGGTGTTGTCGGCGCCGGCCGCCGTGGGGGCGGCGGACGGCAGCGTGGTCCCGATCACCCGGGCCAGCTCGGCGGCGTGTGCCCGGTGGGCCTGGGACATCGGGGTGAGCCTGGCGCTCAGCGTCTGGTCGGCCAGCACCACCCGGTCGTACGCCGCGGCCAGCGCCAGCGCCTCGTCCAGCACCGGCCGCAGCGGGTCCGGCCCGGCGGGCGGCTCGTGGTCGTCGCCGAAGATGCCGCAACCGCTCAGCGTCACCAGGCCGGCCAGCGCACCGCCCGCGCCCAGCACCCGTCGGCGGGTGTGTCCCGAATCGCTCATCCGCACCGAGCCAGTCAACACCATCCCCGCCAAGGATGAAGTGCGGGGCCACTGACCTGCGGATCGAGTGGTTTTGGTGCGGCGGCGCGCCGCCCGGCCGGTCGGCACGTTACGCTCTGCGTCAGCCGCGGGGCCGTGCACTGCCCGGCGGCATATAGTCGTTGCAGCGAAAAAACGAGGGAGAGGTCGAGCCCGATGACGCAGCGTGGTCGCGCCGGGGCCCGGCCCGGTGGTCGCCCGAGTGGCCGGCGGACCCGGCCGGAGCCGGAGACCCGGAGCACTCCCGTCGCCCCGCGGGTCGACCTGGCCGCCGCCCGCGCCCGGTTGCGCGAGGTGGTCGAGCCGGTGGTCGCCAGGTCCGGTTACGACCTGGAGGACCTGACGCTGACCCGGGCCGGCCGGCGGTTCGTGGTCCGGGTGCTGATCGACGCCGACGGCGGGATTGGGCTGGACGACGTGGCCGTCGTCTCCCGGGAGATCTCCGAGGCCCTCGACGCCGCGGACGAGCAGGGTGGCGAGGTCCTCGCGGGGGAATACCAGCTGGAGGTCGGCTCGCCCGGGGTGGACCGGCCGCTGACCGAGCCGCGCCACTGGCGCCGCAACATCGGCCGCCTGGTCGCGGTGAACGGGCTGACCGGCCGGGTGCTGCGCACCGGCGACGCCGGCGTGACGCTCGACGTGGACGGCGCCGAGCGGGAGCTGGCCTGGGCCGAGCTCGGGCGCGGCCAGGTCCAGATCGAGTTCAAGCGCATGGACGAAGCCGATTTCGGCGACGAGGACGACGCCGACGACCTTGACGAAGACGACGACGAAGGGGAGGGCGAGGAATGAACATCGACCTCGCGGCGCTGCGCGCCCTGGAGCGCGAGCGGGAGATCCCGTTCGAGACGATCCTCGCGGCCATCGAGACCGCGCTGCTGACGGCCTATCGGCACACCGAGGGCGCGGAGAGCCACGCCCGGGTGGAGATCGACCGCAAGACCGGCGTCGCCTCGGTGCTGGCGCAGGAGCTGGACCCGGACGGCACTGTCGTCCGCGAGTGGGACGACACCCCGCACGACTTCGGCCGGATCGCCGCGATGACCGCCAAGCAGGTGATCCTGCAACGCCTCCGGGAGGCCACCGACGAACAGCACTTCGGTGAGTACGCGGGGCGCGACGGCGACCTGGTCACCGGCGTGGTGCAGGCCGACGCCGCACGTGCCGAGAAGGGCATCGTGATCGTCGACCTGGGCAAGCTGGAGGCGGTGCTGCCGCAGTCCGAGCAAGTCCCCGGCGAGTCCTACGAGCACGGCTCGCGGATCCGCTGCATCGTCGTGCACGTGGCCAAGGGCTTCCGCGGCCCGCAGATCACCCTGTCCCGCTCGCACCCCGCGCTGGTGAAGAAGCTGTTCGCGCTCGAGGTGCCGGAGATCGCCGACGGGACCGTCGAGATCGCCGCGATCGCGCGTGAGTCCGGTCACCGTACGAAGATCGCGGTCCGGTCCACGGTGCCCGGGGTGAACGCGAAGGGCGCCTGTATCGGCCCGATGGGCCAGCGGGTCCGCGCGGTGATGAGCGAGCTGCACGGTGAGAAGATCGACATCATCGACTGGTCCGACGATCCGGCCCAGTTCGTCGGCAATGCGCTGTCACCGGCCAAGGCACTGCGGGTGGAGGTCGTCGACGCGGCCACCCGGACCGCCCGGGTGACAGTGCCCGACTTCCAGTTGTCCCTGGCCATCGGGCGGGAGGGGCAGAACGCCCGGCTCGCCGCCCGGCTGACCGGATGGCGCATCGACATCCGCCCGGACAACGAACCCGCTTCAGTCGCGGACCGTGATGCGGCCGAGGCGGGGAACTGACCGGATACGCGGTCGCCGCGATCGAGGGGTAGACTTGCCTTCGGTCGGCCCGATGCGAACCTGCATCGGCTGCCGCAAACGCGCGCCGGCCGCTTCATTGCTGCGGTTCGTCGCGGCCGGATCCGGGGGAGACCTCCGGCTTCTGCCCGATCCAAGCCGCCGACTGCCGGGCCGGGGAGCTCATCTGCATCCCGATCCGGCTTGCTTCGGGCAGGCGGAGCGACGTCGCGCCTTCGGGCGTGCGTTGCGTCTCACCGGTGTTGCTGACGCCGGACTGCTTGCCGAGCACATCCGGACGGTCTCCGTGCCGTCTGGAACACCTGATGACGAGGCGTCGTCGCCCCGTCACGACCCAGCAAGGTAGGACGACCCAGATGAGCACACGATGAAGTCCCTGAAATGACCAGGCTTCTAGTGCACGAGTGAGGTCGCTGCGGGTACTGCTCGCACGACCTCGAAGTGAGGAGTGCAGTGCCAGGCAAGGCCCGCGTACACGAGCTCGCGAAGGAGCTCGGGGTCGACAGCAAGACCGTTCTCGCCAAGCTCAAGGAGATGGGCGAGTTCGTCAAGTCCGCATCCAGCACCGTCGAGGCCCCGGTGGCCCGGCGGCTCCGTGGCGCCCTCGAGGCGGGCGGCAGCGTCCCGGCGGCTCCGGCCGCTCCGGCGGCGTCCAGCCCCGCCCCGTCCACCGGCGCCCCCACCCCGTCCGCGGCCCCCCGGCCCGGTCCGCCGATGGCCCGGCCGCAGCCGCCGCGCCGTCCCGGTCCGCCTCCCGGCCCCGGCACGTCCAGCAGCACCACCCCGGCCGCGCCGGCTCCGACTCCCGGTCAGTTCGCCCGGCCGAAGCCGTCGGCCCCCGGCCGTCCCGGCCCCACGCCCGGCCCGGTCACCAAGCCGGCCAGCGCGCACGACATCGAGGTGGCGGCCGCCGAGGCGCGCGCCTCGGCGTTGAAGGCCGAGCAGGAGGCCGCGGTCAAGGCGGCCCAGGCCGCGTCGGCGGCCCGCACGCGGGACGCCGAGCGGCGGCCCGCGCCGCAGGCGCACCCGCAGGTTCCGGCCGAGGGTGGCCCTCGTGGCCCCCGCCCGGGTCCGGCCGGCATGCCGCCGCGCCCGGGTTCCCCGGCCGCCGGTCGTTCCGGTGGCAACCAGGGTGGCCAGGGCCAGGGTGGCCCGCGTCCGGGTCCGGCCGGCGGCGCGCCGCGCCCGCCCGCGCGTGGTCCCGGTAACAACCCGTTCGGCGTCTCCGGCAACGCGGCCGGCCCGCGGCCCTCGCCGGCCTCGATGCCGCGTCCCAACCAGCCCGGCATGCCGCCGCGCCCGAGTCCCGCCTCCATGCCGCCGCGGCCCAGCCCGGCGTCCATGCCGTCGCAGCGCCCCGGTCGTCCCGGTGGCGGTCCCGGCGGTGGCGGCGCCGGTCGTCCCGGTGGTCCCGGCGGCGGCCGTGGCGGCCCCGGCGGTGGCGGTTTCCGTCCCGGTGGCGGCGGTGCCGGCGGTGGCGGTGGCTTCCGCGGCGGTCCCGGCGGCGGCGGTGGCGGTCCGGTCGGCGCGGGTGCTCCGGGTCGTCCCGGTGGCGCCGGCGGCCGTGGTCGCGGCGGTGGCGCGGCGGGTGCCTTCGGGCGTCCCGGCGGCCGGCCGACCCGTGGCCGCAAGTCGAAGAAGCAGCGGCGTCAAGAGTTCGACAACCTGTCGGCTCCGCAGATGAGCTCGGGTGCTCCGCGCGGTCAGGGTCAGGAGATCCGGCTGTCGCGTGGCGCCTCGCTGTCCGACTTCGCCGACAAGATCAACGCCAACCCGGGCTCGCTCGTCCAGGAGATGTTCAACCTGGGCGAGATGGTCACGGCGACGCAGTCGGTCTCCGACGACACGCTGCTGCTGCTCGGTGAGCACCTCGGCTTCGACGTCAAGATCGTCAGCCCCGAGGACGAGGACCGTGAGCTGCTCGCGCAGTTCAACATCGACCTCGACGCCGAGGTGGCGCAGGACCGGCTGGTCACCCGGCCGCCGGTGGTGACCGTCATGGGTCACGTCGACCACGGTAAGACGAAGCTGCTCGACGCGATCCGCAAGACCAACGTGGTCGCCGGCGAGGCGGGTGGCATCACCCAGCACATCGGCGCCTACCAGGTGCAGTACGAGCACAACGGCGAGGACCGGGCGATCACCTTCATCGACACCCCGGGTCACGAGGCGTTCACCGCCATGCGTGCCCGTGGTGCCCAGGTGACCGACATCGTCATCCTCGTGGTCGCCGCTGACGACGGCGTGATGCCGCAGACGGTCGAGGCGTTGAACCACGCCAAGGCCGCCGAGGTGCCGATCGTCGTGGCGGTCAACAAGGTCGACAAGCCGGACGCCAACCCGGACAAGGTCCGGCAGCAGCTGACCGACTACGGCCTGCTCGCCGAGGAGTACGGCGGCGACACGATGTTCGTCAACGTCGCGGCCAAGCCCGGCATCGGCATCGACGACCTCCTCGAGGCCGTCCTGCTGACCGCCGACGCGTCGCTGGAGCTCACCGCTCCGATCGACGGGCCGGCGCAGGGTGTCGCGGTCGAGGCCCACCTCGACAAGGGCCGTGGTGCGGTCGCGACCGTCCTGGTGCAGAAGGGCACGCTGCGGGCCGGCGACTCGATCGTGGCGGGTGGCGCGCACGGCCGCGTCCGCGCCATGCTCGACGAGAACGGCAAGCAGGTCGCCGAGGCCGGTCCGGCCCGTCCGGTCCTGGTCCTGGGTCTGACGTCGGTGCCCAGCGCCGGCGACACGTTCCTGGCCGCCGAGGACGACCGCACGGTCCGCCAGATCGCCGAGCAGCGTCAGGCGCGCCGTCGTGCGGCCGCCTTCGCGAACTCCGGCGCCAAGGCCACGCTCGAGACGCTCATGGCCCAGCTGAAGGAGGGCGAGAAGACCTCGCTCACGCTGGTCATCAAGGGCGACAGCTCGGGTTCGGTCGAGGCCCTGGAAGACGCGCTGTTCAAGATCGAGATTCCGGACGAGATCCAGCTCAAGGTCATCCACCGCGGCGTCGGTGCGATCACCGAGAGCGACGTCAACCTGGCGTCGGCCTCGTCGGAGCAGACCGCGACGATCATCGGCTTCAACGTCCGGGCCTCGAACAAGGTCAAGGAGATGGCCGACCGCGCCGGCGTGGAGATCCGCTACTACAGCGTGATCTACCAGGCCATCGAGGAGATCGAGGCGGCGCTCAAGGGCCTGCTCAAGCCGGAGTACGAAGAGGTCGAGCTGGGCACGGCGGAGATCCGCGAGGTCTTCCGCTCGTCCAAGATCGGTCTGATCGCCGGCTGTCTGGTCCGGTCCGGTCTCATCCGCCGCAACGCCAAGGCGCGAATCCTGCGCGACGGCACCGTGGTGGGGGAGAACGTCACGATCAGCTCGCTCAAGCGGTTCAAGGACGACGCGACAGAGGTCCGCGAGGGCTTCGAGTGTGGTCTGACGCTCTCCGGGTTCGGCGCGCCGCAGATCGGCGACGTGATCGAGACCTACGAGATGCGGGAGAAGCCGCGGGTCTGATCCCCGGCTGAGGTTTCGGCGGCCCCGGCGCTTCGTGCGCCGGGGCCGCCCCCTTCTCCGGTACGGCGCGGCCCGGCCGTTGGCCGGGCCGCCCCTTTCCCGGTCGGCCGGGGCCGGCTGGGAGGATGGGTGGCATGTCCCGCTACGCCATGCTGCTCGCGCCCTCCGCCAACCGTGTCTACGCCGATCAGGCGTCCCGCATGTCCCAGGCGGAGCTGGCCGCGTTCGCCCCGGTGCTCTCCTCGGAGCTCGCCGGGATCGGCGTCACGCAGATCGGCGGCGTGGAGTACCTGACCTTCGACGCCGAGCTGACCGCCCGGGACATTGCGTTCGTCGCCAACCTGTCCGCCGCGTACGCGCTGTTCGAACTGGTCGAGGGTGACCTGCTGCGGCCGCTCGGGCTGACCCCGCTGGCCCGCTACGACAGCGACCTGATCACCATCCCGAAGTACGCCGGCAAGACCAACGAGCAGTTCACCAAACTGGTGCTGAATCTCACCCTGCTCGCCTCGGCGTCCGCCGAGCGGATGCTGGACGGGCACCTCACCGTGCTCGACCCGCTCTGCGGCCGGGGCACCACCCTGAACCAGGCGCTGATGTACGGCTACGACGCGCTCGGCGTGGAGATCGACGGGAAGGACGTCGAGGCGTACAAGCTGTTCCTGCAGACCTGGCTCAAGCGCAAGCGGCTCAAGCACACCGCCGACCTGGTGCCGGTGCGCCGGCAGGGCCGCCGTGCCGCCCGCCGCCTGGAGGTCACCCTGGCGGCCAGCAAGGACGACCACAAGGCCGGCGCGGTGCAGAGGGTGACAGTGCTGCAGGCCGACACCACGGCGCTGGACGGGCTGATCCGGGGCAACGTGGCGGACGTGCTGGTGGCCGACCTGCCGTACGGGGTGGCGCACGGGTCGTACGACGACGCCGGCGGCCTCTCCCGGCGCCCGCTGGACCTGCTGGAGCGGGCCGTGCCGGAATGGCTGCCGCTGCTGCGTGCCGGCGGCGCGGTCGGCCTGTCCTGGAACACCAAGGTGGCCCGGCGCGAGCTGGCCGAGGACATCCTGCTCGCGGCCGGGCTGGAGCTGGTCGAGCACGGCGATCTGGCGCACCGCGTCGACCAGGGCATCGAGCGCGACGTGCTGGTCGCCCGGAAAAGGGGCTGACCAGCGGCGGAACGGGGCGTAGCCTGGCTCGCTGATGTATACCGAGACCGCAGTCTTCGACCTGCTCCTGCCCGGTGACTCGCGCTCGCTCAAACAGAAGCGATCGTACGTCCGGCCGATCATCGCGATGTTGAAGAAGTTCGAGGTGAGCGCCGCCGAGGTGGGTTTCCACGACCTGCACGGCCGCGCCCAGATCGGGGTCGCCGTGGTCGCCCCCGACCCGGCACAGGCCCGCGCCGTGATCGACACCTGCGAGAACCAGGTGGCCGGGCGCCCGGAGATCGAGTTGCTCTCCGTCAAGCGCCGTCTCCACGGCGACGACGACTGAAAACCGTGTGGTGGGCCGGCCATCCCACCTGGGTACGCTTCAGCAGTTGGGCGGGGGAACGTTGACCCGCGGGTTCCACAGTCGGAGGTGGGCGAGATGTCGGATCCGGCCAAGACGCGGCGGCACGCGGAGCGTGTCCGTGAGCTGGTGGCCTCGCTGGTGCGGGAGATCAAGGATCCCCGCCTCGGCATGCTGACGGTCACGGACGCCCGGATCACCGGTGACCTCCGTGAGGCGACCGTCTTCTACACGGTGCTCGGCGACGTGACCGAGCAGGCCTCGACGGCCGCGGCGCTGGAGAGCGCCAAGGGCATGCTGCGCAGCCGCGTCGGCCACGCGCTCGGGCTGCGGCACTCGCCGAGCCTGGCGTTCAAGCTCGACAACGTGCAGGACAACGTGAAGGAGATCGACGACCTGCTGGCCGCGGCCCGGCACCGGGACGAGGAGGTCCAGCGGCTGGCGACCGGCAAGCAGTACGCGGGCGACCCGGATCCGTACAAGAGCGAAGAGCCGGTGGACGAGGACGAGGACGAGCGGGTGGGAGCCCGCGAGGACCTCGGGTGATCGATCAGTCCACCGGGCCCGCCGCCGAGCAGTGGGACGCCGCCGTCGCGGCGGTCCGCGCGCTCGGCGGCGACGCCGAGATCCAACTGGTCTGCCATGTGAGCCCGGACGGGGACGCGCTCGGGAGCATGCTCGGGTTCGCGCTGGGGCTGCGCCGGCTCGGGTTCACCCGGGTCCGTGCGACGTTCCCCGGGGAGTTCCGCGTGCCCACGCCGTACGCCCAGCTCCCCGGCGTCGCCATGCTGGTGCCGGAGCAGGCGGCATATCGCGCCCCGGCCCTGGTCCTGGTCTTCGACGTGGCCGGCGAGTCGCGTCTGGGCGGTCTCGCCGCCCAGGTCGCGGCGGCGCCGGTCAGCGTGGTCCTCGACCACCACGCGTCGAACACCGGCTTCGGCACGATCCAGCTGGTGGACCCGCACGCCGCGGCCACCTCGGTGCTCGCCGAGGAGTTGGTGACCCGGCTCGGGGTCCGGCTGGACGCCGAGATCGCCGAGTGCTTCTACGTGGCGCTGGCGACCGACACCGGGTCGTTCAAGTTCGACCTGACCACGGTGGCGGTGCACGAGCTGGCCGCTCGGCTGATCGCCACCGGGCTGCGGCCCGGCGACATCTCCCGGCGGATCTTCGACTCCCGGCCGTTCGGGGCGATGAAGCTGACCGGCGAGGTGCTCGGCCGCGCGGTGCTGGATCCGGCCGCGGCCGGTGGGCGCGGCCTGGTCTGGACGTACGCGACGCTGGCCGACCTGGCCCGGCACGAGCAGCCGCCGTACGTGCTGGACACGCTCATCGACCCGGTCCGCTCGGTGGCCGAGGCCGACGTGTCGGTGCTGGTGAAACAGGTCGCCGAGGGGGAGTGGGCGGTGTCGCTGCGCAGCAAGGGCGCGGTCGACGTGAGCCGTCTGGCGATCTCCCAGGGCGGCGGGGGTCACCGGCTGGCCGCCGGTTTCACCGGGCACGGCGAGCCCGGCGACCTGGTCGACCGGGTCCGTCGGCTACTTGACGATTACCTGATCTGACGCTGTTTCAGCAGCTCGCAGGGGGTCGCCCGGAAGGGTGGCCCCCTTCTTTCCGTCTCGGATCGCGGGAACCGTCCGTGCCACGGGCTGATTGAACGTTAGTTTGGGTCCTGAACGGTGATTTGGTTTTGCGCGGCTGACACCTCCGCCTCCCGTGAGACCGCGAGCCGCCCGGGCCCACCGGCCCGGGTCGCGTCACCCCGCCAGCGTCCGGCGATCCCGGACCGGCCCATGTGACGCCCCGCTCGACCGCTTCCGGGCGCCTCCAGTCGGCGCCCAAACCACACACCGTGGAAGGAACCACTCTGATGGCTGCCAAGCCGAAGCCCCAGCCCACCGAAGACGCCCGTGAGCAGGCGCGCCGCGCGCTGCAGACGTCGCTGGACACGCGCCAGTAGAGGTAAGGCCCCAGCCCGGGTTGTAGCCCTTACCGCTGGGCGGGCATCATGGGACACCATGAGCCCGTCTGCCCAGCCGCGAACCGGCTCCCGCCAGATCGCCGCACTCGCCCTGCCCGCTCTCGTGGTGCTCGCCGCCGAGCCGCTGTACGTGCTGGTGGACACCGCCGTGGTCGGCCATCTCGGGCCGGTCCCGCTGGCCGCCGTCGCGGTCGGTGGCACGGTGATGTCGGTCGCCGTCTGGTTCGGCACCCTGATGGCGTACGGGACGACCGGACGCGCCGCCCGCCGCTTCGGCGCGGGCGACCGCCCGGCCGCCGTCGCCGAGGGCGTCCAGGCGTCCTGGCTGGCGCTCGGCGTGGGCGTGCTGCTGGGCCTGCTCGGCGTGCTCCTGGCCGGGCCGCTGGCGGACGCGCTGGCCGGCAACCCGGAGACCGCCGACGCGGCCGCCGGGTGGCTGCGGATCGCCGCGCTCGGCGTGCCCGGCCTGCTGCTCGCCGCCGCCGGGAACGGCTGGATGCGCGGCGTGCAGGACACCCGCCGGCCGCTGGTCATCGTGCTCGGCGCGAACGTGCTGTCCGCGCTGCTCTGTCCGCTGCTGGTCTATCCGCTCGGCCTGGGCCTGACCGGTTCCGCGATCGCCAACGTGACCGCGCAGTCGGTCGGCGGCGGACTGTTCCTGCTCGCCCTGATCCGCGAGACCCGGCACCTGCGGCCGCAGCCGGCGCTGATCGTCCGGCAGGTGGTGCTCGGCCGGGACCTGCTGATCCGCGGGGCGGCCTTCCAGCTGTGCTTCCTGTCGGCCACCGCTGTCGCGTCCCGCTTCGGGGTGGCAGCGGTCGGCGCGCACCAGATCGCGCTGCAACTGTGGTTCTTCGCGGCGCTGGTGCTGGATGCCGTGGCGATCGCCGCGCAGTCCCTGGTCGGCGCGGCCCTCGGCGCGGGCGACGCGGACCAGGCCCGGGACGTGGCCCGCCGGGTGACCATCGCCGGAGGCCTGGCCGCTGTCGTCTTCGCCGCGCTGGTCGTGGCCGGCAGCTCGGTGATCCCGGGCCTGTTCACCGACGATCCGCCGGTGCTGGAGCAGGCCGCGGTCGTCTGGCCCTGGTTCGCCGGCCTGCTGCCGTTCGCCGGGGTGGTGTACGCCCTGGACGGCGTTCTGATCGGCGCGGGGGACATCGCCTACCTGCGGACGACGACGGCGGCCGGGGCGCTGCTCGGGTTCCTGCCGATGATCTGGCTGGCCTACGCCCTGGATCTGGGGTTGGGTGGGGTCTGGGCCGGCTTGGCGTTGTTCGTCCTGGTCCGCTTGGTGGCCACGGTGACGCGTTGGCGCTCGTCGCGCTGGGTGGTGGTCGGGGCCACCCGCTGATCCGGCGCGCTGAGCCGTTTCCCCGCGGTGCCGGAGCAGCTTTCCTGCTCGCGCCCGCGGGCCGTACCGGACGCGATTGATCTTGATCTGGTGGACCCTCGGCCCGGAACGGGGAGGGCGGGCCATAGGGTGACACGGTGGACGGGTTGATTGTGGTGGACAAGCCGGCGGGGATGACCTCGCACGACGTCGTGGCGCGGATCCGGCGGCTGGCCAGGACGCGGCGGGTCGGGCACGGCGGGACGCTGGACCCGATGGCGACCGGTGTGCTGATCATCGGGGTGAACCGGGCCACCCGGCTGCTCACCTACGTGATCGGGTCGGAGAAGAGCTACACCGCGACGATCCGGCTGGGCCAGTCGACAGTGACCGACGACGCCGAGGGTGAGGTCACCGCGACGGCGCCGGCCGCGGCCGTGCCCGACGAGGCGATCCGGGCCGGGCTGGCGGCGCAGGTGGGCGAGATCGACCAGGTGCCGAGCGCGGTCAGCGCCATCAAGATCAACGGTGAGCGGGCCTACAAGCGGGTGCGCGAGGGCGAGACCGTCCGGATCCCGGCCCGGCGGGTCACCGTGCATCGGCTCGAGGTGCTGGACATCCGCCGGCCGCAGGGTCCGGACGTGGTCGACGTCGACATCGACGTGACCTGTTCCTCGGGCACCTACATCCGGGCCATCGCTCGTGACCTCGGCACGGCGCTGCGGGTCGGCGGGCATCTCACCGCCCTGCGGCGGACCGCGGTCGGCGGCATGACGCTGGACGCCGCGTCGACCCTGGAGCAGCTGGAGGAGCGCGCGCCGGACGTGGTCGGCCTACCGATGTCCGAGGCCGCCCGGCGCTCCTTCCCGCAGCGGGTCGCGACCGAGGAGGAGACCCGGGTGCTGCGGCACGGCGGCCCGCTGAGCGCGGCCGGCATCGACGGGCCCTACGCGGTGTTCTCCCCGGCGGGCGACGTGCTGGCGATCGTGAGCGAGCGGGGCGGGCGGGCCCGCGCGGAGATCGTGCTGGCGCCCGCGTGAGCCGTCAGGTCAGGTGGCGGGCGACCGTGGCGACCAGGTCGGCGGCGGCGTACGGCTTGTCCAGGAAGTCGTCGCACCCGGCGTCCAACGCGGCCTTCTGATCCTGCGGGAGGACGCTGGCGGTGACCGCCACCACCACCGGCTTGGGGCGGTCCGTCGGCGGCTCGCTCGCGGCCAGCTCCCGGGCCAGCGACAGGCCGTTGCCGTCGGGCAGGTTCAGGTCGAGCAGGATCAGGTCGAACCCGCCGCCGCGCACGCTCTCCCGGGCCTCGCTCAGCGTGGTGGCGTCGACCAGCTCGGCGTTGCGGACCGCGTCCACGCCGGCCCGGGACAGCACCGCCTTGACCAGCATCCGGTTCAGTTCCTCGTCCTCGACCAGCAGGATGCGATGCCGCTCGCTCACTGATCCTCCTTCGCGGTCTCGAGCCCGCGGGGCACCGCGCTGCGCAGCTGGACCGCCCCGGCGGGCGGGTGGGCGCCCCCGGACGTACGGCGGATCACCGGGTGCGCCGGGTGGTGCGGGATCGCCGGGTGCTGGGCCGCCGGGTGCGGTCCGAGCAGCGGCGCCAGGCTGTCCCAGCCCGCGCCGCCGGCCATCGCCTCGGCGACCACCCCGCCGGCCATCGCGGTGGCGATCAGCGGGGCGGTGTCGCCGGGCGCGCGCTCGGACAGCGCCGCCGCGCTCAGGCCGAGCACCGGGGTGTGCCGCCCGGACGGGTCCTGCTCGATCGCGGCCAGCAGGCTGAACCCGTCCGCCTCCGGGGACTGCATGTCGCAGACGATCAGGTCGAAGTTCTCCGTACGGCTGCGGGCCAGCCCGTCCCGCCCGTCCGCGCAGGCCACCACGTCGGCGCCGCCGGCGCGCAGGCCGTCCTCGATGGCGTGGCGAACCGCGTCGTCGTGGTCGACCACCAGCACCCGCGGGACCCGCCGCGCGGCGATCGCGTTGGACAGCGCGCTGAGCAGGGCCGGCTGGTCGACCGGTTTGACGAAGTAGTCGTGCGCGCCCAGGGCCAGCCCGGCCGCGGCCTCGTCGAGGATGCTGGCGAAGAAGACCGGCACGCCGGCCAGCGCGGCGTCCGCCTTGAGCCGCCGGATCACCTCCCAGCCGGAGATCCCGGGCAGTTCCACGTCCAGCACGATGGCGTCCGGCTTGTGGGACCGGGCGACGGCGAGCCCGCTCTCGCCGGTGCCGGCCACCTCGACGCGGTAGCCGGCGTTGCTCAGCTGGGTCTGCATCAGCTCGGCGGAGTGCGGGTCGTCCTCGACGAGCAGCACGTACGGCGCCCCGGCCGTCCCGGTGGCGCTCGGCTGTGTCACGGGCGCCGCGGGCAGCCGTACCGTGAAGGTACTGCCCTGGCCCGGCGTCGAGTCCAGGGTGATCCCGCCGCGGTGCGCCTCCACCAGCCGGCGCGTCAGCGCCAGGCCCAGGCCGGTCCCGGCGTGCCGCCGCTCCGGGTCGCCGACCTGCTGGAACTCCTCGAAGACCCGTTCCGCGTCGGCGTCGGCGATGCCCACCCCGGTGTCCGTGACGACGATGCACACGTCGGTGTCCGTGCCGGACGTGGTGATCGTGATGGTGCCCTCGGCGGGGGTGAACTTGATCGCGTTGGAGACCAGGTTCTCCACGATCTGGCGCAGCCGGAGCCGGTCGGCCAGCGCGGTGACCGGGGCCAGCTCGATCATCACCGTCAGCCGCTTCTGGGCGAACAGCGGGGACAGCGTGGTGAGCAGCTCCTCGATGGCGGTGTCCACCCGTACCGGGGCGACCCGCAGGTCCATCCGTCCGGCCTCCACCTTGGCCAGGTCCAGGATGTCGTTGATCAGGCCGAGCAGGTGCCGGCCGCTGTCGTGGATGTGGTCGACCCAGTCGGCCGGCACCCGGCGGCGGTCACCCTCCGGGTTCTCCAGGCGCATCAGGTCGCTGAAGCCGATGATCGCGTTGAGCGGTGTACGCAACTCGTGGCTCATGTTCGCCAGGAAGTTGCTCTTCGCCTCGTTGGCCCGGGTCAGCGCCTCCACCGAGTTGCTCAGCTCGGCGGCCAGCCGGCGCTCCAGCACGCTCACCGCCTGCCGCTCGGCGAGGACGCCGGCCTGCCTGCCGAGCTCGGCGAGCAGCCGCAGGTCGTCGTCGCTGAACAGGCCGCGGTGCCGGTTGAAGAGCAGCACCCAGCCCTCGACGTCGGGCGGGACCGGCATCCGCAGCGCGACCACGAAGTCGTCGGCCAGCCCGGCGCCGAAGTGCCGGACCAGGGCCGGGTCGCCGTCCCGCAGCCGGGCCGGCAGGCCGCTGCGGATCAGCACGGAGAGGTCGGCGTCGATCGGCGCGTCCGGGACGTCGAGGGGTGGGCCGGCGTACCCGATCTGGCGCGGGCCGTCCGGCCGGGGCAGCACCACGACCACCGCGTCCGCGCCGGTCTGCACCCGCATCATCTCCGCGTAGGTCTGCCAGACCGCTTCCGGGGAGTCGGCCGGGGCCCGTAGCAGCCGCTCGGTGACCGACCGCGCCGCGGTGGCCGCGAAGAGCCGGCTCAGCCAACGGGGCGGCGCGAACGCGATCAGGTACCCGAGCCCGCTGGCCAGCGCGAGGATGTGGCTGGCCGATCTCAGCGCGGGGGTGTCCGGGCCGGCCGCGCCGAGCAGCAGGATCATCAGGGCGAAGGCGAGGGTGGCGGCCGCGGCGACCATCAGCCGGGCCCGGTTCGCGCCGGTCCGGGTACGGGCCTTGCCGAAGAGCAGGGCGGCCGCGGTCGACTCGACGGAGAAGAAGTAGAGCACGGCGGCGACCTTCAGGCCGAACGGCAGCGGGCGGCCGGCCACCGCCAGCGGGATCGCCAGGACCACGAAGCCCAGCAGTGTGCCGGCGACCAGCCACCGGGGCACCTGGCGGAGCCGGCTGGCCAGCCGGAGGGTGAGAAACGGCTGCGCCATCAGCGCGACAGAGGTGAAGCCCCTGGCCCAGCCCGGCCGGTTGGCCAGGTCCTGGTGCATCAGGTCGGCGGAGAAGGCCATCGTGCAGGGCGCGAAGACCAGCGTCACGTCGAGGTGCAGCGGATCGCGGTGACGCAGGTAACCGAGTAGTCCGCGCAGGAAGAGCACCGCGAAGGTGAGTTCCGCGGCGAGCAGGACGAGGCGGCTCCACCCGATGCTCATATCGGTGCTAATCGTACCGATCCGGGCGCGTCGCAGGAGGGATAAGCGATCGATACGCTATGGCTGACGACGAGGCGGAGGAGCTTTTCGATGCAGCGGTGGCGGGGTTTGGAGGCGGTCCCCGGCGGCTGGGGCCGATCGGTCGTGACCATCGGCGTCTTCGACGGCGTGCACCGCGGGCACCAGGCGATCATCGGGCACGCCGTGAAGCGCGCCCGGGACCTGGGCCGGCAGTCGGTGGTTCTGACCTTCGACCCGCACCCGTCCGAGGTGGTCCGCCCGGGCTCGCACCCGGCGGTGCTGACCGAGTCGGTGCGCAAGGCGGAGCTGATCGAGCAACTCGGCGTGGACGCGCTCTGCGTGATCCCGTTCACGCCGGCGTTCTCCCTGCTCAGCCCGAACGAGTTCGTGCACGGGGCGCTGGTCGAGGCGCTGCACGCCACAGACGTGGTGGTCGGGGACAACTTCCGGTTCGGGCACAAGGCGTCCGGCGACGTGACGCTGCTGGAGAGCCTGGGGCGGGCGTTCGGCTTCACGGTCGAGGAGGCGCCGCTGGTCTCGGCGGACGGGGTGGTGTTCTCCTCGACGTACGTCCGCAGTTGTGTCGACGCCGGGGACGTGCGTGCCGCGGCCGCCGCGCTGGGCCGCCCGCACCGGCTGGACGGCGTGGTGATCCGCGGCGACCAGCGCGGCCGCGAGCTCGGCTTCCCGACGGCGAACCTGATGACCCACCGCTACGCGGCGGTCCCGGCCGACGGCGTCTACGCGGCCTGGCTGACCCGGGCCGGGGAGAACGGCGGCCGCTGGCCGGCCAGCGTGTCGATCGGCACCAATCCGACGTTCTCCGGGCGGGAGCGCCGGGTGGAGGCGTACGCTCTTGACTTCTCGGGTGACCTCTACGGTGAGCGGGTCAGCCTCGATTTTGTCGCGCACCTCCGGGAGCAGCGGAAATACGACGACATCGAACCGTTGATCGCGCAGATCCGGGCCGACGTCGAAGAGACCCGCGTGTTGCTTCGGTAACCCCCTGGTAGGG
Source organism: Actinoplanes siamensis (assembly GCF_016862395.1). Taxonomy (GTDB): domain Bacteria; phylum Actinomycetota; class Actinomycetes; order Mycobacteriales; family Micromonosporaceae; genus Actinoplanes; species Actinoplanes siamensis. The sequence continues at coordinate 33,601 of NZ_BOMW01000006.1, read as the reverse complement.
TTTGGTGGTCGTCTGGATTATTCGACACCGGTCCCGCTGTGCCTTGACAGGCACGGCCTGCCCGACGCCGCGGGCCGCGGGAATCCGTGAATCGGCAACACAGAAGTTCGGAGATCATGGCGCTCGACCAAGACACCAAGAACAAGATCATGAGTGAGTACGCGACCAAGGAGGGCGACACCGGTTCGCCCGAGGTTCAGGTCGCCATGCTCACCAAGCGGATCGCCGACCTGACCGAGCACCTCAAGGTGCACAAGCACGACCACCACAGCCGTCGTGGTCTGCTGCTGCTGGTCGGTCAGCGCCGCCGCCTGCTGAACTACGTTCAGAAGAAGGACATCACCCGCTACCGGACGCTCATCGAGCGCCTCGGCCTGCGCCGATAGTCTTGCCGGGGAGCGGCTCCGGCCGCTCCCCGAAGCACCACCACCCCACGGACCCGCGCGGCTCACACCGGCAGCACCGGTCTCCGGTAGTGGTTCCCAGGCATCACCACCTGGGTACTTCGATCGAAGACCGGCCTTGTTGAAACGCGCTGTAGACCGCCGGGTCCTCGACGAAGAGGAGTACCTCACTTGACAGAGCAGACCGCTCTTGGCACCGAAACTCGTACCGCCATCATCGACAACGGGTCGTTCGGCACCCGCGAGGTGGTTTTCTCCACCGGCCGTCTGGCCAAGCAGGCCGCCGGATCCGTGCTCGTCCAGCTGGGCGACACCACCGTTCTCTCCGCCACCACGGCCAGCAAGGCGCCGAAGGAGCACTTCGACTTCTTCCCGCTGACCGTCGACGTCGAGGAGCGGATGTACGCGGCGGGCCGCATTCCCGGATCGTTCTTCCGGCGTGAGGGCCGTCCCAGCGAGGACGCCATCCTCACCTGCCGCCTGATCGACCGGCCGCTGCGCCCGTCGTTCACCAAGGGCCTGCGCAACGAGGTGCAGGTGGTCGAGACCGTGCTGGCGCTCGACCCCGCGCACCCGTACGACGTGGTCGCGATGAACGCCGCGTCGATGTCCACCAAGCTCTCCGGCCTGCCGTTCAGCGGCCCGGTCGGCTCGACCCGGGTCGCGCACATCGACGGCCAGTGGGTCGCCTTCCCGACCATCGACGAGCTGGAGCGGGCCACCTTCGACATGGTCGTGGCCGGCCGGGTGCTCGCCGACGGCGATGTCGCGATCATGATGGTCGAGGCCGAGGCCACCCCGCAGGCGGTCAAGCTGATCGCCGGTGGCGCCACGGCCCCGACCGAGGAGATCGTCGCCGGCGGCCTGGAGGCCGCCAAGCCGGCCATCCGCGAGCTGTGCCGCGCGCAGAGCGAGCTGGCCGAGGTCGCCGCGAAGCCGGTGACCGAGTTCCCGGTCTTCCTGGACTACCAGGACGACGTCTACTCGGCGGTCGTGGAGGCCGTCCGCGAGGAGACCGCCGAGGCCCTGAAGATCGCCGGCAAGCAGGAGCGCGAGGAAGCCCTCGACCTGGTCAAGGCGAAGGCGCACGAGCTGCTCGACGAGCGGTTCGAGGGCCGGGAGAAGGAGATCAGCGCGGCGTTCCGCTCGGTCACCAAGGCCGAGGTCCGCCAGCGGGTGCTGCGCGAGCAGATCCGCATCGACGGCCGCGGGCCGCGGGACATCCGCCCGCTCAGCGCGCAGGTCGGCGTGCTGCCGCGGGTGCACGGCTCGGCGCTGTTCGAGCGCGGCGAGACCCAGATTCTGGGTGTCACCACGCTGAACATGCTGCGCATGGAGCAGGCGCTGGACACGCTCTCGCCGGAGAAGACCAAGCGCTACATGCACAACTACAACTTCCCGCCGTACTCGACCGGTGAGACCGGCCGGGTGGGCTCGCCGAAGCGGCGTGAGATCGGCCACGGTGCGCTGGCCGAGCGCGCGCTGGTGCCGGTGCTGCCCTCGCGCGAGGAGTTCCCGTACGCGATCCGGCAGGTCTCCGAGGCCCTCGGGTCCAACGGCTCCACCTCGATGGGCTCGGTCTGCGCCTCGACGCTGGCCCTGCTCTCCGCCGGTGTGCCGCTGAAGGCCCCGGTCGCCGGTATCGCGATGGGCCTGATCTCGGACGAGGTCGACGGCAAGACGCAGTACATCGCGCTGACCGACATCCTGGGCGCCGAGGACGCGTTCGGCGACATGGACTTCAAGGTCGCCGGCACCAGCGAGTTCGTGACCGCGCTGCAGCTGGACACCAAGCTCGACGGCATCCCGTCGGACGTGCTGGCCGGCGCGCTGCAGCAGGCGCACGAGGCCCGGGCCACCATCCTCGAGGTGATGACCGCGGCGATCGAGGCCCCGGCCGCGATGAGCGAGTACGCCCCGCGCGTCACCACCGTGAAGATCCCGGTCGACAAGATCGGCATGGTGATCGGCCCCAAGGGTCAGACGATCAACGCGATCCAGGACGAGACCGGCGCCGACATCTCCATCGAGGACGACGGCACGATCTACGTCGGCGCGACCAACGGCCCGGCCGCCGAGGCCGCGGTCGAGCGGATCAACGCGATCGCCAACCCGACCCTGCCGAAGGTCGGCGACAAGTTCCTCGGCACCGTGGTGAAGACCGCCGCGTTCGGCGCCTTCATCTCGCTGCTTCCCGGCCGCGACGGCCTGCTGCACATCTCCAAGGTGGGCGACGGCAAGCGGGTCGAGAAGGTCGAGGACTTCCTCAACGTCGGCGACAAGGTCGAGGTCCAGATCGCGGACATCGACCAGCGCGGCAAGATCTACCTGGACAAGGTGCGCCCGGAGGGCGAGGAGGCGCCGGCCGCGGAGCCGGCCGCGGAGAGCAAGCCCCGTGAGGAGCGTGCCCCGCGGGAGGGCAACGGTGGCGGCGAGCCCCGCCGTCGCCGGTCCCGCCCGTCCGGCGACCGTGGCGAACGCCGCGAGTAGAGGTGACAGCTAGTTCCGTCCACGGGCCGGCCGAGAGGCCGGCCCGTGCCGTCACCAGGACCCTGCAGGACGGGGTCAAGAAGACCGTCCTGCCCAGTGGTCTGCGCATCATCACCGAGTCGATCCCCACGACCCGCAGCGCGGCGCTGGGCATCTGGGTGGGGATCGGCTCCCGCGACGAGACCCCGGCGATGTCCGGCGCCTCGCACTTCCTGGAGCATCTGCTCTTCAAGGGCACCCACAAGCGCACCGCGCTGGAGATCTCCGCGGAGATCGAGGCGGTGGGCGGCGAGACGAACGCCTTCACCACGAAGGAGTACACCTGCTACTACGCGCGGGTGCTCGACAGCGATCTCCCGCTCGCGGTGGACGTGCTGGTGGACGCGGTGGCCGACTCGCTCCTCGAGCCGACCGACGTGGAGACCGAGCGTGGCGTGATCCTCGAGGAGATCGCCATGCACGAGGACGAGCCGGGCGACGAGGTGCACGACGTGTTCGCCGAGGCGATCTACGGCGACCACCCGCTCGGCTGGCTGATCTCCGGCACACCGGAGTCGGTCACGCCGATGACCCGGAACCAGATCGACAACTTCTACCGGAAGCGGTACCGGGCGCCCGAGATCGTGATCGCCGCCGCCGGGAACCTGGACCACGCCGCTGTGGTCCGGCTGGTGCGCAAGGCGCTGGCCGGCAGCCCGCTGGACACCGGGGCGGCCGACCCGGCCGGTCCGCGGGACGGCGACAAGCCGGTCCGGGTACGCAGGCCGCACACCGTGGTCCTGCACCGGGACACCGAGCAGGCCCACATCGTCCTCGGCACGGTCGGCCTGAGCCGCTACGACGAGCGCCGGTTCGCCTTGGGCGTGCTGAACAACGTGCTCGGCGGCGGCATGTCCAGCCGGCTCTTCCAGGAGATCCGGGAGAAGCGCGGGCTGGCCTACTCGGTGTACTCCTACGCCAGCCAGTACGCGGACACCGGCCTGTTCGGCGTCTACGCCGGCTGCGCCCCGGGCAAGGCGGCCGAGGTGCTCGACCTGATCCGCACCGAGCTGGCGCGGGTCGCCGCCGGCGGGATCACCGCCGAGGAGCTGGTCCGCGGCCGCGGCATGGTCAAGGGCTCCTACGTGCTGGGCCTGGAGGACACCAGTTCCCGGATGAGCCGGCTGGCCAAGTCCGAGCTCCTGCACGGTCACCTGATGAGTGTCGACGAGCTGCTCGCGCGGGTCGACGCGGTGACGACCGCCGATGTCGCGGAGGTCGCCGCCGATCTGCTGGCCCGCGAACAGTCCCTGGCCGTGGTGGGACCGTTCGACGAGGGCGCGTTTCCCCCTGGTTAACCTTGGTCCCCGTGACCACGACGCTGGAGACCCCCCCAACCCTGTCGCTGCGGCGCAGGCGGACCATCGGCATGCTGGTCTGGGGGGTGGTCTTCGCCGTCGGCGTCTACTTCATCGGGGTGCCGACCAGTGACCCGCTGATAGCGTTCGGCTGGCTGTGGCTGGCCACCATCGCCTGGCGCAACCACCAGCCGTGGCGCACCCACCTGCGGTTCCTGCGGGACTGGCTGCCGATCGCGCTGCTGCTGGTGGTCTACAACGTCTCGCGCAGCTGGGCAGACGACTTCTTCGCTCCGCACGTGACCCCGCTGATCCACGCGGACGAGGCGCTGTGGGGCTGGCTGACCGGCGGTCAGGTGCCGACCACGTGGCTGCAGCAGCACCTCTACCACCCCGGCGACACCCCGTGGTGGCTGGCCATCGTCACACTGGTCTACGTCTCGCACTTCCTCACCGTGCCGACCATCGCGGTGATCCTCTGGGTGCGGGCCCGGGCGCCGTGGGGCCGCTTCATGCGCCGGTGGATCACGCTCTGCGTGTTCGGCCTGGTGACGTACTTCCTGTATCCGGCCGCCCCGCCCTGGTGGGCCCATCAGCACGGCTATCTCGCCGAGCCGGTCGCCCGGATCTCCACGAACGGTTGGGACGTGATCGGCCTGCACGGCGCCGGCAACACGCTGAACGCGCTGCAGGTGGAGCAGTCCAACCCGGTCGCCGCGATGCCCTCGCTGCACACCGCGTGGGCGATGATGGCCGTCGCGTTCTTCCTTCCGATGGTGCGCAGGCGCTGGTGGCCGCTGCTGCTGGCGTACCCGCTGGCGATGACGTTCACGCTCGTCTACACCGGTGAGCACTACGTGATCGACGTGCTGGTCGGCTGGGTCTACGTGGCGGTGACCTTCCTGGTGGTGGGTGCCGCCGAACGGTGGTGGGCGGCTAGGTTAGGTTCACCGGGTGACTCACGTTCAGCCTGAACCCGTTCGCGTCGGCGTCCTCGGCGCTCGTGGCCGCATGGGCCTCGAGGTGTGCAAGGCGGTCGACGCCGCCCCCGACCTCGACCTGGTCGCGCTGATCGACCACAACGACACCCTGGCCTCGGCCGCTTCGGCGGGCGCCCGGGTGCTGGTCGACTTCACCAACCCCGGTGTGGTGATGGACAACCTGAAATGGGCCATCGACCAGGGGATCCATTCGGTGGTCGGCACGTCCGGCTTCTCCCAGGAGCGCCTCGACCAGGTCCGGGGCTGGCTCGTCGAGAAGCCCTCGGTCGGCGTGGTGATCGCTCCGAACTTCGGCATCGGCGCGGTCCTGATGATGCAGTTCGCCGCTCGCGCGGCACGGTACTTCGAGTCCGTCGAGATCATCGAGCAGCACCACCCGCGCAAGCTGGACGCCCCCAGCGGCACGGCGACGCACACCGCCCGGCTGATCGCCGACGCCCGCAAGGCCGCCGGCTGTCCCCCGATGCCGGACGCGACGCGGGAGGAGTTCGGCGGCGCGCGCGGCGCGGACGTCGACGGTGTCCGCGTGCACGCGGTCCGGGCCGCCGGCCTGGTGGCCCACCAGGAGGTCCTGTTCGGCACGGCGGGCGAGACGCTGACCATCCGGCACGACTCGCTGGACCGCTCGTCGTTCATGCCCGGCGTGCTGCTGGCGATCCGCGAGGTGGTCAAGCGCCCGGGCCTGACCCTCGGCCTGGACGATCTGCTCGCCTGAGCCAAGCAGGATCACATTCAAGATCTGGATGTCGTAGGCCCAGCGGGGTACAGGCCGCCGCTCCCGCCGGGGCCGGGTCCGGCGATCTGGCCGCTGGCGCGTCCAGAACGATCGCCGGACCCTTCATTCCGGGTGGGTGGCAGGGCCGGACACCCCGGACACGGCCACCACGTCCGCCCGCCCGGCCCGCCGTGCGGTCACCACGACGCTGCGGCCCACTTCAGGCTGTCCCGCGCAAGGCTCCGGCTGGGCCGGGAACCGCGCCTCGCGCCGCTGCCGGGAGTCGGCCGCAGCCGCGCCGGCCGGCGTGTCCGTGTGGCTCCGCCCTGCCGCGCCTGCCGGTGTCCCTACGCGGGTCGTCTGTGCCGCGCGGGACGGTGTGCCCGGGCCCTGGCGTTTCCGGGCGACGCGCGGCGGGCTGGTGCGCGGGGGTGCCGTCCTGGGCTGGGTCCGCGGATGTGACCCGCGGGGCCCAGGTGTGTTGCGTGGGGCGCGGGCCGGACGGGTCAGGGCGCCAGTGCGACGTGGAGGCGGAGCTGGGGGACCAGCATGTCCTCGACGTCGAGTGCCCGCCCCGCCCCGTCCGGCTCCCACCCGGCCGACTCCAGGAACTTCCGCATCACGGTGTCGGTGTCGTACACCCAGGCCACCGCGTACCGGAACTGGTCCTCCCGCCACAGGTCCACCGCCGCCGCCAGCAATCGGCTGCCGTGCCCCCGGCGCCCCCACCGTGGCTCCACCAGCAGATCGGTGACCGCCGCCACGGTGTCCGGCAGGGGCGGCTCCTCCGGTGCGAGGGCCTGCTCGTCGGCCGGCCCGGCCGCGGCGAATCCCACCACGTGCTCCGCGCTCTCCCCCTGTTCGACGGCGATCAGCACCCGGTGCCGGCCGGACGGCGGCGCGGTGATCGCCTCGGTCCAGCCCTCGGTCAGCGCGTCCGCGGAGAGCGCCGCGAGCACATGCGCCGGGAACATCCGCCGGTACGCGGAACGCCACGTGGTCAACTGGATGCGGGCGATCTCCGGGGCATCCGAAGGACGCGCGGGACGGACGAAGCCGAGTGCCATGGCGGCAGCCTACAGAGGGCCGCGGTACCGGAGTTTGGGCAGTTCGACCCCGGCGCCCGCGCGGTGTGGCACGGGCACCCCGTCGGTGGTCATCCCGGCCCGCTCGTAGAACCGCCGCGCCCGCTGGTTGGCGGCCAGCACCCAGAGCCTCAGCGCCGGATACCCGGCCTCCGCCAGCATCGACGAGGCGGCGCGGAACAGCAGCCGGCCCGCGTCGCTGCCCCACGCCGGCGGGTCCACGTAGATCGCGTACAGCTCGCCGAGGGACGCGTCGTCCCGGTCCGGCCCGAAGCTGGCGAAGCCCACGATCCGCCCGTCCTGCCAGGCGACCAGCGTGTGCCGCCCGGGTTTCTCCTGCACGGCCCGGCGCCGCGCGGCGAAGACCAGCGGATCGAGCGACGCCAGATGTGACGCGGGCAGCAGGCCGGCGTAACCCGCCTGGGTGCCGCGCACGTGCACGGCGGCGACCGCGTCGACGTCCGAGGAGGTCATCGACCGGATCACCGACTCTGTCATACCCCTGTTCTACTCTGCTCGTCGATGAAGACCGCCGAATCGCTCTCCGTCGCGCAGGCCCGCCGGGTCACGTTGGCCGCGCAGGGTTTCACCGATCCGAAACCGGGTGGCGCCGCCGATCTGCGGCACCTGCGCCGGGTGCTGCGCCGCCTGCACCTGATCCAGATGGACTCGGTGAACGTGTTGCAGCGTGCCCACTTCATGCCGTTGTACAGTCGGCTGGGCCCTTATCCGGCGGCCCTGCTGGAGCGCGCGGCGTACCAGCGGCCCCGGGAGCTGTTCGAGTTCTGGGGGCACGAGGCCTCACTGATCCGGGCCGACCTGCAGCCGCTGTTCCGCTGGCGGATGGCGCGCGCCGGCGAGCTCGCCTGGGGCGGCATGCGCCGGATCGTCGCCGAGCAGCCGGAGCTGGTCGCCTGGGTGCTCGACGAGGTGCGGCGGCGGGGCCCGATCACGGCGAGCGAGATCGAGCACGACGCCCCGCGCCGCACGGACCACTGGGGATGGAACTGGTCGGTCGTCAAGCAGGCGCTGGAGTGGCTGTTCTGGAGCGGCCAGGTCACCGCCGCCGAGCGCACCACGTCCTTCGCCCGGCGTTACGACCTGCCGGAGCGGGTGCTGCCGCCGGCGGTGCTGGCGACGCCGACGCCGCCGGCGGAGGACGCGATCCGGGCCCTGGTCGACCTCTCCGGCCGGGCGCTGGGCGTCGCCGCGGAGGCGGAGCTGCGGGACTATTTCCGGTTGCCCACCAGGGAGTGCCGAGTCGCGATCGCCGAGCTGGTCGAGGAGGGTGTGCTGCGCCCGGTCACGGTGCGCGGCTGGCGGCCGGTGGCCTATCTGCACCGTGACGCGAAACTGGCGCGCCGGGTGGACGTGGCCACACTGATCAGCCCGTTCGACCCGCTGATCTGGCAGCGGGAGCGGACCGAGCGGCTCTTCGACATGACCTACCGCATCGAGATCTACGTGCCCAAACCGCAGCGGCTGTACGGGTACTACGTGCTCCCGTTCCTGCTCGGTGACCGGTTCGCGGCCCGCGTCGACCTGAAGGCGAACCGGCAGACCGGCGTGCTGGAGGTGCCGGCCGCCTGGCTGGAGCCGTCCGCCGAGCCGCAGGAGACCGCTCAGGCGCTGGCCGCGGAGCTGCGCCGGCTGGCGGCCTGGCTGGGTCTGGACGCGATCGCGGCCCCGGTCGCGGGGGATTTCGCGGGCCCGCTCGCGGCGGCGGTCAAAGCCCTGTGAGGTGTACCGTGGCGCCCATGAGCACCACCCTCCCGCCGTGGCTGGCCACCCAGCCGTTGCAGGGCCCACAGGTGCCCCCGGACTGGCCGGCCTACCGGCACCACACCGCTGCCGAGACCGACCGGATCACCCGCTTCTTCGACAGCGTGGCCACCCGTTCCCCGGTCTGGCTGGCCCCGCTCGCGGTGCTCGCCTGCATGGGCGGCGCGGTGGGCTACACCCTGGTCACCGACCCGACCCACGCCGAGGCCGGCGCCGCACCGACCTGCCTGCTGAAATACACCACCGGCTTCGTCTGTCCGGGCTGCGGCGGCACCCGCGCGGCGTGGTATCTGTTGCACGGCAACCTGCCGGCCGCCGCCCGGCACCACGCGATCTTCGTGTTCGCGGTGCCCTTCCTGCTGTATCTGTACGTCGCCTGGGCCGGTCGCCGGCTGTTCCGCCGGCGGATTCCGCAACTGACGATCAGTCCGCGCGCGATGATCGTGTTCATGGTGGTGTGGGCGGTCTGGAGCGTCCTGCGTAACCTGCCCTGGGCCCCGTTCACCGCTTTCTACGTGTGACCGGGCCGTCCGATAGGTTGTCAGGTATGACGCACGACCCGCGGCCGTTCGGCCGGCTGCTGACCGCCATGGTGACCCCGTTCACCCAGGACGGCTCGCTGGACCTGGAAGGTGCGGCCCGCCTGGCCGTCCATCTCGTCGACGAGCAGCGCAACGACGCGCTCGTGATCAGCGGCACCACCGGCGAGTCCCCGACCACCACCGACACGGAGAAGGAGTCGCTGCTGCGCGCCGTGGTCGAGGCGGTGGGTGACCGGGCCCAGGTGGTGGCCGGGGTGGGCACCAACAACACCGCGCACACCGTCGAGCTGGCGCATGCCGCGGAGAAGGCCGGCGCGCACGGCCTGCTCGTCGTGACGCCCTATTACAACAAGCCCCCGCAGGCCGGGGTGCTGCGGCACTTCCTGACCGTGGCCGACGCCGCCGGGCTCCCCATCATGGTGTACGACATTCCGCACCGGGCCGGGACGGCGATCACCACCGAGACCATGGTGCGCCTCGCCGAGCACGAGCGGATCGTCGCGGTCAAGGACGCGAAGGGCGACCTGATCGCCAGCTCGTGGGTGCTGAGCCGCACCGACCTGGCCTACTACTCCGGCGACGACGCGGCCACCCTGCCGCTGCTCTCGATCGGCGGGGTCGGCCTGGTCGGCACGTCCTCGCATTTCACCGGCGTGCTCGCCAAGGAAATGATCGAGGCGTTCGAGGGGGGCGACACGGCCACCGCTCTGGCCCGGCACCGGCAGGCGCTACCGCTGTTCACAGGAATCTTCCGCTCCCCGGGGACGATTCTGGTGAAGGCGGGGCTGACGGCCCAGGGGCTGCCGGCCGGTCCGGTGCGGTCGCCGCTGGTGGACGCGGGGGAAGAGGAACTCAAGCAACTGCGCCAGGACGCCGCGGCGGCCGGCATCGTGCTCTGACAGGAAGAGGCGAATGAGTCAAGCTCACGTGGAGCTGGGTCCGCCACCGCCGTTGCCGGAGGGCGCCCTGCGCGTCATCCCGCTCGGCGGGCTCGGCGCCATCGGCCGTAACATGACGGTCTTCGAATACGACGGCAAGCTTCTGGTCGTCGACTGCGGGGTGCTCTTCCCCGACGTCGAGCAGCCCGGCGTGGACCTGATCCTGCCCGACTTCGCGCCCATCCTGGACCGGCTGGACGACATCCAGGCGATCGTGCTGACCCACGGGCACGAGGACCACATCGGCGCGGTTCCCTACCTGCTGGCCCACAAGCCGGACATTCCGCTGGTCGGGTCGGAGTTCACGCTGGCCCTGGTCGAGGCGAAGCTGGCCGAGCGCCGCCTGGACCCGTACACGCTCACCGTCCGCGAGGGCGGCATCGAGCGGCTGGGCCCGTTCGAGTGCGAGTTCTTCGCGGTGAACCACTCCATCCCGGACGCGCTGGCGGTCGCCGTGCGCACGCCGGCCGGCCTGGTCCTGCACACCGGCGACTTCAAGATGGACCAGGTCCCGCTGGACGGCCGGATCACCGACCTGGCCGGCTTCGCCCGGCTCGGCGCCGAGGGTGTCGACCTGCTGCTCTCCGACTCGACGAATGCCGAGGTGCCCGGGTTCGTGGCGCCGGAGCGTGACATCGGCCCGGTGCTCAGCCGGATCTTCGGCAAGGCGCGCGGCCGGATCATCGTGGCCAGCTTCGCCTCCCACGTGCACCGCGTGCAGCAGGTGATGGACGCCGCCTGGGAGTTCGACCGGAAGGTCGCCCTGATCGGTCGTTCCATGGTCCGCAACATGGGCATCGCCCGGGACCTGGGCCTGTTGCGCATCCCGGACGGCCTGCTGGTCGGGCTGGACGAGGCCACCCACCTGCCGCCGGACGAGATCGTCTTCATGTCCACCGGGTCGCAGGGCGAGCCGATGAGCGCCCTGGGCCGGATGTCCACCGGCGACCACCGGCACATCACCATCGCCTCGGGCGACACGGTGGTGCTGGCCAGCTCGCTGGTGCCGGGCAACGAGACCTCTGTCTACCGGGTGATCAACCAGCTGTCCCGGGCCGGCGCCACGGTGGTCCACAAGGAGACGGCGAAGGTGCACGTCTCCGGCCACGCCCCGGCCGGCGAACTGCTCTACCTGCTGAACGTGACCCGTCCGAGCAACCTGATGCCGGTGCACGGCGAGTGGCGGCACCTGCGCGCGCACGCCCAGCTGGGCATCGAGTCCGGGGTGGCCGCCGACCGCGTGGTGCTCTGCGAGGACGGCGACGTGGTGGATCTGGTCGAGGGCCATGCCCGGGTGGTCGGCCGGGTCAAGAGCCGGTACGTGTACGTGGACGGCCTGGCGGTCGGCGACGTCAGCGAGTCGCTGCTCACCGAGCGGCGGATCCTGGGCGACGGCGGTTTCATCGCGGCCACCGTGGTGATCGACTCGGTGACCGGCAAGGTGGTCGGCGAGCCGAGCATCTCGGCGAAGGGCTTCTCCGAGGACCCGGACGCGTTCAACCCGGTGATCCCGCTGCTCACCGCGGCCCTGCACCGCTCCGCCGAGGACGGCATCACCGACACCCATCAGCTGCAACAGGTGGTCCGCCGGACGGTGGGCCGGTGGGTCAACGACGCCTACCGGCGCCGGCCGATGATCGTACCGACGGTCGTCGAAGTTTAAGAAAAGCTTTTAAATCCGCGAAAACGGCATAGAACTCAACCTTTTTCGTACGGGCTGCGTACTCCTTGGCACGGTGCCGCCCCCACGGCACCCGTGGCGGAGGGAGTACTCCAGATGCAGCGCAGATCGATCGCCGTGGCTGCGGCGGTAGTGGCGGCGACCGGGGCAGCGGTCGCCTTCACTCTGCCGTCGCTGGCCGGCACCACGCCGACCGGCGGCAGCGGCGCGACGAGAGCGAACGGGACCGGGGGCGTCTCCCCGGACCTGCTCGCGGCGATGAAGCGTGACCTGGGCCTCGACGGGGACCAGGCGGCCGCGCGGCTGAAGCGCGCCAAGTGGGCCGGCGGGGTCTCGGCGACCCTGGCCGCGTCGACCGGCGACAACTTCGGCGGCTCGTGGATCGCCTCGGACGGCACCACCCTCAAGGTCGCCGTGACCGATGCCGACGCGGCCGCCGCGGTGAAGGCCGCCGGCGCCGTACCGGTGCTGGTCAAGCGCAGTGAGGCGCAGCTCGACGCGGCCAAGGCCAAACTGGACGCGAAGGTGCGGTCGGCCACCGGGCTGACCGGCTGGTACGTCGACGCCCCGACCAACAAGCTGGTCGTCGTCGCCCAGCCGGACGCCAAAACGGACGCGCAGACGTTCGCCCGGCAGGCCGGGGTCTCGGCCGGCTGGATCACCGTGAAGGTCAGCAACCGGCAGCCGAAGCCGCTCTTCGACGCGCGTGGCGCCGACCCGTACTTCATCTCGGTCGACGGTGGCACCGCCCGCTGCTCGATCGGCTTCTCGGTGGAGGGCGGGTTCGTCACCGCCGGCCACTGCGGCGCCTCCGGGACCACCACCACCGGCTTCAACAACGAGGCTCAGGGCGTGGTCAAGGCCTCGGTCTTCCCCGGCAACGCCGACATGGGCTTCGTCGAGGTCAACGGCGACTGGACGCCGCGTCCGGTGGTCAACGACTTCAAGGGCAACGAGCTGCCGGTGGCCGGCAGCACCGAGGCCCCGGTCGGCGCGGCGGTCTGCCGCTCCGGATCCACCACCGGCACGTTCTGCGGCACGATCCTGGCCAAGAACCAGACCGTGCGCTACCCGGAGGGCGCGGTGACCGGCCTGACCCGCACCGACGTCTGCGCCGAGGGCGGCGACTCCGGTGGCCCGTGGCTCTCCGGCGATCAGGCGCAGGGCGTCACCTCGGGTGGTTCCGGCGACTGCACGGTCGGCGGCGAGACGTTCTTCCAGCCGGTCAACGAGATCCTCGCGGAGAACAACCTGACGCTGGTGACCAGCGGCGGCGCGGGCGCTGAGCAGGGCGGCGCGACTGCCGCTCCGAGCGGGGCGGCCGAGGCGCCCCCGGCCGGCGAGGCGCCGGCCGACAACGCCTGCGGCGACCTGCCGGTTCAGCGTTCCGGCGCGCTCAGCAAGGCGGGCAGCGCGCAGGCCCAGCCGAGCGGCGGCGCCTTCCGGGCGCGCGCCGGCCAGCACGTGGCCTGCCTGGACGCGCCCGAGGGCGCGGACTTCGACCTGGTGCTGCAGATGCTGACAAACGGCAGGTTCACGACGGTGGCCCAGGCGACCGGCGAGGGTGACAAGACTCTCAGCGTGAATCTGCGGTCCGGCACGTTCCGGTACGTCGTGGTGGCCACCTCGGGCACGGGCGACTACTCGCTCGGCTTCAACGTGCGGTAGCCCGTACCCGGGAAAGCAAGAGGTTCGATCCGGCCGGGGTCGCGGAAGCGGCCCCGGTCAGCGTTTCAGCTCGCCCAGCGCCTCGCCGAGCCGGCAGCCGGTGGCGATTCCGCAGATCAGCACCTGGTCGAGCTGTTCCGGCGTCACGCCGCGCTCCCAGTCGCTCGACACCTCGCCCACCACGACTGCCGCGCCGTCGTCGGTGACCTGCACGTACGCCTTCGGCCAGAGCTGGTCGCGGTTCCACGTGTTGCAGAACTCGTAGAGCCGGGGAACGTCCTCGACGCTGAACACGTGCTGCATCATCGCCCGGATCTGCAGCATCTCCTTGTTCGCGCCGAGGCGGAAGAAATAGATCAGGTTGCCCTGGAAGTTGCCGGCGATGTCACCGTCCGCATCGACGAAGTACGCGAACCCGCGCGCGTCCATCGCGGCCTTGATCATCTCGTTGTCGAGTACCTGCACCTTGTGATTTTAATCAGCGGAAAAGCGAAAAGTGGTCACGGTGCGCCTTCTCGATGCGCCGGGCGGTCGTGGATTACCGTGTCTGCCATGGCGGGCCGAACTCCTCCGGCAGGCCGGGGCCGCGCCGCGTCCACCTCGCGCGGCGCCGCGACCACGCGTGCCCGCCAACCGGCGGCGCGCCCGGCTCGCCCGGCGAAGAAGACCACGGCGGCGGCCGCGCGCAAGCGCCCCGCGCCCCGGAAGGCGCCCGCCTCGGCCGGCGTGGGCCGCGGTGTCGGCGCGCTCTGGATGGGCCTGGCGCACAGCGCCGGCTGGGTGGCCCGGGGCGCCGGCCGCAACGCCCGCAACATCGGCCCGGAGCACCGCCGCGACGGCGCCGGGCTGTTGCTGCTCGGCTTCTCGATCCTGACCGCTGTCGCCGTCTGGGGGCACAGCGCGGGCCCGGTGGGCCGCCGGCTGGCGGACGCGGTGCACCTGTTCTTCGGCGGCCTCGGGATCTTCCTGCCGCTGCTCTTCTTCTACGGCGCGGTCCGGCTGATGCGCGACCCGGTCGACCCGGAGCACCGCGGCCGCAATCCGGTCGGCTGGTCGGCTGTCATCATCGCCACCGCGAGTCTGCTCTACATCTCCGACGAGCCGCGTGACGACCTCGCGCTGACCGGCAACGGCGGCCTGCTGGGGTACGGCGTCGGCTCGCTGCTGGAGCGCGCGGTCAGCGCCTGGGTCGCGGTCCCGCTGCTGATCCTGCTCTTCGTCTTCGGCCTGCTGGTGATCACCGCGACCCCGATCAACAAGATCCCCGAGCGGTTCATGCTGCTCGGCGACATGGTGCTCGGCCGCGCTGCCGCCACGCGCACCCGGCCGCCGTTCGAGCCGGACGAGATCGACGACGAGCCTCGGGAGCGGGCGCCGAAACCGCGCCGCCCGGCCCGCCGGCCCGCCTCGCCGACGGTCCCGCTCGACGAGATGCTGGAGCCGGAGGAGCCCGAGGAAGACCTGATCCTGCACGACACGGTGGCCCTGCCGAAGGCGCCGGCCAGCCGGAGGAAGCCGGCCCCGACCCCGCCGGAGCACTCCGAGCCGCTGCCCACCCGCGCCGAGCAGCTGGAGATCTCCGCGGTCGCCGGCGACTACCGCCTGCCCCCGCCGAACCTGCTCGCCACCGGAGCCCCGCCGAAGGCCCGCAGCCGCGCCAACGACGAGATCATGGCGGCGCTCACCGGCGTGTTCGAACAGTTCAACGTGGACGCGCTGGTCACCGGTTTCACCCGCGGCCCGACGGTCACACGTTACGAGGTGGAGATCGGCCCGGGTACCAAGGTGGAGCGGATCACCCAGCTCTCCCGCAACATCGCGTACGCGGTGAAGTCCCCGGACGTGCGGATCCTCTCGCCGATCCCGGGCAAGAGCGCGGTCGGCGTCGAGATCCCGAACTCCGACCCGGAGAACGTGTCGCTCGGCGACGTGCTGCGCT
Organism: Actinoplanes siamensis; assembly: GCF_016862395.1. Classification (GTDB taxonomy): domain Bacteria; phylum Actinomycetota; class Actinomycetes; order Mycobacteriales; family Micromonosporaceae; genus Actinoplanes; species Actinoplanes siamensis. The sequence continues at coordinate 18,019 of NZ_BOMW01000006.1, read as the reverse complement.
CCCGGGCCGCCACCGCGGACCACCACCCGATGGTCGTCGCGCTCGGCAAGGACATCGAGGGCGGCTTCGTGGTGGCGAACCTGGCCAAGATGCCGCACATCCTGATCGCCGGCGCGACCGGCGCCGGCAAGTCCAGCTGCCTCAACTCGCTGCTGGTGAGCCTGCTCACCCGGGCCACCCCGGACGAGGTGCGGCTGCTGCTGGTCGACCCGAAACGGGTCGAGATGACGGCGTACGAGGGGATCCCGCACCTCGTCACGCCGATCATCACGAACCCGAAGAAGGCGGCGGACGCCCTGGAGTGGGTGGTCCGCGAGATGGACATGCGCTACGACGACCTGGCCGCCAACGGGGTGCGCCACATCGACGACTTCAACCGCAAGGTGCGCAGCGGCGAGATCACCGCGCCGCCGGGCAGTGAGCGGGTGATGAAGCCGTACCCGTACCTGCTGGTGATCATCGACGAGCTGGCCGACCTGATGATGGTGGCCCCGCGCGACGTCGAGGACTCGGTCGTCCGGATCACCCAGCTGGCCCGGGCCGCCGGCATCCACCTGGTGCTGGCCACCCAGCGCCCGTCGGTCGACGTGGTGACCGGCCTGATCAAGGCGAACGTGCCGTCCCGGCTGGCCTTCGCGACGTCCTCGCTGGCCGACTCCCGGGTCATCCTGGACCAGCCCGGCGCGGAGAAACTGCTCGGCCGTGGCGACGGCCTCTTCCTGCCGATGGGCGCCTCCAAGCCGACCCGCATCCAGGGCGCGTGGGTCGACGAGAAGGAGATCGCCGGCGTCGTCAAGTTCTGCAAGGACCAGCGCGAGCCGGAGTTCCGCGACGACGTCACCGAGGCGCCGCCCAGCAAGAAGAAGGAGATCGACGAGGAGATCGGCGACGACCTGCAGCTGTTGCTGCAGGCTATCGAGCTGGTGGTGACCAGCCAGTTCGGTTCCACGTCGATGCTGCAGCGCAAGCTGCGGGTGGGCTTCGCCAAGGCGGGCCGCCTGATGGACCTGATGGAGACCCGCGGCATCGTCGGCCCGTCCGAGGGTTCGAAGGCCCGTGACGTTCTCATCAAGCCGGACGAGTTGGAAGAGGCGCTCGCCGCCCTCAAGGTCGACTGATCCCGGCGTCCGCCACGGTCCCGGTCCCCGCCGGCGCCCAGCGGTGTCTCGACCACGTGCGAGAACCCTGACGGCCGGCGGGTGCCGGGGGCCGCGCGGTGCGTTCCGGTCCGGCTTCCGGCTGGCGCCCGGGGGTGTCCCAACGACCTTGAGGCACTCCCGGGGACCAGCCGGGGGAGTGCGGCCCGGCGCCGGGAACGCGTCGCGGACGTGCGCGACGTCAGGCCGCCGGGACCGGGGCCGGGAACAGCTCGCGGAAGGTGAACGCGTCCGGGGTGGGTCCCTGCGCCCGCAGGCGCCCGAGCCGGGAGATGCCCTGGCGCAGCGTCGGCACCTCGCCGGCCGGGATCCACCACATCACGAGCGCCGCCTGGTGCCCGTGCGGATGGAACCACTCCCGGCGGCGGCGCAGGTAGTCGAGGTGCTCGCTCTGGTACGCGTAGGCGCGCAGGTGCTCCGGCGACTCCCAGACCGAGAGCGTGTAGATCCGGCCGGGATCGGTGGGCGCCGCGATCGTGCCGTCCCCGTTCTCCCCCCTCATCCGCCAGACGAAGCCGGGTGAGCGGTCGGCGAGCTCGTTCATCAGCGTGAGGCCGGCGGCGAACTCGGCCATCGACGGGTCTTCCAGCGGGGCTCGGAGTCGAGCGGTGTTGATCTGGGCCAGGTGGAAGGCGCTCATGGAAGTCAGCAGACCAGGCCGTACATCTAATGTCAATTGGTTTTATTTTTAGAAACGGCCACACAGCACCGTCCGGGCGCGGCGTCCATCCGCGCGGTCCACTCCTCCTCCAGCCCGGCGCCGGTCAGCAGCCCGGCCACCAAGGCCAGGTTCATCCCGCAGATCACCGGCGGGAACTGCTCGGCGAGCTGGTGGAACGGGCAGTTGCGCAGCTCGATCCGGTCCGGCCCGCCGGCAGCCGGCGCGTACCCGTGCTCCCGGAGCAGTTCCACGACCTCGGACCCGGCGGCGGCCCGTTGCCCGTGCCGCCGCGCCACCTGGTAGAGCGCCTTCTCGGCGCCGGCCTGCTCCAGCGCCTCGGCGAGCAGTTCGGCAGCGGTGCGATAGGCCCGCGGCGGCACGCTGACCGCGTGCTCCGCCGCGGCGATCCGGTACAGCTTCGCCGGACGCCCGGCGCCCGGCCCGGTCCGGCCCGACCTCCTGGCGTACGACGTCTCCAGCAACCCGGCGGCCACCAGTTTGTCCAGGTGGAACGCGGCAAGCGTGCGGCCGATGCCGAGCGCCTCGGCCACCTCGTCCCGGCCGACCGGCCCGGTCCCGTCGGCCACCACCCGGTAGGCCTGCCGCCGCACCCGGTCGGCGAGGCTGGCCAGGGCGTCGAGATCGTCGAGGTCTTCCGGAGTCGTCACCCGTCAATCGTATTGTCAACGTTTGTTGGCGGAAGAGTCCGGCTGTCCGGGGGACGGCCGCCGGCCGGCGGCCCGGTAACCTTGTCGGGTGTCTGTAACTCCTCCTCCCTCTCGCCGTGTCGCGCTGCTCACCCTGGGCTGCGCCCGTAACGAGGTCGACTCGGAAGAGCTGGCCGCCCGCCTCGACGCCGAGGGCTGGGAGGTCGGCACCGACGCGGCGAAGGCCGACGTGGTGCTCGTCAACACCTGCGGCTTCGTGGAGAAGGCGAAGCAGGACTCGATCGACACCCTGCTCGCGGCCGCGGACACCGGGGCCAAGGTGGTCGCCGCCGGCTGCATGGCCGAGCGGTACGGGCGGGAGCTCGCCGACAACCTGCCCGAGGCCGACGCGGTGCTCGGCTTCGACGACTACACCGACATCTCCGCCCGGCTGAACGGCGTGCTCGCCGGGGAGCGGCACGACGCGCACACCCCGCGGGACCGCCGCGAGCTGCTCCCGATCACCCCGGTGCGGCGGCACGCCGCCAAGGTGGTGGTGCCCGGTCACGCCACGGTCGACGAGCACACCCCGGCCCACCTGCGCAAGGTGCTGCGCCGCCGGCTCGACACCGGCCCGGTCGCCTCGCTCAAGCTGGCCAGCGGCTGCGACCGGCGCTGCTCGTTCTGCGCCATCCCGGCGTTCCGCGGCGCGTTCGTCTCCCGGGACCCGCAGGAGCTGCTCGCCGAGGCCGAGTGGCTGGCCAAGACCGGCGTGCGGGAGCTCGTGCTGGTCAGCGAGAACAGCACGTCGTACGGGAAGGATCTCGGCGACCCCCGCCTGCTGGAGAAACTGCTGCCGCAGCTGGCCGCGGTCGACGGCATCGTCCGGGTTCGCGCGAGCTACCTGCAGCCCGCCGAGACCCGCCCCGGCCTGGTCGAGGCGATCGCCGCCACGCCGGGTGTCGCCGCCTACTTCGACCTCTCCTTCCAGCACTCCAGCGAGCCGGTGCTGCGCCGGATGCGCCGTTTCGGCTCCACCGAGCGCTTCCTGGAGCTGCTCGGCTCGGCCCGCGAGCTGGCGCCCGAGGCCGGCGCCCGGAGCAACTTCATCGTCGGCTTCCCCGGCGAGACCCGGCAGGACGTGGACGAGCTGGTCCGCTTCCTGACCGAGGCCCGCCTGGACGCGATCGGCGTCTTCGACTACAGCGACGAGGACGGCACCGAGGCCGCCGGCCTGCCCGGCAAGATCCGGCCGGACACCGTCAAGCGGCGGTACGACCGGGTCGTCGCCCTCGCCGAGGAGCTCTGCGCCCAGCGTGCCGAGGACCGGCTCGGCAGCCTCGTCGAGGTGCTCGTCGACACGACGGACGACGGCGAGATCGAGGGCCGCGCCGAGCACCAGGCGCCCGAGGTCGACGGCTCCACCACGCTGGTCTCCGGCGACCAGGGCGTCGATCTGGCCGCGCTGCGCCCGGGTGACCTGGTCCGCGCCAGAGTCACCGGCACCGAGGGCGTCGACCTGGTCGCGGTCCCGATCGAGATGATCTCCGCGGCGCGGGTCGACCGGTGACCGACGAGCCGGTTCCGGTGGCCGCACCGCGCGTGGTGTCGCTCTACAACGCGGCGAACGCGCTGACCGTGGTCCGGCTCGTCCTCGTCCCGGTCTTCCTGGCCATGGTGGTCACCTCCCGGATGACCGACCACGACTGGCGGGTCGGCGCCTGCCTGGCGTTCTGCGTCGCCTCGGCCACCGACTTCGTGGACGGCTGGATCGCCCGCCGGTGGCAGCTGGTCACCTCGTTCGGCAAGATCGCCGATCCGATCGCGGACAAGGCGCTGACCGGCACCGCGCTGGTCCTGCTCTCCGCGTACGGCGCGCTGCCCTGGTGGGTCACCTGGGCGATCCTGATCCGCGAGTGGGGCGTCACCGGGCTGCGCTTCTGGGTCATCCGGTACGGAGTGATCCCGGCCTCGCGGGGCGGCAAGCTCAAGACCGGCCTGCAGACCCTGGCCATCGCCTGGTACCTGTGGCCGGTCCCGCATCCTTTCGACGCCGTCGGGTACTGGGTCATGGGCGCCGCGTTGATCGTCACCCTGGTGACCGGCTTCGACTACCTGGTCCAGGCGTTGCGGTTGCGGCGTTCCTGAACGACCTAGGAGAGTTCGCGTGGAGATGTCGGTGGCCGCCGCGGCGGCTGTGCACGTGCTGGTCGAGCGACGACAGACGCTGGCGACCGCGGAGTCGCTGACCGGTGGCCTGGTGGCGGCGACGGTCGTGGAGATTCCCGGCGTCAGCGCGGTCTATCGCGGCGGCCTGGTGGTCTACGCGACGGATCTGAAGGGTTCGCTCGCGGGCGTACCCGGGCAGTTGCTCGAAGAGCGGGGTCCGGTCGACCGGGACGTCGCCGCCAAGCTGGCGGAGGGCGCCCGGGATCGCTGCGGAGCGGACTGGGGCCTGGCCACCACCGGCGTCGCGGGCCCCGAGCCGCAGGACGGCAAACCGGTCGGCCTGGTCTACGTGGCCGTCGCCGGGCCGGACGGCACACGGGTGCGGGAGTTGGCATTGACCGGAAACCGGGACGCCGTCCGCACCGAAAGTGTGACGGCCGTCCTGCAATTGCTCACCGATGTTCTCCGCGCCACTCCGGCCCGGGTCTGAGCAGGGAATACCGCCGTTCACGGCGTGGTTGTCCGGTTGTGCCGCGGGCCGGGCGGGCCGAGGAATTCGGCGGGGCGGGATGTCGCCGTCGCTCGCGGCAGGTACGGTTGCGGGAAGCCTCCGGCGTGTTGCCGGCGGCCCCGCCCGCAGGAGGAGGTGCCATGGTCCTGCTACGCCGGGTTATCGGCGACGCACTTCGTGCGCGCCGGCAGGGACAGCACCGCACGCTGCGCGAGGTGTCGACCGCCGCGAACGTCAGCCTGGGTTATCTGTCCGAGATCGAGCGTGGTCAGAAAGAGGCGTCCAGCGAGCTGCTGGCGGCGATCTGCGACGCGCTCGGCGCCCGTCTCTCCGAGCTTCTCAGTGAGGTCAGCAGCACGCTGTCGCTCGCGGAGAACATGGAGGGCGTGCTCGTCCCGGTCGACGACAAGACCGGCGGGGAGCCGGCGCGCCAAGTGGCGACGGACGGCAGCGTGTCGGTGTCGGTCCGGCAGGATTCGCCGCTGAAGGCCACCCTGCACGCGACGCGGAACAAGAAGCGAGACGTGATCTACGCGGCATGAGGCTCCGGCCTGATGCCCGGACAGGTCCCGAGCGACAGCCCGGTGCGCCACGGCCGGCGAAGTTTGTCGTTTTCGGGTAATCCCACAACAGCTCCCAGGCCGTGATGCCCGTGCGCCGATCAGCCCGGTCGCACCGTCCCCCTCGGGGGCGTAGCCTCGTGGGCAGGCTCGTCGCTAGGGGTGACCCTGAGATCCCCCGTAGGTCACGTGACGCCGCTGGCGTCGGGCTGACACGATGGTTTCGCGTCGGCGGCGGGACTCGTCTCGCCTGGACGCCACCGACCGAGCGACATTGAGGGGATACCGCGAGATGGCGAACCCGTTCGTCAAGGGCTGGCATTACATGATGGCGCTCTTCGGCGCGAAGATCGACGAGTACGCCGACCCGAAGGTGCAGATCCAGCAGGCCATCGAGGACGCCCAGCGACAGCACCAGGCTCTCGTGCAGCAGGCCGCCGCCGTCATCGGCAACCAGCGGCAGCTCGAGATGAAGCTGTCCCGGCAGATGTCCGAGGTCGAGAAACTGCAGGGCATGGCCCGCCAGGCGCTGGTGCTGGCCGACCGGGCCCGCGCCGCCGGCGACGAGTCCGAGGCCCAGAAGTACGAGCAGACCGCGCAGACGCTGGCCACCCAGCTGGTCTCCGGCGAGCAGTCGATGGAGGATCTGAAGACCCTGCACGACCAGGCGCTCGCCGCCGCCGGCCAGGCCCGCAAGGCGGTCGAGAACAACGCGATGGTGCTGCAGCAGCGCATCGCGGAGCGGTCCCGCCTGCTCAGCCAGCTGGAGCAGGCCAAGATGCAGGAGACCGTGGCCAAGTCGCTGGAGTCGATGTCGCAGCTCGCGGCGCCGGGTAACACCCCGTCGCTGGACCAGGTGCGCGACAAGATCGAGCAGCGGTACGCGAACGCCATGGGTCGTGCCGAGCTGGCCTCCAACTCGGTCGAGGGCCGCATGCTCGAGGTGCAGAAGTCCAGTCTGGACCTGGCCGGCTCGTCCCGGCTGGAGCAGATCCGGGCCAGCATGGCGGGGGAGAAGCTGGGTGGCGCGGCGGGTCAGCCCGCTGTCGGCCAGCAGGCGGAGACCCCGGCCGCCGACCCGGCCGGGGTCGCCCGGCTGGACGAGATCCGCGCCAGCATGAACCAGAAGCGTGGCGACACCACGGCCGCCGGCTGAGCGTCCGCTTTCCCTGGGCGGTGTTTCCATCGGGCCGTTGTGAGCGGCGGGAGGGCGTGACGTGGACGAGCGGGGCAAGTACTTCCGCCGGCTCAAGCGGCTGCGCGGTGCGGCACGCCGGTGGAGTGTGCTCGGTGGAGGCCTGACCGCGGCGGCGGCGGTGCTCGTGCCGTACTCCGGGATCGGCATCGCGGACGCGGCCTGGGCCGCCGGGGCGGGCGCCTCGGTGGTCCTGGCCCGCTGGCGCTGGCGGGACTACCGGGAGCTGGAAGCCCAGCCCGCCCCCGAGCCCAGCCTGCCGGGCCCGCGGATCACCGCCGCGCTGGAGCGTTCGCAGGTCGGCCGCACGGTGCTGCACGAGGTCCGCCGCCACAAGAACAGGTACGCCCTGCGCGGCTCGGCGATCGCCGACGCGTGGGACCGGCTCGACCGCACCTCCGCCACGATGATCGCGCTGGCCGGCCGGCTCACCGGGGCCGGCGAGACGGCGGCGCTGGAGGCGGCCACCGCCGAGCAGTGGCTGCGTGATCTGGGCCAACGAGTGGCGAGCGTGGAGCGGGCCATCCCGCTCGGGCAGCCGGCCCAGCGCAGCGCCCTGGAGCAGTCGCACGCGGCGCTGGCCGAGCAGTTCACCGAGGGCGTGACGGCGTATGAGGAGCTGGTCGCGGCCGCGGCCGGCTATGTGGCGGAGGACGGGCATCCGGTCGCGGACAGCCGCCACCCGGCGTATTTCAGCCTGGTCGAGGCCGCGGAGCGGCTCCGTGGGATCGCCGAGGGCCTGGCCGAGCTGCGCGACCGGACGGCCCGGTTCAGTTCGACGCCGCCGCGGCAGGCTCGGGCTGACAGCGCGGGCACCAGTAAGTGATCCGGTCCTCCAGTTCGGACTTCTCCCCGATCCGTCCGGCGACCGTGTCACGGGTCTGAATCCCGCCGGGTGTCCGATTCGTGGCGCCTGTTCGATGAGCGGCGCGCGTTCGGTCCGCGCCGTGCGCGTGCCTTGCCGCTGTTCCCTGTGGCCGGCTCTCGGCCGTGCCGGTGGAGTTCTCCGCCTTTTGGATCGGCGCGCCGCAACGCCGGCACGGCTGGGCGCGGCGCCCGTACACATAGCTGGTCTCACCGCGTCGCAGCGACCCGGTCGTCGTCTGCGTCCAGCGTCCCCGGTTCGACGCGACCAGGCGTTGCGCCAGTTCCACGGTCCCGGTGAGATCGGCCACCTCGGCCACCCGCGTCCACGGCCACAGCCCGCGCAGGAAAAGCGTCTCCGCCTTGTAGAGGTTCCCCACACCAGCCAGGTTCCGCTGATCCAGCAGCGCCTCGGCGATCGTCGCCTCCGGACGCGCCGCGATCCGCCGGACCGCCTCGGCCGGATCCCAGTCGGCGCCCAGCAGGTCCGGCCCCAGATGCCCGACCAGGCTCTCCTCCTCGGCGGTCCGGATCAGGGCGAGATCGTGCAGGTGGTAACCGACCGCCACGGAGCGCGCGGTCCGCAGCACCACCCGGATCAGATGCGCGGGCCGGCCGGTCCAGCGTTCCCCGGTCGCGTAGGTGCGCCAGGCGCCCTCCATCCGCAGATGCGAGTGCAGCGTGTGCGGCTCCCGCCCCTCCCGGGTGAGCCGTAGCAGCAGATGCTTGCCCCGGCTCGCCGACTCGGTCACCGTCCACCCGGCCAGGTCGGTCGCGGCCAGCCTCGGCACCCGGAAGTCGGTTGCGGTCAGCACCTCGCCGGTCAGGGCACGCTCCAGCACGCGGGCGGTGTTCCAGACGGTGTCCCCCTCGGGCATGCGTACCATCCTGCCGCGCTCGACGCCGATTCGTCCCCCCGCACCAGTACCCGGAATCCAGGTCCGAATCCGGCCATCAGCCGGCGGACGTCGCCCGAAGCCGCCCCGACCGTGGCGCCGGTCAGGCGTTCCTCCACGGCGACGGCGTGCGGCCCGGATCAACCGCAGCCCGGCTTCACCTCTCGGCGATACGCACCACGTCGCCGGGGACCACCGACAGCACGACCACCGCGCGCCCGTTGTTGACCGCGATCGCCACCCGGTCCGCGGAATCCGTGTAGACCAGCAGCTCACCCGCGCCCACCTCGGCGAAGGTGGCGCCCCGGCGAGCCCGGACCGTCCCGTTCACGGTCAGCTCGGAGCCCAGCCCGGTCAGCATCGAGCCGTCCGCGGCGAGCTGCACGTTGCCGAACCGGTCCACGGTGAGCACCTCCGCCTCGATCCAGCCGTCGCCGACGCTGGTCACCGGGTCGGGCAGGCGGATCAGCGAGGCCGGGTCGACGGCCGGGCCCGCGTCGGACGTCTCCGCGCCCGCGGCGAGCCGGGCCGCGATCGGGGCGAACACGTCGCGCCCGTGGAACGTGCGCGACACGTCGCCCAGCATCCACTCCTTGGTGGTCAGCTCGTGCGCCGCGGTGATTCCGCCGAGCGCCTCGGCCGCCCAGATCAGCAGACCGTTGTCCGGGCCGACGAGCAGGCCGTTCGGTGTGGTCAGCACCACCGGACGGCGGGCCGTGCCGACGCCCGGGTCGACCACCGCGAGGTGCACCGACGCCGGAAGGTACGGCGCGGTCTGCGCGAGCACTGCCGCACCCCTGATCACGTCCGCGGGCGGCACGTGGTGCGTGACGTCGATCACCCGGACATCCGGCGCGATCCGGGCGATCGACCCGCGGCAGGCCGCGACGAACCCGTCGAACGTGCCGTAGTCGGTCGTGAAGCTGATCCATCCATAACCGGGCATGCTGGCGACGTTACTGGCAGTCGCCGCCAGACACGGGCCGGGCACGCCGCGCGTCATTTCCTGGCGGGATCCCGCCGGGCGGGCGCCGGCCATCTGGCAGGGTTGATCGCATGCGTCTCGTCATCTTCACCGAACCACAGCAGGGTGCCAGCTACGACGATCTGCTGCGGGTCGCCAAGGCCGCCGAGGACGGCGGCTTCGACGGATTCTTCCGCTCCGACCACTACCTCAAGATGGGTGACGTCTCCGGGCTGCCCGGACCGACCGACGCCTGGATCACGCTGGCCGCGCTCGCCGTGCAGACCTCCCGGATCCGGCTCGGCACGCTGGTCAGCTCGGCGACGTTCCGGCTGCCCGGTCCGCTGGCGATCGCCGTCGCGCAGGTCGACGCGATGAGCGGCGGGCGGATCGAACTCGGTCTCGGTGGCGGCTGGTTCGAGGCCGAGCACCAGGCGTACGGCATTCCGTTCCCGTCGCTCGGCGAGCGTTTCGACCGGCTGGAGGAGCAGCTGGAGATCATCACCGGGCTCTGGAAGACGCCGGCCGGCTCGACTTTCGCCTTCGACGGCAAGCACTACCGGCTCAGCGACTCGCCGGCGCTGCCGAAGCCGGTCCAGTCGCCGCTACCGGTGATCGTCGGTGGGCACGGCAAGAAGCGGACGCCGGATCTGGCGGCCCGGTTCGCGGCCGAGTTCAACGTCCCGTTCGCCAAGATCGAGGACATTCCGGCGCAGTACGAGCGGGTCCGTGCGGCCAGCGCCGCGGCTGGCCGGGCCGAGCCGCCCGTGTTCAGCGCGGCGGCGGTGCTCTGCGTGGGCCGGGACGACGCCGAGGTACGGCGCCGGGCCGCGGCCATCGGCCGCGAGCCCGAGGAGATGCGGGAGAACGGCGGCATCGTCGGCACGCCCGCGGAGGCGATCGAGACGATCCAGAGGTACGCCGCGGCCGGCGCCTCCCGTCTCTTCCTCCAGCTCCTCGACCTGTCCGACCTCGATCACGTCGGACTGGTCGCCTCGGACGTCCTGCCGCACGTCTGACCCGGCGCTCTCCTCCAGCGGCCGTCTCCGGGCGGCCGCTGCGCCCGCTTGGCCGCTGCGCCCGGGTGGCTCCGCGCTCCGGCCGCCCTATCCCCGGAGCCTCAACCCCCGGGGTGTGGCGCGGAACCCCGCCGTCTGCAGCGCGTCCCGCAACGGCGAAGCGTGCACCGACTCCCCGTCCGCCCGCTCCACAGACATCGGCCCCAGCGCCCCGGACCGCACCGAACCGGCCAGCGCCTGCCCGGCCGCGGCCAGCACCTCCGGATCGTCCGCGAACGACAGCAGCGTGCGGCCGCCCCGCTCGACGTAGAGCACCAGCTCACCGCCGACCAGCACGACCAGCGCCCCGGCCTTGCGTCCGGCCCGGTGCCCGGCCTTCGCGACCGGCTCCCCGTCCCCGCTGTCCACGATCCGCTCCGGCCACGGCAGCGCCGCCCCGTACGGATTCGCCGGATCCGCCGCGGCCAGCACGAGCGCGTTCGTCCCCGTACGCCGGGCCAGCTCGGCCGGCTCCGCCAGGGCCCGCAGCCGGTCCACCGCGCCCGGCACCGCGAACTGCGCCGCCCCGAGCCCCTCCACGAAGTAGCCGCGCCGCGCCGCCCCGCGCTCCTCCAGCGCGCTGAGCACCGGATAGACCGCGGCGAACCCGCCGGTCACACCTTCGGCCAGCACCGCGCCCCGGGTCACCACCCCGTGCCGCTCCAGCAGCAGGTCGGCGAGCGCGGCCGCGCGCCGGGTCGGGTCCAGATCCCGCTCCGGCAGCCGGGACCAGCGCCCGGCCATGTGGAGCGGGCCGGTCCGGGACGGCAGGTGCGGGCGGCCCGGCCGCCGGTAGCGGGTCCGGGCCGGAGCGGCTTTCGCCTTGTGCGCCCCGCTGCCGCTGAGCAGTGCCCGCAGCGGTGCGAACGTGTCGTTGGTGAGGTGCCCCGCCCACACCAGATCCCACACCGCCGCGGCCAGCTCGGTGTCGTCGGTCGAGCCCACCCTGTCCGAAAGCGATCGGAAGAACAGCGCCTGCCCGTCGTCCAGCGCGTCGAGCACGGATCGATGGGCCGGAGTGAGCGCGAACTCCTCGTCGGGCGGGGGCAGAAGTAGGGGCGCGCTGTCCGCGTACGCCAGGGTCACCCACCCGTCGCCGCCGGCGATGGACCCGGACCCGGCCCACAGCACCTCGCCGCTCCCGCACAACTCGTCGAGCAGCGGCGGCGCGTAGTCGGCCACCCGCGCCGGCAGCACCAGCCGTTCCCAGGCCGAGGCCGGCACCGCCAGCCCCTGCACCTGCTCGATCGTCGCGGCCAGTGCGTCCACCCCGCGGGCGGCGCCGCCCACCTGATGCCACCGGGGCAGGAACGCGGCCAGCACCTTCGGCGGCACCGGCTCGATCTCCCGGCGCAGCGCGGCCAGCGACCGCCGTCGCAGCATGCGCAGCACCTCGGCGTCGCACCACTCGGTGCCGGCGCCGTCCGGCGAGAACTCGCCGGAGGTGACCCGGCCGGTCGCGCTGAGCCGCTTGAGCGCCTGCTCCACCACGAAGACGCCGAGCCCGAACCGGGCCGCGCAGATCGCGGCGAGGAACGGGCCGTGCGTGCGCGCGTAGCGGGCGACCAGGTCACCCAGCGGGTCGGCGACCGGCTCCAGGTACGCCTCGGCGACCCCGACCGGCAGGGCCACGCCGAGCGCGTCCCGGTACCGTCCCGCGTCGTCCACCCCGATCCAGCGCTCCTCGCCGGCCACCCGCACCCGGATCGCGCGGCGGGCCGTCTCCAGCGACCGCACCCAGACCTCGGGCACGCCGCGCTCGGCCAACTCGGCGGCGGACAGGTCACCGAGCAGCCGGAGCAGCTCGGCGGCGTCCTCGGCGTCGCGCGGGGTGCGCTGGGTGGTGCGCCACTGCAGCTGGGCCTCGGTCTCGCCGACCACCTCCGGGTCGAGCAGCTCGCGCAGGTCGACCCGGCCGAGCAGCTCGCCGAGCAGTGTCGCGTCCAGGGCCAGCGCGGCGGCGCGGCGCTCGGCCAGGGGAGCGTCCCCCTCGTACAGGAAGGCGCCCACGTATCCGAAGAGCAACGACCGCGCGAAGGGGGACGGCCGCGGGGTCTCCGCCTCGACGAGGCGGACCCTGCGCCCGGCGATCTCCCGCATCAGGCCGGTCAGGCCGGGCACGTCGAAGACGTCCTGCAGGCACTCGCGGGCCGCCTCCAGAGTCACCGGGAAGTCGGCGAACTCCCGGGCCACGTCGAGCAGCTGCGCGGAACGTTGCCGCTGCTGCCAGAGCGGCTGGCGGCGGCGCGGATCGCGGCGGGGCAGCAGCAGCGACCGGGCCGCGCACTCCCGGAACCGGGACGCGAACAGCGCGGACGTGCCCACCGACTCCTCGACGATCTGCACGATCTCCTCCGGGTCGAAGGCGACCAGCTCGGCGCCGGGCGGCTCCTCCGCGGTGTCCGGCAGCCGCACCACGATGCCGTCGTCGGACGGCATGACCTGGCCGTCCACCCCGAACCGCTCGCTCATCCGGCGGGCGATCGCCAGCGCCCACGGCGCGTTCACCCGGGCACCGAGCACACAGTGCACGGTCATCCGCCAGTCGCCCAGCTCGTCGCGGAACCGTTCGACCACGATGGTCCGGTCGTCGGGCAGGTGCCGGGTCGACTCGCGCTGCTCGCGCAGGTAGTTCACCAGGTTGCCGGCGGCCCAGTCGTCCAGCCCGGACTCCCGCAGCACGGTGGTGGCCGCCTCGTCGCCGGCCTTGGCCAGCGCGCGCAGCCGCGCCCCGATGGCCCGGCCCAGCTCGATCGGCCGGCCCGGCGAGTCGCCCTTCCAGAACGGCATCCGCGCCGGCGCCCCGGGCGCCGGGGACACCAGCACCCGGTCGGGCGTGATGTCCTCGATCCGCCAGGAGGTCGAGCCGAGCAGGAACACGTCACCCACGCGGGACTCGTAGACCATCTCCTCGTCCAGCTCGCCGACCCGCGAAGCGCGCTCCGAGCCGGCCAGGAAGACGCCGAACATGCCGCGGTCGGGGATCGTGCCACCGCTGGTCACCGCCAGCCGCTGGGCGCCCGGACGGCCGGTGAGCAGGTCGGTGCCGCGATCCCAGACCAGCCGGGGCCGCAGCTCGGCGAACGCGGTCGACGGATACCGCCCGGAGAGCATGTCCAGCACCGCGTGCAGCGCCGACTCGGGCAGCTCGCCGAACGGCGCGGCCCGCCGGACCAGCGTGGCCAGCTCGTCCACCGGCCACGGGTCCAGCGCCACCATCGCGACGATCTGCTGTGCCAGCACGTCCAGCGGATTGCGCGGATAACGCAGCTCCTCGATGGCGCCCTCGCTCATCCGTTCCGCGACGACCGCGCAGGAGAGCAGGTCGCCGCGGTGCTTCGGGAAGACCACCCCGCGCGAGACCGCGCCCACCTGGTGCCCGGCACGGCCGATGCGCTGCAGGCCGGCGGCCACCGTGGGCGGCGCCTCGATCTGGACGACCAGGTCGACAGCGCCCATGTCGATGCCGAGCTCCAGGCTCGAGGTGGCGACGACGGCCGGCAGCCGCCCGGACTTCAGCGCCTCCTCGATCTGTTTGCGTTCCTCCCGGGAGACGCTGCCGTGGTGCGCGCGGGCGATCACCGCCGGCGCGCCGGAGGCCGCGCCGGACTGCGCCATCAAGGCCGCCGGCATGCCGGCGGCGCCGTTCCCCCGCGTCGCCGCCGGCATGCCGCCGGATCCGGCCGACTCGGGGGTACGCCCGAAGCCCCGCCCCCCGTCCACATCCCCGGCCGCCCGGCTCAGCCAGTCGTCGCCGCCCCGCGCGCCGGGCCCCGCGACGACCTCTCCCGGCGCGCCGGTTGCCACGGTCGGTTCTCCTGGCGCGCCTGACTCCGCGGCGAGTCGCGCCAACTCGGCCCGCTCCGCCGCCAGCTCGTTGAGCCGGGCGCACAGCCGCTCCGCCCCACGCCGCGAGTTCGTGAAGACGATCGTCGACCGGTGCCCCTCGATCAGGTCGAGCACCCGCTCCTCGACGGCCGGCCAGATCGACGGCGTGTGCCGCCCGCCCTCCAGGTCGTCGCCGGCCGGCGCCTCGTCCAGCCGGGTCATGTCCTCCACCGGCACCTGAACGGAGACCTCGATCGTCTTGGCGGCCGGCGGCCGGACGATCTCCACGTGCTGCGAGCCGCCGAGGAACCGCGCGGTCTCCTCGACCGGGCGCACCGTCGCGGACAGCCCGATCCGTTGCGCCGGCCGCTCCAGCAGCGCGTCCAGCCGCTCCAGGGACAGCGCCAGGTGAGCGCCCCGCTTGGTCGCCGCGACCGCGTGCACCTCGTCGATGATCACTGTCTCGACACCCCGCAGCGACTCCCGCGCGGCCGACGTGAGCAGCAGGAACAGTGACTCCGGAGTGGTGATCAGAATGTCCGGCGGGGTGCGGGCGAAGCCGCGCCGCTCGTCGGCGGGGGTGTCCCCGGTCCGCATCCCGACGGTGATCTCCGGCGGTGGCAGGCCGAGCCGGCCGGCCGCCTGCCGGATGCCGGTGAGCGGCGCCCGCAGATTTCGCTCAACGTCGACGGCGAGCGCTTTGAGCGGACTGACGTAGAGCACCCGGCATCGGCGCCGGACCTGCTCGGGCACCGGCTCGCGGGCGAGCCGGTCGAGCGACCAGAGGAACGCGGCAAGCGTCTTGCCGGAACCGGTGGGCGCCACCACGAGCGCGTGCCGGCCGGCGCCGATCGCCCGCCACGCGCCGTCCTGAGCGGCGGTGGGCGCGGCGAACGCGGCAGTGAACCACTCCCGGGTGGCCGGACCGAACTTCTCAAGCACCTCTCGCACGTCATCCATCCTTCCCCGGAGGTACGACAAAAACGCGTCGCCGAGGCCCACGCGGGGCCCGGGTGATGTCGTTCCGTGGGCGGTCTGTGCGTGATTATCCTGAATGCCGACGTGATGGGTGGGTGCCGATGGCGGTCAGGCAGATGCTCGTCGCAGGCCGGTATCGACTGCTGGAACCGGTCGGCGCAGGAGGAATGGGACGGGTCTGGCTGGCCCGCGACCGGATGCTGGACCGGGACGTCGCGATCAAGGAGATCGTCCCGCCGGACTGGATGTCGCGGGACGAGAAGGACCGCCTGCGCAACCGGACGCTGCGCGAGGCCCGCAGCGCGGCCCGGCTGACGCATCCGCACGTGGTCCGGGTCTACGACGTGGTCTACGACCAGGGACTGTCCTGGATCGTCATGGAGTACGTGCCGTCCCGGTCGCTCTACCAGATGCTGATCACCAAGGGTCCGTACCCGCCGGCCGAGGCGGCGCGGATCGGCCTGGCGGTGCTGGACGCGCTGGCCGCCGCGCACCGGGCCGGCGTGCTGCACCGCGACGTCAAGCCGCACAACGTCCTGATCGGCTCGGACGGCCGCGTCCTGCTGACCGATTTCGGTCTGGCCACGTTCGTCGATGACGGCATGATCACCACACCGGGGCTGATCGTCGGCTCCCCGCAGTACGTCTCCCCGGAGCGGGCCCGGGACGGGGCATCCACTGTGGAGTCGGATTTGTGGTCGTTCGGGGCGACGCTGTTCGCCACGGTCGAGGGCCAGTCGCCGTACGCCCGGGACAGCGCCATGGCGACGCTCGCGGCGCTGGCCACCGAACCCCCGGACCAGCCGGTCCGCGCCGGGCCGCTCGGCCCGATCATCGAAGGATTGTTACGGTACGAACCGGAAGCGCGCCTGACCGCGGAGGAGACCGAACGACGTCTCCGCGCGGTGCTCGACGCGGACGACCCGGGCCCGCCCGCGCGGCGCCGACCGGGTGCGACCACCGGCCGCCCCCTGGCCGAGCCTCTCGTGGA
Organism: Actinoplanes siamensis; assembly: GCF_016862395.1. Lineage (GTDB taxonomy): Bacteria > Actinomycetota > Actinomycetes > Mycobacteriales > Micromonosporaceae > Actinoplanes > Actinoplanes siamensis. The sequence goes on along the minus strand of NZ_BOMW01000006.1, from coordinate 1,540 downwards.
TCGCCCGTCGGACGAGAAGACCCACGTGGTCGGCGCCGTCCGAGCCGTCGCCGGAGTCCCCGCGGCCGCCCTCGCCGCCGCCCCCGAGGCTTCCACAGACACCGACGCCTCCCACCTTCCGGACACGGCCTCCGGCATCCCCGCCGCTCCAGGTCTCCCCGACACCGTTGCCAACGCACCGCGGCCGCCACTGCCCGGCGCCGGCGATCTGGCCGATACCGGCCCGATCCCCACCGCGGCCCCCGCTGAGCCCCCGGTGTCCACCGAGCTCGTACTCCATCGCGTGCCGGGCGAAGCCGCGCAGGACACCGACAGCTCCGACGACTGGCACCACGACTACGCCCGCCTCGGCTACATCGAGGGCACGTTCACCGTCAACGACGACCCGGCCCCCGACCCGGTCCCGGCGGCCGCCGCGGCCCGCGCCGGCCAGTTCGGCGACCCGGGTGGAGCCGGCGACGACCAGACCCCTCGGGCCCCGTCCCCAGGCCATTCCGGCGACCGGGGTGGAGCCGGCGGCAACCGTCGCCCCGCCGCTCCCGACGCCTCCCGCTCCCGCCCGAACCGCCCACCGTCCGCCGCCGGCCACCCCGCGACCACGCCGTCGCTGCGCCGCGGCAACCAGGCCCCGGCCCACGCGATCCCGGCACCCCGCAAGCCGGCCAACGGCCCACCGGCCCCGAACCAGCCACCCGCACGGCGCTGGCCTCCGCGCCCCCGTCCGACCCCCCGGGTCCGTACCCGGGTCGCCGTCGCCTGCCTGCTGGCCAGCGTGGTCCTCGGCGGCAGCGTCCTGGGCATCCACCTGATCGGCCAGCGGGACCCCGCACCGCAGGTCGTCCACCCGCCGGCCTCGTCGGCGTCCTCGACCAGGGCGTCCCCGGGTTTCTCCCGGTCCCGTTCCGCGCCGTCCGCCTCCGGGTCGGCGGCGTCACACCCGGCCTCCCCGAACCAGGCCTGGCCCCCACCCGGCACGTCACCGCGGACCACCGGCTTCTCACCGGTCGTCTGCGACGCCCGCCCGCCTGCCGGCATCCCGGAGGCCCCGAGGGAACACGCCGCCCGGGGTGTCAGCGGCTGGGCGTTGCCGGCCGGCTGGTCGTACTTCACCGACGGAACCGGCTTCCACCTGCCGGTCCCGGACGGCTGGACCTACCAGCGGATCGGCAGCACCTACTGTTTCCGCGACCCGCGAAGCACCCGGGTGCTGAGCCTGGACGTGGGCCGCAACCCCGGCACGGACCCGATCCGGGGCTGCCGGGCCGAGCACCAGCGGCTGCAGCAGAGAAGGGTCCGCGACTACAGGCTGATCGCCCTGGCCCGGGTACGACTCCTGCACCAGGCCGCCGACTGGGACTACCGCTACCGCTCCGCCGCCGGGGCACTGCGCCGAGCCACCACGAGGTGGCTGGTCCTGGGTGGCCACGCCTACGCCCTCGGCTGGGCCACGCCGGAGGTCGTCTGGGCCACCGAGCTCAGCAGCATCCAGATGGTCCGCGGAACCTTCTACACCGACGGTCCCACCGCTGACGGTCCCACC
>NZ_BOMW01000005.1 GCF_016862395.1 Actinoplanes siamensis | reverse complement strand
GGGTCGCGCACCGCGGCCCGCCATACCTTTGTAGGTAAGGAAAATCGTTCATGCGTTACACGATCCGCCGGGTTGTCGAAATAGCCGGCTTCGCCGCCGTTTCCGCACTCCTGGCATTCTCCACCGCGGCGTGCCAGGACTCCAATGATTCGTCGGCCGGTAAACCGAGCCTGTCAGGCGATGGAGATCTGAAGCAGGATGGTTTCGCGTTCGCCAACTATCTTGGCGTGGAGATGGATGTCATCGAGTTTGCGCGACAAAAAGGTTTCGAGAAGTGTCTCGCAGGCTTTGGATATCCCCAAAATATGCAGGCAGGTAAGGGCCGTCCCTATCCGACTACATCAGTTTTCATGACGAATCCCGGTCAGTTTGGCTTGGTAAGCGAGGAGTTGGCGCGGGTGAAGGGGTTCGGAAGTGACCCGGGGTGGACGCCACCGGTCGTCGCGTCCTTCGACAATAACTATGACAGTGCCGTGGACAAGTGCCAGGCGTCGAGTTGGAAGCCCTTGGGATCCGATGCGGAGAAGGTTTATTTCGATTACCAAGACCTCGGGAACGAGCTCCTCCCTTACCGTGTAGAGGTCGACGGAAGGCTCCCGAAAGATCTTCCGCGGAAGATGATGGAATGTATCGAAGCGGCGGGTTACCAAGTTCCGGACGAGGCGCAGTTCCTCAAGACTCCACAGCCGCAGCTACTCGGTATCACGTTCGGCGGTATCGCTGCGGGTGAGGGCGCGAAGTGGCAGCCGGACCCGGCCAAACACACTGTCCAGGTGGGGCCCCCGACTCCGGAACGGCATTACGTGCCCACACCAGAGGAATCGAAGCTTGCCGTGGCTTGGTATCACTGCCAGCAACAGACCGGGTCGACGAGCGCGCAGCTCGCCGCGGCCGCGCAGGTACAGCGTGAATACGTCGAGAAGCGCGCCGACCGTCTGCTGGAGTTGAACCCCAAGATCGCGGCGATCGCGAAGAAGGCCGCCGAGCTGGCGAGCCGGGACCGCTGACCCGATGGATGACTCGGTATCCGCGCCTTCGCCCGCCGGCTCAACCGGACGACGCCGACGCCCCAGTGTGACGCTGATCATTATGGCAGCGGCTGTCGCCGCGACCGTGCTGATCGCTATTTTCCTCGGTCCGCGGCTGCGTTCGCCGCAGCAGGCCGCCGCGGACGCTGCTCCGCCTCCGCCATCGCAGGTGACCGCAACCGTGGAACGGCGGCCGCTGTCCGAGCCCCTGACGCTGCGAGGCAGCGTCGTGCCCGGCCCGAGCGTCAAGGTGGTACCGCCCGTTGACGCGATCGGGCCAGACAGCGTCGTGACACGAGTCGCTGTGCACCCCGGAGACGTGGTGCGCAACGGCACCCTGCTGGCCGAACAGGCAGGCCAGCCGATCTTCGGTTTGGTGCTCCCCTTCCGGCTCTACCGGGACATCGCACCGGCGATGAGCGGCCCCGATGTCCGCGAGGTGCAGAAGGCACTGCGCAAGCTCGGGTACCTCACCCCCGTGTCGGGGGCGTTCGACGCGCCCACGCAGACCGCGTTGAGGAAGTTCTTCAAGGCCGGCGGATATGAATTGCAACCGGACACGGCCGACGCTGCTACCTCAGCGCCGGTGCCCACAGCCGCCGGCGACAGTCCGAAAGCATCCTCGGCGCCACAGGTGACTCTCAAGCGGGCTACCATCGTCCGCTTGTCAGAATCCGGGCAGAAGGTCACTGCGGTGCATGTCAAGGTCGGTGATGTGCTCACCGCGGAGAGCGTGCTTGTCGAGCTGAACGGAAAGGCGCCATTTTTGCGGGTGATGGTCGCCCAGGACAAGGTCCAGCTGCTGAAAAAGGGCCAAACCGGCACCGTGACCGACGAGGGATCGACTGATAGCGCGACCGCGGTGATTGTCACTGTCAGTGATAAGGCAAAGACGGACTCGGTCACCGGGGCACTCGGGTTCGCCGTTGACCTTCAGTTCCGTGGTCGAGTACTCATTGCCGAGGATCGGACATTTCGTGTCGATATCAATCCGTCGGGCAACGTGAAGGCGGTTCTCGCCGCTCCTGTGAGCGCACTGTACGCACGAGCCGACGGAACTACGTTCGTTCTGCTTCCTACAGCCGACGCGAAGCCCGCGAGCGAGGTCACCGTCGTCGCCGGGCAGCAAGCCGGCGGGTGGGTCGAGATCGCCTCGTCGGTCGACGACAAGGTCACCGAAGGCACCGTCGTCGTCGTCGGGCAGCAGTAATGCTGCGACTGCACAAGGTCAACCGTACCTACGGCCACGAACAGGTCCGCGCTCTCATCGATGCCACCCTCAGCATCCAGCAAGGCGACTTGGTCACCATCTCAGGTCCCTCAGGATCGGGAAAGTCGACGCTGCTGAACATTCTCGGCCTGCTAGACCGTCCGGACAGCGGCGCATACGAAATTCTCGGCGTCGAAACCGGCAACCTCAGCCCAGTGACACTTGGTGACATCAGGTCACAACTTTTTGGATTCGTCTTCCAGGCCTTCCACCTCATCGCCGGACGCACTGCCTTGGAGAACGTCGAGCTGGGAATGGTCTACAGCCGCGTCGATCGTCGCCGTCGCCGCAAGATCGCGCGCGAGGTCTTGGATAGCGTCGGCCTTGGCGCGCGGATCGACGCCGACACCCGGACGTTGTCCGGCGGCGAGAAGCAACGCGTCGCCATAGCGCGCGCCATCGCCGGATCCCCCAGGGTTCTTTTCTGTGATGAGCCGACCGGCAACCTCGACTCCGTCAACACGCAACGGATTCTGGAACTGATCCAGGACCTGCACCGCTCCGGACTGACCGTTATCGTAGTGACCCACGACCCCGACGTGGCCAGCCTCGGTTCCCGAATCTTGACCGTCGCTGACGGTGTCGTCACAGAATCCACAGCCGCCCGGCCGGCCCATGCTGTGCTCGCCTCGGGAGGGCAACGATGACGGCGGCAGAGCAACACGCCCGCAACATCCTCGGGATTCAACCGGCCAGGATGCAGGTCGCCGACTGGTTACGGGAATCGGCTGTGTCGCTGACCCGCCACCCCGGACGGTCACTGCTGACCACGATCGGGACAATTCTGGGCGCGGCCGCCTTCGTAGCTACGCTCGGCATCGGCACCACCATCGGTGAACAGGTCAGCAACTCGTTCGACGTACGACGGGCCACAGAAGTCCGGGTCAGCGCCGTCGACAAAAACGACGGCGCCGCCGACTGGCACGGTCAGCCCCGCTTGGATCGCCTTCGGGCCCTCAACGGCGTAAAGGCCGCGGGCGCCAGAGTAACGCTGGGCGAGCGCCCATTACGGCGAACGTTGTCCTCCGAGCCGTCAGCGGTGCAGGTCATCGGCGTCGACGCCGGGGCATTGTCCGTCATCAGCCCGCACATCACCATCGGCAGGACCTTCGACTCTTTCCACGAGTCGCGTAAGACACCCGTGGTGCTGTTGCCCAAATCAGTCGCCCAGAACCTCGGCATCACCCGCCCCGGCACGGCGGTATTCATCGGCGATCGCGGATTCTCGGTACTTGGAATTTTCGATGACGTGATCCGTCGGCCGGAGACACTCCTGGCCGTGGTAGTACCGGCATCGACTACAAGCACCCTGACCACATCATCTGACAACCCGGAATTCGACGTGCTGGTGGCCACTCAACCCGGCTCCGCTCAGCTCATCGGGGAGCAGGCAGCCCTGGCTTTGTTGCCCGAAGCGTTTCGGCGCCTTAAAGTCGTCGCCCCACCCGACCCGCGCGAATTCAGACGCGAAGTCGAGGGCAACGTGCAGCGCCTGAGCCTGAGCCTGAGCCTGGTCGCACTCATTGTCGGGGCAGTATCCATCGCCAACGCCACGACCGCGTCGGTCGCCTCAAGGACGGCAGAGATCGGCCTTCGCCGCGCCATCGGAGCGCGGTCGATCCACATCTTCGCCCAGTTGACAGGTGAATCAACGGCGCTAGGCCTATTCGGCGGGGTCATCGGCGTCGCTGTGGGTCTGACCACGGTTTCGATCCTCTCTCTGGTCCTACGGTGGAGTCCGGTCATCGACCTGCGTGTCGCTGCGATCGCGGCATTGGCGAGCGCGACCTTCGGTATGGCCGCAGGGCTGATTCCCGCCGCGAAGGCCACCCGCATCCAGCCTGTCGCCGCACTGCAACAGTAGGCGAGGTCACCGACACGTGGTGTCTTCAGGTGGCCGCACTGACCCGAGCGAGAAAGCAAGGTGACGGATCGTGAACATCAATCTTCTCCTCGTGCGCCCCGCCGCAGGTGTCGCACCTTGACCGACACGATCAAGAGGCTTCGTTTGCCGCTATTGTGGGTCATCGCCGCAGGTGTGGCCGTTTTTGAGGTGTTCGCAGCTTTGCGGCGGCCTACTTATGACAGGCTCGCAGATCTTCACGTATACATCGGCTCCGTCCAGTCACTGCTGCACGGGCACAGCTTGTATGACTACACAGCAGCCAACGGTGACCCGTTCACCTACCCGCCGTTCGCCGGGATCCTTTTGCTACCGACCGCTCTGCTGCCGGAGCCGGCCGTCCGCGTCATCTGGTCAGCAGCCGTTATCACAGCGATTCTCCTCCTCGCGCAGGTCGTCGTCCGGGCCGTGCGGCAACAAAACCCGGCCGTCGAACTTCCACTACCAGCCGTGCTGGTGCTGATGTTGTTATCGTCTCCCGGCTCCAGCGACATCAGATTTGGTCAAATTTCGGTTTTTCTCGTCCTCATCGTGCTGGTCGACTGTATGGGCATGCTGCCGACACGGCTCGCGGGGACTGGCGTAGGAATAGCGGCCGCTGTCAAGCTCACCCCCTTGGTCTTCCTTCCCTACTTGTGGATTTCCGGCCGGCGGCGTGCGGCATACATGTGTTTGGCCGCATTCACCATCGCGACCCTGCTCGCTCTCGTCATACTGCCAAGCGACTCTCGCAGGTTCTGGCTCATCGAACTGGAAAACACCAGGCGCATTGGTGACCTCTCGCTCGGTGGCAACCAATCGATCAACGGAACCCTGCTTCGTCTAGGCCTCGACGGTCAGGCGCGAACGATAATGTGGCTTTCCCTCGGTGTCGCGGTAGCCATCGCTGGTTTGGTCGGTGCGCGCTACGCCGCGACTAACGGCCGGTTACTGTCGGCGGCCTGCACCGTTGGCGCTGTCAGCATCGCTGTCTCTCCAGTGTCATGGACCCACCATCAGTTCTGGACCGTCATTGCCTGCGCAGCGATTGTTACCAACGGGACGCGCGCTGCTATCGTGACCGCCGCGCTTTTATGCACCGTTATGACGGTATCCTTTATTTCCCTCGGCGAGGAACTCGCCCAGCCATTCAGCTTCCTGGTGGTCAATGTTCGAGCGATCGCGGCGGTAGCCGCCGCCTGTGCTCTGGGATACCTTCCTGTCCACTCCTCCCTGGAAAAAGACAAGTCAATCCGCCTACCTGGTGCCCGTCATGCGGCCTTGAAGCGGTAATCCGGGTGGTCGCGCACGCCGCCCACAGCCATGCGGTGAGGCGACCGCGCCGGATCGCCCGGAGACACCTGGTCACCGGTGAGGGAGTGGTGGTCATGGCCGGGCCCGGATGGTGACCGTGACTCGTCGGTGCGGGATCCGCGTGCCGGCACGCGGCGACGGTGATTGACGAACATCTCTCGACATGAACGAATGGAAACGACCATGAACTGACACCCACCGACCCTCCCGTGGAGAACCCATGCCAAGATTCCGCCTGGCGACCGCGGCTGCCACCGCCCTGCTGCTGGTCGCCGGCCTGCTCACGGCCTCGGCCACACCCGCGGCCGCTGTCGCGTCCGGCCCGGTGATCGACGAGAACTTCGCCGACCCGGACGTCATGAAGGCCGGTGGCACCTACTACGCCTACGCCACCAACAGCGACGGCCGGCACATCAAGTGGGCCACCTCCACCGACCTGGTGCACTGGACCGTGCAGCCCGGCGACGCGCTGCCCACGTTGGGCGCCTGGGCCGACTCCGACTGGTCGTTCCCGCCCGGTGGCTCCGGCGACCACGGTGTCTGGGCGCCGGAGGTGTTCGCCGCCGGGCCCAGCAGCTACGTGATGTGGTACACCGCGCACGACCGGGCCTCCGGCAAGCAGTGCATCGGGGCGGCGACCGCCGGCACGCCCGGCGGCCCGTTCGTCCCCCGCGACACCAGCCTGGTCTGCACGCCGGAGACCGGCGGATCGATCGACGCCTCCTCGTTCACCGAGAACGGGCGCCGGTACATCCTCTGGAAAAACGACGGCAACTGCTGCGCCCAGGACACCTGGCTGCATCTGCAGCAGGTCAGCACCGACGGGCTGCGCCGCACCGGCGCCGAGACCCAGCTGATCAAGCAGAACAAGCCGTTCGAGGGCACCCTGGTCGAGGCCCCGACGCTGTGGAAGCACGGCGGCACGTACGTGCTGTTCTACTCCGCCAACTTCTTCGGCAACGGCAGCTACGTGAGCAGCTACGCCACCTCGACCAGCCTGCGGGGCCCGTACACCAAGGCGGCGGCGCCGCTGATGACCACCGACGCGTTCGCCGGCTCGGTGCGCGGCCCGGGCGGCCAGGACATCGTGACCGGACCGGACGGCCGCGACCGGATCATCTTCCACGGCTGGAACCCGGACTTCACCTACCGGGCGGTGTACTCGCGGCGACTGGACTGGCAGGGCAACCGGCCGGTCGTCGAGGGCGCCAAGGTGCGGTACGAGGCCGAGGACGCCACCTTCACCCGCGCCAACGCCCGGTACGCGGCAGGCGGCGCCAGCAACGGCGTCGTCGTCGGTGGCATCGACTTCGACGACAGCCGGGTGACCTTCACCGTGCACGTGCCCCGGGCCGGCGGCTACCGGCTGTACACGCGGTACGCCAACGGCTCCGACGCGGGCGCGGCCAGCCACAAGCTGTTCGTCAACGGCGCGGCCGCGGGCACGGTGGACTACCCGTTCACCGGCTGGGACAACTGGCAGACCAGCGAGCGCGCCGTCACCTTGCGGGCCGGGACCAACACGATCTCGTACGGCAAGGGCGCGAACTTCACCGAGCTCGACGCCATCGACATCGCCTGATCGAGCCTCGCGCACCCACCGGCTGCCCGGGGGTGGCCCGCCGCTCAGGCCGCCCCCGACGCCGGCGATGTACGGCCGAGCGGGTGCCGACCCGCTCCGCCCGAAGAGCCGGAAGGCGCACGGAACACCACGAGATCCAGCCGGTCGACGATCGGCCCGGCGATGTAGCCTGCCCGGGCATCGCGACGCAGCGCCGACAGTCCTTCCCGGAAAGCCCGGTCGGACAGGCCGGCAAGCGGACTCAACGACCGGGCCCGCACCTTCTCGACCAACTCGTCGGCGTCCGCGGCGAAGGTCTGCGCTACCCGGACGTGGTCCACCAGGGCGAATCGCATGGCCTTGCTCCCGCTCCCGTCCACAGTCACCGCGGTGCTGGATCCATGGGGCGAAGCGTACCGGCGGTACAGAACAGGGGTTGGCGGACGACGCTGAGGTACCTCAGCGGACCTCGGTTCCACCGGGGACGGCCTCCCGCCCGCTGGTCAACTGCCGGTGGCGGAGGCGGTCGTCGCTGGAAACGGGGTCCCGGAGCGGCCCGAGCGGGATCACTTCCCGGCTCCGGCCGCTCCGGGCCCCGGTTGGCGGCGGTCAGGCGTAGGCCAGCTTGTGGAAGGCGTTCTTGGCGATCTCGGTGAACTGGGCGTCGTCCATCGACTCCGGCGTACCGACCAGCACGATCTCCTCGAACACGTCGCCGTAGGCCAGCACCAGCGCGTTGCCGTGCAGGGTGACGTCGGAATCCTCGCCCTGGAAGGAGAAGGTCATCTCCGTGGCGACCGACTCGTCGCCCAGGCTGGGCATCCGCGGCAGCTCGGACAAGGTGATCCGCATGTCCTCCGAGGTGATCACCGGACAACAGTCGAGCATGTTCTCGACGGTGCCGACCAGATCCTGGGCGACGTCCTCACCGGTGCCGACGAGCTTCTGCACCAGCAACGGCCCGTCCTCGCCCTGGCGGAACGCGGCGATCTCCATCGGGGTGGTGTCGCGGTCGGCGGCCAGCTCGCTGTAGTGCCGGCCGACCGGTTGCACGGATCGCGGCCCGGCCAGTCGGGAGGCCGTCATCATCGCCTCGTCCGGGGCGCCCGCGCCGGCCATCATGTCGAGCGCCACGGCCGAAAGATCGAACTGCCGGTATCCGACCGGCAGGTCGTCCTCCGCCAGCAGGGCGTCCTTCAACTGCTCCGGATCGACAGTCGCGGGTCGCGCGACGGCGGCCGCGGCCGGGCCAGCGGCCCCGGCGGCGTCCACCACCACAGCGGACAGACCGATTCCGAGAGAAACGGCGAGCAGGGCCGGGAAACCGGCGGTGAGTTTTCCTGAGAATGTCTTCATGACGCTCACCATAATCGGGTGGGCATCCGGGCCAGGAGGGAATCGGGAACGCGGCCGGGCCGCCGTTAATTGTCGATTGTCAGTCGTTTTCGCCGGCCGGAAATAAGAAGTCACCGCACCGGCGTGCACATGGGAAACGGTATTCCGTTCCGGGCACCCGGGCATTTCCGGGGCGAGCGGGCCACCGACGGGAGATCGCCCGGCGGCACGGGCCGAGCCGGCCCGTGCCGCCGCGGGCCCCTCAGATCAGGATCCCGGCGAGGGCGCGGAACGCCTCGGCGGGGAACGCTCGGTCGTCGCCGCCGTTGAGGACCTGGATCGCCACCTCGTCCGCACCGGCCTGGTAGTGCTTCTCGATGCCGGCGGCGACCCGCTCGGCCGTACCCCACGGGATGAGGGCGTCGACCAGGCGGTCGCTGCCGCCGCCGGCCAGGTCCTCGTCGGTCCAGCCGAGCCGGCGCAGGTTGTTGGTGTAGTTGGGCAGGGCGAGGTATCCGGTGGTGTACTGCCGGGCGGTGGCGCGCGCTACCTCCGGGTCCGTTTCGAGGACCACGGCCACCTCGGGCGCGAGCAGTTTGTCGGGCCCGATCGTCGTGCGGGCCTCGGCGGTGTGCTCGGCGGTGGTGAAGTACGGGTGCGCGCCGGCCGAACGGTCCCGGGAGAGCTCCAGCATGCGCGGGCCGAGGGCGGCCAGGACCCGCCGCTCGGGGGCGAGCCCGGCGGCGTCCAGGGCGTCGAGGTACTCCACCATCTTCGAGTAGGGCCTGCGGTAGTCGGTGCCGTCGCGTTCGACCAGCACGGAGTGACTGGCGCCGAGGCCGAGCAGGAACCGTCCGGGGTGCGCCCGTTCGGCGTCCGCGGTGAACGCGGCCGTGTCCTCCGGCGACGTGTGCCAGATGGACGCGATCCCGGAGGCGACCCCGATGCGCTCGGTGCCGTCCAGCAGCTCGCGGAAGCGCGGCGGCAGCTTGTGGTCGAATCCGGCCGAGAACCAGATCCGGGAGTAGCCGAGCCGCTCCAGCTCGTTCGCGGCGTCGACTGCGGCCCGCGAGCTTTCAGTGCCGAGGAAGAATGGTTGCCATACGCTTACTTTTCGTTGCGTCATACCGGAACAATACGGCCTCACGATTGGCCGCCGGCTTTTCTGCCTGATTCGCGGCCGGCGGACGCGAGGGTGGCGGGCGGTGCGAAGCCGGGCCCCGGCGCCGCCACCCGCGGCACGACGGGCGGCTGCGGGCCGGGTTCCGGTCAGTAACGGAAGTGGCCCGCCGGCTTCATACCTCAGACCATTCTTGCATTGTGCAATGTTTGCGTGCTGCATGGCGGGTAAGCGGGAGGCATGGAGACGACAACCTCGCAAGTTCTGATCTCGCGACTCGCCGACTGGGGCGTCGACACGGTGTTCGGCCTGCCCGGCGACGGCATCAACGGGCTGATGGAGGGCCTGCGCCGTAACGCGGACCGGGTGCGGTTCGTGCTGGTGCACCACGAGGAGGCAGCGGCGTTCATGGCGAGCGCCCACGCGAAGGCCACCGGGAAGATCGGGGTCTGCCTGGCCACCTCCGGCCCCGGCGGCATCCACCTGGCCAACGGGCTGTACGACGCGGCCCTGGACCACGCGCCGGTGCTGGCCATCACCGGCATGCAGGAGACCTCGGTGCTGGGCACCGGCTACCAGCAGGAGGTGGACCTGACGAAGCTGTACGCGGACGTGGCGGTCTACAACCAGCTGGTGGTCAACCCGCAGCAGCTGCCGGGGCTGGTCGACCTGGCCATCCGGCACGCGTACGCCGGTCGTGGCGTCGCGCATCTGTGCGTGCCCAACGACATCCAGGTCGCCGCGGCCGGCGAGGATCCCTACCAGCACGTGGCCCCGGCGAACCCGCCGCACACCGCGCCGATCTACCTGGATCCGCCGGTGCGGCCGCGCGACGAGGACCTGGACCGGGCCGTGCACCTGCTCGACGGCGCCGGGCGGACGGCGATCCTGGCCGGCGTCGGCGCCCGGGGCGCCGGAACCCTGGTCGAGGTTCTCGCCGAAACCCTCGGCGCCCCGGTGGTCAAGACGCTGCCCGGCAAGATGGTGCTGCCCGACGACTCGCCGTACACCACCGGCGGGCTCGGCCTGCTCGGCACGGCGCCCAGCGAGGAGCTGATGGGCGACATCGACACCCTGGTCATGCTGGGTACGAACTTCCCGTACACCAAGCACCTGCCCGAGCCGGGCAAGGTGAAGGTGTTGCAGATCGACCTGGAACCGGCCCGGGTCGGCACCCGGCTGCCCACCGATGTCCCGCTCGTCGGCGACGTCGCGGCCACTCTCGAGGCGCTGCTGCCGCGGCTGCGCCGGCACGCCGACCGCGGGCATCTGGAGAAGTACCAGGCCGCGATGCGCGACTGGCGGGCGAAGATGACAGCCCTGCAGGACCCGGACCGGGACCCGATCGCCCCGCAATACCTGGCCGCCTGCATCGACGGGCTGGCCTCCGACGACGCGGTGCTGTGCTGCGACTCCGGCACCATCGCGACCTGGGCGGCCCGGCACTTCACCATCCGCGGCGAGCGGGAGTTCTATCTGTCCGGGAACCTGGCCACGATGGCGCCCGGCCTGCCGTACGCGATCGCCATCCAGCACGCCTTCCCGCACCGCCAGGTGATCGCCCTGCAGGGTGACGGCGGCTTCGCCATGCTGATGGCCGAGTTCTCCACCGCCTGCCGGTACCAGCTGCCGATCACCGTCGTGATCAACAACAACAACTCGCTGGGCCAGATCCTCTGGGAGCAGATGGTGCTCGGCTACCCCGAGCACGGGGTCCGGTTCGGCGAGCCGCAGCCCGACTACGCGGCCTGGGCGCGGGCCAGCGGCGGCTTCGGCGCGCGGATCACCGCGCCGGGGGACCTGCGGCAGGCGCTGGCGGAGGCGCTGGCCCATCCGGGTCCGGCCCTGCTGGACGTCGCCGTCGACCCGAACGAGCCGCCGATGCCCGGCAAGGTCAACTATCAGCAGGCGAAGAAGTTCGCCACCGCCTTCCTGCATGGGCAGCCGCACCGCGCGGCGATCGCCACCACCCTGTTCAAGGACAAGATCGCCCAGTTGCGGGGTGACTCATGACCAAGGTGGACCCCGCCTCGCCGGTGCGCCTCGCCGGCAGCGCGCCGGTCGACGCCGCCGGGCTCGCCCGGACGCTGCGCCGGCGGGTCCGCGGCGGGGTGCGCTTCGACCCGGGCACCCGGGCGATGTACGCCACGGACGCCTCCAACTACCGGCAGGTCCCGATCGGCGTAGTGGTGCCGCGCACGCTGGACGACGTGATCGCCACGGTCGCCACCTGCCGGGAGTTCGGCGCGCCGGTGCTGTCCCGTGGTGGGGGCACCAGTCTGGCCGGCGAGTGCTGCAACGTCGCCGTGGTGATGGACTTCTCCAAGCACCTGACCGCTGTCGAGTCGTTCGACCCGGACCGGCGCCGCGCCACGGTACAACCAGGCCTGGTGCTCGACGAGCTGAACAAGCAGACCGGCCCGTACCACCGGCTGATCTTCGGTCCGAAACCGTCCACCCACGATCACTGCACGATCGGCGGGATGATCGGCAACAACTCGTGCGGGTCGACCGCACAGTGGAGTGGCACCACCGCCGCGAACGTATGCCGTCTGGAGGTCCTCACCTACGACGGTGAGCGTATGTGGGTCGGCCCGGTCACCGACGAGGAGTACGCCGCGATCCTGCGCGTTGGCGGCCGCCGCGCCGAGATCCACCGCCGGGTCCGCGAGCTGCGCGACCGGTACGCCGACCGGATCCGGGCGTTCCCGCGGCTGCCGCGCCGGATCTCCGGCTACAACCTGCCGGCCCTGCTGCCGGAGAACGGTTTCGACCTGGCCCAGGCCCTGGCCGGCACCGAGTCCACCTGTGTCACAGTGCTGCGTGCCCAACTGCGGCTGGTGCCGGAGCCGGCCGAACGGGTGTTGGTGCTGATGGCGTTCCCGGACATCGCGACCGCCGGCGACGCGGTCCCGACGGTGAACCGGTACCGGCCGGTGGCCCTGGAAGGACTGGACGACAAGCTCGTGCGCTACGAGGGCGAGGAGCACATGCGCCCGGAGGCGTTGAGGCTGCTGCCCGAGGGCGGCGCGTGGCTGATGGCCGACTTCGGGGCCGACACCGCCGGCGAGGCGACCGCCACCATCCACGACATGCTCGCCGAGCTCGGTCACGACGAGGCGAGGATCTTCGACGACCCGGAGCACCGCGAGCAGATGTGGGGGGTACGCGAGGCCGGGCTGGGCGCGACCGCCCGGACCCCCGGCGGCGGCCCGGACACCTGGCCGGGCTGGGAGGATTCGGCCGTGCCGCCGGACCGCCTCGGCGACTACCTGCGCGACTTCCGCGAACTGCTGCACCGCTACGACTACGACGTGGCCAGCCTCTACGGTCACTTCGGCGACGGCTGCCTGCACACCTCGATCCCGTTCGACCTGGTCACCGCGGACGGCGTACGCGCCTTCCGGTCCTTCGTCGACGACGCCGCCGACCTGGTCGGCCAATACGGCGGCAGCTACTCCGGCGAGCACGGCGACGGCCAGGCCCGGGGCCGGCTGCTGACCAGGATGTACGGGCCGGAGGTGGTCCGCGCGTTCGAGGAGTTCAAAGCGATCTTCGACCCGGACAACCGGATGAACCCCGGCAAGGTGGTGCACGCCAACCCGATCGACGGCCAGTTGCGCCTGGGCGCCGACTACGCCCCGGCCGAACCGGCCACCTACTTCCGGTACGCCGACGACGACGGCAGTTTCGCCAGGGCCGCGCTGCGCTGCGCCGGCGTGGGCCTGTGCCGTCACCACGAGCCCGGCGACGGGGTGATGTGCCCCAGCTACCAGGTCACCCGCGACGAACAGCACTCCACCCGTGGCCGGGCCCGGCTGCTGTTCGAGATGCTGCGCGGCGAGACCATCGACGGCTGGCACGAACCCGCTGTCGCCGACGCCCTCGACCTCTGCCTGGCCTGCAAGGGGTGCAAACGGGACTGTCCCATGCACGTCGACATGGCCACCTACAAGGCGGAGTTCCTGGCCCACCGGTACCACGGCCGGATCCGCCCGGTCCCGCACTACTCGCTGGGCTGGCTGCCGGTAGCCGCCCGCGTCGCCGCGTGCGCGCCCGGCCTGACCAACGCGGCCACCCACGCGCCGGTGCTCGGCGCGCTGGTCAAGCGGCTCGGCGGCATCGACCCGGCGCGGGACGTCCCGCGCTTCGCCCGCGCCGGCTTCAAGCGCTGGTTCCGCCACCGGACGCCGCGCGGCGACGGCGCACGCGGCACCGTGCTGCTGTGGCCGGACACGTTCACCACCTACCTGGCCCCGGGCATCGCCGCGTCCGCGGTGGGCGCCCTCGAACAGCTCGGATTCCGGGTCGAGCTGCCCCGGCAGCAGGTGTGCTGCGGCCTCACCTGGATCTCCACCGGCCAGCTCGGCGTCGCCCGGCGGGTGCTGCGCCGTACCGTCGAGGTCCTCGCGCCCCGGCTGCGCCAGGGCGTCCCGGTGGTCGGCCTCGAACCGTCCTGCACTGCGGTGCTGCGCTCCGACGCCGCCGACCTGCTCGGCCCCGGCCAGGACGTGCAACGGCTGAAGCGGCAGACCCGCACCTTCGCGGAACTGCTGGTCACCGACCACGATGTCGGTCTGCCGCCGCTGACCTCGGCCGGCGGCGACCGGCCGCACGCGATCAGCCAGGCGCACTGCCACCACCACGCGGTCCTCGGCTACGACGCCGACCAGGAGCTGCTGCGCCGGGCCGGTCTGGACAACGAGAGACTCGCGTCCGGATGCTGCGGGCTGGCCGGCGACTTCGGGATGACGCGCGAGCACCGCGACGTCTCGCTGGCCGTGGGGGAGCAGGTGCTGCTGCCGGCCGTACGGGCGGCGGACGACACCACCCTGGTGCTGGCCGACGGATTCTCCTGCCGCACCCAGATCCAGGAGGCCCGCACCGGCCGGCAGCCGGTGCACACCGCCGAGGTGGTCAACGCCGCGCTGCGCGGCGTGCGGGTCGGGACACTGCCGGAACGGCAGATCTCGGTACGCCCGGAGGTACGACGTGGACGTTGACGTGCCGGTCGAGGTGGTGACCGCGTCCGCGTACCGGATACCCACCGACAGCCCGGAAGCCGACGGCACCACCGCCTGGACCGAGACCACACTGGTCCTGGTCCGGGCGCGGGCCGCCGGACGGACCGGCACCGGCTGGACCTACGGCGCCGCCGCGGCCGGCGTCCTGGTCGGCGATCAGCTGGCCGGCGTGGTCACCGGCCGGGACGCCATGGACGTGCCCGCCTGCTACGACGCGATGGCCCGCGCCACCCGGAACGCCGGCCGGCCCGGGATCGCCGCCTGCGCGATCTCCGCCGTCGACGTCGCGCTCTGGGATCTCAAGGCGCGGCTGCTGGACATCCGGCTGGCCCGGCTGTTGGGCCGCGCCCGCGACACCGTCCCGATCTACGGCAGCGGCGGCTTCACCAGTTACCGCGACGAGCAGCTCACCGCCCAGTTCACGCACTGGGTCCGGGAGCAGGGCATCCCCCGCGTCAAGATGAAGATCGCCGAGGACCGGGGCGCCGCCGAGAACCGTGATCTGGCCCGCATCGCCCAGGCCCGCCGGATCGTCGGCCCGGACACCGAGCTGTACGTCGACGCCAACGGCGGATACGGCCGCAAGCAGGCGATCCGGGTCGCCCGGGCGGCCGCCGACCAGGACGTGCGCTGGTTCGAGGAGCCGGTCTCCTCCGACGACCTGGCCGGTCTGCGGGAGGTCCGCGACAGCGTCACCGCCGACGTCGCGGCCGGCGAGTACGGTTACGACCTGCCGTACTTCGCCCGGATGGTGCGGGCCGACGCGGTGGACTGCCTGCAGGCCGATCTGTCCCGGTGCGGCGGCATCACCGAGTGGCAGCGCGTCGCCGCCGTGGCCGCCGCGGCGAACCTGCAGATCTCCGGGCACTGCGCGCCGCACCTGCACCTGGATGCCGCCGCGGCCACCCCGAATTTGCGCCACCTGGAGTGGTTCCACGACCATGTCCGCATCGAGGAAATGCTGTTCCATCCGGTCGCCGCCCCGGAACCCGGCGGCGTCCTGCGGCCCGATCCCGGCCGGCTCGGGCACGGACTCGAGTTCCGTGACGACGCCGCCTCCCGGTACCGGATCGCCTGAATGCAAACATGTCCCCATGCAACCTTCCACCGACCGGGCGGCTGTCGTGCAGGCGCTGATCCTGGCCAGCCGCGCCTTCGTGGGGATGACCGCGCGCTCGCTGGCCGCCGCCGAGGAGGAGGTCACCCTGCCGCAGTTCCGCACCCTGGTGGTGCTCGCCGTGCGCGGCCCGCAGCGCGGCGTGGACATCGCCGAGGAGCTGCGGATCAACCCGTCCACCGGAACGCGCATGCTGGACCGGCTGGCGCGCAAGGGCCTGGTCCGCCGGACCCGGTCGGCCAGCGACCGGCGGGTGGTGCGGTTGCGGCTGACGCCGGCCGGGCAGGAGCTTGTCGACCAGGTGCTGACGCGCCGCCGGGAGGAGCTGGAGCGGCTGGTCGAGGCCACCGCGGAGCTGTGGCGGCCGGAGGTCACCCGGGCGCTGACGGCGTTCGCCGAGGCGGCCGGGGAGGTCTCCGAGCGGGACTGGTGGCTGGGCTGGACCGAACATCAGGACGACGAGGGCTGAGGCGGCGGGCCTGGAACAGCCCGCCCCGGCATCCCCGGCGGCGGGCCGCTCGATGTGGCCGCCCCGATCCGGCGGCCGGTGCTCAGCGCAGCACGGCCTGCGCGTGGCCGAGCACGTAACGGGCGACGTCGTCGCCGAGGCGGATGCCGGCCAGGTCGGCGTTGCGGGTGTGGATGCCCGACCAGACCCGGGCGTCGACGTTCTCCAGGCTCGGCCGATGCCAGTCGGTGTAGGTGCGGGTCACGCCGGGCGCGGTGGGACTGCTGATGGTGTACGGCTCGCGGGCGCGCGGCCCGGCCAGTCCGGTGAGCACTCCTTCGGCGGAGCCCGAGTAGGTGTTGTGGCCGCTCGGGTAGTCCGGGTGGGCCGGGGTGTCGTGCAGCGGGAGCCACGTGGTGTCGCCGCCGGCGCGGATCGCGGTCACCGGGCGCCAGCGCTGGTAGGCGTACTTGGCGTCGGAGGTGGCGATCTGGGTGTCCACGGCGGCGACGTGGAACAGCGCCACCAGGCGGATGCGGTCCGCGATCGAAGCGTGCGACTGGGCGACGGCGGCGCGCAGGATGGGTGTGTAGAGCGTCAGCGACGAGCCGAGCCAGAACGTCGCCGTGTCGGTCTGGGCCTGGGTGCGTACCGTGCTGGTCGCCGAGCCGTACGCCGCGACCTCGGCCAGATCGGCCTCGTAGCGTGCGGAGCCGGGCGCCGGGGGCGCGGGCGGGCGGAACTGGGCGGCGGAGCGCAGGACGAACGGGCGTGCGGCCCGGTTGCCGTACTGGGTGGCCGGGGCGTACTGCGGCGGCGTCGGCTGCCAGACCCCGGGCGCGGGCGCCGGCACCGGGAACGGAATGTTCACCGACGCCGGGTCGAGCCCGTCGCCGGAGCGCTCGGTGAGCACTCGCCGCGCGGCCGCCCGGCCGGCCGTCACGCTGTCGCGGACCTCCTGCCGGTCGGGCAGGGCCGCGAGCTCGGCGGCGAGTGTCGCGTCGGCCGGGCTCTGCTGGCCGGGGATCAGCGTGGTCAGCGTCTGGTGGACCGCGCCGGCGAGCGCGGCGCGCCGGCCGGCGGCCGAGTGCGTGCCGGCCTGGGCGCGGGCGGCGGCGAGCCAGGCGATCGCCCACGTACGGTTGTTCGTGACCTGGGTGGGCGCGCCGCCGGCGGCGATCGCGGCGGCCGTCGCGTCGTACCAGACCAGGACGGAGTCGGCGGCGGCCGGCTGGGCGGCGGCCGGCGCGGCCACCCCGAGCGCCGCGCCGGTGAGGACGCCGAGCAGGGTGGCGCCGGCCCGTGAGCGTGCCGTGGCGAGGAGAGGCATGCAGCAACCCCATAATCAGATAGGAAAACTGGGTTACCTGAATCTGCATCGACACGCTTCGCTGGTCAATGGATGTCAAAAGGCTGTATCGAGTATTTCCGGCTCGGCGTCGGCCGTCCGGTGCACCGGTGACGGGACGGACGCCGGCCCGAGCCGGCCGGCGTCGACATCCATCCAACGTTCTTGGCACCGACGTGGTGATGCCGGTGACCGGGCCGGCGGTTCGCCGGACCTGCCCACGCGTGCCTCTGCCTCGGCCGCGGGCGCGAGAAGGATCAGTTCAGGCAGAGACAGAAGGGGTGACCCGCCGGGTCCAGGAAGACCCGGAAGGACGTGCCGGGCTGCTCCGGATGCCTGGTCGCGCCGAGTTCGAGCACCGCCGCCTCGGCCGCGTCGAGGTCGTCGACCAGCATGTCGAGGTGCATCTGCTGAGGCCGCTCCTGGGTCGGCCATGCGGGCGGACAGTAGTCGTCCACCCGGTGGAAGGAGAGACATCGGCCGTCTCCGGCGCAGGCCGAGGCACGCTCGGTGGAGACCTCCACCCGCCAATCCAGCATCGCGCCGTAGAACCTGGCGAGCGCTCCCGGGTCGGGACAGTCGATGACGACGAGCGGCGAGTGGGCGATGGCCATGCCGAGCATGATATTGACTGGCGTCCCCGTCCGCCGCGCCGGCGGGTCGCTGTCGCGCCGGCGGGTGCGGCCGGTGGCAACGCCAAACCGCCGCCCGGGGACGCGATAGGTGATGGCATGGTGTCGCGGCTCTTCGAGCAGCCGGTCGCGCCGGGCGGCCGCGGAGACGTCGGGCACGGTCCTCTCGCCGAGGGGCGGTTCCCCGGCGACGTCACGGTCGGACGATGCGGTCGGGCGGCAGAGGTGGAAGGGGCACGATGCCTCGGAAGTGGTGGGGCCTGGTCGGGATCGCCCTCGGGGTCGCGATGATCGTCGTCGACACGACGATCGTGAACGTGATCACGCCCGCCGTCATCGAGGACCTGGGCATCAACTCCTCGCAGGCCCAGTGGGTCCAGGAGTCGTACGCGATCGTCTTCGCGGCCCTGTTGCTGGTGTTCGGCCGCGTCGCCGATCTGGCCGGCGCGCGCCGGGTGTTCGTGGTGGGCGTCGTGCTCTTCGGCGTCACCAGCCTGCTCGCCGGGCTGGCGCCCAGCGGCGGCGTGCTGATCCTGGCCCGGTTCCTGCAGGGCGGGGCCGGGGCGATGTTGCTGCCCACCTCGCTCTCGCTGCTCAACCAGGCGTTCCACGGCAAGGAGCGAGGCCAGGCGTACGCCGTGTGGGGCTCGACGATCGGCGTCGCCACCGCGATCGGCCCGGTGATCGGCGGCTGGTTCGCCGAGCACGCCAGCTGGCGGTGGGCGTTCGGGATCAACGTGCCGCTGGTGGTGCTGATCTTCGGGCTGGTCGTGGCGTTCGTCGCGCCGTCGTCGCGATCCACCGGGCGGGTCGACGTCCCCGGTTCGCTGCTGTCCGCCGCGGGGCTGGGCGCGCTGGCGTTCGGCCTGGTCGAGGGCCGCACCTACGGCTGGGTGACCAGGCACGGCGCGGACGGCGGGCTCTCCCCGGTGTTCGTCGCGCTGGTGGCCGCCGCGATCCTGCTGGCCCTGTTCGTGTGGCGCCAGCGGCGGACCCGGCACCCGCTGATGGACACCCGGCTGTTCCGCATCCCGTCGTTCCGCAACGGCAACGTCGCCACCGTGATCATCGGGCTCGGCGAGTTCGGCATCGTCGCCGT
This sequence comes from Actinoplanes siamensis, assembly GCF_016862395.1. Classification (GTDB taxonomy): domain Bacteria; phylum Actinomycetota; class Actinomycetes; order Mycobacteriales; family Micromonosporaceae; genus Actinoplanes; species Actinoplanes siamensis. The sequence continues at coordinate 39,698 of NZ_BOMW01000005.1, read as the reverse complement.
GCTCCCGCTCTGGCTGCAGTTCACCCTGGGCTACTCGTCGCTGCAGGCCGGCATCGCGCTGCTGCCCCTGGCGATCGGCAGTTTCGTGTCCAACGGGATCAGCTTCGGCATGGCCGGCAACCTGTCCGCGCTCAGCTTCGTGCGGCTCGGCCTGGCTCTGGAGGCCGTCGCGATGGCCTGCCTCGGCGCGGTGGCGGCGGTCACCGCGGCGCCGTGGTGGTCGATCACCCTCCCGATGTTCCTCTACGGCGTGGGCGTCGGGTTCGCAACCGCGCAGGTCACCAATGTGGTGCTGGCCGACGTGCCGGCCACCGAGGCCGGTCAGGGATCGGGGATCCAGTCCACCTTCCGGCAGCTCGGCTCGGCGCTCGGCATCGCGGTGCTGACCACCGTCTTCTTCTCCACGCTGCGCCACGACGTGAAGGACGCGCTGCGCGACGGCCGGATCCCGGACGGCCGGGTCGACGGGTTCGCGGCCGCGGTCACCGACAGCGCCGGCGCGGCGATCACCCCGCTTGCCGCGAACCCGGCCACCGCCGGCGTGGCCGACGCGGCCCGGGGCGCCATGGCCAACGGCATCGCGCTCGTCTCGTACCTGGCCGCGGGCCTGCTCCTGGCCGGCCTGCTGGCGACCCTGCTCATCCCGGCCGCCCGGCCGGCCGAACCGGCCGCGGTGTGAGGTCCGCCGCCGGCGGCATCAGCCTTCCGGGTTGCGTTCGGAAATGCGGCTTCCGGGTTGCCTTCACGGATGCCGGCTTCCCGGTACGCCCCAGGTCGCCGGCTTGCGCGTTGCGGCCGCCCACCTCCAGCCGCCGAACGGCGAAGGAGCCGACCTGGCCACGTACGCCGGCGCGCAGCTCGGCGCGGCGATCGCCGTCCTCGCCCGGCGGAGTGACGCTGAGATCCAGATCACCGGGCCGGCCGTCGCACCCCGCGAGATCCGAGGTTCGGCGGGCCCGGTCGATGGGCATCAGAGGCGGCATGAAGGACACGCGTGCGCGGGCGTACCGCGTCATCGGCGCCATGGCGGCGGGTGCGGCCGCCGTCTCCGTGCTCGCGGTGGTCCGCGACACCCAGTCCGCCGCGATGGCGAGCGAGAGTTGCGGCACCAAGGTCGACGTCACGTTCCCGGACCGGGCGGAACAGGTCACACTGCGGGTTCTCAACGGTACCCGGACCACCGGCCTCGCCGAGCGGGTCAGCCAGGACTTCGCCAACCGCGGCTTCGCGACGAAACCGGCGGCCAGGAGCAGCACCGCGCCCGACCGGGTCGCCGTCATCGAGTTCGGGCCGAAGTCGGTCGGCGCCGCCCAGTGGATCAGGGCGTTCTTCCTGGGCGAGGCCGAGCCCCGGTTCGACGCGAAGCGGGCCACCGACGTGATCGACGTCGTGATCGGATCGCGCTACCGGCAGCTCGCCACGCCTACCGAGGTCAACCAGTCGCTGGCGCAGCTCGGGCCGCCCACCCCGCCGCCGGGCACCTGCGCGGCTTGATCCCCGTGGGCCGGGTGGCTGCGACGGCCTGGTGACACCAAGACCGGCTCTCGCCCCAGCGACCTCGATGACCGGAACGGCAACCGGGCCGCCGGCGCATTCCGGCGCGGGAGGAAACGCTCAGGCGGCCCGGCGCGGCGCCGTACGCCGTCCGGGGGTCACGCCGTCGTGGGCGCACCAGGGGGTGCACCACCGGGTCCGGTGACCGCGCTGCTCCAGTTCGGCGCGGACGAAGCAGAGCCAGGCCGGCGGCTCGTCCGGGCTGCCCCCGCCGGCCAGGCAGGTGGGGTAGTCCCGGTCGGCGACCGGGCGCGCCCGCTTGTGCAGGCACAGGTCCGCGAGGACGTCCTCGACCTCGTGCGGGGTGGCCGCGACGTGCAGCATCCATTCGTCGATCATGACGGGTCACCTCCTGGGCGACGGGCCGGCGAAACACTTCCCGAATCACTCATAAAACTTGAGCGCCTACCTGTCAACCTCGCCGCGAGTTACCTGGTAGAGGACCCCTTTGAAGGTAGTCTTGACGCTGCCACCAGATGTGTTGTAAAGCTGGAATCAGGTTGAGTCGACAACGCTCAACTATGAGGATGAGGATCCATCACCGAGGAGGAGTTGACCATGCTGATGCGCACTGACCCGTTCCGCGACCTCGACCGCCTCTTCGAGCAGCTGACGGGCACCACCACCCGGCCCGCCGCGATGCCCGTCGACGCCGAGCGCGACGGCGACGTCTTCCTGGTCCACTTCGACCTGCCGGGTGTCGACCCGGGATCCGTCGACCTCACCGTCGAGCGCAACGTCCTGCAGGTCACGGCGGAGCGCCGGCGCGGGGTGAGGGACGGTGTCGAGACGGTGATCAACGAGCGGCCGACGGGCGTGTTCCGCCGGCAGTTGTTCCTCGGCGACACGCTGGACACCGACAAGCTCGAGGCCGTGTACGACAACGGCGTGCTGACGCTGCGCATCCCGATCGTGGAGAAGGCCCGGCCCCGCAAGATCGCCATCGGCGCCGGCAGCGGGCCCCGGCAGATCGAGGGCTGACCCGCGCCCGGCCGTCACGATGGCCGGATCCCCGCGCCGGGGCATCCGGCCACCACCCCGCTCGACGCCCTCGCGGGGCCGTCCGACCCGCGGCTCCGCTTCCACTCCGTCGTGTCGGCCGGATCCGCTGCTCGGGGGTGTCCGGCCGCGGGCGGCTACCTGGCGGCTCGGCGGTCGAGCGCCTCGGCGGCCGCCGCCCGCACCGTGGGTGTCAACGCGTGCGCGATCACCGCGTAACCCGCGCTGGACGGGTGGAAGCGGTCGGCGCTGAACAACCCGGGATCGCCGGCGAACCCGGCGGCCGAGGTCATGCCGATGCCGGCGACGTGGGCCCCGGCGGCCAGCGCCGCCCGCGACTGGGCCTCGTGCAACGTGCGGCTGCCGGCCTGGACCATCGCCCGCATCTGCGGCGGCACCCAGGGGACCACGCTCAGATCCGGCGCCGGGGCGACCACCACTTCGGCGCCGGCCGCCCGCAGGTCCCGGACGGCGTCCCCGAGCTGCGCCGCGGCCTGGCCGGGCGGGACGAAACCGGTGAGGTCGTTCGCCCCGACGATGATCAGCACGAGCTGGGCCGGCCACTCCCGGGCCCGGCGGACCTGCGCCGCGAGGGCGGTGCTCCGGGCTCCGGGGACGGCGAAGATCCGTACCTCTGCCGCGATGCCCTGTTCTTGCAGATCGGCCGCGAGCCGTGCGCCCACGGTATGCGCCGGGCCCGACGAACCCTGGCCGAAAGCGATGGAGTCCCCGAGGACGGCGAAGGAAAGCGTCACCCGAACTGCAACACCGGAAGATGTCAGATCGTTTCCACCCCGCCCGGAACGAGCTGCGCCGGCTCGGTGAGCCGCGCGCCGCGCCGGTGGATCAGCTGCGCGCCACGGTCACCGCCCCGGGACCGGTAGCGCAGCTGTGACCGATCGCCCGGCCCACGTCGCCGTCGCTCGCGCGGTCGCCGTCACTCGCGTGGCGCAGGGCGAGCACGGCGATGTCGTCGGTGGGCTGCTCGCGGCTGATCCGGGCCATCACCGCGCCGCACACCGCTTCCGGATGGTCCGGCCTCACCAGGTCGACGAGAGCCTGGATGCCGACATCGATGATCTGGCCGCGGCGCTCGACGAGCCCGTCGGTGTAACCGAGCAGCAGGGCCCCGGCCGGCAGGTCGATCACGGTGGTGTGCCGGCGGCGGTGGCTCAGGCCTACCCCCAGCGGCGCGTCGACAGGCATGTCGACCAGGCCGGCCGGCCCGCCCGGCACGGCGGAGACCGGCCGCAGGTGTCCCGCCGAGGACAACCGCACGCTGGCCCGGTCCGGCGCGATCATCACGTACAGCGCGGTGGTCAGGGAGCCGGCCTCGAAGTGTTGCACCTTGCGGTCGAGCAGGGCGAGCACCTCACCCGGATCGTCGACGATCAGCGCGTAGGCGCGCAGGGCGCTGCGGACCCGGCCCATCACGATCGCCGAGGCCAGGCCGTGGCCGGAGACGTCGCCGATGACCACCCCGAGCCAGCCGCCGGGCAGCGGGAACGCGTCGTACCAGTCGCCGCCGACGCCGAACCCGTGGCCGGGCAGGTAGCGGGCCGCCAGTTGCAGGCCCTCGACCGCGGGCAGCTGCGGCGGGACCAGGCTGCGCTGCAGCGTCATCGCGGCGCCCTGCTCCAGCTTGCGGGCCCGGAACTGCACGGCCACGCTGACCCGGTCGGCGGCCAGCTGCAGCAGCAGGATCTCCTCGGTGGTGAACTCGCGGGGCGTCAGACTGCCGATGTGCAGGACGCCGATCACGTCGTCGGCGGCGAAGACCGGCACGCCGAGCAACGACCGCACGCCCTTCTCCAGCAGCAGCGGATTGACCACGTCGGCCGACGTGACGTCGGCGACCACCACCGGCTCGCGCTGCTCGGCGACGCGCCCGGCGAATCCCTGCCCGACCGAGAGCCGGAAGCCGCGCCGGACCTCCTCCTCCAGGCCCTTCGCGGCCGTCGCCTCCAGCTGCCGGGTGTGCGGGTCGAGCAGCAGAACCGCCGCGGTGTCCGCGCCGAGCAGCTCCCGGACGTGCTCCAGCAGCTCGTCGAGCAGATCGCCGACATCCAGCCGGGACACCGCGGTGTCCGTGACCGCCTGGAAGCGACGCAGTCGCTCGTAGTTGGGCATCGCGTTCGCAGGCTCCACGACACCGAGCCTAACCTGGCTACTGGGCAGCTCACCGCGCGCCGGGGGCCGGGGCCGGGGCACGGCTTTGGCTAAACCGCGCCGCCGCGGCACCGATGAGGTGGCGCATGGGGGTGTCTTCGTCGGTACGACGGCCGGACCGGCCGGGTGTCCCGCCGCGCCGGCGTGGCGTGGTGTGGCTGATGGTGGTGGCGGCGCTGGCCGTGCCGGTCGGCAGCGCTGTCGCCATCACCCGGCTGCAGGTGAACGCCGCGCATCACGGTGAGCTGCGCGTGTTGCTGGCCCAGGTGGAGAACGCGGCGTGGCAGCAGAGCGCGCTGCGGTCACGGGCCATGATGGCCAAGGGCCTCACGCCGGATGTCGCCCGGGCCCGCGACGAGGCCGATGCGAGCGCCGAAGCCATCGGCAGCCGCTTCCAGCAACGCGACCCGGGGGACACGCGGGCGATCGCCGTGCAGGAGGCGTTCCTGACCTACGACGACGCCGTGGACCGGGAGTTCGGGCTGCTCGAACAGGACGAGCTGCTGCAGGCCGAGCGGGTCGACGAATACCAGGCGGAACCCGCGTTCCGGGCGCTGCTGTCGGTCCTCGGCGACGCCTCCCGGCATTACGAGAAGCTGGCCCTGCGGAGCGGCCGGCAGGCCCGGACCGGCACCGTGCTGATCCTCATGCTGGCCGCCGGGCTGATCGGCTGGCTGGTCTGGCAGGCCCACCGCATCCGCACCGGGGCTCTCAGCCGGGCCACCCATCAGGCGTCGCACGACGCGCTGACCGGGCTGCCCAACCGGGTGGCCCTGCACGAGGCGATCAGTGCCGAGATCGCCGGGCCCGGCGGCGGGGTCGGGCTGGTGCTGATCGATCTGGACCGGTTCAAGGAGGTCAACGACGCCCTCGGGCATCACTACGGCGACCGGCTGCTGGTCCAGGCCGCTCAGCGGATGCGGGACACGCTGCGCGTGGGGGAGACGGTGGCGCGGCTCGGCGGTGACGAGTTCGCGGTCCTGCTGCCCGGGGTGTCCGGGCCGGAGGACGTCGCCGCGGTCGCGGCCCGGCTGCAGGACGCCCTGCAGACGCCGTTCGAACTGGACGGGCTGAGCCTCACCGTCGCCGGCAGCCTCGGCGCGGCCCTGTACCCGCAGCACGGCGCCACCGCCGACGAGCTGCTGCAGCGCGCCGACATCGCGATGTACACGGCGAAGACCCGGCGCACCGGCTTCGCCGTCTTCGACCACGGCCAGGACAGCGCCGACCCGCGCAAGCTGTCCCTGGCCGGCGAGCTGCGGCGCGCCGTCGGACAGGATCAGCTCGTGCTGCACTACCAGCCCAAGGTCGACGCGCGCACCGGCACGGTGCTCGGCGCCGAGGCCCTGGTCCGCTGGCAGCACCCGGAGCACGGGCTGGTCCCGCCCGGCGAGTTCATCCCGCTGGCCGAGCACACCGGCCTGATCACCCCGCTGACCCGGTTCGTGCTGGACGCCGCGCTGGGCCGGTGCCGGTCCTGGCTGAACGCCGGTCACCAGCTCACCGTGGCCGTCAACGTCTCCACCACCCGGCTGCTCGACCTGGAGTTCCCGGCCGAGGTGGCCGACCGCCTGCGGCACTGGCGGGTCCCGCCGCACCTGCTGACCATCGAGATCACCGAGACCGCCATCATGACCGACCCCGAGCGGGCCATGCGGGTCGTCACCGAGCTGCACGACCTGGGCGTGCAGCTGTCCATCGACGACTTCGGCACCGGGTACTCGTCCCTGGCGTACCTCAAGACCCTGCCGGTCCAGGAGCTGAAGATCGACAGGTCGTTCGTGGGCGGCATGACCACCAGCGACCGCGACGCGGTCATCGTGCGGTCCACCGTGGAACTGGGCCGCAACCTGGGGCTGCGGGTGATCGCCGAAGGCGTCGAGGACGTCGCCACCTGGCAGCAACTGGACGCGGCCGGCTGCGACGCGATTCAGGGCTACTACGTGTCGCGGCCGCTGCCCGCGGACGTCTTCGACGAGTGGCTCGCCAGCCGGGAGACCGTGGCGTCGGCGCTCCCGCTGTGAGCGAAGCGGGCGCCAAGGCCTTTGCACAGTGCAACGATGGTTGAGCGCGGGAGAGCGGGGAAGAGTTCGTAGGGGGAACACGAGGAGGACGACATGGACGTCAATCGGCAGCGTCACGGGTGGCGGACCGGTTCGGCCGGGGCCGGGCGGTGATCGCCGTGGTCCGCGCGACGTCGGCGCCCGGCCGGTGGCAGTTGGTCAGCAGCACGGCCACCGGCGCGGACGTGCTGGCACAGGTCGGGAACCGGCCGGCCTCGCGGCGTCACCAGCCGTGGCGGCGGCCGCTGGAGCAGATCCGGGACGGCGCCGGCGAGCTGAACGTCGTCGCGACCGGCGACGGCCACTTCCGGTGGACGCTGACCGCCGAGGACGGCAGCGCGATCGCCGAGTCGCCGGCGGTCCACCGCGACGCCGACACCTGCCGCCTGGCCTTTTTCGACGCGCAGCGGGCAGCCGGCACGGCGCTCGGCGGGCCGCGCCGCGTCGCCCTGGACGCCGTGGCCGGCCGGTGAGGCCGCGGTGGCGTCCGGCATCGAGGACTACGCGCTGGTCGGGGACCTGCACACCGGTGCGCTGATCGGACGGGACGGGTCGGTGGACTGGCTGTGCCTGCCCCGGTTCGACTCGCCGGCCTGCTTCGCCGCGCTGCTCGGCGACGAGAACGCGGGCCGGTGGCGGATCGCGCCGGCCGGTGCGGGGCCGGCGACCCGCCGCCGGTACGCCGGCGACACGCTGGTGCTGGAGACCGAGTGGGACACTCCGGACGGGACGGTCCGGCTGACCGACTTCATGCCGCCGCGTGCCGCCGCCGCCGACCTGGTGCGGATCGTGCAGGGGGTGTCCGGGCGGGTACGCGTGTGCACCGACCTGAACCTGCGGTTCGACTACGGCCACGTGGTGCCGTGGGTGCGGCGCACCGGCACGGGCCTGCGCGCGGTCGCCGGGCCGGACGCCGTCTGGCTCACCACGCCGGCGCGGTTGCACAACCACGACCTGACCACCACCGCGGAGTTCACCGTCGAAGCCGGGCAGCGCGTCCCGTTCGTGCTCACCCACCGGCCCTCGCACCTGCCGGCGCCGGTGTGCGCCGACCCGGAGTCCGCCCTGCACGCCACCCGGCGCTTCTGGCAGCGGTGGATCGGCGGGCATCGTTACGACGGGCCGTATGCCGACGCCGTACGGCGAAGTCTCCTGCTCCTGAAGGCTCTCATCTATGCGCCGACGGGCGGCATCGTCGCGGCGGCGACCACCTCCCTGCCGGAACATCCGGGCGGCTCGCGCAACTGGGACTACCGGTACTGCTGGCTGCGGGATGCCACCTTCACGCTGCAGGCCCTGCTGGGCGCCGGCCACGTCGCCGAGGCCCGGGCCTGGCGCGAGTGGCTGCTGCGCGCGGTCGCCGGGGACCCGGCGGACCTGCAGATCATGTACGGCCTGGACGGCAGCCGCCGCCTGCCCGAGTACACGCTGGACTGGCTGCCCGGCTACCAGGGCGCCGCCCCGGTGCGCATCGGCAACGCCGCCGCCGCGCAGTTCCAGCTCGACGTCTGGGGTGAGGTCCTGGACGGCCTGCACACGAGCCGGGACGCGGGCATCGCGGTCACCGGCGACGCCTGGGACGTGCAGCGCGCCCTGCTGGACTTCCTCGAGGGCAACTGGCGCCGGCCGGACAACGGGCTGTGGGAGGTGCGCGGGCCGCGGCGACACTTCGTGCACTCCAAGGTGATGGCGTGGGCCGGCCTGGACCGGATGATCACCGCGGTGGAGCGCCACGGGCTGGACGGGGCCGCCGATCGCTGGCGGGCCACCCGCGACGCCATCCACGCCGACGTCTGCTCCCGCGGTTTCGACGCCGGCCGCAACACCTTCACCCAGTACTACGGCTCGACCGGCCTGGATGCCGCGCTGCTGCTGATCCCGAGAACCGGATTTCTGCCGTACGACGACCCGCGCGTCACCGGCACGGTGAACGCCGTCGCCGAGCAGCTGTGCGAGGACGGGTTCCTGCTGCGCTACCGGCCCGACGCAGACGGCGTCGACGGTCTGCCCGGCACCGAGGGCGCCTTCCTGGCCTGCACGTTCTGGCTGGTGGAGGCGCTGCACGGGATCGGCCGCAGGAAGCCGGCCACCGAGCTGTTCGAGCGGCTTCTCGGCCTGCGCAACGACGTGGGCATGCTCGCCGAGCAGTACGACCCGGCCACCGGCCGGCAACTGGGCAACACGCCGCAGGCGTTCAGCCTGGTCGGGCTGGTCAACGCCGCCTGCGGCCTGGGCGAAGTCCGCCGGTCCCACCTCCCGCGCCGGTCCTCCTGACCGGGGCCGGCCCGCCGGTGGCGGCGGCCCCGGGACTGCCGGCTGCCAAGCCGGTGCGGATGCCGCCTCGGGCGGAGTTCGACATCGAGCCGGCGCTCTCGCCGCGGGAGGAGACGGTCCCGGTCACCCGGACGCGCCGCGACGCCCGGTGCCCACCAGCTCCAGCAGGTCGCCGGAGAGGGCCGCCAGGTGCGCCGCGGTCTGCTTGATCTGCGCGGCGCCGGTTTCGGTCTCGCGGGACACCCGGACCGTGTCGGTGGCCGCGACGTTCACCTGTTCGACAGCGGTGGTCTGCTGTTTCGTGGAGAGCTCGATCTCCCGGGTGGCGTCGTTGGTGGTGCTGACGAGTTCGGCGATGGTGCGGAACGCGGCGGTGGCGTCGTCGAAGTTGCGGGTGCCCACGGCTACCGCCTGCACGCCGCTCTCGGTGGCCACGACAGTGGTGTTGACCGCGCCGCGGACGTCCTCGATGAGCGCGCGGATCTCCTTGGCCGACCCGGCGGTGCGGTCGGCGAGTTTGCGGATCTCGTCGGCGACGACGGCGAACCGGCGGGCCTGCTCGCCGCCGCCGGTGGCCTCGATGGTGGCGTTGATGGCCAGGATGTTGATCTGCTCGGCCAGTTCCGAGACGAGGCCGACGACCGTGCCGATCTGCTGGGACTTCTCGCCGAGATCGAGCATGTGCTGCACGATCGCATCGGTCTGGGCGCGGATGACGTCGATCGAGGCGCGGGTCTGGTCGATGGTGGCGTCGCCGTGGCGGGCGGCGGCCGCGGTGTCCTCGGCGGTCCGGGACACCCGTTCGGCGTTGTCGGCTATCTGCCGGGCGGTGATCAGTAGCTCGCTGATCGTCGTGGTGATCTCGCTCATCACGGTGGACTGGTGGCGGCCGCCGTCGACCTGTTGCGCGGCCACCGTCTCCAGCTGCGCCGACGAGCTCTGGATGTGGCCGACGGCGGCGCCGACCTGGCGGCGCAGGGCGAGGGTGAGCCACCGGGCGAGCGCGATGCCGCAGGCGACCGTGAGCAGGCCCAGCACCGTGATCGTGGTGATCGCCTGGGTGGCCCGGCGGGCGGCCCGGTCGCGGTCCGCCTCCACGTCGGCGCGCACCCGTTCGACCAGGGCGGCGTTCGCGTCCTGGACAGCCTGCCGGGCGGCCAGCAGCGGGTCCGTGAGAAGCCGGCTGACCTGGGCCAGGTCGCGCATCGACCGGCGTTTCTCCAATTGCGGCGTCAGCAGCGCGGTGTATTCCGCCTCCGCGGCCAACACGTCGTCCAGCAGCCGGCGGGCGGACTCGTCGCTCAGGGACTCCCGCAGCCGTGCCGCCTGGTCGAGGAAGGCGTTGCGGTCCTGCTGTGCCTGGTCCAGTTGGGCCTGCCGGCCGGTGATCAGGTAGGCGCGCGCACTGGACACCCGCCTCTCCATCGCCGTGTTCAGCCACTGCGCGCTCAGCAGCTCGTCGGTGGCCGCGGTGACCGCCGTGTGGTTGGCGCGCACCACGAGAGTCAGAGCGGCGACCGAGGTGGCCGCCATGATCAAAGTCAGCGACACGGTCACGGCGAAACCACCCGCGATCCTGGCGCCGAACGTGAGCCTGCTCATCAGCCGGCCTCCTGAGCTGGGCTTGTCTGGCGACGATCGGCCGAGTGTCCGTCTGTTCACACTATCGGGTTTTTGCCCGTATCGAGGGTGGATGTTCATCGCTTCGCCGGGCGGATGGCGTCGACAGTCACCAGGCCGGCGGTCCGGGGCATGCCGGGTCCCCGCCGGGGTACTGGACCCGCGTGAACGCCCCGGTAGCCACCGTAGTCGGGCAACTGGCCCGTGATCTTGTCCTGTGCGTCGACGCCGTCCCCGAGGCGGGCACCGCCGCCGACGCGTCGGCACGGTTCGAGCAACTCGGCGGGAAGGGCGCCAACCAGGCCGTCGGGCTCGCGCAGCTCGGGGTGCGCGCCCGGCTGGTCGCCGTGGCAGGCGACGACGACGCCGGGGACGTGCTGGAGGCACAGGCTGATTCGTTCTAGCCGCCCGGCGCGGAGGCCTCGTCCGCCGCCGGCGGGCGCGCCGCGCCGGCGCCTCGGCGAGTGAGCGCGGTGCCGGCGGGCGTCGGCGCCGGCGACGCGGCCCGACTAGGCGATCCTCATGCTGTAGATGACGACCGCATGATCGGAGTACGCCGTGTCGCCGACCGCGCACCAGCGCCACGGCCGGGTGCTGAAGACGTGGTCGAACTTGACGTTCCACACCGTGGTGGAGCGGCCGGTACGCAGCGGGTTCGCGGCGTCGGACTGGTCGCACTCGCGGTATCCGGTGGTGCCGTTCCAGTACAGGCCGGCTGGCCAGACCCAGTCCCGGGAGCTGTCGCCCGGCCAGTCCGGCGGCACCACGTTGAGGTCGCCGCCGAACGCGACGTGCTCGTACTGGTCCACGGCGGCCTTCACCTCGGCCAGCTGGTCGTCGGCGTAGTCCCAGGTCGGGTGGTCCGGGTTGACGCCGTACCGGGAGATGTGCAGGTTGCACAGCCGGATGTTGTCGAAGTAGGTCGCCGTGGCGCACTGCTGCACGGTGTTCTGCCCGTTCCACGGCTGGGTGGTCGGGATGATCTGCGGGTTCGACAGGCCGGCGTGGATCACGATGGCGGTGCCGTAGCGGTCCTGCCGGCTGCTGTTGTCCTCGCCGCACCGGCTGTTGGTCAGCACGCCGTCGCTGGAGTAGTAGTACGGCGCGAAGCTCCTGCTCCACCCGGAACCGAGCTGGCTCATCAGGGTGGTCAGGTCGTTCTCGCAGATCTCCTGGAGAAGCATGGCCTGAACGAAGTTGTTGTCGACGTGGTACTTGACGACGCCGAGCTTGTCGGCGAACGTCCCGTAGGCGGCGCAGTTCCAGCTGGCCCGCTGGGAGTCGCACATGTTCCACGACATCAGCTGCAGGTTGGTCCCGGCGGGCGCGGCGGCCGCGGCCGGGGTGGCCGGCGCCAGCGAGGCCAGCACCAGCAGGGCGCCGGTGAGGGCGGCGCGAAGCTTCCTCAAGAGTTCTCCCGGACGTAGTCGATCGGAGTGACCACTCTAGATCTTGACGTCGTCCGGCGGTGCCCCGCCGTGACGCCGGTGATCGGCGCGCTTCGCCCTCCCGCCCGTGCGGTACATCTAAGTTGATCGAGCCGGCCGGTGTCGCGTACCGAAAGGATTGTCGGGTCTTGCAGATACGAAGCGAGCGGATGCGCTGGGTGGTTCTGGTCGTCGGCATGCTGGCGATGACCGCGGGCAGCACGTTCCAGTTCGGGCTGGCCTACCTGATCCCGGCGTTCCGCGACGAGGGCCTGTCCCTGGAGCAGACCGGCCTGCTCGTCGCCTGCCCCACCGCCGGGGTGATGCTCACGCTCATCGCCTGGGGCGCGGCGGCCGACCGGTGGGGGGAGCGGGTCGTGCTCTCCACCGGCCTCGGGCTGGCCGGCGTCCTGCTGATCGCCGCCCGGTGGGCGCACGGCGCGGTGGCGCTGGGGGTGTGTCTGGCGCTCGCCGGGGCGGCCGCCGGCTCGGTGCTGGCGAGCGGCCGGCTGATCCTGGGGTGGTTCGCCCGGCACGAACGCGCTCTGGCGATGGGCATCCGGCAGAGCGCCGGGCCCCTGGGCCTCGCCCTGGCCGCGGCCACACTGCCCGGGCTGGCCGCCCGCGGCACCGCCGTGCCGCTGTTGTTCCTGGCGGCGTTGTTCCTGGCCGCGGCCGGGACGACCATCCTGCTGGTACGGGATCCCGCCCCGATCCCCGCGGAACCCGGCCGGGCGTCGCCCGTTCTCGAGCCGGCCGCGGCGTCGCCCTACCGGGGCCCCGTCCTGTGGCGGATTCACGCCGCGAGCGCGCTCCTGGTCATCCCGCAGTTCACCATCACCACGTTCGCGCTGGTGTTCCTCACCGACGTCGGCGGCTGGACCGCCCTCGCCGCCGGTCACCTGCTGGCCGGCGCGCAGGTGTGCGGCGCCCTGAGCCGCCTCGCCGCGGGCTACTGGTCCGACCGGACCGGCAGCCGGCTGAAACCCATGCGGATCATCGCGGTCACGACCGGGGTGGGGATGCTGACACTGGCCGCCGCCACCGCGGCCGGGTCCGGTCTGGCCGTGCCCGTGCTGTTGTTCCTGGGGGTGGTCGCGGTGAGCAGCAACGGCCTGTCCTTCACCGCCGTCGCCGAGTACGCGGGTTCCGCCTGGGCCGGTCGCGCTCTGGGCATCCAGACCACGGGCCAGAACGTGCTGACCGCCGCCACCCCGCCGGTGCTGGCCGCGGTGATCGGGGCGGTGAGCTTCGCGCCCAGTTTCGCCGTGGTGGCGGCGTTCCCGCTGATCGCCGCCCTGATCGTGCCGGTGCCGGCCGGCCGGCAGGACCCGGCGGCCGCGGCCGCCGGGTAGCCGGACGACCTCGGGAGCGGCGGCGCCGGGCGACCTCCCGGGCCGGCGGGCGTCACGGATTTCCGGCTTGCTCCGATTCCGCCTGGATTATGCTGTTCCAATCGCGGCTCCTGCCTCAGTCGGTGAAACGCCCGAGCAGGTGCACGCCTCGGTGGGCGAACGCCTCAGTCGGTGCACACGGAAGCGTGAGTGTGGTCGGGAGGTCTCGATGAGCCAGACGCATCCGCCACGGCTGTGGTGCGGCGAGGACGTGCTCCGGGACCCGCGGACCGTGCTCGCGGCGGTGTCCGAGGCCTACCTCGCGGTGGACGCGTCCGGGCGCGTGCTGGCCTGGAATCCCGCCGCCCAGAGCACGTTCGGCTACAGCCTCGAGCAGGCCTGCGGCCGGATGATCCAGGATCTGATCGTCCCGGCGCGGTCGCTGGCGCAGCTTGCCGGCTTCTTCGCCGGCCGGGACGCGGCGGTGCTGCGGCAGCGGGTGCAGTCCTGGCTGAGGCACCGGGACGGGCACGAGTTCCCGGCCGAGCTGACCGTGACGGTCACCGACGAGGCCAGCGGAACAGTCTTCCACGCCTTCGTCCACGACGTCACCGTCACGCACCGGGCGAGCCGGTTCAGCGCTGTCGACGGGGCGGTCTCCCGGGGGCTGGCCGAGGCGGAGTCCAGCGCCGTCGCGGCCCAGCACGTGGTCGAGGCGCTCGGCGAGCTGATGGGCTGGCCGGTGACCGAGCTGTGGCTGGCCGACGACGATCGGCGGCTGCTCGCCTGCGCCGGCCGGCACCTGCGGGACGCCCGGCGCCTGGACCGGTTCACCGTCGACGAGATCGAGTTCGGGCTGTGGCTGCCGGGCCGGGTGTACCAGCAGAGCGAGCCGCTGTGGATCCCCGACCTCGCCGCCGACAGCGCCTCGGCCCGCAGCCGCCTCGCCGCCCGAGCCGGCCTGCACGTGGCCGTCGGGATACCGATCTCGGCCGGCGGACACACCCTGGGCGCGCTGTGTGTCTACGGCGACCGGATCGAGGACCCGGAGGACACCCTCGTCGCCCTGCTCGGCACGGTCGCCGCCCGGGTCGGGCAGTACCTGGACCGGCGCCGCGCCGAGGAACTCGCCGTGGAACTGGCCCGCACCAAGGACGAGTTCCTCGCCCTGGTCACCCATGAGCTGCGCAATCCCCTTGCGGTGATCACCGGAACCGCCGCGTTGTTCGACGAGGACCTCGGCACCCTCACGGTCGAGGACCAGCGGACGTACCTCAAGACCATCATCAACAGCGCGCAGCGGCTGTCGGTCATCGCCGACGACCTGCTCGATCTGGCCCGCCTGGAGTCCGGGCACCTGGCCATCGACATCACCGACACCGACCTGAGCGCGATCGTCGTCGCGGCGGTGCGGGCCATCGAGCCGCAGGCGGCCGCCAAGAACATCACCATGCACGTCCGCCAGCCCGGCCGCCTGCCGATGTACGCCGACGCCCACCGGTTGCGCCAAGTCGCCGACAACCTGCTGTCGAACGCGGTCAAGTACACCCCGGCCGGCGGCACTGTCACGATCACCGTCGAGGTCGACGAGGACGGCTGGATCACCTGGACGTTCGCGGACACCGGCATCGGGATCCCGGAGGCCGACCGGCCCCGGATGTTCCGCCGCTTCTACCGCGCCTCCACCGCCCTGGACCAGCGCATCCCCGGCACCGGCCTGGGCCTGGTGATCACCCGGACCATCCTGGAACGCCACGGCGGCACCATCGACCTCGCCCGGCACGCCGGGCCCGGCACGACCTTCCGCCTGCGCCTGCCGGTCAAACCCGCCCCCGGCAGCGCCGGTCATTGACCGTCGTCTCCCGCGCGTCCGGAGCTTCGGGCCCTCCTACCAGCCCGGCGGCCGGCTGCTGGACGTCGCTTTCCGCGCGTGCGGAGCTGCGTAGCGCCGTGGCCGGAATTCGCTGGGCATGACGAGTCGGAAGCAGGGTAATCGAGCGCCGATGTCACACGAGGCTTCGCTCCGCTGCCGGCGAATTCCAGGTCCGGGAAGATGGCCGGGCGGCAGCGCGCGCGCCGCGGGCGACCGGCGCGGGGGTGACCGGCGGTGACGGCGGGCCCCTCGGTGAGCGAGGACCGGCGTGGCGATGTCCGCGCCGGCGCGGATCGCGACCGCACGGTGTGGATCCGCCAGGCCCGTGCCGTGGCCGCCGACGCGGCCGCGCTGCGCGAGCGGGCGCTGGCCGCGGTGTCCTCCAGTGTCGCCACGATGTCCGTGGTCGCGTCCCGGCACGGGGGTCGTCTGCCGCTGGGCGTCGAGTACCAGCACCGGGACCGGGCGTCCTGCGTGTTCACCATCGGCGGGCTGGGCGCCGCCCGCCAGCGGATCGCCGAGGTGGCCCGGAGCGCCGGGATGCCCGAGGAGGATCTGGACGGGTTCGTGCTCGCCGTGCAGGAGCTGATGACCAACGCGATCCGGCACGGCGGGGGCTGGGGGCGGGTACGGGTGCACCGGGACGGCGCGGTGCTGGTGTGCACGGTGACCGACCGTGGTCCCGGCGTCCACGGCGATCCGGACGGGTGGGCCACCCTTCCGTCCCCGGAGTCGGAGGGCGGCCGGGGGCTGTTCCTGGCCCGGGCGATGACCCACAGCCTGCGTGTCAGCGCCGGGCCGGGCGGCACGGCCGTCACCGTGACGATGAACCTGCCGGACCCGCCGTCGTCCCCGGCGCCCTCCTGAGGCCACCCACCGCCGGCCGGGCCGGCGTGCTACGGCCCGCGACCGTGCCGTCCCGCTCGGCGGACGAGCCGGCGGCTGGTGCCCCTGCCGGCGGCCGCGGCGTCGACTACGCCGCGGCCTGACCGTGCTCGGGCCGTGCGGACCGGCGGCCCGGGTCGTCCGGGGACACCCGGGGCCGGCCGTCCGGGTTGGTGGTCACTCCCGGCCGGGGGACGCGAGCGGGGTGTCGTCGAGAGCCTCCCGCAGTTCGACAAGGGAGTCGAAGACGCGTACGGCGCCGGCGTCCTTCAGTTCCTCCACGGAGAAACCCCCGGTGCGTACGGCGATGGTGGGCACTCCCAGCTTCCGCGCGGCGACACAGTCCCAGGTGGAGTCCCCGACCATGACGCCGGAGCTGCCCCCGACCCGTTCCAGCGCGGTCGCGACCAGGTCCGGCGCGGGTTTGCTGCTCTCGACGTCGTCGGCGGTGGTCCAGGCGTCCGTGACCGGGCGACCGCCGACCAGGTCGAGGAACCGCTCCACCTGGTCCTTCTTGCCCGAGCTGGCGAGCACCACCCGGAACCCGCGGGACTTCACCTCCTCGATCAGCTCACGGGCCCCGTCGAACGGCTGTACCTCGTCGATCAGCCGACCGAATTCCTCGGCCCAGGCCTCCCGGAGGGCGTCGCCGTGGCGGCGCTCCACCTCGTCGCCGGCCACCGCCGGGACGAGCCGGTCGCCGCCCATGCCGATGGCCCGGTGCAGGCGCCACACCGGCAGGGTCAGATCGAATCGCCGGAAGGCCCGGTACCAGGCCAGGGCGTGCTGGTAGTTGGTGTCGACCAGGGTGCCGTCGACGTCGAAGATCGCAGTGTCAGCCACGTCCTGCTCGTACCCGCCGGGGGCCCGGCTGAAGCGGGCCGCGGCGCGCCGGCCTTCGCGGTCGGTCGCCGGCCACCGTCGGCGTGATCGTGCCGCGGCGCCGCGGCACGGGTGGTGACCGGCTCAGGCGGGCGCCGAGGCGCCGGCGGTGACCCAGGTACCGCCGGGAGCCCGCACCCGCAGCCCGATCACCGGCGCGCCGGGTCCCGCGGCCCGCACCAGCTCCACCGCGGGGCAGCCGTCGCCGGCCGGGTGCCAGCCGCCGCGGGAGTCGACGACCGCGTTGTGCCGGCAGTGCTCCTCGTCCGTGTAGCCCCACGCCATCAGCAGGTCGGCGCCGGCGTACGAGTACCGGCCCACCGAGGCGACCCGCTCACCGTCGGTCCGGTGGTAGAAGTCGGCGCGTAGCCCCGGCACCGCGGTGCCCTCGAAGGTGGCGTTCTCGGTCGAGCGCTGCAGCACGTACTCGGACAGATCGGGAAGTGGCACCAGGAACCCTCCAAATCCTTCGCGTTCCCCCGGCGCGGGCGACACCGGCGGTCGGTGTCACCGCAACAGTCGCGGGGGAGCATGGAGAAGTTCCCGGTATCCGCCGATTCATGCCAATAGCCGGGATTATCCGTACTGGCTCGTGTGTCAGCCGGCGGCCAGTCCCGCGACGCCCGCCGCCTCGCCGTTCCCGGCGCTGCGGCGGCACGTCGCCGGTTGGCGGGAGCTGCCCCGCCATGGCCGCCCCTGATCCTCAGACGCGGCCGGGTGCTCGTTCTCCGGGTTCCACGCGCTCCGGCGCTTGGCCTCGGCGAGTGGCGGGAGCCGCCGTTCCGCTGGCTCCGCCCGTGCCGGTGCGGCGATAGCGGCTGGACGGCCGGGGCAGGCCGAGGTGCCCGCGCAGCGTCGCCGACTCGTAGGCGGTGCGGAACGATCCACGCCTCTGCAACTCCGGTACCAGGCCACGGGTGATGGCGCCGAGATCGTACGGGAGCACCCCCGGCCGTAACCGGAAGCCGTCGAGCCCGGCGCTGTGCCAGCCGTCCAGCAGGTCGGCCAGTTCTCCGGGCGTACCGGTGAAGATCTTCGCGTCGGAGGCCAGCGCCGCGCCGTCGAGTTCGTCCAGGCGGGCTTTGCGCGCTCCGGCGCGGCCGGCGTCCCCGTCGAGGAACACCACCAGGTCGGCGAAGGTGCGCAGGGGGTGCCCGGCCGGTCGCCGCGCTGCGGCGGCCGCGTCCCTGACCTGGCCGAGAACGGCCGTGACCTCTTCGCGGGAGTGCGGGGTGAGGTAGACGACGTCGGATGCCTGAGCCGCGAACGTGTACGGACGGGAAGCGTGCGCGAGGCTGGTGACAACGGGCTGGCCCTGCGGCGGCCGGGGGGTGATGGACGGGCCCTTGACGGCGAAGTGCTCGCCCCGGAAGTCGATGTGGTGCACCCGATCGGCGTCGAGGAACCGGCCGGTCGCGGCGTCGCGGATCTCCGCGTCGTCCTCCCAGCTGTCCCAGAGGCGGCGCGCGACCTCGACCACGTCGGCGGCTTCGTCGAACAACGGGCGCAGGCGCCGGGCGATCGACTCCGGATCGCGGACGTCCTCGTCGGTCAGCTGGGGTGTCGTCCGGCGGCCGAAGTGCAGCGCGTCGGCGGCGCGCGACGAGATCCGCGGCCGCCAGCCGGCTCGCCCCCGGCTCACGTGGTCGAGCGTGGCGATGCCGATGGCCAGGTGGAACGGCTCGGTGTGGGTGACGTCGGTCGTCGGCACCAGTCCGATGGCCGAGGTCAGCGGCGCGAGCCGGGCCGCGAGCAGCACGGCGTCCAGGCTTCCGCGCACCTGGTCGGTCCGCTCGTCCGGCAGGTGGAACGCGGCGGACTGCGGGCCGAGAGCGTCCTCCAGCGTCACGAAGTCGAGCAGGCCCCGTTCCGCCTCGACGACGAGTTCGGACCAGTATCCGGAGGAGAAGAGCCCGCGGGGCCGGGCCCCGCTGGAGCGCCACGCCGCCGGATGCCAGCCGGCGCCGTCGAGGGCTACCGCGAGGTGCATCATCGGACTGCCTCCCGGGAGGTGCGGCGGTGCGCGAGGCCGAGATGGTCCCGCAACGTGGTTCCCTCGTAGTCGGCGCGGAAGGCACCTCTCTCCTGCAGCAGCGGCACCACCCGGGTCACGAAGTCGTCGAGGCCGCCGGGTGTGGTGTGCGGCACGAGAACGAAACCGTCGGCGCCGCCGGTCGTGACGAAGTGCTCCATCGCGGTGGCCACCGTGCCCGGACTGCCGACGAACGTCTGCCCGTCACCGACGGCGATGACCAGTTCGCGGATGCTCAGACCCCGGGCCTCGGCGATCTCCCGCCAGCGGCGGGCGGTCGCGGCCCGGTCACCGCGGAAGACCGAATGGCCTTTGAGGAGCAGGTTGCCCGGGAGCGGTTCGACCTCCGGCAGCGGACCGTCGGGATCGTACGCGGACAGATCGCGTCCCCACACCGCCTCCAGGTGCGCGATCGCGGTCTGCGGGCTGACCTGGGCCCGGGTGATCTCGGTTGCCAGCTCGGCCGCCTCCTCGTCGGTGTCGGCGACGACGCAGGTCGCGGTGGGGATGATCTTCAAGTCCTCCGGGCTCCGGCCGTACTTGGCCAGCCGCCCCTTGACGTCCTGGTAGAACGCCCGGGCCTGCGGCAACCGGTTGTACTTGCTGAAGATGACGTCGGCCTCCGCGGCGGCGAACTCGCGCCCCTCGGCGGACTCGCCCGCCTGGATGACGACGGGGTGGCCCTGCGGCCCGGACGGCGTGGTGAACCGGCCGGAGATGTCGAAGTGCCGTCCCGCGTGCGTGAAGGCGCCCGCCCCGGGGCGGATGAACTCGCCCGTCCCGGAATCGGCGGGAATGTCCGCCGGGCTCAGGCTGTCCCACAGCCGGCGCGCCACCTGGAGGAACTCCGCGGCGCGGTCGTACCGGTCCGCCTCGTCCAGGAAGCCGCCACGCCGGAAGTTCTCGCCGGTGAAGGCGTCGAAGCTGGTGACCACGTTCCAGGCGGCACGGCCGCCGCTGAGCAGGTCCAGCGTGGCGAGGCGGCGCGCGACCTCGTACGGCTCGTTGAAGGTGGCGTTGACGGTCGCGGCCAGACCCAGGTGCGTGGTCACCGCGGCCAGGGCGGAGAGCACGGTCAGCGACTCGGGCCGCCCGGCGACGTCCAGCTCGTAGATCCGGCCCTTGTGCTCGCGCAGCCGCAGCCCTTCGGCGAGGAAGAAGAAGTCGAACTTGCCGCGCTCGGCTGTCTGTGCGAGGTGGATGAACGAGTCGACGCCGATCTGGCTGCGCGACCGTGGGTCGGACCAGACGGTGACGTTGTGGATGCCCGGCAGTTGCGCTGCCAAGTGCACGGCGTGTCCTCCTGTGTCGAGGCGGCCGCCCGGCGCTCGCGCCCCGGGGCGGCCGCGTGGCGCTCAAACTCCCGAGGTGGCGGTGTCGAAGCGTACCCGGTTGGTCAGCTCGACGCCGTGCGTCTTGACCTCGATGCGGATGCGGTCGCCGTCGGCGATCCGGAATCCGGTGTGGAAACTGGCCTGGTCCGCGCCGAGCAGCAGGTAGTTCACCAGTCCCGGACGACGCAGGGCGGGATAGGTGAACAGGTGGCCGGTCATGTCCGCGATGCGGTGGTGCAGGGCGTCGCCGCCGCAGTCGAAGTCGCCCTCCCAGGCGGACACCCCGTCGCGTTCGATGATCGTGCGCCCGGACGCGGTGCGCGGCGGCTCCCCCAGGAACAGCCACGGCGCGATCGCCGTGTCGCACAGTTTGCAGTACGGGTTGTAGCCCGGGTCGCGGCGGTGCAGACCGATATCGCACAGGTCGTTGCCGAACGTGTATCCGGCGTAGCGCGGAACTCCCTCGGCGTCGTTCAGGTACACCAGGACCACCTCAGGCTCCTCGATCAGCGCGACCGGCGCCGCCGGCACGGCCAGCGGCTCACCGGGAAGGCGCAGCCAGGAACCGAGGCCCTTGAAGAACCACTTCGGCGGATCGAATTCGGCGGGCTTGGACTTGTGCGTCCCCATGAAGCCGCTCACCAGCGCCTGATCGCCGGTGCCGGGCAGCAGCGGCGGGCGAAGACGCAGATCGGGATCCGCCAAGGTCGTCCGTACCGTCGGCGCCGCCCCGGCGAGCGCCGCCGGAACGTCCAGGAGATCGCCGGCCGCCAGGATCACCTCCCGCAGCCGCCGCTCCGTCACCCGGTGAAGGGTGACCTGGTCGCCCTCGGCCGGGATGCCGAAGCCGACGTGGTGCCCGCCGCGGTACTCGCACTGGAACAGGATGGACATGCGCTCGCCCCCTTCAGGGATGGACGTGGTGGGCCGGCCCGGCGAGGTCGGCCAGGACTTCCTCGATCCGGTCCACTGTCGACCGGATCCACGGCAGGGTCAGCGGGTCGTCGGCGGCCAGCGCCGCCCAGCGCTGCTCGTCGGTCTCGCCGTACAGCTGGCTCGTCGCCAGCCGAAGGCGCAACGGGATGGCCGGCTCGCCGAAGGCGCTCGCCGGCAGCACGCCGATCCCGTAGCGATCGAGCAACAGGCGCACCAGGTCGTCGCCGGTGTGCAGGTCGTACCCCCGGCCGATGGGCGCCCGCAACGGCTCCAGGTCCGGGTAGAGGTAGCAGGTGGCGCGGACCGGGGTGAGCAGCGCCCCCACGGCGCCGAACCGGTCGGCCACCGTGCGGACCACCGCCTCGTGCAGCCGACGGCTGGCGGCGACGTGCGCGGTGATCTCCGCGGGTTCCCCGAGGGCGTACGCGGCCGCCGCCTGCACGGGCGCCGCCGGGCTGGACCAGATCTGGCTGGCCACCCGGACCAGAGCGGTACGGAGATCGCGGCCGAGGTCGCCGTCCGGGAACCGGGCCACGCCGATCCGCCAGCCGCCGAGGGCGAGGTTCTTGGTGAGCCCGGTGGTCGTCACCGTCCGCTCCGGCGCGTACCGGGCGGGCGAGACGGCCGGGTCGGCCGCGTCGAAGACCAGGTCACCGTAAATCTCGTCGGAGACGATGACCAGATCGAGGTCCCGGGCCGTCTCGCCGAGACGCCGCAGGGTATCGCCCGACGCCACCGTCCCGGTCGGGTTGTCCGGCACCGTGACGACCACGCATCGAGGATCGCGCCCGGCCGCCCTGGCCCGGGTGACCGCCGTGCGCAGGGCCGCCGGGTCGGGCACGCCGCCCTCGCCGGGCAGGATCGGGACACCGATGGGCTGCGACCCGGCCAGACGGGCCTGGGCCACGTAGCTGACCCAGCCGGGCACCGGCACCACCGGGTCCCCGCCGATGGCCAGCAGCAGGCCGAAGAGCAGGGGTTTGCTCCCAGGCCCGGCGACGACCAGCTCCGGATCGGTGTCGAGGCCGCGCCGCTGCCAGTAGCCGGCAGCGGCCTCGCGCAGCGCGCTGCCGCCCGGCACCGGGCCGTACGCGTTGAGCTGCGCCGCGCCGGCCAGCATCCGTTGCAGGGCGGGATGGACCGGCAGACCGATCTCGCCGCTGGCCATGCTGATCACTTGCTCGCCGGCGCTGCGCCGCCGAGCCAGCGCCTCGTCCGCGGCCAGGGTGGCGGACATGGTGACCGTGGCACGCTCGGACACCGGTCACACCGCCGAGGCGCCGGGCCGGGCAGAGTAGCGCTGCCGCAACTCGGCCTTGCGTACTTTGCCGGTGAGCGTCTTCGGCAGGGCGTCGACGTGTTCCAGCCGCTGCGGCAGGAAGCGGGCGTCGTGGCCGGCGCGCACCACGCGGGCCTGGATCTCGTCGAGCTCCACATGTCGCGCAGCACGCGCGACCACCACCGCGCAGATGTCGCCGCCCTGCTCCCCGTGCAGCTCCAGCACCGCCGCCTCGACGAGCGCGGGGTGACTGCCGATGACCGCCTCCAGTTCGGTCACCGGCGCCACGGCGCCGTCGCGCACGATGGCGTCGCGGGCCCGGCCGAGGATCCGGATGCCGCCGTGCCCGTCGTCGCGTGCCAGGTCGCCGGTGTCGAACCAGCCGTCGGGGCTGAACTCCGCCGCGTACAGGTCGGCGCGCCTGTGGTAGCCCAGCGACAGGGATGCGCCGCGGACACGCAGCCGGCCCACGCCCGGTTCGACGCCGGCGAGCGGCTCGATCCGTGTCCGCATCGCGTCGATGGGCCGCCCGTTGCTGTGCGCCGCGTGGTCCTCCGGCTCCTCCGGCCGGGTGAAGGTCACCGGGCCGTTCTCGGTCATCCCCCACAGCGAGTAGGTGCGGGCGCCGAGGGCCTCGCGTACGTCGTCGACGAGGTGCTGCAGCACCGGGGCGGAACCCACCACCACATGCCGCAGCGTGCGGACGTCGCGCCGGTGGTCACGCTGGGAGGCGCAGACGTCGGACACCGTCGCCGGCGGGCCGTACAGCAGGGTGGCGCCGTACCGCGCGACCAGGTCGAGCAGCACCTCGTTGCGGCGGACGTCCTGGAAGGCGACGGTTCCGCCGACCAGTACGCCGGCGAGGATGCCCTGTGCGAATCCGGAGTAGTGGCACAGCGGCGTGGAGACGGCCGCCACGAAGTCGTCGGCGAGCCCGAGAGCGTCGACATAGCCGCGGATCGCCGCGTGGATGGTGTTCTGGCTGTGCACCACCCCCTTGGACTCGCCGGTGGTGCCGGAGGTGAACAGCACGGCGAACGGCTCGTCGGGGGTCAGTTGCCGGTCGGCGGGGAGCCGCGGGTCCCGTTCCCGTGCCACGTCCACGAAGTGGCCGGAGAAGCCCAGGGTGCCGTCCTGGTCGGGCCGGTCCACCACCACGACGTGCGCCAGTGCGGGGAGGTCGGCCGCCAGGTCCCGGGCGATCGACGCCAGCGGCGAACCCGACCACTCCGGCACCGTGATGCAGATCCTGGCTTCGGTCAGTGCCAGCCGGTGCCGTAGCTCGTCCGGCGGGCAGATCGGCGAGATCGGGCAGATGACCGCCCCGACCCGCGCGCTGGCGAAGATCAGCGGGACCATCTCCCAGCGGTTGGGCAGCTGGACGGCCACGACGTCGCCGCGCCCGACGCCCAGCGCGTGCAGGGCTTCCGCGAAGCGCTCGGTCAGCTGAGCCAGCTCGGCGTAGTCGAGCGTGTCGGTGCGGGCCGCGGCGACCCGCCGCCCCGCGACGGCGAGCCGATGTGGCCGCTCGCGTACCTGACGCCGCAGGTCGTCGAGGAAGGTGGTGTCGCGCCACCAGCCGCGCCGGCGGAACTCGTCCGCGCCCGGCGCATCCGGCAGGACGCCGGCCGGCGCGGTCACCGCAGCTCCTGGCGCCGGACGGCGAGAAGTTCGGGCAGCGGGTCCCCGGCGGTGGCCGCGGCGATCTCCAGCAGGTCCGTGGTGTTGCGCCGGACGCGGTCGGCGACCCAGTCGAAGACCCACCGCTTG
This sequence comes from Actinoplanes siamensis, assembly GCF_016862395.1. Classification (GTDB taxonomy): domain Bacteria; phylum Actinomycetota; class Actinomycetes; order Mycobacteriales; family Micromonosporaceae; genus Actinoplanes; species Actinoplanes siamensis. Next base: position 15,267 of record NZ_BOMW01000005.1, on the reverse strand, counting down.
CGTTCCTCGGCGGGCAGTTCGAAGGGCACCGTCCGGGTCACGGCCAGAGCCGCGGCCGCCGCCCCGCCGACATTGGCGACGACGTCCGGGATGAGGGACCCGCCGGCCGCGGCCACCTTCTGCCGGGCCTCGGTGGTGGAGCAGAGGTTGCCGCCCTCGACCACCAGCGGGGCCCGCAGACGGGGCGCGTTGTCGGCGTGCAGGGCGTCCTTGTTCGCGGCGAGCACGAGCAGGTCGGCGTCGACGTCCAGCCAGCCGTCCGGCTCGGCGGAGACGGTGACGTGCTGCGGCAGGCGGGAGCGGTCGATGTGCCCGAGGTCGTCGGTGACGGCGATCAGGTCGGCCACCGGCAGCCGGTCGGCCTTGACCGTGCCGTGCACGTCGGCCACGGCGACGATGTGGTGGCCGCGGTCCTCCAGGAACCGGGCCACCGCCCGTCCCACCGTGCCGAAGCCCTGGATGACGACCCGGGACGCGCCGCGGTGCTGCGCGGCTCGCAGGGCGGTGACGGCGGCCACCCCCACGCCGTGACCGGTGCAGTCGACCAGCGGCTCGTAGTAGGTGCGCCAGTCCATCGGCATGTCCGCGACGCCGGCTCGGCGGCGCGGGTCGTAACCGGCCTCGGCGAAGAACACGGCCCGGTCCGCGGGTGTCACGCCCAGATCGATGCCGAGGTGGATGCCGCCGTGCAGCAGTGGTTTCACGGTGCGGCCGAAGGTGCGGAAGGTCTGCTCGCGGTGCTGCCCGGTGGAGACGATGCCGCCCTTGGCGCCGCCGATGCGCAGGCCCGCGAGGACGAACTTCTCGGTCATGCCGTGGGCGAGGCCGCGGACCTCCTGCTCGGTGACGTTGCCGGTCATGCGGACGCCACCCATGGCCAGCCCGTCGACGAGCGTGTCGACCACGACCCAGCCGCGCAGCGGACCGCCGCTGCCGTTGAGGGTGACGACGAACGCCGGCTCGGCGCTTTCCGGAGAACTCATGCCAGAACCTCTCGATCGATCGATGATTACTGATAAAGCTGGGCAAAGCCCCGCAAGATCTCCATGCCGTCGGTGCGGAACTCGAGGTGGGCCTGCGATCCGTAGACCCGTCCGTCGTCGGAGCGCAGGAACTCCACCGGGGCGTGCCCGGAGCGACCGATGGCGCGGAACCCGGGAGGCGCCTGCCGCACGTACAGGGTGTGCCGGTGGAAGACCGTCACCGTCGGCTTGACGTATGCGAACAAGGGGTCCGCGACATCGACCTGCACCTCGTAACCGCCGACGCGTTGCGGCCCCTCCGCCAGCCGTGCCCCGTGGGCGACGGCGATGATCTGCATGCCGCCGCAGATGCCGAAGACTGGGATGTCGGCGTCCGTCACCAGGTCGACGAGCGGCCGGTAATGGTCCTGGTCGAAGGCACGGACCTTCGTCCCGCTCAGGACGAGAGCCTGGTAGCGGGAGCCGAGACGGTCCGGCACCGACGCCGCGTCCACCGTGTCCGTCTCCGAGCCCAGGGCCTCGAAACGCCGCCGCAGTTGCGGCAGCGACAGGGTGCCGTTGTTGATCACGAGAACTCGGGATGGCGCCACGAGGCCCGCTCCTCTCGCTCGGTGCCGGTGATGACCGTGCCGGTGCGTTCGGCCAGCAGCTCGGAGACCGAGGCGCTGCCGATGACGACCTTGCCGACGCCGCGGTCGAGGGCTTCACCGGCGGCACGCAGCTTCTTGCGCATTCCGCCGGTGGCGCCGCGGTCCCGGAAGGCGGCGGCGTCCCCGGCCGTGATGCGGGACACGGGACGCCCGTCGATCAGCAGGTGGGCGACATCGGTGACCAGCACGAGCGCCGGCGCCGAGAGCGCTCCGGCGACCGCCGCGGCGGCCCGATCGGCGTCGGTGTTGACCTCCTGACCTGCGGGGTTCAGCGCCAGGGGGGTCAGCACGTGGCAGTGCCCGGGCCGCAGGTCCGTCAACGTGCCGGGAGCCACCGCCGTGATCGGCCCGACCAGGTTGCTCAGCTCGACGAGCTGCTTGCCGCGCCACCACCAGCGTTCGCCCTCACCGGCGCGGACCAGGCCGTCGCTGCCGAACACGTGCGTGGTGGCGACGCCCCGGGCGGTCAGCAGACCGGCGACCTGCTCGGCGAGTGTGGTGCTGACCGTCCTGATGTCGGCGATCACCTCCGGCGTCGTCCACCGGCTCTGATTGCCGTAGCGGTCCCGCAGGATCGCCGACGGCTCGGCGTATTCCGGCCGGAGCCGCTTGAGCGGCTTGGACCAGCCGTGCACGAGGACGAGCGGATGATCGCCCGCGTGCGCGGCGAGGTCGTCCCACCAGGGGGCCGGCATCGCCTCCAGGGTGGAGCCGCCGAGCTTGACCACCAGGGGGCGCGGACCGATCATGCCGGCATCACCGGTTGCATCGTCAGGCCCGTCTCCTCCGGCAGGGAGAAGCGCCGGTTGAGCGCCTGCACCGCCTGTCCGGCGGCGCCCTTGACCAGGTTGTCCAGGGCGGCCAGCACGACGATCCGGCCGCCGTCCGGGTCGTGCATCGCGGTCACGTCGCAGTAGTTGGACCCGAGCACCGCCTGGGGGTCGGGCACCGGGATCAGCGTCTCGGTGTGGCGGCGGACGCGGACGAAACGGTGGCCGGAGTAGAACCGCACGTACGTACGCTGCAGCAGGCGCGTATCCACGTCGTCGTCGGTGAACACGTAGCAGCTGGCGAGCAGTCCCCGAACCTGGGCCACCCCGTAGGCCGACATGGCCAACGTGCCGATCCGCCCGGGTTTGCCGCGATCCAGGAAGTCGCTGACCTCCGCCGAGTGCCGATGCCCGGTCGGCGCATACGGGGCGATGGCTCCGTGCCGCAGCGCATGCAGGTCGGCGGTCCTCAGCTGGAGGCCACCTCCGCTGGAGCCGCTCTTGCCGTCGACGACCACCGTGCGCAGGGTCAGCCCCAGGCCGAACACCAGCGGGGCCAGCCCCAGCGTGATCGCGGTGGCGTAGCACCCGGGCAGGGAGATCAGCGCGGCGCCCGGCAGCTGGTCGCCGATCAGCTCCGGCGCGCCGTACACGAACCGGTCGGCCAGCCCGTCGAGCCGATGCACGGAGGGGTACCAGCGCCGGTGCAGCTCGGGATCGCGGATACGGAAGGCGCCGCTGAGATCGATCAGGCACGGCACGCGGTCGGCCAGCCGCGCCGCGAGATCCGCCGACACCGGCGCGGGGGTCGCCAGCAGGACCACGTCGCAGCGGCGCGCCAGGTCGTCGGCGATGTCGCCGGACACCGATTCGACCGTCAGCCCGACGTCGAACCGCAGGCCGGGGTGCAGTTCGGCCGGTCGCCGTCCGACGTGCGACGAGCCGCCGAGGAAGGTCAGCTCCAGTTCCGGGTGCTGAGATATCAGGCGGATGAGCTCACCGCCGGCGAGCCCGGCGGCGCCGATCACGCCGACCCTGATCATCCGATCACCTCCTGCAGGTAGCGGGCGATGGCGGCCGGGATGTCCAGCTCGCTGCTGGCCGCGATGGCCCGGAACGCCGGTGCGTGATTGACCTCGTTGACGACGAAGCCGTCCGGTGTCTGGAACAGGTCGATGCCGTAGACGCCCTCGCCGAGCACATCGACCACGCCGTCCACGACCTTGTCGATCTCGGGGCGGTGGGCGACACGGCGGTTGCGGTTGCCGAGCGCCGCGTTGCTGCGCCAGTCCCCGCCGGCGCTGCGGAACTGCGCCGCGGCGACCAACTGGCGCCCGACGACGAAACAGCGCACCGACGACCCGCCGTCCAGGAACGGCTCCACCAGGCTCGCCTGCTCGAAGCCGTGCCCGAGATCCTCGATGTAGTCGTAGACCGACTGCGCGGTGTCGGCGTCACGCAGCAGGGTGACGCGCTTGCCCATCCCGCCGAACACGGGCTTGAGCACCAGGGGCAGCGGCATGGCCGCCAGCGCCTTGGTGAAGTCGGCGCGGGACAGCACGAGGCGGTAGTCCGGTACCGGCAGGCCCGCCGATCCCAGCAGGACGCGCAGGGACAGCTTGTTCTCGCAGGCGTGGATGGCCCTCGCCGAGTTCAGCACGGGGATCCGCGCCGCCTCGGCCGCGGTGGCGATCAGGCCACCGCGGGTGTAGCTGCGGCTGCGGATCAGGGCGGCGTCGACGCCCCGCAACGCCCCCGACGCCGGCTCACCCACGCACAGCGCTCCGTCGTCGGCCCAGATCAGCCGTAGCCCGTGGGCGGCCGCGGCCTCGATCAGCAGGCGTTCCTCCCAGCCGATCCGATCGGCGACGAGGGCTATGTCACGCATCACTGGCCCCAGTCACGGAGCTGGACCTCGACCATCCGCAGCCGCAGACGGCCGTCGCTGATCTCCTCGACCCGCAGGGTGAGCAGGCATTCGGGACAGGAGAGCGTCTCTCCGGGAACGATCGGTGGCGTGCTCAGCTCGGTCTCGCACTCCGGGCACACGCCGTTGAGCAGGATCGTGGACATGGTGTTCTCCCGCGGTTGTCTGTGGTGGTCAGAGAGACTGGAAGTCGACGGCGGCCTTGCGAACCCCGTCCCGGTCCAGTGCCGGCCCACCGGCCCGCTCCTGACGAGCGGTCAGCCAGGAGGTGAAGGCGTCGACGTCGACGCTGATGCCCGAGTCGGCGAGGGCCCACTGGACCAGGGGAGGCGTGAGGCGAGTCCGGACACGCAGGTCCCGCTTGTTGCCCACCACGTCCGGGGGCAGCGTCTCGTACGCGTCCGGGTGGGTGAGTTGACCGGGCAGCTCGTAGGCGTACGCCTGCGGGGAGGTGGGTCCGGGCTGGAACGCGTCACCCAGCCGCGCGCCCCGCAGCGCCGCCCGCGACAGCTCGGTCAGGTGGGACAGGTCGAAGCGTTCGTCGCCGTGGATGACCCGCAGCGAGGTGAGCAGTTCGGCCAGGGGAGCGTTGCCGCCGCGCTCGCCGATGCCGCCCACGGTCGCGGAGATCCAGGCCGCTCCGGCCCGGTACGCCGCGAGCGAGTTGGCCACCGCCATGCCGAGCATGTGATGCGAGTGGATCTCGATCTCGGAGCCCTCGACGGCGGTGAGATCCGCGACCACCTCTTCCATCTGCCAGGGTGACAGGGACGCCACCGTCTCGGCGAGCCGGAACCGGTCGGCGCCCGCCGCGAAGCCGGCCGTGACGTAGGGAACCAGCCGTTCCCGTGGTGTGCGCGCGCCGTCCTCGCCGCTGAAGGTGACGTGGAACCCGCGGTCCTTGGCCGCGATGATGGCGGCGCGCGCCACCGCGGTCAGCAGCTTCAGGCTCGGTGAGCCCAGTTTGAGCTCCGCGTGCCGGGCGGAGGTCGGGATGGAGAGCATCACCGATCGCACGCCGAGCCGCGCGGCCTCGTCCAGCGCCGTCGCGACCTGCTGGCGGTCCCGGACCACGACCAGTGACAGGCTGCGTTCCGGTCCCACCGCCTCGTGGACCGCCGTGATGAGGTCCGCGTCCTTCGACGACGGCCCGGAGATCATGCCGACCTCGACCAGCTCGACACCGGTGCGAACCAGAAGATCCGCGATGTACGCCGCGTCCTTCGGGCCGAATTCCACGCCCGCCATGTGCGCGGAATCACGCAATGTGGCATCGGATATGTGCGGCAAGTTTTCGGACATTGCTGTCTATCCTCCCAGAGCAGCGGACTGCATTCAGCCTCTCCCGCACACCCGCATCGGGTCAACGAGCGGAACGTCAGGGATTGTCAAGAACGTTCAGGGAGGCGCAGTCGCAGAAAATGAATGCAAAAAATCCGGCACGGCCGCGAATGCGGGTTACGGTGGCCGTCGAACTCATCACAGTGAATGGGGAAGACAATGGACCTCGTCGCGTTGCCGCGACTCGGCGTCGTCGTGCCGCCGGAGAATCCCACGGCCGAGCCCGAGTTCAACCAGCTCCTCGGGTCCGGCGTGAACGTCTACGCGGCCCGTTTCCCCGGCGCCCGCGGAGCCGGCCTCCGAGAGACCCTGCAGGCGTGGAACGACGCGCTGCCGCAGACGCTCGCCCAGTTCGGCGGCATGCGCCTGGACGCCGCGATCGTGGCCTGCAGCGCGTCGCACTACCTGCTCTCGCCGCGCGGCGACCGCGCGTTCTGCGACCGCCTGAGCCAGAGCGCCGGCTTTCCGGTGCAGTCCTCGACCCAGGCCATCCTGGCGGCGTGCGAGGCGTCGGGGGTGGAACGCCTGACCCTGGTGTCACCGTACGAGCCGTGGCTGACCGAGACGTCGCGGGCGTTCTGGACGCAGGCCGGCCTCGACGTCGTGGGCGTCGTGCCGGTGCCGGCCGCCGACGGCTTCGACCCGTACCGGGTGACCACCGCCGACATCCTCGGTCGCATCCGGCGGCACCGGCTGCGCGACGACGCCGCGCTGCTGTTCACGGGCACCGGAATGGGCACCCTGCCGGCCCTGGAGGCGCTCGCCCGCACCACCGGCCAGGTGCTGCTGAGCTCGAACCTGGCCGGCGCGTGGTGGACGTCCCGCGTGCTCGGCAAGGAGCCCGGTCACCCCCTGCTGCGCCGGTTGCCGCCGGTCTCCCGGGTGGCCGCCGGTTCCAGCTCGGCGCAGCCCCGCCCGATCTGGTAGCCCACACCGCGTACGGTGACGATCCACTGCCCGCATCCGAGTTTCGCGCGCAGACTACTGACGTGCGTGTCGATGGTCCGGCTGGTGGTGGCCCAGTGGTCACCCCAGACCCCGGTCATCAGCTCCCTGCGGGACACCACCGTCCCGGCTCTCGCGGCCAGGGCGTAGAGCAGGTCGAACTCCTTGGACGTGACGTCGACGCGGTGTCCGCTCAGCCGCACGTCGCGGGTGGTGCGATCCAGGTACAGGGGTGGCAGGGAGATCGTCTCGGGCGCCGCCGGCCGCGGATTGACCCGGCGCATCACCGCCTCCACGCGGGCGATGAGCTCCCGCCACCCGCAGACCCGGGGTACACAGTCGTCGGCGCCCGCCTGCAGCGCGAGAATGCGCTCCAACTCGTCACCCTGCTCCGCCAAGGCGATGATGCCGGCGGTTCCTTCCGAGCGGATGGAACGGCAGACCTCGAGGCCGTCCATATCCGGCAGATCGAGACTCAGAATCACCAGATCGACATCCCGATGAATGCGCAGGGCCTCCGCCCCGCTATTGGCGCTGCGAATGGCGTACCGGCGTTTGTTCAAATTTTTGGCGAACGCTTCGGCGGCTGCGGTCTGCGCAACCACGAGCACTTTCGTCGCATCGGACACAACGATTTCCACCTCGCGGACGGACTCGACGGAACGTGGGCGGTTCAGGAGCAGGCCGCGGTGGCCTCCGGGGGTGCGGTCGTCAGGCGTCGATACGCGTATGCCGCCGAGGCCATCGTCATGTGGTGATGCCAGCCCGGGAAGGACCGGCCCAGGAAGTCCCGGGCCCCGAAGCAGCGGCTCATCGCGGCCGCGGCGGCGCGGGTGTCCTCGGCGGCGCCGGCGAGTGCCCGTGCGGCACGCCGCGGCGTGAGGGTGGTCAATACGTACCGGACCGGCCCCCGACCGTCCTGGCCCGCCCACTCCATCGCCTGATAAGTACGCGATTCGGCGTCTGCCTGCCGGGGCCCGCCCAGGCGCACCGTCGCGGAGACCGGCGGCGTCCGGCGTGCGGGCGGGACCGAGCCGGATCCGGTGCGAGCGGGTCGCCGGCTCAGCAGGTCACCGACCGGCACCGCGGCGGCGCTGCCGCCACCGGAACGGGTCTGCCGCTCCGGGGTCACCTCTTGCTCCGGGGTGACCTCGCAGACCACGTCCAGACGGCAGTGGGCGAGGGCGGCGAGCACGCCGGAGACGTCCGGCGGCGCGAGGGGCACCGCGAAGATCCACGGCAGATTCGGCAGCTGTCCCTGGGTGACCTCGCCGACGAACTCCATCAGGTACGCCCACCGGGCCCGGGCCGTCACGTCCTTCGGTATGCGGGCCCGCTGCCGACGCTGCCGGTCCTTGACCCAGGCGTCGCCCAGCAGGAGCCGCCAGCTCACCGGGAAACTGTCCCGCTCGGTGGAGAGGAACAGGCCGAAGGCCCGCTGCCCGCTGACCGGGCGCCCGGTTCCGGTGTCCACGGTGTCGTGCACGCCCACCACGCTGGGCCCCTGCCTCGGGAGGAAGAGCTCGGTCACCGTCCACGCGGCGGGCATGGTGTGGGCGCAGATCTGCCGGGCCAGCGCCTGGCGCACCGGCTCCCACGCCCAGGAACTCACGTTGACGAACTGGTGCAGCCGGTGCGCGGCGGCGGCGGGGAGCGACTGCGCCGCGGCCAGTTGCCGGGGGGTCGCTCCGTGCGGGGCGCTCAGCAGCCCGCGCAGGTACGTGCGGGCCCAGTGCCGCTGATCGGCGCGCGGCAGCGGCTGGAAAACCCCCTCCAGGAACGTCTGCTGCCAGAGGGCGCCGATCTCCCCGTCACGCATCTCGGCAACCATCCGGTCCACACCCCCGCCACCATGAGTGACCTTCAAGGCACGATGCGCGCCCCTGGAGAAAAATACCTTTGTGAAGGTCAATTTCCAGGGCTGGTGACGGGATTCGAGAAGTCCCTCCTTCACCAGGGCAAACAATCCCTATCGGACCGGTCGGGGAGAGCGAACGTCGTGCTTGATCAAGCGGAGGACCAGCAAGGACGGTCAGAACGACGACACTGTCAACGCGCGGTGACCGTCTCGTGAACGGCGGCCGGGACCACCGGCTCCGCCAGCTCGGCCGATGTCGGCCGCACCTGGGAGCGGACCTCCGCCAGGTACTCCGCCACGGCGTCCCGATTACGAACCAGGGCGTCGATGCGCCGGTTCATCCGGTCCAGCTCCTGTCCGAGCGTGTCGATGATCTCCGGGGTCGCGTCGGAGAACACGATGACTCGCGGCTTGTCGAGACAGGGCAGGATCTGCTTGATCACCCGGGTCGGCAGGCCCGCGTCGAGCAGGCCCCGGATCTGCAGCACACGGTCGGCGAGCCGCTCGTCGTAAGAGCGGTAGCCGTTCGCGCACCGTTGCGAAACAATGAGGCCCTGCTCCTCGTAATAGCGAAGCAGGCGCCGCGAGGTGCCGGTTCGGGCGGAAAGCTCACCAATTCGCATGTGATGCACCTCGCATCAGGGGGCGTTGACCTTCACACTTGTGTGAAGGTTTGAGCATACCGGGCATGGCAACGGAAAGCACCGACCTGACACTCGAGTCCCGTGCGCCGGCCCGGCCCGGGACGTTCCCGATGTCCGCGCTGCTCGCGCTGGCCACCGCGGTCTTCATCACCAGCCTGACCGAGACGCTGCCCGCCGGCGTCCTGCCCGCGATGAGCGACAGCCTCGACGTGAGCGAGTCGGCCACGGGCCAAGCCGTGACGATCTATGCGCTCGGCACCGCCGCGACCGCCATACCGCTGACCGCCGCCACCGCCGGCTGGCGCCGCAAGCACCTGCTGCTCACCGCGATGGCCGCGTTCGCCGTCGCCAACACGGTCACCGCCGTGTCCTCCAACTATCCACTGACCATGGTCGCCCGGTTCGTCGCCGGGGTGGCCGCCGGGCTCGCCTGGGCCCTGCTCGCCGGCTACGCCCGCCGCCTCGTCCCGCCGAACCTGCAGGGCAAGGCAGTCGCCATCGCCATGGCCGGCATACCCGTCGCTCTCTCCCTGGGCGTCCCGGCGGGCACCTTCATCGGCCAGACGCTGGGCTGGCGGGCGGCCTTCCTCGCGATGACCGCACTCACCCTGCTCCTGCTGCTCTGGATCACCGTCGCCGTTCCCAACTTCGCGGGCCAGCACGCCGACGCACGGACACCGATGCTGCGCGCGCTCTCTGTCCCCGGCGTCGTGCCGGTCCTGGTCGTCACCCTCGTCTTCGTGCTGGCACACACCATCCTGTACGCCTACGTCGCCACGTTCCTCCAGCACGTCGGGATGGCCGACGCCACGGACGTGGTGCTCCTGGCCTTCGGGATCGCGTCCCTCGCCAGCATCTGGTTCACCGGCGCCCACATCGACCGGCGCCTGCGTGCGCTGAGCATCGCCAGCGTCCTGCTGATCGGGGTCGCCGCGGCGATACTCGGCACCCTGGCGGAGAGCGACGCCCTCGTCTACGTGGCGGCCGCGCTGTGGGGCCTGGGCTGGGGCGGAGTACCCACCCTGCTCCAGACCGCCGCCGCGGACGCCGGGGGCGAGGCCGCCGACTCCGCCCAGGCCATGCTCGTCACCCTCTGGAACGTCGCCATGGCCGCCGGCGGGATCATCGGCGGCATCCTGCTCGACACCCTCGGCGCCGGCTCGTTCCCCGGCAGCGTGCTGCTGCTGCTGGCACCGGTCCTGATCATCGTCGTCGCGGCGCGCCGGCACGGCTTCCCGGCCGCACGCCCGAACAGCTGAGCGGCCACGCCGCACCGACCCGACACCCCGGCGTCGGTGGGGCGCTCAGCGAGCCGGCGCGGTTGCGTACCGCGCCGGCTCAGCCCGGACCATCGTCCGCGGCCGCCGACGCACCACGGCCTCGCCCCGCGCGAGACCGGCGGAGCGAGGCCCGGCCGCGTCGCATCATCGAACAGTTTTACGGCGTCGCGGGCGCCAGTTCCGCCCTTCGACCGAACCGATGGCCGTCCACTCACCCATCTGCCGGTCCGTGATGTGGCGGCAGGTAGGCGGCTGAGCCGGCAGTCCGTGGCCCGGACGGCCGATGGCCCCGCCAGTCGAGGCGGGGCCATCGGTGAACGGGGTCAGGCAGGCAGTTGATAGGAGGTGGGCGCGGACCGGTTTCCGTCCCGGTCCACCGCCACCACCTGGACCTGCTTCGCTCCCGATAGCGGGCTCACGCTCGCCACCCCACGCACAGCGGCCACCTTCGTCCAGGTGGTGGTGCCGTCGAACGCGTACTCGAAGTGGTCGACGGCGCCGCCGGTCGAACGCAGCGACAGCACGTCACCCGGTGCGGGATCGGCCGGGTAGAGCTGCACGGTGTGGTCGTCCCAGAGCGCGACGACATCACGGGGACCGGTGCCGGTCTGTGTGAAGGATCCGGCGGCCAGACCTTCGGCGGCGGTGAGCGTCCCGGCGGCCCGATAGGGCTGCGAGCCGCCGACCGTGGCGTCCGCGACGCGCGGGTAGACGAACGCGCTGCCTGCTCGCCAGCGGACCGCGAGGTCGTCGAGGGGATCGCCGGCGAAACGGCCGACCGTCATCCCGACCGAATCCGACCATCCTCCTCCGTCAGCGGTGCGCAGCACGACGCTGTTGCCGAGCCCACCGGTGCCGTTTCCGGGATACAGGTAGACGCTGCCCGCGGTCCAGCGCACGACGAGATCGTCGTACTTGTTGCCCTTCGCGTCCGCGCCGGTCAGGTCACCGCCGCCGACCATCTCCACCGCGTCGGACCAGCCCTCGGCGGCCGAACGCATGACGGTCTGCGTGCCGAGATGCCCAGCACCGTCACCAGGCGACAGCGTGACCGAGCCGTCCGCCCAGCGCGCCACGATGTCGTCGTGGCCGTCACCGTTGTAGTCGCCGGCCACCAGGTCGCGGGCGTTCTTCCAGAAAGCGCCGGCCCCGATCTGCACGCTGGAGCTGGCGAAACCGGATTCGGTGCCGCGATAAGCGGAGAGCGTGCTGGACTCCCTTCGGATCAGCAGGTCGTCACGACCGTCGTCGCCGAGGAGATCGCCGGCGATGACGTCGGCCGTGTCCTCCAGGCCGGCGCCGAACCCGTCGACCCGCATGAAACCGGACGGGCTGGTGGGGTTGATGCCGCCGCCCGGGGTGCTGTAGATGAACAGGTCGTCCTTGCGGGCATCGGGCAGGCCGGCGTTCTGCGGGGCCTTGGCGTCGATGTTGCTCCAGCGGACCGCGAGGTCGTCCTGGCCGTCGCCGCTGAGGTCGCCGACGACATCGTTGACCGCCCAGATCGGCGCGGGGGTCTGCTGCTGCTGGATCGTGACCGGCTCGCCCAGGGTGAGCGTCGCCGGGACCGTCGTCGGCGGGCTGACCGTCAGCTTGTAGCTGACCAGGTCGCCGATGCTGTGGCGCACGACGATGTCGTCCCGGCCGTCGTGGTCCACGTCGCCGGCCAGCAGGCCGTTCGGCCGGGCCTTCGCGAAGTTCTTCGGATCGTTGACGGGGGCGGACGCGTCGTACAGCGTGCCGACACCCATGAGGGGAAGCGAGTCCCCGAGGCCGATCCCGGTGTCCAGGCCCGGATAGAAGTACAGACTGCCCCGGCTCCATTCGACGAGCAGATCGTCGCGTTCATCGCCGTTGAAGTCGCCGACGGCGAGGTCCCGGGCGTCCGAGAAGAAATTGTTGGATTTGAGCATGGTCCAGTCGGAGAGATGACCGTCGTTGTCGCCCGGATACACGAAAATGGTGCCCGAGCTCCAGAGAATGGCAACGTCGTCGTCCTGGTCCCCGTCGAAGTCGCCGGTGACGATCTTCAAACCGTCCGACCAGCCCTGATCCGCGGGCACGAGCGTGACGGGCCGCCCCAGCCGGCCGCCGCCGAGTCCGGGGTAGACCTGCACGTCGCCGGTCCAGCGCCGGACCAGCACGTCTGCGACCTGGTCCTTGCCGGTGAAGCGCCCGAGCGACATGTCCCGCACGCCGCGCCAGCCGTGGCTGTCGGCGGTGCCGAACCAGCCGAGCGGACGGACCTGGCGCACGTCCGGCGCGGACGGCTGGGCCGCGTCCACCCACACGCCGTCGCCGCGCAACGCGCGGTGATCCGGGATCCGGGTGAGAGTGCCGTCGATGGGCGTGATCACCCGGCGACCGCTCCACGAGATGCTGGCCGAGCTCGCGAACAGGTAGTCGAACTTGCGGATGGTGTCGCCGGTGGTCGGTTCACCCGTCCGGCACGCCGCGAGCCGGCGACAGCTGTCGGTGAAGTACCGGCGATTGGCCTGGTCGACCTCGGTGAACCGGCCGTCGCCGCCGCCGATGCCGTAATAGGCGTTGAGCTGGGGATCGAAGGGGTCGGCGTTGAAGTCGCCGCCGAGGATCACCGGCCGGCCGGCCGCCCAGCGCTGAATCTGCGCGACGGTCTCATGGGCGCCCTCGTCGGCCAGCACGGAGTCGTTGTGCACGTTGCAGACCAGAGCCTGGCGTCCGCCGACCGGCGCGGGGACACAGAGCAGCCCGCGCAGGTCGCCCATCGGGTGCCATTCGCCCGCGCTGAATTCCGAATAGTGGGTGGCTCGCAGCACCTTGGTGAGCGGCGTCGCGGCGCTTCCCTTGTAGAAGATCGCCGTGCCGAAGCTCTTGTCCGCGTTGGCGTCGTCCCAGTGGTGACAGGCGTAGCCGACGTCGCGGAATTTGAGCCAGGCGACCTGATAGCCGCTGAGCTGGGCGCGGATCAGGTCACGCTGGCCGGCACACATCTCCTGGAACATCATGACGTCCGGAGTGGTGGCGCCGCCTTCGGTGAGGATCTGGGTCTTGAGCCGCGTGACCCACGCCTTGGAGTCGGCCAGGCCACCTGTGCGGTACATGCAGCCCTCTTGGCGGGGGCCCGTGTACTCACCCGGCGCGTTGCCACCGCAGACGTTGAAGGTCAAGATCCGGAAGGGTGCGGACGTCGCCGCCTGAGCGGGCTCGGCGGGGCCGACGCCGAGCCCGGCGATCCCTAGAAGGGTGATCGCCAAGCAGGCCAACCACGAACGAATACGCATCTGACATCTCCCCGGTGGCTGATGAACCGGGCGACATTAGCAACCGGCCGCTGACGCGGAGGGGCCCGCGGCAGAAGCCGCGGGCCCCTCCGCTGGTTGAAGCGCCGCCCTCCCGCCACTCGCCGGTCTCGCCGCCCGTCACCGCGGCCAGCGAGATCGGGTCGGTCTCGTCGCAGATCACCATGTCCTCGGCGTCGAGCGCGCGGGCGAGGCCGTCCAGGGTGGTCACCGCCCTGCTCGTCGTGGTGCTGTTCCGGGGAGCGGCGTCAGAGGCGCCGGCCGAGGACGACCGTCAGCTGTCGCCCGGCGCGGGTTCCGCGGCGGTCGTGTCGACGTAGGCCAGGACGGAGGCGGTGAGCCCGTCGGCGCGCACCGCCAGGCGCAACGCGTCCGAGAGCTGATCGGCCAGCCACAGCCCGCGCCCGCCCGGCGAGTCGGCGCCGGGCAGGCCGGGGGTGCTGTCGGCCAGGCCGGGACCGTGGTCGGTCACGTCGCACGACAGGAGGTGCGCCTCCCGGCGCAGGATCAGGTGGCCGTGACCGCCGCCGTGCCGCACGGCGTTGGTGACCAGTTCGTGGATCGCGAGCACGAAGCCGTTGAGCCGATCACCGGAGAGCCCGGCGGACCGTGCCGCCAGCGTGACGTCGCGGCGCAGCGTGGTGATCTGATCCCGGGCGAACCGTCGATCGATCAGCTCGGTGGCTGGGCCCGCTCCGCTCACGGGTGCTCGCCGGCGTTCATGGCCGCAGACTACACGGACCGCCGCGGTGAACTTCCACCGATGCTCGGCGTCCTGGCGTGGGCGAACGCCTGTGCGAACCCGGAACGCTGCATGCATACTTACGCCGGCCACCACCCGGGCAGCGGCGAGGTGGGCATGCGACGAGTGGCGGAGAGATTCTGTGGGCGACGACCTGACCCTGCCCGATTCCGTGGCGGGCGCCGCGGTGGCCGATCGTGACCTGCGGCAGTTGCTGGCGGGGCTGACCGCCGTGCGCGACGGCGACTTCGGCACCCGGCTGCCCGAGGACGGCGACGGCCTGCTCGGGGAGATCGCCACCGTCTTCAACGGCATGGTGGACCAGCTGTCGCTGTTCACCTCGGAGGTGACCCGGGTGGCCCGGGAGGTGGGCACGGAGGGCCAACTGGGCGGTCAGGCGGAGGTGCCGGCGGTCTCCGGCACGTGGAAGGACCTGACCGACTCGGTGAACGCGATGGCCGGCAACCTCACCGACCAGGTGCGCGACATCGCGCAGGTGGCCACGGCGGTGGCCCGGGGCGACCTGTCGCAGAAGATCACCGTGGACGTCCGCGGCGAGATCCTTGAGCTGAAGAACACCATCAACACGATGGTCGACGAGCTGTCGTCGTTCGCCGACGAGGTGACCCGGGTGGCCCGGGAGGTCGGCAGCGAGGGCCGGCTCGGCGGGCAGGCGGAGGTGCCCGGGGTCGCGGGCACCTGGCGTGACCTGACCGATTCGGTGAACTTCATGGCCGGCAACCTGACGAATCAGGTCCGCAACATCGCGCAGGTGACCACGGCGGTGGCCCGCGGCGACCTGTCGCAGAAGATCACCGTCGACGCCCGCGGTGAGATCCTGGAGCT
>NZ_BOMW01000004.1 GCF_016862395.1 Actinoplanes siamensis | reverse complement strand
ACCGAGGGCCGGCTCGGCGGGCAGGCCGACGTCAAGGGCGTCTCCGGCACGTGGAAGGACCTCACCGAGTCGGTGAACGTCATGGGTGACAACCTCACCGCCCAGGTGCGCAGCATCGCGGAGGTGACCACCGCGGTGGCGCGCGGCGATCTGACCCAGAAGATCCGGGTCGACGCCCGCGGCGAGATCCTGGAGCTGAAGGAGACCATCAACACGATGGTCGACCAGTTGTCCGCGTTCGCCGACGAGGTGACCCGGGTGGCCCGGGAGGTGGGCACCGAGGGCCGGCTGGGCGGGCAGGCCCGGGTGCTCAACGTGGGCGGCACCTGGAAGGACCTGACCGACAACGTGAACGTGATGGCCTCCAACCTGACCAACCAGGTGCGGTCCATCGCGCTGGTGGCGACGGCGGTGGCGCAGGGCGACCTGAGCAAGAAGATCACCGTGGAGGCCAAGGGCGAGGTCGCGGTCCTGGCGCAGACGATCAACACGATGGTGGACACGCTCGGCGCGTTCGCCGACGAGGTGACCCGGGTGGCCCGGGAGGTCGGCACCGAGGGGCAGCTGGGCGGTCAGGCCCGCGTGCCGAACGTGGCGGGCACCTGGAAGGACCTCACCGACAACGTCAACTCGATGGCGAACAACCTGACCGGCCAGGTCCGCAACATCGCCCAGGTGACCACCGCGGTGGCGCAGGGCGACCTGACCAAGAAGATCGACGTCGATGCCCGGGGCGAGATCCTGGAGCTCAAGACCACCATCAACACCATGGTCGACCAGCTGTCCAGCTTCGCCGCCGAGGTGACCCGGGTGGCCCGGGAGGTGGGCAGCGAGGGCCGCCTGGGCGGCCAGGCCGAGGTCGAAGGCGTTTCCGGTACGTGGAAGCGGCTCACCGAGAACGTCAACGAGCTGGCCGGCAACCTGACCCGCCAGGTGCGCGCCATCGCCGAGGTGACCAGCGCCGTGGCCACCGGCGACCTGACCCGCTCGATCACCGTGGACGCCTCCGGTGAGGTCGCCGAGCTCAAGGACAACATCAACTTCATGGTGGAGTCCCTGCGCGAGACCACCCGGGCCAACCAGGAGCAGGACTGGCTCAAGACGAATCTGGCCCGGATCTCCTCGCTCATGCAGGGCCACCGTGACCTCGAGGTGGTCGCCTCGCTGGTGATGAACGAGCTGGTCCCGCTGGTCGGCGCGCAGCTGGGCACGTTCCTGCTGGTGGACGACACCGGCACGGGCGCGGACCTGCGCGTCGTGGGCAGTTACGGGCACAACGGCGCCGGCCGGCGGTACGCCCTCGGCGAGTCGCTCGTCGGTCAGGCCGCCGTGGCCAGGCGGCGCATCGTCGTCGACCGGATGCCCGCCGAGTACTTCACCGTCTCCTCCAGCCTCGGCTCGGCCGCGCCGCTGCAGGTCGTCGTGGTGCCCATCCTGGTCGAGGACCAGGCGCTCGGGGTCATCGAGCTGGCCGGCATGGCGCCGTTCACCCAGGTGCACCACGACTTCCTGGACCAGCTGATGGAGACCATCGGCGTCAACGTGAACACGATGGTCGCCAACGCCCGTACCGATGTGCTGCTCACCGAGTCGCAGCGGCTCGCGGCCGAGCTGCAGGCCCGGTCCGAGGAACTGCAGGCCCGGTCCGAGGAGCTGCAGCGCTCGAACGCCGAGCTGGAGGACAAGGCGTCGCTGCTGGCCCGGCAGAACCGCGACATCGAGACGAAGAACTCGGAGATCGAACAGGCGCGTCAGGAGCTCGAGGCGCGCGCCCAGCAGCTGGCGCTGGCCTCGAAGTACAAGTCGGAGTTCCTGGCCAACATGAGCCACGAGCTGCGTACGCCGTTGAACTCGCTGCTGATCCTGGCGCAGCTGCTCGCCCAGAACCCGACCCGCAACCTGACCACCAAGCAGGTGGAGTACGCCACGGTCATCCACTCGGCCGGCACCGACCTGCTCCAGCTGATCAACGACATCCTCGACCTGTCCAAGGTCGAGGCCGGCAAGATGGACATCGCCCCGGAACCGTTCGAGCTGCGCAACCTGCTCGACTACGTGGAGGCGACGTTCCGTCCGCTGACCACCTCGCGCGGACTGGACTTCGAGGTGTCCACCGCCGCCGACGTGCCGCTCGGGCTGTTCACCGACGAGCAGCGGCTGCGCCAGGTGCTGCGCAACCTGCTCTCCAACGCCGTCAAGTTCACCGATCACGGCAGCGTCCGGCTGCGTATCGAGCTGGCCCGGCGCGACGAGCTCTCCCCGGCGCTGGCCGAGCAGGAGACGGTGATCGCGTTCCGGGTCACCGACACCGGCATCGGCATCGCCGAGCAACAGCTCACCGCGATCTTCGACGCCTTCCAGCAGGCCGACGGCACCACCAGCCGCCGGTACGGCGGCACCGGACTCGGCCTGTCGATCAGCCGGGAGATCGCCTGGCTGCTCGGCGGCGAGATCAGCGCGCGCAGCGTGCTCGGCCGGGGCAGCACCTTCACGCTCTACATGCCGGTGCAGCGGATCACCGGGCCGGTGCCGGTGGTCGCGGCGGCCCCGGCGGATCCGGGCCCGCAGCCGTCGCCGTTCGCCGAGCCGGACGCGCCGCGCCGGCTGCTGGTGGTCGAGAGCCACGCCGAGGGGCTGCTGACGTTGATCGCCCGGGGCGCCGCGGCGGCGGTGGCCGAGACGCAGGGGCTGGCCGACGTGGTGACCGCTGTCGACCCGGACGCGGCCATCGGCGAGCTGCGCGCCCAGCGCTTCCACGTCGTGGTGCTCGACCTGACGATGCCCGCAGACAACGGGCCGAACTTCCTCAAGGCGCTGCACGACGAGGCGGACCTGCGCGGGCTCCCGGTGCTGGTGTTCCGCACCCGGCAGGCGCCGCTGAGCAACGACACCCTGCTGCAGGCGCTCGCCCAGACCCGGCCGCTGGAGTCCTTGTCGAGCCTGGACGACCTGCGCGAGCGCATCACCCTGCACCTGTCGACGGAGGCCGGCCAGCCGGTCGTGCCCCCGCCGACGCCTGTCGACACGATCGCCGACATCTCCGGTGTGGCGCAGAACCTCGGTGGCCGCAAGGTCCTGGTCGTCGACGACGACGCCCGCAACGTCTTCGCGCTGACCAACATCCTCGAACTGCACGGCATGGAGGTGGTCTACGCCGAGAACGGGCGCAAGGGCATCGAGGTGCTCGCCCAGCACGACGACATCGACCTGATCCTGATGGACGTGATGATGCCGGAGATGGACGGCTACGCCGCCACCGCCGCCATCCGTGCCATGCCCAAGTACGCCGACCTGCCGATCATCGCGGTCACCGCGAAGGCGATGCACGGTGACCGGGAGAAGAGCCTCTCGTCGGGCGCCAGCGACTACGTCACCAAGCCGGTCGACGCCGAGGACCTGCTCACCTGCATCGAGCGCTGGCTGGACGCGGGCGGTGACGCCCGATGACGGCGGCCGCCGAGGGCGGCCGGGCAGGCCGGATGCGCCGATCCGCCGCCGGGGGAGCACGATCCGGCGTACGGTGAAAGCCCCGGGCGCCCCAGGCTGGGCGTAAGGGGTGGGCGGAGGTGGGCGGATGGTCCGGGCGCGGACGGTGGACGAGCGGGCGCAGGCGGCCGCACTGGCCCGCTACCACCTCTTCGACGGGCCCCCGGAACCGAATCTGCAGACGGTCGTGGAACTGGCCGCGCAGCTGTGCCAGGTGCCGATCTCGGTGCTGTTCGTGCTGGACGCCGAGCGCCAGTACCAGGTGGCCGCGGTCGGGATCGACACGGCGGAGTGCCGGCGGGAAGACTCGATGTGCTCGGTGGCCCTGGTCGCCCCGCACCCGATGTTCGTCGAGGACGCCAGCGCCGACCCCCGGTTCGTGAACAATCCGTTCGTCACCGGGGAGCTGCAGCGGTTCCGGTTCTACGGCTCCAGCCAGCTGCGTGCCCCGGACGGGTTCGTGCTCGGCACTCTCTGCGTGTTCGACGAGGCTCCCCGGGTGCTGGACGAGGCCCAGCGGCAGGGCTTGGACCGCCTGGCGCGGATCGCCATCGACGTGCTGGAGCTGCGCCGGCACGGGTTCATGGTCGCGGACCTGCTGCGTGAGCAGCAGCGCACCGCCGCCGCGCTGGAGGGGGCCAACCAGACCCTGCGGCAGTTCGCCGCCGAACTCGCGCACGATCTGCGCAGCCCGCTGACCGGGGTGCTGTCCTATGCCGCCGAGCTGCAACTGCTGCCGGCGGTCAACGCCGACCCCGACGCCTCCTGGTGCACCGATCGGATCTCCGCCGCGGCGCAGCGGATGGGCACCCTGATCGACGACGTGCTGCGGCAGGCCACCACCGCCGAAACCGGCCAGGCCGTGCACCTGGACCTGGCCGACGTGGTCCGGCAGGTGCTCGACGACCTCGCGGTGCCGATCGCGGACGCGCACGCCGAGATCACCGTGGGGGCGATGCCCACGGTGATCGGCGACGTCACCCAGTGGCGGATCCTGCTGCAGAATCTGATCGGCAACGCGGTCAAGTACCGTGACCCGCGGCGGCCCTGCCGCATCGACGTGACCGCGCGCACCGGTCCCGACCACGTGCGGGTGTGCGTGGCGGACAACGGCATCGGTGTGCCCGTCGAGGAGCGGGACCGGATCACCGCGCCGTTCACCCGGCTCGACCCCGGTGACGGCCTCGGCCACGGGATCGGGCTGTCGACCTGTGCCCGGATTGTGCACACGCACGCCGGGTGGCTGGAGATGAGCGACACTCCGGGCGGCGGCCTC
Source organism: Actinoplanes siamensis (assembly GCF_016862395.1). Classification (GTDB taxonomy): domain Bacteria; phylum Actinomycetota; class Actinomycetes; order Mycobacteriales; family Micromonosporaceae; genus Actinoplanes; species Actinoplanes siamensis. The sequence goes on along the minus strand of NZ_BOMW01000004.1, from coordinate 149,045 downwards.
ACCGTCTGCGTCGTCCTTCCCCGACGTTGAGGGAGCCGGTGGCCTACCCGACCGGCCCGGCGCGCTCGAATGTGGTGAGCAGCTCGTAGTCCTTGGCCGGCCCGGTGGCGTGCCAGCGCTCGGTGAAGCTGTCCGGCCCGGTGATCCGCCCGGTCACCCGGTACGTGTCGGCCGCGCACGGGTGCTCGGCCGACCAGGCGCCGTCGCTCAGGTCGAGGCGGTAGAACTCGCGGCCGTCCTGGAACAGCACGTCGAGGACGAAGGCGCCGCGGTCGACGTACCGCAGGTTCCGGGTTGCCGGACCGTGATGTCCGCCGAACCGCAACTCGCCCTCCTCGCGGTAGCGCAGCTCGTCGTCGAAGACGGCCGTCCCGGCGAACTCGCCCCGGACGCCACCGCGGTGGTCGACTATGCGACGGCGCACCTTCCAGCGCCCCCGGAGGAAGCCGGCCGCCGTCCCTGTCCGATGATCACCTGGAACAGTCATCCTCCGGAGGTTTCCATGTCACAGACCGTCGCGTTGAACCGGCCCCGGCCGATCGTGCTGGCCGACCTTGTCCCGGGCGCTCTGGCCCGCGACATCGCGCTGGTCGCCGGCGGCGCCGGCTTCGTCGGACTGCTCGCCCAGGTGGCGGTGCACATCCCGGGCACCCCGGTGCCGATCACCGGCCAGACCCTGGGCGTGCTGCTGATCGGCGCCGCCTACGGCATGCGCCGGGCGGCGGCCACCATCGCGCTGTACGCGGTGGCCGGCGTGCTTGGTGTGCCCTGGTTCACCGGGCACGGCAGCGGCTACGCGGGCGCGTCGTTCGGTTACGTGGTCGGCTTCTTCCTGGCCGCCACGCTCTGCGGTTTCCTGGCCGAGCGCGGCGCGGACCGCTCGGTGCCCCGCTCGGTCGCCGCGATGCTCGCCGGTGAGGTGCTCATCTACGGCGCCGGCCTGGCCTGGCTGGCGGTCGCGGCCGACCTCACGCTGAGCCAGACGATCAGCCAGGGCCTGACCCCGTTCCTGCTCGGCGACGCGGTCAAGGCGGCCCTGGCGGCCGGTCTGCTGCCGGCTGCCTGGGCGCTGGCCGGGCGCCGGTCGCGCCGGTCGGCCTGATCCTCGGCCCGCACGGCGCCGGGCCGCCCCTCGGCGGGGCCGGCCCGGCGCCCGCGCCGATCAGCTCTTCGTGCCCTGGGCCTCGACGGAGACCGGCTCCCACTCCCGCCACTCGGCGAGCCGGGACTCGTAGTCGGCAGTCGCGATGCCCAGCGGCGCGGTCCCGAAGAAGACCCGCAGCGGCGGGTTCTCGGCGTCCACGATCCTCAGGATCGCCGAGCGCGTGGCCGCCGGGTCGCCCGGGCTCGCCACCCGGCCCTTGCGCGCCTCCGCGGCCTGTTCGCGCACCCCGTCGTACACCGGTAGCGGCGTCGCGTGCTTCGCCGACGAGCCGCCCCAGTCGGTGTCGAACCCGCCTGGCTCGACAAGCGTCACCTTGATGCCGAAGGCGGCCACCTCCTGCGCGAGCGCCTGGCTGAAGCCCTCCAGCGCCCACTTCGACGCGTTGTAGATGCCGATGTTGGCGAACGCCGAGATCCCGCCGATCGACGACACCTGGATGATGTTGCCGCCGCCGCTGTCCCGCAGGTACGGCAGCGCGCCCTGGGTGATCCACAGCGCCCCGAACACGTTCGTCTCGAACTGCGCGCGGGCCTCCTGCTCGCTGATCTCCTCGATCATGCCGAACTGGCCGTAGCCGGCGTTGTTGACGATCACGTCGAGACGCCCGAAGTGCTCGAACGCCCGGGCGAGCGCGGCGAGCGCGGCCCCCCGGTCGGTCACGTCGAGCGGCAGCGGCAGAACCCGGTCGCCGTACTTGGCGACGAGGTCGTCGAGCGACGAGACGTCACGGGCGGTCGCGGCGACCCGGTCGCCGCGGTCGAGGGCGGCCTCGGCCCATTCCCGGCCGAAGCCGCGCGAGGTGCCGGTGATGAACCACGTCCTGGCCATCGGGTACCTCCTTTCTCCAGTAGTCACCCCACTCTTATCCCGCCGCCCGGCGAAAACACCCGGGATCCTGATCACACGCGGCCGGCACGCCCTGAGCACACACCCCGCGCTGCTCCATGATTAGGTGGCCCGGGGTCCGCCCACGGAATGAGGACGATGGCTGTTCGAGCGCGGTTGCTGGGCGCGACCCTGTGCCTGCTGGCCCTGCTGGTCTCGGCCTGCGACGACGAAACCGCGGGGCTGCTGGTGGACGGCGCGACCGCCGAGGCCGGGTACCCGGCCGGCCCGGTGGTCTGGCTCCCGGACGGGGTCTACTACCTGGCCAACGAACCAGGCCGGCTGGGCGGGGCGGCCCAGCTCTACCGGACCATTCCCGGTCACCCCGAGCAGGAGCCGATCCACTTCGCCAACGCCTCGTGGTGCCAGGAGCCCTATCCGCGAAGTCTGCGCCGGCTCCCGGAGGGCGGTCTCGGCGCGGTCATGGACTGCCCGTACGAGAACAAGCCCACCTATCTGGCCGCGATCGACCCGCCGACCGGCGTCGACCCGCCGACCAGCGCGGTCCGCCGTCTCCCCGCGCTCGACGGCGGCGCCGACGGCATCTGGTCGGAAGCGGAGGGGCGGGGCTGGACCACGTACGACGTCGATGGCTGCACGGGCCTCGCGCCGTTGGACCGCAAGGGCCGGCAGCGGATGCCGGCGCTCGAACCGGCCGCGCTGCTCCCGTGGGACCTCGACGCCGCCTTCGCGACGCCGCCGCCGGAGAGCTGCGCCGCCACCGGCGCGATCGGTTTCCCGGCGCCGGCGCCGACCATGAGCAAGGTGGTGGTGCTGGCCTCCAGCGGGGAGACCAGCGATTGGCAGCTGTACGAGGTGGACCTCACCGCCAAGCGCATCCGCCTGGTCGGCGGCCACGTCACCGCGCCGCGCGGCCTGGCGGTCACCGGCGACCGCGCCGTCGTCGTCGGTGACCAGGGCGTGGCGGTGGTGAGCCTGACGGACGGATCCACCACATCGCTGACCACGGGGAACTTCGACGCACCCGCGCTGTCCCCGGACGGCCGGTCCGTGGCGCTGGTCGAACATCCGGGCCGCGGCGCGCCCCGGCTGGTGACCCGGCGGCTGCCGTGACCCTCCCGGCCGGCGACTGAGAGAATCTCCGGCGGCTCGTTCCCGCACTGATCAGTATGCGACAGTTCTTTGGTCCCTGACGTTGTCAGCGCGCCATTCCGATCTTCACCCGGCATGCGGCCGGAGTGGCGTTCCCCGTGGTGGAAACGGGGGACTCGCCGGTGCGCACGCGTCGCTTTCGCCGGACGCCCGCCTGCCCTAGAGTTCTCCCCGTCGCATGTGCAGCCACACCGAGGGGGGCGGTCGCCGGCAATTCGTGAATCATGAGAATACGCGCGACCACGGGCGCCGGTCGTCTCAGGCCGATTGGACGGCCAAGCCTGGTGCCGGCCCTGTTCAGAACCCATGGAACCCTGCTTGGCCCGGGCCCGCGCTCCTCAGCAGCGGGGGCCGACACCTACCGATTGGCTGATATTCAATGGACCTTCAGCGCGACACTCAGCTCATGTTCGAGATCGGCACCATGCGGCATCTGGCCCGGACCTGGAATCAGTTCGGCGGAATCAGTTTTGCCAACGTCGCCGAGCACACGATGCGAGTGGCGTGGATTTCCCTGGCAATCGCCAGCCGAGAGGGGGCCGATTGCGGCAAGGTCGTTCAAATGGCTCTGGTCCACGATGCGGCCGAGACGCGGACCGGCGACGTCCATTACATGTCCCGGCTCTACACCGAGAGGCACGAGGCCAAGGCGCTCGGGGACATGACTGCCGACACGTCGCTGGAGTGGATCCAGGAGCTCTGGCAGGAATATGAGCGGCAGTCCAGCCTGGAGGCGCGCATCGTCAAGGACGCCGACACCCTGGACGTCGATTTCGAACTCCGCGAGCTCGCCGCCACGGGAAGCCGCCTGCCCGAGATGTTCAAGCCGATCCGTGACGGCGTGAACACGAAACTCCGCACGAAGACGGCGGTGGAACTCTACGAGTCGCTGCTGCGCACGAACCCCCACTCCTGGCATCTCGAGGGCAAGAATCGCGCCACCGCGGGGGACTGGCAGGGGTTGACAGAGCAACCCGAATCCACGGAATCCCACTACTGATCGTCCATCGGAACGCTGCCTACGACCGGCCGCCGGGCGTCCACCCGAGCCCGGCGCCACGAAGCACACCGACCTCGGCTGAATCCCTCCTCGGACTTGGATCCCGTCATGGCGCTTCCCAGCGGCGCAGAGCTGTTGGCCCTGTTGGCCAGCGGTGACGACATCCTGGTGAAGAACGCGTTGCAACGGCTGTGTTATGCGATCGAGGCCGGCCAGCGTGTCGATCTCAGCCGGGACCCCCGGCTGTACGCGGCGATCGTGAACCTGAAAGGCTCGACTGATCGCTATGTTCGGCGGTGGCTCTACAAACTTGTCGCGCTTCTCAGAATAGGGCAGCTCGCGCCCTGGCTGATCGGGCAGTTGGACGGAGTGGACACCGATCCGGAGAACATCAGCTGGGCCGCCGGGGCACTGCATGTCGTCGCCGGCCGGGCCTTCGCCCGGCGAAACCTGGCCGGTGTCGGGATCGATCCGGACGCCGTGGCCATCCAGCTCGCTGCCGGATATTTCCAGGTGAGCGCGCCTGTCGAACGCTCAGTGCTGCGGAAAGCCATGGACGATGACGATCCGCTGCTGCATCGGTGGATCAGCCTCCGATATGGGCGGGATCCGTCCGTCCTGCCCAAGGAGGTGCTCGCCGATCTCGTCTCGGGCTCGACGGCCAGCGTGACCGAGTATGCCGTGTGGGCGATCCACAACGACCCGCACGGGCGAATCGCCGACATACCTCTCTATCCTCAGGATTTCGCGAAGTTCCCCTCCAGCGTCCGCCGGTGGTATCTGCGGGTGCTTCTGAAGGACCGGGCAAATCTGCTGCCCTACATCGATCTTGTCCGGCAGGGGATGAGTGACGAGGCGCCGGCGGTACGCGAGGGCCTGGCCCTCGGTCTGATCGATACCAGTTTCAGCGCCGATTTCGCGGACGAGTTGTCCGGCTGGTACGTCCGCGAGCGGGATCCCGTCGTCCGGCTCGCCATCGCACGCAGCATGTTTTCTCAGCGTCGGCGACACCAGCAGTTCCAGCAGCTTCTCGGAGCCGAACGGCGAGCCGAGGGATCCCTCGTCGGGCGGCTGTTCTCGGCGGACCGGTCGCCACGTCCGTCGAAGATTTTCGTACCAACGTCCAGAAGGAGAAGAAAGGGGTCGGTCTTGCGTAGCCCTCTACCGGCGATACTCGGAGAGTCCCAGGAGAACGTGTACCTGCTCGGAATCGACACGGTCGACTTCAGCAAGCGTACTGATCGGCAGCAGTACACCATCTTCCGTGATCTGCTCGATTCGCTGAGGCATGAGGAAGTGCTGGCCGTCGAGGACCCGGCGGACATCGCGACACTCCTCACCGGCGACGGCGTCTTCGTCGGATTCCGGAAAGTCACGAGCAGGTTGTCACCGATTCGTGTCGCCCTGCGGCTGAAGCGGATGTACGAGGAACTACGCGGGTACGAGCTGCGCTTCGGCATCAACAGCGGTCCGGCGACCTGGGTGTTCTTCGACTCGGGCGGCCCTCAGCTGATCTCGCACGCGGTGAACTGGACGGCACGGGTGATGTCGGCTGCCGGTGCCAACCAGATTCTTATCAGCGACTCCTACTACCAGCAGTGCATCCGTCCGGCCGCCGACGAACTGCCGGAGGTGAAATTCGACAGCGTGTCGGGGCACACCACCAAGCACGGCGAGCCGCTCCCCATGTGGCAGGTCGTGAGTTAGATCCCCGCCCCTTCCGCGGCCCGGCCGGCGGTGACGATGGCGTTGCGGCGGGGAGCGGTGGTGCCGAGCGATCGCAGGTAGGCCTTCGCCCGCAGGCGTGCCTCTCCGGTGCTTCCCGCTCCCCGTCCGGCGATGTCCAGGATCGCGTCCAGGATCGTGCCGTCGTTGCCGGCCAGGCGGATCGTGCCGGCGAATCGATAGACCTGGGACGGCCCGGTCAGCGACGGCACGCCGGCCAGCGCCCTGCTGACGCCCATCCCGGAGGGCGAAGGCCGCCCGGGTGCCAGGTAAGCATCATGGATCTTTTTCAAGGTGCAGCCGTCGTCCCATACCGTGATGGTCAGAATCCCGCCCGGTGAGACCAGGGAGGCAAGCTTCCTGAGGGCGGCGCTCTCGTCGCCGAGATAGTAAAGACATTGCGTGGCATTGACGACATCGTAAGTGCTACCCGGGTCGAAGGACGCCAGTCCGGAAGCCGCCAGGTGTGGTTTCCGCGGCCAGTTCAGCTGGTACGCCGAGGGCGGAAGATACGGATCTATCCCGGTCAACTCGACGTGGATTCCGTTCCGCGACAGCCCTTCGGCCACCTTCCGGGCCGAGACACCGTTGCCTATCCCTACGTCGAGCATCGAGATCGTGCCAGGTCGCCCGAAATGCTTGGCCATGATGTCGACGAGCAGCGGAGTCTCGCTGGCCGGACCGAAGGCTCGGCGGAGCGCGTCCAGAGTCGCCAAGTAATCAGGATTCATCGCGACCGCCGATCCCCCGGCAATCGCCGGCCCCGGTGCCGCGAGGGCTGGCCCAGAAGACAACCACCTGTACCTCCGAAGTCCGGTGCGGCCCGCTCATGGGCCGCGATCGAACGCGTCGAGCGTCTCCAGGATCTGTCGGACACGCTGTTGGACGGGACCGGTCACCACGGTGGTGGGCACGTCAATCGACTCGCTGGCCAAAAGTGATCGCAATTCCCGGTCGACGGATCGCTGGTACTCCTCGCTGCCACCCCGGATGCCGTCGTCCTCGAGGGGGAAGAGGATCGGGCAGTATGCGACGAGATCGAAGGTGTTCAGGTGGTCGAACGCCACCCGGGTCATGAAGGCCGATAGATCAGCACTGAAGCAGCCACGACCGAACATGCTCCGGTTCGCCCGTTCGTAGGCGACGGCGTCGAGCAGTGTCCGTTCGGTGAGCAGGGTGGCTGCCCTCAGCCGCTGACCGTCGACTTCCCGGCGGCGCTGTTCGGTGAAGTACGCGGCGACGGCGTCGAGCTCAAGGTTGTCACCGAATTTGTACCCCTCCCGGATCAGCTGGCGGGGAATTCCCTGCACCGTCACGACGGGTTTTTGCAGGATCTTGGAAAGCTGGGAGACCAGTGTGGTTTTTCCTGTTCCATGGGCGCCCATCACAGCCATCCGCAACATCGACTTTCCTTACGTTGACCCTTGTCGAACTGTAACGGGGTGGGGCGCCGGGTGCACCCGGGCCGGAGGGCGGGGTAGGTGCATCGTAAATGGTAAATGTATGTCGGATTTCACGAGCCTTGGCGCGACGGGCGCCGCAAATTTCGTCGACTGTTGAGATCGAGGGCTCCGGTCATGCCGCCCAGCCCCATGCCTCCCTCCCGTGATGGTGGCGCCGAAGGCAGGTGCCGGTGGGGGAGATCGGGACCAAGAACGGGACCAACGGCACTGTGCGGTGACCCGGCACACGGCTGTCATGTGCAAGGAGAACCAGAAGGGAGCGAGTGATGACCCACACGAGGAACTGGACCGTCGAGATCAACATCGACGAGCACGAGGACGAACGCCGCACCCGTGCCGTCGCGGTACTGCAGGGCGAGGCCGAGCCGCGCATGCACGGCGAGGGCGTCGCGCACCGGGCGCCCCGCGACCGGGAGGTGCCGGAGATCGGCGCCGAGCTGGCCACCGCACGAGCCCTCGCCGACCTGGCGTACCAGCTGCTCGACGTGACCGCGGCCGACATCGAGCAGATGACCCACCGGCCGGCGCATCTGACCAGCTGACCGGAGCCGCGGGCCGGTGTGCTCCGGACCGGTCGCGCGGCGGCCGTGGCTGCCTATCCGTCAACCGCGGACCACGAGCACCGGGCAGTCGGCGTGGCGCAGCAGCTGGACGGCGGTGGAGCCGAGCAGTGTGCCGGTGAACAGCCCGTGACCGTGACTGCCGACGACGATCAGTCGCGTGCCGTGCGAGATCTCGGTCAACATCGCGGCGGCGCTGTCGGTGGAGATCACCGTCTCCACCGGCACCTGCGGGTACTTGCCCTGCCAGGGGACGAGCTGCTGCGCCAGCCGATGTCGCTCGGCGGCGTCCCGCGGTGGCGCGTCGCCGCCGGTGACCGGTGTTCGAGGGCGGGAACGGACCCGCACGGTTCCTCCCTCACGTCGCCTGCATCGATCGTCGCGTGCCCAGAGGGAAGGTCAGCAGGGCCGAACGGCCCTGACCGACGACGCCTGTCCGGCGCATGCTGGAAGCGTCACGGGAGGTGTGTGATGCCTGGGATCGAGGAGATCAACGGCTCCGAGGTACGCGACGGTGACATCGTCGTCGGCATGGACGGCTCGGTGCCGGCCCGGCAGGCGCTGAGCTGGGCGGCCGGCCAGGCCCGACTCACCGGGTCCCGCCTGCACGTGATCGCCGCATGGGATCTTCCGGCCTACCACGGCTGGGCGCCCGTGGTGCCCTCCGAGGAGAATCCGGCCGAAACCGCCGGAAAGATGATGTCCGTCGCGGTGCGTGATGTGCTCGGCGAGGGCCAGCCGGATCTCAAGGTCGCCGAGAGCATCCTGCCGGGCCACCCCGCGCAGGTGCTGATCGACGCGTCGGCACACGCCGCCCTGCTGGTGCTCGGCTGCCGCGGGCTCGGCTCGTTCGCCGGCGCCCTGATCGGCTCGGTCAGCCAGCAGTGCGTGCAGCACGCGCACTGCCCGGTCGTGGTGGTACGTGGCACCGGACAGGCGCCGTTCGACTCCGATTTCGGCCGGGGCGACGAGGCGCCATGGAACCACACCCGAGGAAAGGAGGAAGAGACATGACATAGCTGCCGAGCGGCCACCCCACCCTCGGCAATTTCGAGGAGAGGACGCAAGGAGCCAATGCGCTAAGGGGTTGACCGGCGCGCGCGAGGCGTCCACTTCGCCCGCCCGAGGAGCGCCACCGAGCGGTCCGCTCGACAACCTGGACGGCGTCGCGCAGCGTCTGGACTCCGGTCCCCGTGGACCGGGGTGACCGTCGGCGTGGTCGAGGGCATCAGCGGTCCCCGAAAGACCCTCACCCGGAACCACGTGGTCAGTTTTCCAGCGGAGCCGACAGTGACCTCGCCTTTTATGGCCGCCTCACCACGGCCTGCAACCAACCCTCACAACATCGGGTCACCCGGGATCCACGCTCGTCGTCATGAGTTCCGTCTTCAGGCTGCCGACGGCCGACACGTGACTGCCGTATCCCGGCTTGACCGTCACGAACGGCACCGCCGGCACCTTGCAGTACGGGTCGGCGTAGAGCCTGGCGAAGACGTTTGTCAGGTTGACGACGACATGCGCGCCCGGCGGTAGCCGCTGGCAGCCTTGCGGGTCGGTGAAGACCGTGGCCGTCTGCAGTTCGGTGGCGAAGACGACGATCTGCCCTTTGGCGGGCCCGGCGGTGCGCCGCGGGTCGGCCGCTCGGGCCGGCGCGGCGGTTGCGGCGAGGAGCAGTCCGGTCGCGAGAGGCGCGGCGAGTCGGTGCAACAGCATGGCGGTGACGTCCTTTCTCCCAGGCACCCACGGATGGGACCTGTGCCATGATATCTGGACATACTATGACTTATGGCATTAGAAATCCTGGCTATGTCTTCGCTTCCTCGTTCCCGGACGAGGGCGAACGACTGGCTCTGGGCGAACGGCTCTGGGACGACGGCACGGTCGAGCGGCTCGTGACGCGGGTCTGACCGAGGTGCGGGTGTACGGACGCGCGCACGCCGCCCACGGCGGTGATCATCCACAGCGGCTGAGCCAGCTCGCCGGGCTCGAAGATGGAGCATGCCGCCCGCGGCGCCGCCTCGGGCTTGGGTGGATCCGAGACCGCCAGGGTGACCGCCTCGGCGAGAGCGAGCGCCTGCGGCTCGCGCTCGCCGAAGGCCGGGAGACCCCACCTTCGCCAGCGCGGCGAGGGCGGGATCGGGACCTTGTCCGGCTGCCGCGGTGAAGGCGCACATGGCCTGGTACGTCTGCGGAGTGACCGCTGCGATGTCAAGATGCGTCATATTGTGTCCTATTAGCGTGTCGAATCCATTTTTCGGGGCTGTTGTCGACAAGATTGTGGCTGTGAGTAATCGCGAAGTAGCGCGACCGAGTCTGTGGTGAGCGGTTCCCTGATCGTCGGACTCGGCCGTTCCGGGGCCGGCCTGCACCTGCCGGCGTTGCGCCGGTTGCCGCCGGAGCTGCGCGATCCGATGCGCCCCGTGCTGGGCTGGGATCCGGCAGTCGGGTCGAGGGCCGAGACGGCCGGCGTGACAGTCGTGGCGTCGCCGGCGGAAGCCGCCACCCGCCTCGATCCGGCGACGACTGTCACGCACGTGTGCATGCCGCCGCGGGGCCGTGCCACCGTGCTGGCCGCTCTCGCCGCCTGCGGATTCCGGCGCTTCGTGATCGAGAAGCCGCTGGCGGTCGACGAGGCCGGCCTGGAGGCGCTGCTGCGGATCGTCGGCGCTCACCGCCTGCAGGTCGTACCGATGAGCCAATGGCTGAGCAGCACGCTCACCAGCCGCATCGAGAAGATCATTTCCTCCGGCATGTTGGGCCGCCTGATCTCGCTCACCTTCCGCCAGCGCAGGCCGCGTTTCGATCGTGGCCTGCGGGACAAGCAGCATCCGACCGCGTTCGACGTGGAGATTCCGCACTCGCTCGGAGCCGCGCTCCGGCTGGCCGGCGGCGGTCAGGTGTGCGACGCCGCCTGGGGTGACCTGCGTGCGGGCGGCGTGGTCGTGCCCCGGCTCGGCTCGGCCTGGCTCACCGTCGCCCATCGGGGCGGCGTGCGAACCCGGATCGACTCCGATCTGACCTCACCGGTGCGCGAGCGCCGCGTTCATGCCCGGTTCACCGGCGGCACCCTCACCGGCTGGTACCCCGGCAGCGAGGCGGACCACCACGCGCAACTCGTCGTCGATGACGGACGCCGCCGCGGTCACGCGGTCTTCCTCGACGATGCGCTCGGAGCGTGCGTCGCCGACGCCTACCGTTACTTCGCCACGGCCGGCGGTCAGGAGTCGGCCACGGTCACCGATCGCCTGGCCGTGAACGCCGACGTCGTACGCCTGCTCGCCGACGCCAAACGGTGCGCCGCACGCCGGAACCCCGGCTCGTGACGGCCCTGCCGCTGTGCGGCGTCGGCGATGGGGCGGGCCGTGACCCGCGCACCCGGCTCGCCGTGCTCGGGCGGCTCGGCTGGCGGTTGCTGGAGCTGCGCACGATCGGTGGCGTGGCCGTGTCCGATCCGGATGACGAGAGGTTCGCCCAGGTCGCGGCCGACCTGGCCGGGCAGTCACACCGGGCTCCGGCCGGCGCGGGATCGGGAGGTCATGGGGTCGCGGCGCCGGCGCCGAGGTCGAACTCGTTGCCTTCCGGGTCCCGCATGGTGATCCAGTGCCAGCCGAAGGCCTGATGCTCATCGACCCGGGTGGCGCCGAGCGTGAGCAGCCGGTCGACCTCGCTCTGCCAGTCCGGCACCTGACGGGCGGCCAGATCGAAGTGCATCCGGTTCTTGCCGTGCTTGGGCTCGGGAACCTTGATGAACATCAGCGCCGGGGCGCTGCCGGTGGCTGACGCCCCGTGACCGATGGTGGCGAAGTCGGAGCTGGCATCCGGGTCGACCGGGCGGCCGAGGGCCTGCGCCCAGAATTCGGCGAGCTTCTGCGCGTCAGCGCAGTCAACGACGATCTGTGCGATCGACAGGGGCATCGGGCACTCCTTGCACGAGATTGATGATGTGGGGTACGACGCGGGCACGGTCAGGACGGTGGGCCGGTGACCGGCCAGCACACCTCGGTCCGCAGCTGGTCCGGGTCGTCGGTGTCGGCGGATGTGACCAGGTAGAGCTCGCGGACGGGCCCGGGGGCCCCGATACCGCGTCCGAGCACCTGACGGCCCAGAGCACCGTAGGTGCGGTCCAGATCGCCGCACGGCCCGGCGTGCACGGCGACCGCCAACCGTTGGGCGGGCAGCGCACCCCACCGCACCTGGCCTCCGTCCGCACGCCAGCCGCGCTGGCCGGCCCCGGGCGCGGCGACCGGCAGGAACGCTGTCACCTGACCCCCGACCTGGAACCACTCGAAGGCGTACAGGGCCCCGCTCGGCCCGCTCGGCGCAAGACCCCACCGGCCCGCCACGGCGTACAGCAACGGGTACGCCATCGCGCACCACGCGGTCAGGCTGTCCTGATCGACGTGCCCGTCGATCATCAGACACTGCTGTTCCCCGGCTTGCCGGAAGGTCAGCTCATCAGTGGCGCCGCCGGCCAGCAGCGCCCGCAACGACCCGACAGCCGCCGCGGTCGCCGTCAACTCCTGTCGCAGGACGTCGAGGTGGGCGGCGATCATCGATTCCCGGGCCAGGGGATCGGCCGTCGACACCACCTGTCGTACGCCGGCGACCGGCATCCGGACCTCGCGCAGCCGGCGCACCAGCTGGGCGAGATCGACCTGCTCCGCCGTGTAGTAGCGGTAGCCCGTCGAGGGGTCGACCGACGCCGGCTCCAGGACTCCGGCCTCGTGATAGTGCCGCAATGCCTTGACCGTCAAGTGGGTCAGCCGGGAGAACTCCCCGACCGTCAGTAACTGTGCCACCCGGACAGCCTGCATCCTCCTGCAAGGGGAGAGTCAAACCGGGACCGGTACGAGAATCCGGAGAACCACGGTCCGCATCCGGAGCCCGCGCCGATCGCAGCGCGGTCAGGCACTCTCGGACAGCTCGGTGAGCAGCTCGACGGCGGGACCGTCGACCGACCGAGCGGTCGAGCTGAGCGCCACCACGCCGACTCCGGCCGCCGGGTCGAATCCGGCGAACGAGGTGAACCCGCCGGTGCCGCCGTTGTGGAAGTACTGGCGGCGGCCACCCGTCAGACGGCGCGACATCCAACCCAGGTGCACGCTCAAGAACGGGTTGGCCCGCTCCTGCACGGACAGCGCCAACTGAATCGCCTCGGACAGCGGGGACGGCCCGAGGTGCGCCCGCACCAACCGGACCAGGTCGCCGGCGGTCGACCGGAGACCGCCCGCGCCGGCAAGCGCGTTGAGGTGCCACGGCGCAGCCGGACGTCCATTGGCCCGGTGCCCCGGCGTGGTCAGGCCGGAGGTATCCGTATCGGTCAGTCGCAACGGCGAACCCAGCTCAGCCGTGATCAGTCCGGAGTAGTCCAGGCCGGCGTGGCGAGTCAGCGCCAGCCCGAGCAGTCCGGCGCCGAAGTTGGAGTACCGTACGCGGCCGGCCGGTCGCGTACGGCTGCGGGCCAAGGCCCGCAGCACGAATTCCTCGGAGCATTCGGCGTACGGGTCGGGCCTGCCGGGGTGCAGCAGCGCGCCGAGGAGCATCCCGGTCGGCAACCGAGGCAGCCCGGAGGTGTGCGTGGCGAGCTGCCGCAGCGTGATCCGGCAGCCGGCGGGCACCGGAAGCAGCTCGCCGAGCGGCTGATCCAACCGCAGTGCGCCGGACCGCACCAGGCGGGCCAGGGCGAGCGCGGTGAACACCTTGGTGAGCGAACCGATCTCGAACCGGGTGGCCCCGTCGAGGCCGCCTGCGCCGCGGACCGCCTCCGATTCCCGAGTGATCGCCGCGACCACCACACCGGGCCGCTTCCGGGCGAGCTTCTCCACGGTCCGGTCGGCCAGCACGGCAAGATCACTCATGCTCTCATCATGGCCAGCCGGCGCAAACCTCCGGCCACGCCCCCTTCGCCGCCGGCCTACGCTTTGCTCATGAGCGACTTGCGGGCGGACGGCGACAGCGACTTGCGGGCGGACGGCGTCCGCGTGCTCATCACCGGCGGCACCAGCGGCCTCGGCGCCGCGATGGCCGCGGCCCTCGTCGACGCCGGGGCGCGCGTGGCGCTCACCGGCCGCGACGCCGGGCGGGCGGACGACGCCGCGGCGACGATCGGCGCGGTCGGCATCGGCATGGACGTCCGGGACGAGCACGCGGTCGAGCGCGGGGTGGCCCGGGCGTACGACCAGCTGGGCGGGATGGACGTCCTGGTCAACAACGCCGGCATCGGCATGCGTACGGTCAATCCGCGCTTCATGTCCGAGCCGCAGCCGTTCTGGGACGTCTCCCCGGACGGCTTCCGTGATCTTGTGGCGACCGACCTGACCGGCTACTTCCTCGTCGCGCGCGCCGTGGTTCCGCGGATGCTGGAGGCAGGCGGCGGCCGGATCGTCAACGTGTCGATGAACCACGAGACCATGGTCCGGAAAGGTTTCGTCCCGTACGGTCCGGCGCGCGCCGGAGCCGAGGCGCTGAGCCGCGTCATGGCCGCCGACCTGGCCGGCACCGGCGTCACGGTCAACCTGCTGCTGCCCGGCGGCGCGACGGCGACCGGCATGGTGCCGGTCGCGGTGGACGGGCTGCTCGACCCCACGATCATGGGACCGCCGATCCGCTGGCTCTGCTCACCCGCGGCTGCCGGCGTCCACGACCAGCGCATCGTCGCGAAGGACTTTCGGGTGTCCAGACGCGGCGGAGCCGGATGAGGGTTCGCGGAAGCCGGCTGCCGTGGCTTGCCGGACCAGGTGGTGCAAGCGGGGTGTCACGCAGCCGGTGCCGGTGGCCGGATCCGGTCGGATCGAGCAGCTTTTTTCTCCAGCACCCGCCCCTGGTGCCGACCCGCTCGCGAGCAACCGGGTCGGCACCATGCCGACAGCGGATGCCGTCAGGACCGTTCGCAGGCCGCCCCGTTGAGGGTGATCAGCTCCGGAGCCGGGTTCGGTCCGCCCGGCGTGGTGGCGTTGAAGCCGAAGTACACCGTTGCCCCGGGCCGGATGCGCTGGTTCGTGGTGGTGGCCCGGGCAGTCACCGTGGCGCCGGACTGTGCCGCGTCGGCCGACCACGCCTCGCGGAGGCGCTGGCCGCCGAGGAAGGCGAAGCGCACCGCCCAGCCGTCGATGGTCGTGGTGCCGGTGTTGGTGACCGCCAGTTGCGCGGTGAACCCGGTCTTGTCCGCCCAGTCGCCGTAATTGGTGTAGCTGGCGCGGCAGGACGCCGCCGGGGCCGGCTCACCCTTTTCCTGATCGGCCAGGAAGGACGCCACCCAGGCCAGGGCGGAGTTCCAGTTGATGGCGATCTCGTTGGTCGCGTACGACTCGATGTCGTCGACGTAGCAGAACATCGGCTTGCAACCGGTGAGCAGATCCTTCGCGTACGGGTCGTCCAGCCCGGCGTTCGCGCCCCCGGCCAGCGATCCGGCCGGCGGGTGCGGCAGTGCGGCGTCCTTCTGATGGGCGTAGATCCGGGTGTGCTGGTTCTGCGACGCCTTCTCGCCCCAGCCGGTGACGTACGACTGGTTCAGCGCGTTGCGGCCGAAGATGTAGTCGACGCCCTGCACCGCTCCGTCGCGGTACTTCGCCGCGCCGGTCAGGTCGAACGCGGTCGCCAGCACCTGGACGTTGTTGAGGATGTTGCTGTTGGCGCCCCAGAAGTAGCTGCCCGCACTGCCCGGCATCGGCAACCCGTACGCCTGGGCGTTGAGGGTCGCGAGATAGGTGTCCGCGGCGGTCACCACCGACTGGCGGATCCGCTGCCGGTCGGCGGCCGGCAGTGCGCTGGGCACCGTGGCCAGGTCGAGCCGGCCCAGCGCCGCGGTGCTGCCCCAGCCGAAGCCGGTGGCGGCGAAGACGTCGCCCGTGTGGTGCCTGGACGCGGTCACGTCGGTCAGGAACGCCGCCTCGCCGGTGGTCAGGTACAGCTCGGCGGCGGCCCAGTAGAACTCGTCGGAGACGTCGTCGTCGCCGTACCCGCCACCGCCGCCGCCCAGGTCCTGCGCCGGCTTCGCCGGGTTGGCCTTGGCCGCGGCGTACGCGGTGCGGGCGGCGGTGAGGCACCTGGCCGAGAACGCCGCGTGGTACGGCGCGAACAGTCGCGCGCACTGGGCCGCGGTGGCCGCCAGGTTCAGCGTGGCCGCCGTCGACGGCGGCTGCAGCTCGCGCTGCTCGGGGTCGTTCTGGGGCTGCATCGGAATGCCGGTCCAGTTGGCGTCGTGCATCTTGTGGTGGGCCATCCCGGCGAGCGGTTTGCCGGCCGGCACCTGCATGCGCATCAGGAACTCGAGCTCCCAGCGGGCCTCGTCGAGGATGTCGGGAACCTGGTTGCCCCGCTCGGGCACCCGCAGCGTGCTGTCCGCCAGCCCGGCACCGTGCGCGGCGGTGGCCGCGGTCTTGGTGCGTTCGAAGCTGCTCATCAGCTGCTGCACGGCGATACCGCCGTTGACCACGTACTTGCCCTGGTCGCCGGCGTCGTACCAGCCGCCGCGCACGTCCAGCCGGTAGTCGCAGGAGTTGGCCCGGCACGGCACGTCGGTGTCGCCCTTGTTCGGGGCCACGCCCAGGTGGCCGGCCGGGCGCGCGTACTGCTCGCCGACCAGGTCGCCGTCGATCGCGATGCCGCTGCGCTGGATGTAGAAGAACTGCAGGGCGTCCGACCGCAGCTGCTTGTAGAGGGTACTGGAGATGTCGAACGGGTGGCTGGTCTGCCCGTCGGCGACGAGCGTGTAACGGGTCCCCGCTCTGGTGTAGGCGGAGAAGTCGATGGTGTGGACGTTCTGGCCGGACGCGGCGTCCACCCCGCGCGGCTTGGTCCGGCCCGACTGGGCCACGTCACCGGCGGCGTTCTTGAGCTGCCAGTCCAGCGCCTCGGTGGCTTCGGTGACCAGAGTCGCGTTCTTCGGTCCGTCCGGCAGGTAACCCACCTGGTTGACCCGGACCCGGGGCCCGGTTTCCGGTACGTACGGCGGCTCCGCCTCGCCGCCGATCAACGACACGTTGTCCAGGCACAGCCGGTACTCCGCGGTCGCGCCGCCGGCCTGGAAGGCGACCTGGCCCGCGGTGGTGTCCTCGGCAGCGGTGAACGTGTACTCCAGGTGCTGCCGGGCGGAGGTCAGCGCGACGTCGCGGCTCAGATATGACGCGTACGGCTCGGCGCCGAGCTGGACCGCGGCCCGCACGGTGGCGCCCGGGGTGGCCGTGGCGTCGAACGACAGCGTGTACGAGGATCCGGCCTTCAACGCGACGTTGTTCTGCCCGATGCCGGCGTCCCACGGATTCGGCAGCCCGGCAGGCACGGTGGCGCACAGCTGTCCGTCGTCGACCCCGGTCGCCGTGGTGCCGTAGGAGTACCAGCCCGCGGTGCCGTCGGCGAAGTCGCCGTTCTCCAGCTGCTCCGGGCCGGCCGGCGGGGTGGGGGCGTCACTGGTCAGGGAGACGTCGTCCAGGCAGAAGCTGAACGGGTCGGCGCTGCCGCCGAGCTGGAACGTCAGTGTGCCGTTGGCCGAGTCCAGGCTGGAGGTGAAGGCGTACTCGAAGGTCTGCGCCTCGGTGGTCAGCGCGACCGCCCGGGACAGCGCCGTGGTGTACGGCGCCTCGTTGATCTGGACGTTTGCCCGGACGGTCACCGGCACGCTGGCGTGGGCGCGGAAGCTCAGCTCGTAGGCGGCGCCGTTCACCAGCGGGATGCCGTTGTGGCCGAGGCTGACGTCCCAGGCGTTGGTGGTGCCGCCGGCAACCTCGGCGCAGAGCTGCCCACCGGTGGCGGAAAGAGGCGCGTTGTCGGTGGACCACCAGCCGGTCGTGCCCGTCGTGAAGTCGCCGTTGGATATGTGCTGCGTCGGTTCGGCCGAGGCCGGTTGAACCGTCAAGGACGTGAGCGCCAGCGTGGCCGCCGCGGCGGCCACGGTCAGCGCGGTGACCCGCCCGCGCAGGTATGGAGTCACGGAGGTTCCTTCCCAACTTCGCAGAACGGTGAGGACCGACGTGTGGGAGCGCTCCCACAGCGTTCATTGTTACCGCTGGGTTACGGCTAGTCAATCGACCGACTTGGATCAAGATTGCGCGGGCCGAGGTGCCTGCCGAGGGCGGGCTCGGCCGCACCGGCCGAGCCCGGGGTGCCGAAGCGCTCGTTCCCGGCGTCGGCCCGACCGGCCCGGGGCGTGCCTGAATGCGGGTCGGATACCGGAATTTCGGCCGACCCGAATATGCCGCAATGGGCAGATGATCTTCAGGTTCGTCGTGGAGAAAGTGTCAGGTGGGCGGGCGGGCGTGTTGCGGCGAGGTTACGTATTGACTGCGGTCAATCAGAGAAATAACGTATGACGTCTGATGACCTGCTAGTCGACCGACCGGAGCGTCGTACAGCAACCCGCGCCGGCCGCCGCCGAGCTCGCCCACGTGCCGAGCGCCGTTGACATCATACGTATGATGTCTTCGATGCAGGGCGCAGGGCGCGCCACCCCGGCCCGAGAAGATTCCCCCTCTGTACCACTGCAGGAAGTGGAGATCCCCGTGGCTCGTGTCAGATTCCTTTCCCGGTGGAAAGGGACGTTCGCCGCCGCCCTCCTGATCGCCGGCCCGGGGGTGACCGTGGCGCCGCAGGCGTCGGCCGGCACGCTGCCCCCGTCCACCGGAACCGTCGCGGCCACCGCCGGCTGCGGCAAGAGCCCCGCCCTGACCAGCGGCACGCGCACGATTCAGAGCGGCGGCAAGAACCGTACGTTCATCCTGCGCATCCCGGACGGCTACGACAGCAACCGCCAGTACCGCCTGATCTTCGGTTTCCACTGGAACGGCGGCACCGCCAGCGATGTGGACGGTGGTGGCACCAGCGGTTATCCCTGGTCCTACTACGGGCTCCGGGCGCTGGCCGACAACAGTGCGATCTTCGTGGCGCCGCAGGGCCTCAACAACGGGTGGGCCAACTCCGGCGGTGAGGATCTGGCCTTCGTGGACGCCATGGTCAACCTGATCGAGAACGGCCTGTGTGTGGACTCGTCCCAGCTGTTCTCGCTCGGTTTCAGCTACGGCGGCGGAATGAGTTACGCCATCGCCTGCGCTCGGGCAACCGTCTTCCGGGCGGTCGCGGTCTACTCGGGCGGCCAGCTCAGCGGCTGCAGCGGGGGCACGCAGCCGATCGCGTACCTCGGGCTGCACGGTCTGCGCGACCCGGTGTTGAGCATCTCCAACGGCCGCTCGCTGCGGGACCGGTTCGTCCGGAACAACAGTTGCACCGCGCAGAACCCGCCCGAACCGGCGCAGGGCAGCCTCACCCACACCGTCACCTATTACCAGGGTTGCCGGGCCGGCTACCCGGTGGCATGGGCGGCCTTCGACGCCGGTCACACCCCCGGCCCGGTGGACGGATCGGCCGGTGACTACAACCCTGGCGAGCGGTCGTGGACGCGGCCGGTGGTGTGGAGCTTCTTCAGCCAGTTCGGCTCGGCCGGCCCGGTCACCTCGCGGATCGTCGGCGCCCAGTCCGGGCGGTGCCTGGACGTGGTGGGTGGCACCACCGCCAACGGCACCGCGACCCAGTTGTGGGACTGCAACGGCGCCGCCAATCAGAGCTGGACGTACACGTCGGGCCGGCAGCTGGCCGGGTCCGGCGGCACGAAGTGCCTGGATGCCAACGGGCAGGGCACCAGCAACGGCACCGCCGTCATCGTGTGGGACTGCAACGGCCAGGCCAACCAGCAGTGGAACGTCAACTCCAACGGGACCGTCACCGGTGTCCAGTCCGGACTGTGCCTGGACGCCACCGGTGCGGGCACCGCCAACGGCACCAGGCTCAACCTGTGGTCCTGCAACGGGGGCGCCAATCAGCAGTGGTCCGTGCGGTGAGAATCAGGAGCTCGCCTGGGAAGCACAGGGCCGACATCACGGCGGCGGGCTATCGGTAGGCATCTCGCGGTTCCGGGTTTCCGGGCGTGGTACACCAGACCCGGGTACGCATTCGGTGACGCCGGTGCGCAGTCGGCCGCTCATACGATGTTCTGACTGAACTGCCCGACGCGCGGACGCGCGAAAAGAAACGCCCCGACGATCCGCCGAGCCGGTTCCCGCTGGTCGGCGCCCTACGACAAGGTGCGAGCCGGTTGAGTGCCGCGTTGGTCCTCGGCGGTCGCCCTTCGCCATTTTCCAAAAATCGTCGATCGGAAATTGTTACGCGGGCGGCTCGTCGAGAATCACAGAACATCGATGTCATTATCTTGATGCGCCGGAAACAATATGGCAATCTGGAGGGCGCTGCTGGGAGCGCTCCCAGAATTGTCCGGCATTCGATTCGGCTCTGCTTGGAGGGACAGCCATGCCCGAGGTGACACGGAGACGCCTGCTCTTCGGAGGCGCGGCCGGGGCGGCGCTCCTGCCACTGGGCTGGACGGCGGCCGCCCGGGCCGACTCGGCAGCGCCCCCCGAAGTGCGCGCGGCCGGCGACCTCGCCCTGTGGTACGACGAGCCGGCCGGCACGGAGTGGCTGCGGGCCCTGCCGATCGGCAACGGACGCCTCGGCGCGATGGTGTTCGGCAACGTCGACACCGAACGGCTCCAGCTCAACGAGGACACCGTCTGGGCCGGCGGCCCCTACGACTCCAGCAACTCCCGGGGAGCGGCGGCCCTGCCCGAGATCCGGCGGCGGGTCTTCGCCGACCAGTGGACGTCGGCGCAGGATTTGATCAACCAGACCATGATGGGTACGCCCGGCGGGCAGCTGGCGTACCAGACCGTCGGTGATCTCCGGCTGGCCCTCGGTTCCGCCTCCGGCGCGACGCAGTACCACCGGACGCTCGACCTGACGACCGCGATCGCCACCACGACGTACGTGCTGAACGGGGTGCGCCACCAGCGTGAGGTGTTCGCGAGCGCGCCGGACCAGGTGGTCGTCGTCCGGTTGACGGCCGACCGGGCCGGCGCCATCTCGTTCAGCGCCACCTTCGCCAGCCCGCAACGCACCACGACGTCCAGCCCGGGCGGCGCCACGATCGCCCTCGACGGAATCTCCGGCGACATGGAGGGCGTCACCGGATCCGTCCGCTTCCTCGCCCTGGCCGAGGCCGTCGTCACCGGCGGCTCGGTCGCCAGCTCCGGCGGCGCGCTGCGGGTGTCCGGAGCCACCAGCGTGACGCTGCTGGTGTCGATCGGCTCCAGCTACGTCGACTACCGCACCGTCAACGGCGACTACCAGGGCATCGCTCGCAGCCGGTTGACGGCCGCCCGCGCCATCGCCTACGACCAGCTGCGCAGCCGGCACGTCGCCGACTACCAGGCGTTGTTCGGCCGGGTGACGATCGAGCTGGGCCGCACCGCCGCCGCCGACCAGCCGACCGACGTGCGGATCGCGCAGCACGCCACCGTCAACGATCCGCAGTTCTCCGCGCTGCTGTTCCAATTCGGCCGGTACCTGCTGATCTCCTCGTCGCGGCCGGGCACCCAGCCGGCCAACCTGCAGGGCATCTGGAACGACTCGACCAGTCCCCAGTGGGACTCGAAGTACACGATCAACGCGAACCTGCCGATGAATTACTGGCCGGCCGACTCCACCAACCTGGCGGAGTGCTACCAGCCGGTCTTCGCCATGATCAGGGAGCTGGCGGAGACCGGCGCCCGGACGGCGCGGGTGCAGTACGGCGCCGGCGGCTGGGTCACCCACCACAACACCGACGCCTGGCGGGGCACCTCGGTGGTCGACGGCGCGCTGTGGGGCATGTGGCAGACCGGCAGCGCGTGGCTGGCCACCCTCATCTGGGACCACTACCGCTTCACCGGTGACCTCGGCTTCCTGCGCGCCAACTACCCGGCCATGAAGGGCGCCGCGCAGTTCTTCCTGGACACGCTGGTCACCGACCCGGCGCGCGGCTATCTGGTCACCAACCCGTCGAACTCGCCGGAACTACCCCACCACGCGAACGCCAGCGTGTGCGCCGGTCCCACCATGGACAACCAGATCCTGCGCGACCTGTTCGACGGGGTCGACCGGGCCGGTGAGGTCCTCGGCGTCGACCAGGAATTCCGGACCCGCTTACGGGCGACGAAGGACCGGCTGCCACCGATGCGCGTCGGCTCCCGCGGGAACATCCAGGAGTGGCTGGCCGACTGGGTGGAGACGGAGCCGAACCACCGGCACGTCTCCCACCTGTACGGCCTGCACCCCAGCAACCAGATCACCAAGCGCGGCACTCCCCAGCTCCACCAGGCTGCGCGCCGGACCCTGGAGTTGCGCGGCGACGACGGGACCGGCTGGTCGCTCGCATGGAAGATCAATTACTGGGCACGGCTGGAGGACGGCGCCCGGGCGCGCAAGCTGCTGGGTGACCTGGTGCGCACGGACCGCCTGGCGCCCAACATGTTCGACCTGCATCCGCCGTTCCAGATCGACGGCAACTTCGGCGCCACCTCCGGCATCGCCGAGATGCTGCTGCAGAGCCACAACGCCGAACTGCACCTGCTGCCGGCGTTGCCGGCCGCCTGGCCCGCCGGCCGGGTGACCGGCCTGCGGGCGCGGGGCGGCTACACGGTGGGTCTGGGGTGGAGCGCCGGTCAAGCCGACGAGCTGCTGATCACGGCCGATCGTGACGGCGCCGTCAAGCTTCGCGCCCAGCTGTTCGCGGGGACCTTCACCGTCACCGACCTCACCGACGGCGCCACCACCGCCGTCACTCGCCTCGAGTCCGACTCCGTGCAGCTCACCGCCCGCGCCGGTCACACCTACCGGGCCGCCCGGCCCGGCGTGACCCCGTCCCCGTCGTCGTCCCCTTCCCCGTCGTCGTCGCCGACCGGGGCGCGGGCGGTGTACGCGGTGACGAGTTCGTGGTCCGGCGGCTTCCAGGCCGAGGTGACGGTGACCGCGGGGGCCACGGCGATCAGGGGATGGACCGTCTCCTGGACCTTCCCCGGTGGGCAGGCCATCAGTCAGGTCTGGAACGGCACCTACACCCAGAGCGGAACGAACGTGACGGTGACCAACGCCGCGTACAACGGCGCCCTTGCCCCGGGCGCCGCCACCAGCTTCGGACTGATCGCCTCGGTGACCGGAGTGAACGAACCGCCCACCGCAGTCACCGTCACCACCAGCTGAAACCCGAGAGGACGGACAGAGATGAACGAACGCCGTACCGGTGGTCGCGCCAGACTCCTCCTCGGCGGCGCCTGTGCCGTGCTGATCGCCGTGTCCTCGGTGGCCGTGGCCACCGTCGCCCGCGCCGATCTGGCCGGCCCGCCCGGAACCACCCTGAAGGCGGCCGCCGAGCGCAGCGGGCGGTACTTCGGCGCCGCCATGGGCGGGGACCGCCTCAGCGACCAGGGCTTCCTCACCATCGCGAACCGCGAGTTCGACATGATGACGGCCGTCAACGAGATGAAGCCCGACGCGACTGAGCCCAACCGCGGCCAGTTCGACTTCCGGGCCGGTGACGCGATCTACAACTGGGCCACCCAGCACGCCCTGCGGGTCCGTGGCCACACCCTGGCCTGGCACGCCCAGCAACCGAGATTCTGGGGAAGCCTCAGCGGCAGCGCCCTGCGCACCGCGATGATCGACCACATCAACGGCGTCATGGCCCACTACCGGGGCAAGCTCTACGCCTGGGACGTGGTCAACGAGGCCTTCGCGGAGAACGGCAGCCGCCGCAGCTCCAACCTGCAGTCCACCGGCAACGACTGGATCGAGGTGGCGTTCCGGACCGCTCGGGCCGCTGATCCGTCGGTGAAGCTCTGTTACAACGACTACAACATCGAGAACTGGACGTACGCCAAGACGCAGGGTGTCTACACCATGATCCGGGACTTCAAGTCCCGTGGCGTCCCGATCGACTGCGTCGGTCTGCAGACCCACTTCACCGGTGGCAGCTCGCTGCCGGGCAACTTCCAGACCACGCTGTCGAGCTTCGCCGCTCTGGGTGTGGACGTGGCCCTGACCGAGGCTGACGTCACCAACGCCTCCGCCACGCAGTACGCGGGACTGACCCAGGCTTGCATGAACGTCCCCCGCTGCGTCGGCATCACGACGTGGGGCATCCGCGACAGCGACTCCTGGCGTGGCAACGAGAGCCCGCTGCTGTTCGACCGCAACAGCAACCCCAAGGCCGCGTACACGTCCGTACTCAATGCCCTCAATGCCGCCTCGACCACGGTGCCCGGTACGAGCACCCCGCCGCCGAGCACCCCGGGCAGCACGCCGCCGAGCACCCCGGGCAGCACGCCGCCGAGCACCCCGGGCAGCACGCCGGGCAGCACGCCGCCCAGCACGCCACCGGTCACCGGGTCGCCGGGCGCCTGTACCGCGACGTACCACCTGACCAACAGCTGGAGCGGCGGTTTCCAGGGTGAGGTCACCGTGGCCAACACCGGCCCGACCACCATCGAGGGCTGGACCGTGCAGCTGACGCTGGCCGGCGGGCAGACCATCGCCAACGTCTGGAACGGCATCAACACCGGCACCAGCGGCACGGTCAGCGTCCGCAACGCCGCCTACAACGGCTCCCTCGGCGCGAACGCCTCGACCAGTTTCGGCTTCCTGGTCAACGGCAGCAGCAGCACGGCGCCCGCCTCCGTCTCGTGCACCAGCCCCTGACCCGCTACCGTCCAGAAGGGAACGACATTTCCGATGACAACATGTGAGGACCAAGGGCCGAACCGCCGGCGGTCGTCCCGCGGCTGGGCCGCGGCCGCCGGCCTGCTGCTGGCTGTGGCGGGGGCGCTGATCGTGAACCCCGCGCCGGCGCAGGCCGCCACGGCGATCACCATCAACGGCACGTCGGGCGGGCGCACGTTCGACGGCGTCGGGGCCATCAGCGGCGGTGGCGGCAACACCCGCCTGCTGGTCGACTATCCGGAACCCCAGCGCAGCGACATCCTCGACTACCTGTTCAAGCCGGGGTACGGCGCGGCGATGCAGATCATGAAAGTGGAGATCGGCGGGGACACCAACTCGACCTCCGGCGCGGAACCCAGCCACGAGCACACCCGCGGCCAGGTGAACTGCGACCGCGGCTACGAATGGTGGCTGATGGGCCAGGCGAAGGCCCGTAATCCCGGCATCAAGCTGGTCGGACTGTCCTGGGGAGCCCCCGGCTGGATCGGCAACGGCAACTTCTGGTCCAGCGACTCGATCGACTACCTGATCGCCTGGCTCGGGTGCGCCACCTCCCACGGGCTGACCATCGACTACCTCGGCGGCTGGAACGAACGCGGCCGGGATCTGAACTGGTACAAGAACCTGCGCTCGGCGCTGAACTCGCGCGGATACCCGAACGTCAAGATTGTGGCCTCGGACGACTTCGGCTGGGGCTCGGCGGACGACGCGCTGCGTGACCCCGCGTTCGGCTCCGCCATCTCGGTGGTCGGCAGCCACTACGTCTGCGGCTACCGCAGCGCCCAGACCAGCTGCCCCAGCTCGGCGAACGCGGTGAACTCGGGCAAAACCCTGTGGGCCAGCGAGAACGGCTCCGACGACTACAACGGGGGCGCGCCGGCCCTGGCCCGCGGCATCAACCGTGACTACATCGACGGGAAGATGACCGCCTACCTCAACTGGCCGGTCATCGCCGCGATCACACCCAACATCCCCTGGAGCACGACCGGTGTGGCCGTGGCGCCACAACCGTGGTCCGGCTACTACTCGATCGGTACGAGCACCTGGGTCATGGGCCACACCACCCAGTTCACCGCACCTGGATGGCGGTATCTCGACAGCTCCACGGGCTATCTGGGCGGCAACCGCAACAACGGCAGCTACGTCTCGCTGAAGTCGCCGACCAGCAGCGACTACAGCACCGTCATCGAGACGATGGACGCCGGCTCGGCCCAGGACCTCCAGTTCACCGTCACCGGCGGGCTGTCGACCGGGACCGTGCACGTGTGGTCCACCAACGTCCGGTCGGGAAATCCGGCTGACCAGTTCGTCCGGCGCAACGACATCACCCCGTCCAACGGATCGTTCTCACTGACCGTCCAGCCGGGCTACGTCTACAGCATCACCACGACCACCGGACAGGGCAAAGGCGCCGCGACCAGCCCCGCCCAGGGCGCCCTGGCGTTGCCCTACAGCGACGACTTCGACGGTTACGCGACCGGACGCGAGGCGAAATACCTGTCGGACCACCAGGGCTCCTTCGAGGTGACCCCGTGCGGTGGCGGCCGTACCGGTCAGTGCGTACGCCAGATGTCGGAACAGGCGCCGATCTTCTGGACCTCGGGCCACGCCGAGCCGTTCACGCTGCTCGGCGACGTCAACTGGCGCAACTACACCGTCTCCTCCGACGTCATGCTGGAGAAGAGCGGCTATGCGCAGCTCGTCGGCCGGGCCGGCAACTACAACCACGACAACCCGCACAACCTCAACGCCTACTACCTGCGGGTGGCCGACAACGGCTCGTGGTCGATCCGCAGCAACAACACCAGCGGCAACCAGCGGACCCTGGCCAGCGGCACCACGGCGGCCCTGGGCACCGGCCGCTGGCACAAGCTGGCCCTCACACTCAACGGCGGCACACTGACCGCGGCCGTCGACGGGACCACCGTGGGCAGCGTCTCGGACTCCACCTGGGTCGCCGGCCAGATCGGTTACGCCACCGGCCAGGGCGTGACCGCCCAGTTCGACAACCTGACCATCACCGGGCTCGGCGGCGGCTCGAGCCCGACCGGCACGATCCGCGGAGCCGGGTCGAACCGGTGCCTGGACGTCAACGGGCAGAGCCAGGCCGACGGGACGGTCGTGCAGATCTGGGACTGCAACGGCGGCGCCAACCAGACCTGGACGGCGACGTCCAGCAACCAGCTGACCGTCTACGGCAACAAGTGCCTCGACGCCCCCAGCGCCTCCGCCGGCGGCCAGGTCCGGATCTGGTCCTGCACCGGGGCGGCCAACCAGCAGTGGCGTCTCAACGCCGACGGCACCATCACCGGTGTCCAGTCCGGGCTGTGCCTGGACGTGACCGGCGCGGGGACGGCCAACGGCACCGCCGTCGGATTATGGACGTGCAACGGCGGAAGCAATCAGCGATGGATCAGGTCATGACCATGACGTCTCTCGGGAAGTCCCTGCTGGCGGCCGCCGTGGTCGTCGCCGCCGGCACGACGGTCGTCACCGTCACCGGGTCGGCCGCCGCGGCCGCGGTCCAGGCCACCTACTACGTCGCTCCGGACGGCAACGACAGCAATGCCGGAACGATCACCGCACCGTTCCGAACCGTGCAACACGCGCGGGACGTCGTCCGCACCGTGAACACCGCCATGACCGGCGACATCAACGTCTATCTCCGCGGCGGCAACTACCCGGTGAGCAGCACGATCGAATTCGGGCCGGGCGATTCCGGCACCGGCGGCCACCGGGTCGTCTACGCCGCCTACCCGAACGAGACGCCGGTGCTCGAGGGCGGCGTCCAGGTGACCGGCTGGACCCAGCACAGCGGCAACATCTGGAAGGCCCCGCTCGACCGCTCCGGCAAACTCCGGGCCCTGTACGTCAACGACAAACGGGCGTTCATGGCCGCGAAGACGATCAACTCGGCCGGCTGCCAAGGCACATACACCATCACCGCCGGGCAGGCGGACTGGGCGTGGGAGTCGGGGTCACAGTGCGCCGGCGCCAAGTACAGCTCGTCGGATTTCCCGGCCATCGCCGGCAACCAGGACGCCATCGAGATCGAGACGTCGACCACCTGGACCTCGGCCATCGTGGGAGTGCGCCAGGTGACCACCGACGGTGGCAACCGGGTGGCGTTGTTCCAGCAGCCGGGCGCCGCCATCGCCCAGGGCGCGTACAACGGCAACGCGCAGGTGGGCGGCACCCACAAGGTCATGAACGCGTACGAGTTCCTGGACACGCCGGGGGAGTTCTACTTCGACAAGTCCAGCCGGACGCTCTACTACTACAAGAGCGAGGCCGAGAACATGTCGGCCGCGACGGTCTTCGCCCCCAACAACGTGACCACCGTGCTGCGGGTCGCCGGCACCTCGACGAGCAACCACGCGCGTAGCCTCACCTTCTCCGGTCTCACGGTGCGGCACTCCGACTGGAACCTCACGAGCGTGGCCGGCTCGGTCTACAAGGAGGCGCAACAGGGCAACCTCAGCGCCATCGCGTACGCGAAGCAGAACTTCCACGCCTACTACTACCGCAACGTCGACACCACGCCCGCCATCGTCCAGGTCCAGAACGCCGACGGGATCCTGCTGCAGCGCAACCTGATCCAGCACACCGGGGCCGACGGCGTCAGCATGGTCAACGACGTGCAGAACAGTCAGCTGATCGGCAACCACACCAGCGACATCGCCGGTTCGGCGATCTCCATCGGCCACCCCCAGCACGTCTTCATCGGGGACTCCGGGTCGAGCAACCGCGAGAAGTATCCGGCCCAGGTGGAAGCACTGCCGAAGAACATCGAGATCAAGAACAATTTCCTGTACGACAGCGCGGTACTCTTCAACGGGCACAGTCCCATCTCGGCCTACTTCGCCGACACGCTCACGATCCAGCACAACCGGATCGAGAAGGCACCCTGGGCCGGCATCACGCTCGGCTGGGGCTGGTGGAACTTCGACGGGTCCCCGGGATCGATCGCCCCCAACCGGCCGACCACATCGGCCCGGAACAACACCATCAGCTACAACCACATCGTGGACACGGTGCAGCGCCTGGGTGACACGGCTCCCATCTACACCCTCGGCAGCCAGCCCGGAACCACCATCACCAACAACTACCTGCAGGGTGTGCCGGCCGGCCACA
Organism: Actinoplanes siamensis; assembly: GCF_016862395.1. Taxonomy (GTDB): domain Bacteria; phylum Actinomycetota; class Actinomycetes; order Mycobacteriales; family Micromonosporaceae; genus Actinoplanes; species Actinoplanes siamensis. The sequence continues at coordinate 120,425 of NZ_BOMW01000004.1, read as the reverse complement.
AGTACGGCCTCCATCCGGATGAGGGCTCGGCGTTCCTGACCTTCCGCGACAACGTGCTGAGTGTGGACAAGAACGTCACCTGGCTGATCAACTCCGACGACTTCGGCCGCAAGCACGATCTGAGCCTCACGAACACGTACGGGCCGGTCAACAAGGTCTCCAACAAGAACCTCCCCAACAGCACGGTCCAGGACATCCTGGTGTCCTCCGACTACGTCTGGCCGGCGGCCGCCTACGGCATCGCCGTGAATTCCGGGCCGGAGGACGCGTTCCGGGACATCGTCCCGCCGGCCCGTCTCCCGCTGCCCGACCACGTCCTGCCGGCCAGCACGTACACCGGCGGCGGGACCTCGTCGATCCCGGTCCGAAGTGCCGGCGATCCGGGCCGGAGCATCTGGCTGGCCCCCTCCGGCACCACGAACTTCGTCGCCGGACCGACGATGACGACCGCCGGCGGCACCGCCACCTCGATCGCGGTTCCGTCGTCGCCGGGTGACTACCGGCTCTTCGTCCTGGACTCCCGGGGCAACCGGTCGGCCGAGTCCACGTCGATCGTCCGGCGGCAGGGCGGCGGCGGCCAGCAGAGCGGGCAGATCGTGGGCGGCCAGTCGGGCCGGTGCGTCGACGTACCCAACGCCACGACCGCCAACGGCACCCAGGTGCAACTGTGGGACTGCGACGGCAGCGCGAAGCAGCGGTGGTCCTACACCGGGAGCAAACAGCTGATGGTGTACGGGAACAAGTGCCTGGACGCCTCCGGGAACGGCACGACCAGTGGCACCGCGGTCATCATCTGGGACTGCCACGGCGCCCTCAACCAACAGTGGAACGTCAACGCCGACGGAACCATCACAAGCGTCCAGTCCGGCCTGTGCGTCGATGCCAACAACGCCGCCACCGCGAACGGCACCAAGCTGATCCTCTGGTCGTGCAGTGGCGGCGCGAACCAGCGATGGACCCTGACCTGAGCCCCGGTCCGGCTCAGGCGCCGACAGACACCTACGACGCCTGGGCCGGCGGCCGCTTCAATCGATCCGTGCAAACATCATACGTATGCTCTTATACTTCGGGTCGTTGAACGCCGCGTCAATAAGGAAGATCCAAAAGAAGGACTGGGACATGGTTGGTTTCAGGCGCGCCCGCCGCTTCCGCCCTCTGCTGACCGCCCTCGGCTGTGCCGGGATCCTCGCCGTCGCCCTGACCGCTTGCGCGGGTGGCGGCAGCAGCTCCGGTGCCGGGGACTACGGGTTTCCCCAGGTGGCTCAGGACGACAAAGCCGCGATCACGGTGTGGGTGGATGCCGACCGGACCAAGGCGGCGGACGCTTTCGAGAAGGCCCACCCCGAGGTGCCGATCGAGGTGGTGACCTACGACGGCTCGGCGAACGGCTCCAACTCCTTCCGGACCAAGATGCAGCTGTTCGACCGGGCCCAGAGCGGCTGGCCCGACGTCGTGTTCTCCAGCCAGAACAACGACGCGGCCTGGGCCAGCCAGAAGAGCAACGGCAAGCAGGCCTTCGCCGCCGTGCTCAGCGACAAACTCGTGGCCAAGGAGACACTGGACAAGTTCACCGCGGGCGCGCTGAACCCGTGCACCGTCGACGGGAAGGTCTACTGCCTGCGCAACGACCTGGCCCAGGTCGTGCTCTGGTACAACAAGACACTGCTGGAGCAGTTCGGCTACCAGGTCCCGGCCACCTGGCAGGACTACCAGGCCCTGGGGGAGAAGGTCGCCCGGGAGCACCCCGGCTACATCGTCGGCGCCGTGGGCGACGCCTGGACCCCGGAGGTCTTCTTCTGGGGCAGCAAGTGCCAGGCGAACGACATCACGGGGCCCAAGGCCGTCACGGTGAACACCGCCACCCCGCAGTGCCAGCGGGCCGCCGCCATGCTGGACACGCTCATCAAGAACGGCACCACGCCGAACATCAGCGTCTTCACGCCCGAGTTCGTCAAGAAGTACTCCGGCAAGGTCCTCATGATGCCCGGACCGGCCTGGTACGCGGGGGCCATCTTCAACAACCCCGAGTCCCTCAAGGTCCCGGCCGGCCAGCTCGGCATCGCGGCGCCACCGGCGTGGCAGGGTGAGGAGGCCGTGACCGGCAACGTCGGCGGCGGCACCTGGTTCATCAGCAGCCACTCCAAGAACCTGAGGGCCGCCGAGAGCTTCGTCCGGTTCGCCACGACCGCTGACGAGTATCAGGTGGAGGTCGCCCCCGGTTATCCGGCGTACGCTCCCGCGGCCGAGAAGTGGGTGAAGAAGCAGGAATCGAGCGGCTACTACGCCACCGACCTGCAACCGGTGGTGAAGGCCGGTACGTCGATCTGGAGCGGTTGGGGCTCGGGGACCTTCAGCCAGGAAGCCATCTGGGCCAAGACGATCACCCCGGCGATCGCCGACGGCAAGAGCCTCGTGACGCTGCTCCCGGAATGGCAGACGGCGATCAAGAACCAGGCGCAGGTCAACGGATACACCGTCAAATGACGATGGTCGGGAACACCGTTCGCCCGGCGGCTGTGGCGGAGGAGCGGGAAGCCGGTCGGCCGCCCGTGCCCCGCAGCAACGCGATGAGCTACGGCCTCATCTCGGTGTACGTGGTGCTGGCGCTCGCCTTCGGGATCGTACCGGCGGTCTACGCCCTGTATCTGGCGTTCACCGACGCCGAGGGCGGTTTCGCCGGGCTGGCCAACTTCGCCAAGGTCACCGGCGACTTCCGGTTCTGGCCGGCGGTCACGCATGTCGCCCTGTACCTGATCATCTGGCTGGTCGCGCTGGTGGTGCTGGTGACCCTGCTGGCGGTCGTGGTCCATGCGATCCTGGCGCGCTGGCTCAGCCGGACCCTGCGGTTCGTCTTCTACCTGCCCGGCGCGCTGGCCGGTGCGTCGAGCGTGCTGCTGTGGCTGTTCGTCCTCGACCCCACGGCCAGCCCGGTGGGCGGCCTGCTGCGATTGCTGGGCTTCGAGAGCTTCGTGCAGGTCATCGTGCCGGGCAACCTGCCGGTGATCTTCGCCGTCATCGCCTTCTGGGCCGGCGCGGGCAGTTGGATCGTCATCATGTACGGCGCCCTCAACAACATCAGCGCCGAAGTCATCGACGCCGCGCGGGTGGACGGCGCCAACCCGGTGCAGATCGCCTGGCGGATCCAGCTGCCAATGCTACGTAAGTGGATCTCGTACATGTGCATCATGTCCCTCGCCGCCGGCACCCAGCTGTTCATCGAGCCGCAACTGCTCTCCCAGGCCAGCAACGCGATCGTGCCGAACGACTACTCGCTCAACCAACTCGCCTACCAGTACGCGTTCCAGCAGAACGACTTCAACGGAGCGGCGGCCATCTCCCTGCTGCTGCTCGTCATCGCCCTGGCGCTGTCCGCCGTCTTCGTCACGCGCGGCGGCCTGTTCGAGCGGGACTGAGCTCATGACCTCTGCGCACACCGAACCCGCCGCGGCCCACCGGCCCGGCGTCAGCGGCTGGAGCAGCCGCGCGATCGTCACGGTCATCGTGGCGGTCCTCGTCCTGTTCTTCGCCATCCCGATGATCTGGTTGCTGTTCGCCACGACCAAATCGGCGCGCCGCCTGATCGTGAGCAACCCGTTCGCGCCCGGCAGCGCCGGTGACCTGTCCACCAACTGGAGTCAGCTGTTCGATTTCCAGGACGGCGCGGTCACCACCTGGATGGCCAATTCGGCGCTGTACGCGATCGGCGCCCTGGCCATCACCCTGCTCGCCAGCATCCCGGCCGGCTATGCGCTGGCCCTGACCGAGTTCCCGTTCCGCCGGCTGCTGCTGGTGCTGACCCTGGTCGTCATGCTCATCCCGAACACCGCCCTGGTGCTGCCGATCTTCCTGGAACTGAACGTGGTGGGGCTGATCGGCAGCCCGCTGTCGGTCATCCTGCCGATGTCGTTCTTCCCTTTCGGGGTGTATCTGACCTACATTTACTTCTCCACGAGCATCCCCCGGGACCTGCTCGCCGCGGCCCGGATCGACGGTTGCCGGGAGTTCCAGGTCTTCACGAAGGTCGCCCTGCCCCTGGCCGCGCCGATCGTGGCGCTGGTGGCGTTCTTCAGCTTCGTGCAGAACTGGAACAACTTCTTCCTGCCCTTTGTGATGCTGCCCTCCAGCGACGGCTATCCGGTCCAGGTGGGACTGACGTCGTTGCTGGCTTCCACGCCGGCGTTCAATCCCAGCTCCGCCGGAGCACAGTCGGTGCAGCTGCCGACCCTGGCCCTCGCGACCGTGGTCTCCGTGCTGCCGGTGCTCATCGTTTTTCTGGTGTCACAGCGCTTCCTGGTCGCCGGCATGACCGCCGGCGGGACCAAGGATTGAGCGTCATATCGATACAAGGAGCCGACATGAAGGTCACCGGCTATCGCAGCCTTTTGACGAAGCACGAGTGGGGTCGGCTGACCGGAGACGCCAACGGGGTGATGGCCGACCAGCAGACCGATGTGCACGTGCTGATCGTCGAGACGGACGAGGGCCTGGAAGGTGTCGGTGTGGGCCCTCACGGCGACATCGACCGCGTCTTCGGCGCCGTCGAGGGCGAGGATCCGCGGGCCGTCACCGCGCTCTACGACCGCATGCTGGCGTGGGTGTTCAAGACCGGGCACGCGGGATCCGCGTTCGGGGCGATCGGCGCGCTCGACATGGCGCTGTGGGATCTGAAGGCGAAGGCGGCGGGTGAGCCGCTCTGGCGTACCCTCGGCGCACTGGACCGCTTCGTCCCCGGTTATGCCTCGGGACTCGACATAGCCCTGGACGACGACGCCCTCGTACGCCTCTACGAACGCTATGCCGACCGGGGCTTCAGCGCGGCCAAGCTCAAGGGCGGCCACGACGTCACACACGACCTGCGCCGTCTCACCGCGGTGCGCGACGTGCTCAGCCGCAACTCGCCGCGTCCCGCTTTGATGCTCGACGCCAACGAGTCCTGGAACCGCACCCAGGCCGTGCGCTACGTCCGCGAGCTGGAACGCGCCGTCGACCTCACCTGGATCGAGGAGCCGGTGCGCCGCTGGGACGCCGCCGGACTCGCCTCGGTGCGCCAGCACATCCGCGCGGCCGTGGCCACCGGGGAGAACCTCACCGGCCTGGAACAGTACCGGCCACTGCTGGACGCCGACGCCGTCGACATCGTCCAGATCGGCAACGTCTGGGGCATCACGCACTTCTTGCGGATGGCCGCCGTGGCCCACTACCACGACCTGCCGGTGAGCCCGGTGACCTACCATGCCAATCCGGCTGCGCACGCCGCGGCGGCGATCCCCAACCAGCTCGCCTTCGAGGTCCAGGACCTCAGCGCGCCCGTCGGGCTGGAGATCGACCAGCAGATCATGGACGGCGGTATCGTCCTGGGCGACGAGCCGGGCATCGGCATCCGGGTCGACGAGGAGCACATCCACGCGGTCCGCGCCGCCAACCCGGTGGCCCAGGCCGCCGGGCCGCACGTCCGTCCCGGCCGCGCCGGCCTGCGGCTGGTGCCCGACGCCCCGGCCCGGTCCGTCGACGAGATCGGGCATCTGTCGTGAGCGGCCTCGTCGACGCGCACGTCCGCCTGTGGAACCGGGCCACCGAACCCCAGCCGTGGTCATGGCCGGGGCCATTCCGACGGGTGCCGTGCTCGGGGCGGGCGCCCGGCCCAGCCGCGGGCTGACGACGTCTCGGGCGGCTCAGCGTTGCAGACGGCCGGGATCGCTCGGGCCGCCCCGCCGCACCAGCCAGGCCTCGGTGATGTGGGTGAACATCGCTTCGGCGGCGCCGTCCGGATCACCGGCGGCGATGCGTTCACAGACCCGGCGATGGCCCTGATTCGACGCCACGCACAGCGCCCGGTCCGTCTGCCCCACGTAGCGGGCGGTGTTGACCACCTGGCTCTCCAGCGCCCGTACGACGGCACGAGCGATCCGGTTGCCCGAGGCCCTCATGATCGTGTCGTGGAAGGCGCGGTCCTGGTCACCGTAGGTCTGGGGGTCGTCCACGAGTGTGTCCATCTTGTCGACCAGGGCCCGCAGCCGGTCGACGGTGTCCGCGTCCGCCATGCGGGCGGCCACATTGGCCATGTCCGACTCCAGCAGCCGGCGGGTCACCACGAGGTCATCCAGGATGACCACGCCGTCGTCCTGGGCGATGCTCGCACTCAGGACCATCTCGTCGAGCATGTCCCACATCGCCGGCGCCGTGACGAGGGTTCCCGCGCCCTGGCGGACCTGAACCAGGCCCTTCTCCTGAAGGATCTTCACCGCTTCCCGCACCACCGTCCGGCTGACCCCGAAGCTGTCGCCAAGGACAGGCTCGGGGGGCAGCGCGGTGCCGGGCGGGTGGACGCCGTCGACGATACGACTCACCAGTTCGGCGGTGACCGCCTGCGCGAGGTTCGCCGGCCGTCGCGTCCACGCCGGGGGTACGGGAGCGCCCGCGGCCGCCTCAGGTGATCGAGCCATGCGTCCTCCAGTGCCCCTCGGCGATGCCGCGATCGTACCGACAGCACCCGGCCCCGTGCCGGGGGCGGGATCTCTGCGGTGCCGCTCGTGGTAGACATCAGCCCGGGAACATGCGACAGCACGCGGGGTTGACGCCGCGTCAGCGTCAAGCCCGCTCGTTGCGCAGCGGTAGCCGGACGACCGCGGCGGTGCCGGCCGGTTCGTGGCCGGTGATGGTGATGGTCCCGCCGTGCATCTCGATGATGGTGCGCGCCCGGCTCAGTCCGAGTCCGCTGCCGGGAACGCCCTGATGGCGGACGTTACTGGCCCGGTAGAAGCGGGCGAAGAGCTGATTGATCTCGTGGCTGGGCACGCCGATGCCGGTATCGGTGACGCGCAGTTCCGCGGTGGTGCCGTGGGATCGTAGGTGTACCCGCACGTCGCCGCCGTCCGGGCTGTATTTGATCGCGTTCGAGAGCAGGTCGTCGACGACCTGTCGCAGCCGTGCCGGATCGCCGGTCATGCCGAGCCGCTCCGGCAGGTCCGTGCTCAGCCGTACGCCGTTGTCGGCGGCGGTCGGTTCGGCGGCGTTCGCCGCGTCGGTGACGAGAGCGGCCAGGTCGACGTCCCGGACGGTGAGGCCGATGTGACCGGCCTCCAGCCCGGCGAGATCCAGCAGGGTGTCGACGATGCCTCGCAGTGCCGCGGTGTTGCGCTCGATGGACTGCACCATCTGCCGGCTGTCCTCGTCCAGGCCGGCGGTCTCCTCGCCCAGTATGGCGGCGTTGGCCCCGATCGAGGTCAGCGGCGTACGCATCTCGTGGCCGATCAGCGCGAGAAAGTCCTCCCGGGCGCGCTCCAGCTGGCGGGACAGCTCCGTGGCCCGGCACATCGCGACGAAGACCCCGAACTGGGCGGCGACCCCGTCCAGCAGCACCGTGAGAATGTCCTGGTCCGGTTCGATGACGGCGGAGTAACAGCTGAGCACGCCGAGCATGGTGTTGCCGTTGCGCACCGGCACGGACAGCACGGTGCGGATACCCAGCCGCACGCCGAGTTCGGTGCGGGCGCGGCTCTCCGGGGCGTACAGCCAGTCGGCGTCGGCGAGGTCGGCAACCCACAACGGCTGGCCGGTGGCCCAGACCCGGCCGGTGACGCCGACACCTTTGACCACGGTGTAGTCCACAAGTTCCTCGAAGTCCGGCGCGCTCCAGCGGCCCACGGAGTCCAGGTGCTCGCCGCTCTGGTCGATCAGCCACAGCTCCGCGTACGGCCAGCCCAGCGTGGTGGCCACCGCCCGCAGGACACCGGGCGCGGCCACCGGCGGCTCGTTCGCCGCCGCGATGGCCTCGGCCACGGCGAAATGGCAGGTGCGGAACCGTTCCACCCGGCGCATCGTGGTGATCTCGCGGCCGACCGCCACGGCGCCCAGCATGCGGCCACCGGAGCCGGTGATCGGCTGAGCGGTGGTCGAGAACGTCCGCGGCCGGTGCCCGGGCATCTCCACCACCACGTCGGTCGCGGGCACGGTCTCGCCGTGCAGGGCGCGCATCAGCGGGGTTCGCTCCCAGCTTATCGGCGTCCCGTCGGGGTGCAGCAGGGTGCCGGTCACCATCCGCGGCCAGTCGGTCGGCACCTTGCCGACCGGCGGCAGCCCCTGCGCCTCCCGCAGCACGCGGTTGACCACCACCAGCCGGCCCTCGTTGTCGCAGGCGATCACCCCGACGGTCAGGCTTTCCAACAGGGCCGCCAGGAAGCTGCTGTTGCGGTCGGCGGCCTCCTCGGCGGCGGTCTGCCCGGTCAGGTCGGTGAGGAACACGCAGGCCATCGGCCCGTCGGCGGAGCCGACCACCGACAGCGCCGCTTGGGCCGTCAGCCGGTGGCCGTTCCGGTGCCGCACGGTCACCCGCCGGGACACCCCGCGGCGCGGCGACGTGGAGAACAGCCGGGTCAGGGCCACGCTGATCGGACGTCCGTCGTAGTCGGGCAGCACGCTCTCGTCCAGGTGCCGGCCGCGCACCTCGTCGGCGGTGTAGCCGAGCATCTCCTCGGCGGCGCGGTTCCAGCTCACCACCACACCGTCGCGGTTCACCGCGAGGAACGCCTCCGGCGTGCTCTCCAGCAGGGACGCGCTGTCCATCCCGCCGGCGGCCACCGGCCCGGGAGGCGCGCCGGGCCGCAGCAGCCCGGCGATCTCCGCGAGCAGGGCGGCCTGCTCGTCGGACCACTGCCGGGCCTCGGTGTCGAGCACCGTGAGCGACCCGACCGCCTGGCCGGCGTCGTCGTGCAACGGCACGCCCAGGAACGCCCGTACGCCGTACTGCGTGGCGAGCAGATGCTCCCGCAGGTCCGGCTCCCGGGACATGTCGCCGGAGCAGACCGGGCGGTTCGCGCTGACCATGTACTTGCACACCGAGTACGCCATGGGCTTGTGTCCCTGCTCGCTCAGGGCCGGCGGCAGGTCGTGCACGCCGACGAAGTACTCCTCCTCGTCCCCGAGTAGGGTCACCACCCCCATCGGCGCCTCGGCCAGCCGCGCCGCGAGCGCCGCCACCCCGTTCAGCGCGACCGGCAGCAGGGCCAGCGCCCGGCGAGCACTGTCCACCGCCGCGAGCCGCACCGGATCGCGCAGCAGTGCCTCGTCAACCACGATCATGGACCCGCCCGATGTCCGGGGTGCACGCCGCGGCCGCCGCCTTCGCGTGGCGGTCGCGGCGCAGTCCGGGCAGTCGACCGCACCCGGCTGACCGGACCCGGTATCGGCCTTCAGGGGCGAGGTATCGCGGATCAGCATGTCGGTCTGCGCAAGGAGCACGGGGTCGAGCGCGGTGGGCCTGGCGGCCGGTGCCGCCAGCAGTCCGGGCAGGGCGACCGCCAGGGCGGCGGCCGTCCCGACCTGGTGCGGGCGCATGCGCACGGCGGTGCCGGGCAGGTCGGGGTAGGCGGCGTCCTCGGGATCCTGTACGGCGAGCAGCCCGCCGCGCATGCCGATTGCCGCCAGGCCGGCGATGCCGTCGTCGAAGATGCCGGAGAGCAGGATGCCGACCACCCGGGGCCCGCCCCAGCGAGCGGCGCTCAGCAGCAGCGGGTCGACCGCCGGGCGGAGCCGGTTGTACTGCGGGGCGGCGCTGAGCCGTAGGCGGTCGTCCGGGCCGACGAGCAGGTGCCGGTCCGGGCCGGCGACGTAGACCCGCCCCGGTCGCAGCGCCTCGCCGTCGACCGCCACGGCGGCCGGCAGCGGACCGGAGCGATCGAACTGCGCGGCGTCCCGCTCCCGGGCCGGGGTGATGACCACCAGCAGCGTGGCGTGCAGGTCCGGGGGCAGGCCCGCGAGCAGGGTGGTGGCGGCCTCCAGAGCGCCGAGCGAGCCCCCGATGACCACCAGATCTCGATTCGCCATGAAGCACGCGCCCCTCGTCGGCCGGTACCGGCGCGGGGCACCTTCCCCATCTGCGGGCAAATATTCCTGAATTCCCGCATTAGATGGATTCTTCGGTACGGTTCCAGCGTGGTTCCCCGGAATCGGGAGCCGCGCCGCGGCCCGGTGCTACCTGATCGGCACCGCGACGGCGTGGATGCCCTGGTCGTTGGCGGCCGAGGCGTGGGCCGCGCCGCCCTGGCACACGCCAGCGCACGCGGTGCCACGGCAGGAAGTCGGTGGCGAGCAACAGTGCGCCGGTGGTCGCGATCAACCGGTTGGCCACGGCCGGGGCCGACTGCCGGTCACGATTCCCGTCCGGGACGTCCTGGGTACAGCCGCAGCAAGTAGCGCTCTACCCCACGGAGGTTTTCGTCGATGTAGGCGATCGCCTCGGGGACCGGCAGCTCCACGATCCTTTCGGCGACGGCCTGGTAGGCCGCGACAGCTTCCTCGCGCCCGGCGTAGAAAACCTGCGGCGGGCGTCGCCGACCGGAACGATAAGGGAGCGACCGCTGGGAGACAGCTCGGCAAGGGGAGTGGCGGGGAGGTCGGCTCGGCCGACACTGGTGCGCCGTCAGGGCGGTCGCGTAGTCCGGCAGCAGGGCCTGAACCGGCGATTCGCGGAGTGGATGGCCACTGTGGAGGCGAAGGTGGCGGGGAAGCGCCCGAACCCGTCCACTGAGCACCGAAGATGCGTCGGCGTCAGCGTCGCGGCAGGACCAGCAAGGTGATGGAGTTCGCCGGGTATGTCGCGTTGATGCTGGGCTGCGTCGTTGCGAGGTCGTCGTTGCGTACTATGGAAGTGAGATCGGCTGTGCTGTAGGTGTAACGCTGCGCCGTTCCCCTGCCGCGGAAACCTGCTATTGACAGGGACGACGTCAGGTTGTCGCCGGTCTTGTTTACGATCATGAGAGTCAGCGCCTTGTCGGACGAGCGCTGGGCGGCGTACAACGCGAGTTGCCCCTGGTCACTGCTGGTTGCCGAGACGCTCACGTCGCCGAACCGGCTCCCCGCACCGTCGTAGTTGCGGTACATGCGGAACGAGTAGGCGCCGGGTTGCGTCGGCTGCGGCTCGCCCCACATGGTCGCGAGGTCCAGGCCCTCACGCCCGAAGACTCCGAGGACGTCGGCCTGCGCCAACGCGCCGTTGATGTCGTCCAGCGCGCCCCAGTTGTACTCGGTGATGGCGACCTTCGTGCCGGGGTAGTACTGAGCGACCCACGCCTTCATCGTGCGGATGAACTGCAGCGGCGGCGCGTTGACGCCACTGGGACCGATCCACGACTCCTCGACGTACGTGGGATCCCACAGCGAACGGGTGGACCGCAGCCGCAGCGCGTTCGCCTCCGGGTCCTTGCCGCCACTGATCTGCGGGTAATAGTGCTGGTCGAAGTAGTTCAGGAAACGCCTACCGCCGTGGGCGTCGCCGAAGTCCTTCATGTTCTTCAGGTACCACTGGGAGAGGTTGAGCCCGCCGTGCGCGGCGGCGTCGGCACCCGGCGCACACCCGTCCGACCCGGACGCCACCCATTCGCAGTAGCCCCAGCCCGACGGGCCGAGCACGGCCGCGCCGGGATCGGCCGCCTTGATGGCCGCGGCGGTGGCCGTGCCCTTGCTGCCCAGCTCGTCGTATGTCACCGCTTGGGGGTGCACGTCGCGGTGCGTGGAGCTCCACAGCACCGGCTCGTTGTCGAGCTCGTAGATCCGGACGCCACCCCGCGCCGCCGTGCCGAACCGGCTCACCAGGTACGAAGCCATCTCGCCGGCGAACGACGCGTCCGCCGGGATCGAGGTGTCCGTGGGGTCGGCTCCAGTGATGTCCGTGCCGTCGAGCTTGCCGTTGCCGCAGTTCGCGTCCCACGGGTCGAACCCGTCCTGCGCGGGGAAGCGGGTCGCCGGGAAACCGCAGGCGAACGGGTGCGACGAAGGTGAATCCTTCGCCACCCAGCCGATCATGGGAACGGTGACGATCTGCTTGGTGCCGCGGTTCCGGTTGATCGTGACGAACGATTCGAGTGTGTTCCCGACCCCGGCGACGATGTTCTCGAAGTACCAGTCGCTGCCGGTGTTGTAGGTGTGGTTCTTGAAGTTGTAGCGGCTGCTCGCGTTGCCACCCCAGCGCGCCACCGGCATGCCGATCTCGGCAGCGAAGGCCGGATCGGCGCCGTTCAACCCGTAGATGTCGGGACTGATCGCGTGCCGGGCGGCGGACACGTCGACGGACAACGTGAGCCCGGTGGCCGCCACGGCCGGCGTCGCGGCGGCCTGGGTGGTCAGCCCTGCCGCTACGACCGACATGGCTACCCCGATGGTCATGCCCGACCGCAGCATCCCCCACCGTCGAGCACTCATCACAAACCTCCAGCGCCGGACAATCCATTGATGCTTATCGAAATGTCAGCTTCCCTGGATATCTCGGAGCAGTCAAGGATCCGGCACAGGTCATGCCGCACGGCGCAGGATGCTCAGTCCGGGCCGGGACCGCCCGATAGGGGGCCCATGATCCGTCGTGCCGTCCCGAGCCGCCGTGCGCTGACTCCGCGTCCCGTCGCGCTGTCTCTCGGAGTCATGGTCGCCCTCACGGTCGTGTACGAGATCCAGGCGTTCACGTCGTTCGGCGGCCCGGACGTGACCGAATTCTTCGCGCGCTGGATCTACGATCTGTTCCTGGTGGGTCCTTGTGTGATCATGCTGGCGCGGTGTGTCCTCCGTGCCGAGGAGCGGGCGGCGTGGATCGCTCTGACCGCGGGCCTGACGTCCTGGACGATCGGGCAGGTCTACTATTCCGTCGCGATCTACCCGTCCGACGATCCGCCGTACCCGTCCTTCGCCGAACTCGGCTTTCTGCTGTTCTTCGTCGGGGCGTCCGCCGGACTCGTGCTCCTGCTGCGCGGACGGGCCGGTGACGGCGGTCGCCGGGCGTGGCTGGACGGCGTCATCGGCGCCCTCAGTCTGACCGCGGTCGGCGCGGCGGTGGTCTTCCCGCCGGTGCTGGCCTCGATGGGACAGGGCGCCTTCGCGGTCGCCGTAACTCTGGCCTTTCCGATCGCGGACCTGAGCCTGATCGGCCTGATCGGCGCCGCGATGATCGCGTCCGGGGTCCGGACATGGTGGCCCATTGCGGCGGGCATGGGTCTCTTCCTGACCGCCGACGTCATCTTCTTCGCTGAGGTCGGCGACTCGAACCTGGTCACCGTCGCGCTTTACACGATCACCACGGTGTTGTGGCCCTGGGGAGCGATGATCTTCGCCTGGGGGGCGTGGCGACCTAGCCGCGCCGACCGCGTCCAGCGGTCGGCCGGCCGGTGGACCATCGCGCCGCCGATCGGGTTCGCGGTGGTCGCCCTGGCTCTGCTGGTGTCGGCCAACTACCGGCCGATCAACACGTTCTGCGTCGTCTTGGCGGCCAGCTGCCTGGTTGCCCTCATCGTCCGGCTCGCCCGCACGTTCGGCGACAATCTGAAGATGCTGGCGGCCAGCCGCAGTGAGGCGCTGACCGACGCGCTGACCGGTCTGGCGAACAGGCGCCAGCTGGTCGACGACCTCGACCGGGCGTTCGCCCGGGCCAAGGAAGACGACAGGTCGTACATCCTCGCCTTTTTCGATCTCGACGGTTTCAAGTACTACAACGACACGTTCGGCCACCTGGCCGGCGACGACCTGCTGCAACGCCTCGGCGAGAAACTGCGGCTGGCGATGCGCGGGCGGGGCCTGAGCTACCGGCTCGGCGGTGACGAGTTCTGCGTGCTGATCGACGCGGCGGACGACGAGGCCTTCGCCTTCCTGGCCGAGGCCGCCGGCGCTCTGACCGAAACCGGTGAGGGCTTCACCGTCGGCTGCTCGTACGGCTCGATCGTCCTGCCCCGCGAAGCCGACCGGCGCGACGTCGCCATGCGCATCGCCGACCAGCGGATGTACGGCAACAAGTCGAGTCGCCGCCCGTCACCCGGCCAGCAGACGAGCGACGTGCTTCGGCGGGTCCTGCTGGAGAGCCGGCCGGACCTCAGCGGGCACCTCGACGCGGTGGCCAGGCACGCCAAAGCGGTCGGCGAGGCGATGGATCTGCCCGCGGACGAACTCGCCGCCCTGATCGAGGCCGCGGCGCTCCACGACCTCGGCAAGATCGCCATCCCGGATGCCATCCTCCGCAAGCCCGGACCGCTCACCGATGAGGAGTGGGCCTCGGTGCGCAACCACAGCGTCGTCGGCGAACGCATCATCGGCGCGGCGCCCGCACTGCAGCGGGCCGCCCGTCTGGTACGTGCCAGCCACGAGCGATTCGACGGGACGGGATATCCGGACGGTCTGGCGGGCGAGGACATTCCGCTGGGAGCACGGATCATCGCGGTGTGCGATGCCTTCGGCGCCATGGTTTCCGGGCGGCCGCACCGGGCGGCGCGCAGCGTGGACGCGGCCATCGCCGAACTGCGGGACTGCGCCGGCACCCAGTTCGACCCCGTCGTGGTCGAGGTGTTCGCCGACGTGCTGGCGAACCGCGCGCAGCCGCGGCCCGCGACGGCCATGGCGCCGGCCGCCTGGGCGACTGCTGCACACTGAATATCGGCCGTGAGCGGATCCATGCTTGCGCGTATCCCAACTTCGCCGTGGTCGAGCTCGACTCGGACGGTGTCCGGGCCGTCGTCGGCGACGCCATCACCCGGTGCGGAGGCCTCGCCGCCGCCGGCACGGAGTTCGCCTTCCTCGGCCAGCACAGGGCCGGCGACGGATTCCGATGGGATATCGGTCGAGGCCGCCGGGACGAGCAACGGGGAAGGGGTGGTAAAGGTTCACGGCCTCCCGCTCCGACTGGCATCCGCGGCCGCCGGATGCAGTTGATCCCGGTCCGGAACGCCGTGCCGAACCCAGAGCCGGATCTGCTCGGCGGCCTGGTCGGCGACCGCGTGCCCCACCGGGCGAGTCACGAGGTCACTCAACGCGAACATGTCGAGGACCCGGCCCGTATGAGCCCAGCTTTCGACAAGCGGCAGGTTCGCAGGCTGGTGTTCTGCGAAGCCCGCACGGAAGCCCTCCAGGAAGCCTTCGGGATAGTCGGCTCCGAAGCGGACCATGTTCGCGGCATCGCCATACGGGCAACCCGAGTAGCTGAACTCCCAGTCCAGCAGCGCCTCCACCCGCCAACCGCTGCCGACTCGAGAAACCAAGATGTTCTTCGGGTTGATGTCGGCATGCACCAGCCGGCTGTGATCGTCGACGCTCTCCAACACCGGCGCGCTGGCCTCGCACAGCTGCACCCAAGCACGGCGTGTCACGCCGTCGAGGCGGCTCTCGGGGACCGCGGCCATACAGCTCTGGGCGGCCTCGACGAGCTGCTGTGACCATGGCTGTTCCTCCTTGACGGTGAGGTCTGCGTCAACGAAGAAACCTCGCCGGTCGAACTCGACCGCAGCGACCCCGGCGACGACCCTGCCTACCTCGGCCCCCAACTCATCGGCGTCGGATCGACCAAGGGCACCTCGAGCGAGCACCCTGCTCAGAACAACGCCATCCACGTACTCGATGACCATCGCGGGTCGTCCGAGCTCATCCCCACCGGGCATGACCACCAAGACGTCCGGAACCGGCACATGCCGACGGGCCGCGGCCATGACCCCTGCCTCAACCACCGGGTCTGTTCCTCCGAAACGCGCAACGACCCGCCCATCAGCAAGCGTGAGCAGGCACGTCTCGTGAGAGAAGCCGCCCGCCAACACCGAGGTCGCCACGATCTTGCTACCCAGCGCCTCCGCGATGCCCTGAATCTCTTCCATCCGCATCCGGCCAGTCAACCAGGACAACAAGTACATCCAACGAGCCACGCGCCGCCCGGCCAAACCCGAAGTCGCCGCGGCGCCATTTGAGATGATCATTAATATGGCCGGTTCCATGACACAGACCGCGCATCGGATGCGATGCGACTGGGGCCCGTCGGGCGCGGACGCCGTCGGGCCGGGAGCGTCAATCGTCGCCGTGGTTGACGTCTTGTCCTTCACCACCGCCCTGAGCGTCGCCGCGGATCGGGGCGTCGAGGTCTTCCCGTACCGATGGCGAGACGAGCGTGCCGCGGCGTTCGCCGCGAGGCGCCAGGCGGTGCTGGCGGTCGGCCGTTCTCAGGTCAGCCCCGATCAGCCGGTCAGCTTGTCACCGTCGACGATCCGTGCCGCGCAAGAGCTTCAGCGGCTGGTGCTGCCGTCGCCGAACGGTTCCACCATCGCTCGCCGCCTGGCGGAGGCCGGCTCGATCGTGATCGGCGTGTCGCTGCGCAATGCGGCGGCGGCTGCGCGGTGGACAACGCGGCAGTTGTCGGACACAGCGGCGGTGGCCGTGATCGCGGCCGGCGAGCGCTGGCCCGACGGTTCCCTGCGCCCAGCCGTGGAGGATCTGTGGGGCGCCGGAGCGTACGTTCAAGGCCTGACAGATCAGGGTGTCACCGGAGTCTCACCGGAGGCCGAGGCCGCAGCGGCCGCGTACCGGCACGTCGCGGTGGACGTCCGCGCGGCGCTGCTCGACTGCGTCGGCGGCCGGGAACTTGTCGAAGCGGGTTATCAGCAGGACGTGGAGGTCGCGGCGGAGCTTGACATGAGCGACGTCGTGCCGATCCTGTCCGGCGACAGCTTCCGTCCGAGCCAGGGCAGGTAGTCGGTTCGACGACGCTCCGGCCGTCTCGTCCGGGTGACCATGGGCTTGGGCGTGGAAGGCGGCGGGTACCGGCCTGCCCGAACCATGGAGGCCGACAGGCGCCCCCCGGCCAGAGCGAGCAGGCCGGGCGACGACCCGTCGGGCGACATGCCCGCGCGGACCCGTTCAGCGCACCGCTGACGCGGTCGCCACCAGCTCGCCGAACTCCCTCGGCAGCTGGGCCGTCGCGTCGGTGAACTCCTTGTGTCCCACCGTCTCGTGCAGTGCCGACAGCACTGCCGCCACGCCGCGCTCGGCGGTCGGCCGGTCCACCCCGGCGTATTCGGCGACACGGCGCATGAACTCGTCGTAGGAAAACGACTCGGCCGGCTCGGTCGGCTTGATCAGGTAGGGGCGGAGCTCGTCCGGTACGCGTTCGGCCAGATCGTGGGCCTCACCGCCGCTGATCCGGGCCGCGAGGGTCAGCAGAGTGCCCTTCGTGAGCAACCGGGCGGTCTCGTCGGGCACACCGGCCCGCTCGGCCACCTTGTCGATGAATGCTAGTTCCGCCATCGTGGGCTACCTCCCTCTTTGTGGCTACCTCCCTCTTTCTGCATCACCGCCGACGCTACGGAGGCCCGAGGTGAAGTCGGCTCACCTGGCGGAGGTGAATCGACGACGAGTCACCGCCGACCGTACGCGCCGTGAAGATCTGCCCGGCGTGCTGGAAGGTGAGGGCCAAGGTTGATGGTCGTGCCGGCCCGGCACGCCGGCCACGACTTCGCGGTCTGCTCGCTCGACGGGCGCCCGGGTGCTCGACCCGACCCCTCATCACCCATACGCTGAGGCTGAACGAGGCGGAGCGCGGCTCCGAGATCTTGAAGAGCAAGCAGACAATTACGAGAAGACCGTGCTCAAGCCGTGACGCCGACCGGATCTGCCTGGTGGCACCGGGGTGGCACTTACGTGTCCTTCTGGTCCTGCCAGCCGCCGGGTTCGGGATGATAGCCGTATGCCGCGGCCCGAACGGTGTCCTCGTCCTCCAGTCCGGAGCCGATGGTGCCGCCGACGGTGGCCAGCGAACTGATGATCCAGGCGAGCACCAAGTAGTCGGCAAAGCCGACCGGCCGCTGCAGGGTCTGCTCCAGCACGGACGTGTCGATCAGCAGCGCCGCGGCGAGGACCGTTCCGGTGAACAGCACCAGGTAGGACACCGTGGTGGCCAGGGTGAGGGTGAGGACCGTGCCCGCGTTGAACAGCCGGGCCAGCTCGGCCGGCGTCCGCCGGTCCGGTTTCTCCCACAGGTCGTGGGCGACGATCAGCCAGGTCACCAGGGCGGTCAGGCCGAGCAGCATGATCACGGTGAGGCGCAGCCCGCCGAGCGCGTCGCCCATCTGCCAGATGGTGTTCGTGGTGAGCGCGAAAGCGGCCGTGCCGAACGCGCCGACCAGCAGGTTGGACAGGCCCAGCAGGGCACGCCCCGGGCGGTTGGCCCGGACCATCCCGGTCAGCAGCCGCATCCGGCCGATCAACCGCGGGGCCAGGTAGCCCAGTTCCCCGGCGTCGGCCTCGCCGACCACGCGCCGGATGGCGGAAATCCGGCCGGACAACTCGGCCGGTGCCCAGCCGGCCGCCGGCACCCGGTCGTCGGAGATGTCGGTGAGCAGCCGGCTCACGAGATCCGGGACGGCTGCGCGGACCGCACGCAGCTGGCGCAGCCCCAGCGCGGGCAGCGACACCACCGCGACTCGGCGTCGAGTGGAGACGTGCGCGACCAGCGGCGTCCGCCCGATGTGCAGCGGCAGGTCGGTCAGGCAGATCGCGACGTCCCATCCGGCTTCGGCGCGCCGGTGGGCAAGATCGTCGAGCAGCGCGTCGACGCCGCCGTCGCGTCGCGGCGCCACCTCGCCCCAGCCTTCCCGGACCGTCCACAGCACATCCGCGTCCACCCGCTCAGCCAGCCGGTCGGCGAGCTCGGCGGCGAGCCGCACGACGACCTGGGCCGGGTAGTCCGGCGGGGTCGCCACCAACCCGACAACGATCTCCGACCGACGCTGTTCACTGGTGGCCATCGGCACTCCTCGCCGGTTCATCCGGGCGAATCCCGCGACCAACTACCCAGATCGGGGCGATACATGCCCGATGTGCGAAGTCATGCGCCTACGCTTGCCGAAGCAGCCCTAGATCAAATTCTGGACACGCGCGTAGGCTGGCGCACGCGGACAGGTGGAGGGCGGCCTTGTGGGCGCGGTGGCCGCGCCGCTCGGGGCTGTTCGCCGCGGGTGCCGCTGGCTGGATCCTGGGGTGAGGTTACCCGCCGTGGCCGGTGTCGCAGGGCCGGCGACTGCTAAACTGTCATGAGGGCATCGCTTCGTCTCGCCGCTTTCAACGCGGCCGGTACCGTGCACATACAGAAACCAAATCTCATCACGGTATGGGTGTACCGGCTATCCCGACCTGGTATGCCGGTCGGGCCCTGCCTGCGGCTTACTTACCGGCTCCACAAGGGTGAGCCGGGTGTGACGACGAGCAAGATCCGATGAGTCCGCGGGGCGGTGATCATGCCGCGGAACGTCAGACAAATGTGCCTGCGCCGTCCGGAAAACGTTCCGACCTCTATGGCGCATCCCGACGAGGTCGAGCAGGCCGGCGATGGGTTGGGCCAGTTGCGCCTCGGGCAGTGCCACGTCCAGCGTGATATGGGAACGCCGATGGACCGCGTCCGGCGGGGCGAGATCGATCCGCCCGGGTCATCGCGCATCGGCTGCGGCTCGATCAGGCGCCGCACGGCTTCGATGTGTTCGAGACCAAGGGGCACAACTGCGAGAAGGTCGTGCTCAACCCTCGACGCCCGCGCTTCCGGAACGGGGAGGGCCCGGGCCGCGGCCATCGGGTGCTGGTGGGATGGAGCGTCATGCCAGACGTTGTGGCAAGCGCGGTGAGACTTGCTGTGGAGATCAGTCACATGTCCGCCGCCGCCGGCGACTCGAGCCGTTTGCTGGACGGTCTGTGGGAGCCGCTGCAACGGCTGGTCCCGTTCACCGCGGGCTGGATCGGGATGTTCGATCCCGAGGAGCGGCGGCATGTGACCGCGGCGGCGGTCGGTCACGACGGTCCTGGCTACTCGTACCTCGAATCACCATCGTTCACCGAGCAGGTCGACGCGGTCGAGCTGTTCCGGCGGCGGCGGCCGATGTGCCTGCGGGACGCGCCGCTCCCGGCCCTCGAATACCGGTCCTGGGCCGAGCTCTGGTGGCCGGCCGGATATCGCGAGGGTCTCGGCGTGCCGCTGGTGACCCGAGACGGCCGGCGACTCGGGGTGATGTCGCTGTTGACGGATTCGCCAGACCACCCCAGCGATGAGGCCCGCGACGCGATCGGCATGGTGGCGCCGATGCTGACGGATGCGATCGACCCGATGAGCACGGTGGTCGGCCTCGCCGCCCTGGTCTCGGAGGCGCGGGCGTCGGTGGCGGTGGACCGCGTCGGAAGTGTGCACCGGGTGCCGGGCCTGCCCTCGCACCCGCTGCTCATGGGGGAGTCCCTGGTGGTGCCCACGGCCGTCGGGAAACTTGCGGACCACCGGACGCACGTCGCGTTTCTGTGCCCTAACCCCGGTGCCGAGAACCAGGACGACTACATGAAGGTCACGGGTATCGCCTGCCGCCCGGGGCCGCCGTCCTACCTCAGCGCCCTCGTCGTGTTGTCCCGGGCCGGCGATCTGCACGGCCTGACCCGCCGCGAACTGGAGGTTCTCGGGTTCCTCATCGACGGGCGTCCGAACCAGCACATCGCCAGCCGATTGTTCATCACCGAGCGCACCGTCGCCGCTCACCTCGAGCACATCCGGGCCAAGTTCGGTGCGCCGAGCCGGACCGTGGCGGCGGTGCGGTCACTGCACGAGGCCCTTTACATCCCCCACGAACTCGCCGGCTCCTGAGGCCGTTCCCGCCCGGGCAGCTCTGCCGGTCGCCGTCGGGTGCAGCTGCTTCGCATCCCCCGAAATGCGGGGGAGGACAGCCTGCGCCCGGCCCAGCACGGCAGGAGCGTCACCAAGGACAACCGGATCTCCGGCATCGGTCTCACCCTGCTCATCGACAGCTTCGGCGACGAGTGCCGACCGCCGCGCACCGATCCCGGGCGGCGACATTGGCAATGCTGCCAATCGACGTCGACCCCCGGCCACGGAATCCTGGATATCGGATGCGTCGCGTTCTTGATAGCACGCCTGCCATGAACCGCGTTGCGCGTCAAAGACGATCATTTCGCAGCCGACAGGAGGCCCGTCGTGGTCGAGGTCGTGCGCGGCCAGCAGAGTGTCCCGCGGCGGACACGCCGGATGTGGCTGCGCATCTTCCTCGTCGGACTGGTGCTCTGGGTGGCCACTGTGGCGGTCATCTTCCTCACCGGCAACCCCAATCTGATCCCCACCCTGGTCCTGCTCGGCAGTTTCCTGGTGCCGGTGACCTTCGTCGCGTGGGCGTTCGAACGCCGGGGGACCGGCGAACTGACCGCGGGTCTGGTCTTCTCGACGTTCCTCACCGGCGGCGTCCTGGGTGTGCTGGGCGCATCGGTGCTCGAGGCGTACCTGTTGTACCCGTCACCGTGGTTGTTCTTCGGCGTCGGGTTGATCGAGGAAGCGGTGAAAGTCGTCGCGTTGATGGTGCTGACCCGTCACCTGCAGACCCGGTCGCTGCGCGACGGGATGATCCTCGGCGCGGCCGTCGGCTTCGGTTTCGCCGCCTTCGAATCCGCCGGCTACGCCTTCACCGCCCTCTTCACCGTCGACGGCCTGTCGATCATCCAACTCGTGCAGACCGAGCTGATCCGCAGCCTGCTGGCACCGGTGGGGCACGGCCTCTGGACCGCCATCCTGGGCGGGATACTGTTCGCCACCTCGCGGCACGGCCGTTTCACCATTACCGGCAAGCTGATCCTGGCGTACCTCGGGGTGTCCGTCCTGCACGGTCTGTGGGATTCGATGCACAGCGTCGCGTTGTACCTGACCCTGCTGCTGGCCGAAGGTGAGCAGGTACGCCCGTCGCCGCAGGGCTGGCTGATCGAGCCGAGCGTGGAGCAGGTCAATCTGTTCACCGTCATGGAATGGGCCGGCCTGGCGGTCATCTCGATCATCGGGATCGCGTGGCTGGTCGTCCTGTGGCACCGGTCGGCCCGGCTGGACCGTGACGCCCGGCCGATCCCCGTCCCGCCGTCGCGGTACGGCACCGGATACTGAGAAGGGACCTACCCGTATGCCCGTCTTCGGAGTTGCCAAGTTCGAACGCTTCTTCAGGCTCGCCGCCGAGTTGGACGTCGACAAGGACGACCTCAAACGTTTCTCCGACTTCGTGGAGCACAAGCTCTACGACCTGCTCCTCATGGGGCAGGCCAAGGCGTCGGCCAATCTCCGGGATCTGGTCGAGCCGTACGACCTGCCGATCACCAAAGGGCTCCAGGAGAACATCCACGAGTTTCGGAAGATGGACGACGAGATCGAACTGAAGCCGATCCTGGACCGGCTGGCGACGTACCCGCCGCTGGACCGCGCACCCAGCGAGGAGACCCAAACGCAGCTGCCCGAGATCGTCGGGGGACTCGGCCTGGTACTGGCCAAGATCTTCAAGATCACCGACCCCGAGGTGAAGAACCCGCAGAGCGAGCACTGGGAACGGGCCATGCGGATCTTCGACGAGCTGATGTGAGCCACACGATGAGGAGCGCAGTCGGATGACGGACGTGGCGGCCATCCTGAACGCCCATCCCCGCCCGTTGCCGGGCATCGACGAGGACGCGCTGCTGATCGCCGTCACGGAGACCCTCAACTGCGCGCAGAGCGGTACGTCCTGCGCGGACGCCTGCATCGGGGACCCGTCCGCGGCGCACCTGGGCAAGTCCACCGGCGCAGCCCTCAACTGCGCAGACATGGCCACTGCGGCGGTGCGGGTGCTGTCCCGGCCCACCGCCTACGACCGTGCGGTGACCGAGGCGGTGCTGCGGGCGCTCATCGAGACCTGCCGCGAGGGCTACGAGGAACACCGGAAACATGCCTCGGAGAACGAAGCCTGCCTGATCTGCGCCGAAGCCTGCCGCAAGTGCGGTCAGGCGTGCCGGCGCCTGCTGGATTCGCTCGGATGAGCGGCAGCCGACGAAAGAAGCGTGAGCCATGACCTTAACCACCGACCCGCACGTCGCCATGATCCGGCCGGTCGTCCCACGGACCCCGGAAGGCTGCGACGAATGCCTGCGTCTGGGTACTACGTGGGTGCACCTGCGGCTGTGCCTGACCTGCGGGCATGTCGGCTGCTGTGACTCGTCACCAATGCGGCACGCTCGGGCGCACGCACATGCCGTGAGTCATCCGATCGTCCAGTCGTTCGAGCCCGGCGAGGACTGGCGCTGGTGCTACGTGGACGAGACGTTGGTCTGACCTCAACGGCGCATGTTGGTCTGACCTCAACGGCGCATACAGCGGCCGCGGTGCCTGTCAATGGACCAGCACCGCGGCCGAACTGGATCGCGGTTCAGGGGTTGATTTTGATCAGGTTCTCCACCTCGGTGACACCCGGTGCCGACCAGGCGACACGCTCGGCCTCGTGGCGTTCCGCCCACGACCTTACGGTCCCGGTCAGGATCACCTTGCTGCCCTGGGAGGCGACGTGGATCCGTCCCGCGTCTGTCTCGGCCGTGCGTACCAGGGCGTCCTCGATCTTCTTCTTGAGCTCCTCGGGCGACGGGCCGGCATGCGGCCGCACGGTGATGAGGTTGCTGACCCCCTTGACGCCGGTGAGGTACCGGACCACCCGTTCCGCCTCCTGCCGCTGATAATCCCAGGTCACCTCGCCGCGCAGGGTGACCCAGCCGTCGGACACCGAGACCTTCACCATGTCGTCGGGTACGAGCGAGTCCATCTCGAGCGCCCGTGTGATGGATCGGGCTAGTTCGACGTCGGTCTGCTCGTAGCTCGGCGCCAGGCGTACCTCGATGTTGTTGACGACGGCCTTCACGCCGCGAATACGAAGCGCCGCGCGCTCGGCGGCCCACTTCTTGCTGAACGCGTCCACCGTGCCGGTCAGCGTCGCCACCCCTTTCTGCACGGTCACGCCGATCTCGTTCGGCGCGATCTCGGCGTCCCACTTCAGCTCGTGCAGTACCTCACGCTGGATGTCCTCATCGCTCTGGCTGATTACTGTGCTGGACATGCCGGTCCTCCAAGACCCCTCGTTCGTCATTCGTGCCGACCCGCTCGCGCCATGGTTCGGGCTGGGGCCTGCCTGGATCCTCGGTCCGGACTGGGTGACTCCGGCTCACCCGTGGCAGGGTAGAAGCGGCCCTGCGCCTCAGGAGAAGTTGGCGAGCGCGTCGCGGACGCGGTCCGCCGCCTGTGCCACGGCCCGCGCCGGGTCCCGCGCACCCGCTTCAGCGGCGGCTGCCGCCTCGGCCACGCGGACCGCCCGACCCATCTCCCTACGCTCCCGCACCGGCACGTTCCTGCGGAGCTGCGGGAACTCGGCATGTTCCTCGTGACGGGAGTGAGCGGTCACCAGGTCGCGCAGGCCGGCGATCGTGTCGTCGAGGTGGCCGTGGGCGGCGGCGCGCACGGCGTCGGACAGTGCGTCGCTGATCCGGCTCTCCTCGTCGAGAAGACGGTCGGCCAGATGCTCGTCCGGGCGCAGTCGCCGGGCGAGGGGGTGGATCATCCGCCCCTCCGCGATCTCGTGCACCGCGATCAACCGCGCCAGATCACCGAACGCCATGAGCGCCTCGTCTCCGGTGGCCCCGGCGGCACGGCCGCACAGCCGGTTCATCCGAGCGTGGTGCGCGGTCAGCAGTTCCAGCACGTCCGGCCCGCTCTCCGGGCGCCTGCGGCTCCGTTGCGGCCGATCCGGCTCGTCGTCGACCCAGACCAGCGGGTGGTCGGTTCGCAGAGTCACCGGCTCGGGCAGGCCCTCGCCGATCACCTCCTGCGAGTCGCGGCCGGAGTAGCGGCGTAGCAGATCCGAAGCCGCGCGCAGATGTGCCAGCTGCATCTGCAGATGTAGTTCCCACATCGGCCGTAGCCGCCGGTCGTCCTCTTCGGCCATGAATGCGTAGTACAGATAGCAGCTCGCCGACTCGTGCACGACCAGTGCCTCCCAACCGCCCTCGAGGGATTCGGGCGGGTACCCGGCTGCCCACCGGTCGGCAGCCTGCACCATCCAGTCGTGCAGTAGCGACAGCGGCTGCATCGCCGGGGCGGAGGGGGTCCGGCCGCGAGCCGGCGCAGTGGCCCGTGGGGGCCACACCCCGTCCACCTCGTCGGCGACCTGATCGGCCCAGGGCAGATGTGCGCGGTCGCCGACCTGGGCGTAGCGGCGCAGGCGTTCCAGGTGCTGCCACGCCTGCTGCCGGTACGCCGACGACCGGTCCGGCTCGTGCTCGTTGCGGGCGGCCCAGCCGGCCATGTCGAACGCCGCCCGTTCACGGTCGATCGCGTCCTCCCCCGCGCTACGGGCCGGTGCCCGTACCCCAGCTATGTGCTGGCGCCGCTCGGCGGTCGCGTCGCCCAGGTTGCTCACCGACCGGCGTGCGTCGGCGTCCGCGACGCGGTTCGCGAACTGCCGGTCGAAATGCTCGGCATTCGCTTCGACGGCCGCCACCATGCCGATCCGGCGAAGGGTGGAGGGGTCGGTCCCGCGGGTGTCGACCGGTTCGACGTCGAATTCGTGCCAGTGCCGGCCATGGTGGTCGACCGGGATTCCAGGGTGGTCCAGCGGATCGAACACGAGATCTCCTCCGCGTCGCGCATACGCAGACCCGTTCCTCCTCCAGTGGGTCCGCCTCAATATCGTCGCGTCGGGGCGGGCGAGAACGGGTCACCTTGAGCGGGTGATTCCGCCAGCCGAAGGTGTCGACGGGATCTCATCCCGGCCGGGGGACAAGGACGATCGCCCGCGCCCGCGCAGATGTGGGGTGCGCGGTCGCCCGCACGGGAGGAAGTGCCGGTATCAGCGGGATCTGGACGTCGTGCCGGCTTCTCGCGGCTGGTACGCGCGCTGGCGCCGCACCCCCGAACGCACCCGGTCCCGTCCGGGCACTCCTCGAGGAGGCCGGACCGGTCACCTGTCGCGTGAACTCACAGCAGGCGCAGCTCGCGCGCCAGCCGGACCGCCTCTTTGCGCCGGCCGGCGCCGAGCTTGCGGTAGATGTTCTTCACGTGCGTCTTCACCGTGTTGACCGAGATGTACAGCACAGCTGCGATCTCGACATGCGAGAGCGTGCCCTGCAGATACCGCAGCACGGTCCGTTCCCGGCTGGTCAACGGCTCCACCAGAGTGCCGGTGACGGAGGACCCGGCGCCCTGGTGCGACGGCAGGTGCGGCCCGGCCGCCTCCGCGACCAGCGGGTCGACCGTGGCCGTGAGGGCGGCGATCACCGGCGGGTACGCGGACATCGTGGGCGCCACCGACTCGATCAGGGCCCGTACCACGTGCCCGCCGGCGGCGAAGCAGCGCCGATGCCCTTCCTCGTCGGCCACCTTCAACGCCACCCCGAGACCGTGCATGACCTGATCCCGGTGCCCGGCTGCCTCCCCGGCCAGCGCGGTGACGAGACCGGCGCAGGCCCGACAGGTCAGTGACGTGCCGGCCTCGGCGCGGGTCAGGTACGGCGCGACGACGGTGCTCGCCGCGGCCGGCCGGCCCTCGGCGAGCAGGACGCCTCCTTCGACGACCGCTGCCTGGGCCGGCAACGGCTCCGCGTCGTCCGGCCAGGACGCCAGGCGCTCGTGGGCGGCAGCCGGGTCGCCGCACGCGAGTCGCAGTTCGGCCTCCGCCAGGGCCAGGGCGCGCTGGGCCGGCGCCGGCAGGTCCGCGGTGCCGGATTCGTGGTGCGCGGCCCGCAGCGCGTCGTGCGCCTCGGTCAGCCGGCCGGTGGCCACCCGGATGCGGGTCTGCAGGATCGTTGCGGTGAGCTGGATCAGCCGGTGGCCGCAGGAGCTGTCCAGGGCCGCGTCGGCGCAGCACCAGGCGTCGTCGAGCCGGTCCCACTGGAAGTACGCCTCGGCCAGCGCCAACCTGCTCCAGCTCAGGTCGGTCAGCTGCCCGAGTCCCCGCCGGGAGCCCAGCTCGAGCGCCTCCCCGGCGGTCCGGACCGCGTCGTGCAGATGACCGAGCGCCGCATACCGGGCCGCCAGATGACTGGTGGCGCTGATCTCGACATGATCGAGGTCGCGCTGCCGGGCAAGGGTCTGCGCCTCGCCGAGATACCAGCCCGCCTCGGTCGATTGCCCGAGGTGCAGCTTCGCCACACCCAGCGACAGCAGGGCGAGCGGCCGCAGCATGCCCGCCGCGGAGGATTCCGGAGCCGGTTCGGCCAGGATCTCGGCCGCCGTCGAGCACACGCGGTGCAGATGACCGTCGAGTCTCGCGGTGGCCAGCCGGAAGGCCGTCATGATGGACGCCGCGGGTTCGCCCTCGTCCGGGGCCGCCTCGGCCAGGTGCAGCAGATGGCGGGCGGAGGCGGTGTCGCCGGCGTCGAGCCGTTCCGCCGCCATCGCCAGGACCACGTGCGCCGGCGGGTCGGGACCGGGCATGGAGGTGACGATGGGCGCCACGTCGAGCCGACGGCTGCCGATCGTGATGTCCGGCCAATGGCGGTGCAGCACGTCGGCCGCCCGCTCCCATTCGCGGGCCGCGAGCAGGTGCCGCAGCGCCTCGACCGGCGGTCCCTGAACGCGATGCCAGTCGGCCACCCGGCGATGGGCACGGCCGACCCGGTCGCGATCGTGCCGGGTGAATTCCCGGTACAACACCCGGCTGAGCATCGGATGCAGCCGATACCAGTCGCCGGGGGCGGGGCACCGGCGGATGAACACGCCCTGCCGCTGCAGGTCGGCCAGGACGGCGGCGCCGTCGACGCGGCCGGTGAGCGTATTGAGCAGGTCTGCGGTCAGGCGCTCGGCGACCGACGCCTCCACCAGCATGCGGCGCACCTGGGGATCGAGCCGGGCCAGCACCTCGGCGCCGAGATAGTCGGCGACGAGGTCGATCACCCCGGCGTCCAGCGGCGCCTGGACCGGCTCGGCCTGGTGCGCCAGGGCGGTGGCGGCGAGCCGGAGCCCGGTGACCCAGCCCTCCATCTGGGCGCGCAGGTCTGCGATGGCCAGACGGGGCAGCGCCACCTGCTGGCCCGCGAACAGGTCGGCTGCTTCGTCGACGGAGAGGGCGAGTTCGTCCTCGCCCAGCATGACGAGCTGCCGGTCCGTCCGCCACCGGTGCAGGGGGAGCGCCGGAGTCCCGCGGCAGGCCAGCACCAGCCGCACCGGCCCGTCGCTGGTCCGTACCACCTGCGCCAGATCTGCCAGCGCGTCCGGGTTGGCGACGTCGTTGCAGTCGTCGACCACGATCGCCAGCGGTGACGACATGTACCCGAGCATTCCGGCGAGCCGGGCCGGGCCGTCCGCCGGATCGGCGGTGGCGGCCGCCTCGGACGCGATCGGTGTACTGGTGGCGACCGCGGTCGTCAGCCGGTGCCAGAACCCGGCCCTGCTGCCACCGGCGACCCAGACGGCACGGCCTCGCTGGTGGTGTGTCCACGACGCCAGCAGGGTCGTTTTTCCCCAGCCGGCCGGCGCGGACACGACGGTGAGGCGGGCGTGCCAGGCGTCGAGACGAGACAGCAGGTGCGGCCGCGCGACATGGGACAGCTGCCGGCCGAGTGCGGGCACACCGACCGGGCCCGGGTCGGGCGCCGGTGAATTCGGCAGCGGGCTTGAGCGCCACTCGTCGGTCGGTACTTCCTCGATGATCGTCATCCGAGCGACCCTCACCCACGTCGCGGCGGTACGTCCTGTCCCGATCCCACCAACTCGGCGGGGGATTGTCGATTGGCAGGACTACCGAAAGCCCTTCGGCGCCGGCGACGCCGGGCTCACTCGTCTCCACCTCAGCTCGTCGACCAACCGCTGTCGGATGCCCTCATCGGCGAGGGTGGGTGGCAGATCTGCCAATTGACGCCCCCCGGGGGGTGCTGGTGCTGTGGAGGTAGGGGGAACTGACCCTGCGCCCGGTATGTATCCCGGTGACGCAGCCCCGCGGATACCTCAACCCCACTCGCGATGTTGGAGATGTTGGAGGAGGGCGTCATGCCCAAGGCGGTCGGGATCGATCTCGGCACCACGAACTCGGTGATTGCGACGGTGGAAGG
This sequence comes from Actinoplanes siamensis, assembly GCF_016862395.1. Lineage (GTDB taxonomy): Bacteria > Actinomycetota > Actinomycetes > Mycobacteriales > Micromonosporaceae > Actinoplanes > Actinoplanes siamensis. The sequence goes on along the minus strand of NZ_BOMW01000004.1, from coordinate 91,784 downwards.
CGGGCAGCCGACAGTCATCCCCAATGCCGAGGGTTCACGGACCACCCCGTCGGTGGTGGCCTTCACCGAGCAGGGTGAGCGACTGGTCGGTCAGCTGGCCCGCCGGCAGGCGATCCTGAACCCCAAAGGCACCATCCATTCGGCGAAACGTTTCATCGGACGCCGCTTCGACGAAGTGTCCAGCGAACTGAACACGGTGACCTTCGACGTGGTCCCCGGCCCCGACGGCGCGGTCCGGTTCAAGGTCCGCGACAAGCTCTACGCGCCCGAGGAGATCTCCGCCCTCGTGCTGCGCAAGCTGGTCGAGGACGCGTCGAAGTTCCTGGGTGAGCGTGTCACCGAGGCCGTCATCACGGTGCCGGCCTACTTCAACGACGCGCAACGCCAGGCGACGAAGGATGCCGGCCGCATCGCCGGGATCGAGGTACTGCGGATCATCAACGAGCCGACCGCGGCGGCGCTGGCGTACGGCCTCGACAAGAAGCAACACGAAACCGTCCTGGTCTTCGACCTCGGTGGCGGCACGTTCGACGTCAGCATCCTGGACGTCGGTGACGGCGTGGTCGAGGTCCGCTCCACCGCTGGCGACACCCATCTGGGCGGCGACGACTTCGACCGTCGGCTCGTCGATCACATGGCCGACGAGTTCCAGAAGACGGACGGCATCGACCTGCGCCGCGACCCGCAGGCTCTGCAGCGGCTCTTCGAGGCTGCCGAGCACGCCAAGGTGGAGCTGTCGTCGGTCACCCAGACGACGGTCAACCTGCCGTTCATCACGGCCGACGCCAACGGCCCCAAGCACCTCAACCTGACGATCACCCGCGCGAAGTTCGAGGACCTCACCAACGATCTCATCGAGCGGTGTCTCGAGCCGGTGGAGCGCGCCATGTCCGACGCGAAGGTGACCGCGAACGACATCGACGAGGTGATCCTCGTCGGCGGCTCGACCCGGATCCCGGCCGTGCAGAAGCTGGTCCGCCGGCTCACCGGCGGCAAGGACCCGAACATGACGGTCAACCCCGATGAGGTCGTCGCGCTCGGCGCCGCTCTGCAGGCCGCGATCATCAAGGGTGAGGTCAAGGACGTCCTGCTGCTCGACGTCACCCCGTTGTCGCTGGGTATCGAGACCATGGGCGGCGTGATGACGAAGGTCATCGGCCGCAACACCACCATTCCGGCCCGGCGTACCGAGACTTTCAGCACCGCAGCCGACAACCAGCCCGCCGTGGACGTGGTGGTACTGCAGGGCGAGCGGGAGAAGGCGGACGACAACCGGGTCCTCGGTAAGTTCCGGCTCGAGAACATCCGGCCCGCGCCACGTGGCGAGCCACAGATCGAGGTCACCTACGACATCGACGCCAACGGCATCCTCAATGTGTCCGCCAAGGACAAGGACACCAACGCCGAGCAGCGCATCACGATCAGCCAGAGCTCCAACCTGGACAAGGGCGAGATCGACCGGATGGTCCAGGACGCCGAACGCCATCGTGGTGAGGACGCCCGGATGCGCGAGACGATCGACGCCCGCAACGAGCTCGACTCGGCGGCATACCAGGTGGAGCGGCGGCTGAACGAACTGGGCGACGCGGTCCCCGTGCACGAGAAGGGCCGCGCCGAGATGCTCGTCAACGAGGCACGCCAGGCGATCAAGGAGGACGCGCCGCTCGACCGGCTCCGCTCACTCACCTCGGAACTGCAACAGGTCTACCACGGCCTCGGCGCCGGTGCCGGTGGCCCGGCGGCCGATGGCGCGCACGAAGACTCATCCTCACGGGGCGACTCGTCGGGAAGGCAGGACGACGACGTGATCGACGCCGAATTCACGGCCGGATGACCGACGATGACCGATCAGGAACGGGAGCCGGCCGCGACCGGGGCGGCCGCACCCTCCGGCCCGCCGGAACCGGCCGCCGACGGTACGGCCCCGCAGGGCCGTGACGAGACCGCCGAGCTGCGCGCCCAGTTGGCCCAGTCGGACGAACGCTACCGGCGGGCGGTGGCCGACTACGACAACCTGCGTAAGCGGATGGCGCGCGACGTCCACCAGGAGCGCGAGGACGAGCGGACCCGGGTGGCGGCGCGATGGCTGCCCGTCCTCGACAATCTGGAGCTTGCCCTGCAGCACGCCACCGCCGAACCGGCCTCGATCATCTCGGGATTGGAAGCCGTCCGCGAACAGGCACTGGCCGTCCTCGCCGACCTCGGTTATCCGCTACGCGCCGACCTGAACGAGCCGTTCGACCCGAGCCGGCACGAGGCGGTGGCCGCGTTGCCGGCCACCGACGCCGCGCCGGGCACGATCCTGCAGGTCGTCCGACCCGGTTACGGCACTGACGAACGCCCGCTGCGGCCCGCCGCGGTGGTCGTGGCGAAGGGAGCCTGAATGGCCCCGTCCCGCGACTTCTACGAGACGCTGGGCGTATCCAGAGACGTCAGCGCCGACGACATGCAGCGGGCGTATCGCAAACTGGCCCGGACCTATCACCCCGACGTCAACAAGGATCCGGCCGCGGAGGAGCGGTTCAAGGACATCTCCGAGGCGTACGACGTGCTCTCCGATCCGGAACAGCGGCGCCGTTACGACGCCTTCGGCCCGGACTTCCGCCAGGTGCCGCCGGACATGGATCGGCAGACTTGGGCACGCGCGCGGGCGGGCGCGGCGGCTGGCGGCGGTGGACACGCGCGTCGCGGCGGCGGTCCTGCGGAGCACGTGTACACCCGGTCCGGTGGCTTCCAGGACATCGACCTGGAGGCCATGTTCGGCGGCATGTTCGGCGGCCGCGGCGGCGGTCGCTCCGGTCCTATTCCAGGCGCGGACCAGGAGGCCGAGATCGAACTGCCGGTCGAGGAGGCGTACGCCGGCGGCCACCGGACCGTCACGCTGTCCGGCCCGGACGGCAGCCGCACGCTCGACGTGCGGATCCCGCCCGGGGTCACCGACGGCCAGCGGATCCGGCTGAGCGGCCAGGGCGGCCGCGGCGGCGACGGCGCGACAAACGGCGACCTCTACCTCGTGGTGCGGCTGGCGCCGCACCCGCGGTACCGGGTCGACGGACGGGACATCACCGTCACCCTGCCGCTGGCACCGTGGGAGGCCGCACTCGGCGCGTCCGTCGCGGTCGACACCCCCGGCGGCGAGGGAAAGGTCTGGGTTCCCCCGGGTACGTCCAGCGGCCGGCGGCTGCGGCTCAAGGGACAGGGCTTGCCCAATCCGCGCGGCCGGCCGGGCGACCTGTACGCCGAGGCCCGCATCATGGTCCCGCCCAAACTGTCCGACGAGGAGCGGCAGATGTTCGAGCAACTCGCCGCCGTCTCCACCTTCGACCCGCGGAGGCAGCCATGACCTACCCCCTCACCCGGACACCGGGGCACACGCTGGGCTGTCAGAGCTTGACCGCGTTCTGTCACACCGGCGGTGTGCACCCCGAGATGGTCCAACGGCTCGTCGCGCTGGGCATTCTCGAGCCCGAGCGTGACGACGCCGGAAACCTGTGGTTCGGCCGCGACCAGGTGCTCGCTCTTGCCCGCGTTCGGCGCCTGCGCGCCGGCCTGGGCGTCAACTATGCCGCCCTCGGTCTCGTGATCGACCTCCTCGACCGCGTGGCCGCCCTCGAGCGTGAACTTCGTGTCACGACCTCTCGACGCACCGGAGGCAGATCGTGGACCTGAACCGCCTGACCCAGAAATCGCAGGAGGCCCTGCACGACGCCCAGACCAAGGCGCTGCAGTTCGGCCACATCGAGATCGACGGCGAGCACCTGCTGCTCGCCCTGATCGAGCAGCCCGAGGGGCTGGTGCCCAGGCTGCTCTCGGCGGCCGGCGTCGACCCGGACAAACTACGGGAGCAGCTGGAGACCGAACTGGAGCGGCGTCCCCGGGTCAGTGGGCCTGGCGCCGCACCCGGCCAGATCTTCGTCACCCAGCGCCTGTCCCGGCTGTTCGACGCCGCCGAACGCGAGGCGAAACGGCTCAAGGACGAGTACGTCTCCGTCGAGCACCTGGTGATCGCCATGCTGGAGGAGGGACGAAGCTCCACCGCCGGCCGGTTGCTCAGCGAGGTGGGGCTCACCCGTGACGGCTTCCTCCAGGAGCTGACGAAGATCCGGGGCAACCAGCGGGTGACCTCGGCGATGCCGGAGGTCGCCTACGAGGCGCTGGCCAAGTACGGCCGCGACCTGGTCGCCGACGCTGCCGCCGGCGCCATGGACCCGGTCATCGGGCGCGACGGCGAGATCCGCCGGGTGGTCCAGATCCTGTCCCGCAAGTCGAAGAACAACCCGGTGCTCATCGGTGAACCGGGCGTCGGAAAGACCGCCATCGTGGAGGGCCTGGCCCAGCGGATCACCAACGGTGACGTGCCGGAGGGACTGCGGGACAAGGTGGTGTTCGCGCTGGACATGAGTTCCCTGGTGGCCGGCGCGAAGTACCGCGGCGAGTTCGAGGAACGGCTCAAGGCCGTGCTGTCCGAGGTGAAGGCCGCCGAGGGACGCATCCTGTTGTTCATCGACGAGCTGCACACGATCGTCGGCGCCGGGGGCGGCCCCGAGGGCGCGATGGACGCCGGCAACATGCTCAAACCGATGCTCGCGCGCGGCGAACTGCACATGATCGGCGCGACGACGCTTGACGAGTACCGCAAGCACATCGAGAAGGACGCTGCGCTGGAGCGCCGCTTCCAACCGGTGATGGTCGAGGAGCCGTCCGAGGAGGACGCCATCTCGATCCTGCGCGGACTGCGGGAGCGGCTGGAAGTCTTCCACGGGGTGAAGATCCAGGACGCGGCGCTGGTCGCCGCGGTGGTCCTCAGCCGCCGGTACATCTCCGACCGGTTCCTTCCGGACAAGGCGATCGACCTGGTCGACGAGGCGTGCGCGATGCTGCGTACCGAGATCGACTCGATGCCGGCCGAACTCGACGAGCTCACCCGGCGCCTCACCCGCCTGGAGATCGAGGAAGCGGCGTTGTCGAAGGAGGAGGATCCCGCCAGCCTGGCCCGGCTCGACCAGCTCCGCAAGGAACTCGCCGACCTGCGCGCCGAAGTGGACGCCCTGCGCGCCCAATGGGACGCCGAACGGCAGGCCCTGAGGAAGGTCCAGGATCTGCGCCGGGAGATCGAACAGATCCGGCACGAGGCGGAACAGGCGGAACGCAACTACGACCTCAACCGGGCCGCCGAGTTGCGGCACGGCAAGCTACCGGAGCTGGAACGCCGGCTGCAGGCCGAGGAACAGCGGCTGGCCGCGAAGCAGAGCGACAAGCGGCTGCTCCGCGAGGTGGTCACCGACGCCGAGATCGCCGGCATCGTCTCCCGGTGGACGGGCATCCCGGTCAGCCGGCTGACCGAGGGCGAACGCCAGAAGCTGCTGCTGATGGACCAGATCCTGCACGAGCGGGTGATCGGGCAGGACGAGGCCGTGCAGCTGGTCACCGACGCGATCATTCGCGCCCGGTCCGGCATCAAGAACCCACGCCGGCCGATCGGGTCGTTCATCTTCCTGGGACCGACCGGAGTCGGCAAGACCGAGCTGGCGCGCACGCTGGCCGCGGTGCTGTTCGACACCGAGGACAACATGGTCCGGATCGACATGAGTGAATACCAGGAGCGGCACACCGTGAGCCGGCTCGTCGGGGCGCCGCCCGGATATGTCGGATACGAAGAGGGCGGCCAGCTCACCGAGGCGGTCCGGCGCAGGCCGTACTCCGTGGTGCTCTTCGACGAGATCGAGAAGGCGCACGCGGACGTGTTCAACACGCTGCTGCAGGTTCTGGACGACGGGCGGCTCACCGATGCGCAAGGCCGTACCGTCGACTTCCGCAACACTGTGATCATCATGACCTCGAACATCGGCTCCCAGTACCTGATCGAGGGCATCTCCGACGCCGGGGAGATCAAGCCCGAGGGCCGCGAACTGGTCATGGGCGAGCTACGGGGGCACTTCCGGCCCGAGTTCCTCAACCGCATCGACGACATCGTGCTGTTCAAGCCGCTCACCCAGCCCGACGTCGAGCGCATCGTCGACCTGATGTTCAACGAGCTGCGCGAGCGGCTGGCCGAGCGGCGGATGACACTGGAGATCACCGACGAGGCACAGCGGTTCATCGCCCGCCAGGGCTTCGACCCGGTGTACGGCGCCCGGCCGCTGCGCCGGTTCATCGCCCGCGAGGTGGAGACCCGCATCGGCCGGGCGCTGCTCGCCGGGGACGCCCGGGACGGCGCGGTGATCCGGGTGGACGTGATCGACGGCGAGCTGAACGTCACCTACGAGAACCCACCGGAGGGATGACGTGGACAGCAAGGTGATCGGCAGCAAGGTGATCGAGTGCCCGAACTGCGCGCGCAAGAACCGGGTCCTCGCGGCAGCCGAGGGCGTCCCGCACTGCGGCAACTGTCACAAGCCGCTGCCCTGGATAGCCGACGCCGGCGACGACGACTTCGACGACGTGGCCGAGCGGGCGAACATCATGGTCCTGGTGGACATGTGGGCGACCTGGTGCGGCCCGTGCCGGCAGGTCAGCCCCGCGCTGGAACAGGTGGCCCGTGACCTGGCCGGCAAGGTCAAACTCGTCAAGGTCGACGTGGACAAGGCGCCGAAGGTGTCCGAGCGGTTCACCATCCAGGCCGTACCCACGCTGATCCTGATGCGCGACGGCAAGGTGCTGGCCCGCCGGGCCGGTGCCGCACCCGCTTCGGCCCTGCGCAGCTGGGTGGACGAGATCCTGCGGAGCGCATCGTGAACCCGAACGAGGAGCGGCTCGCCGAGACACCCGATCTGGCCGGTGCCTATCCCCGCCTGTCCGACGAGCAGATCGGACTGTTGAGCGGGCGCGGCGAGAAGCGGCCGGTCCAGCGCGGCGACGTGCTCGTGGCCGAGGGCCAGCGGGATCGCGACTTCCTCGTCGTGCTGTCCGGCACGGTCGCGGTGATCGAGGGGTACGGCACCCCGAAAGCCCGGACGATCCGGGTACACGGGCCCCGCCGGTTTCTCGACGAACTGGGCCTGCTCACCGGCCAGCCGTCCTTCGTCTCGATGGTCGCGCAGGAACCCGGCGAGGTTCTCGCGGTGCCCCTGCACGCGCTGCACGAACTGGTCCGCGAGGAGCCCGACCTCGGGAACCTGATCCTGCGCAGTTTCCTTGCCCGTCGGGAACTGCTGATCGGCGGCATCACCGGCATCAAGATCGTCGGTTCTCGGTTCAGCCCGGACACCCGCCGCCTGCGTGAACTCGCCGCCCGTAACCGGGTGCCGCACACCTGGATCGACCTGGAGGAGGATCCGGGCGCCGAGGAGCTGTTGCGCCGGCTGTCCATCGATGCGAAGGACACCCCGGTGGTGATCTGGCGGGACAAAGTGCTGCGCAACCCCTCGAACGCGGAACTGGCCCGGGTCGCCGGTCTGCGGAGCTCGGGCCAGGACGAGGCCGTGTGCGACGTCGTCGTGGTCGGCGCGGGGCCGGCCGGCCTGGCCGCCGCCGTGTACGGCGCTTCCGAAGGACTCGCGACGGTCGTCCTCGACGCGGTGGCCACCGGCGGGCAGGCCGGTACCTCCTCCCGGATCGAAAACTACCTGGGTTTCCCGGCCGGCATCTCCGGCGCCGAACTGGCCGACCGCGCCGTGGTGCAGGCGAAGAAGTTCGGCGCCGACCTCAACGTACCGGTCGAGGCGGTACGGCTCGGATGGCACGACAGCGACCAGATCGTGTACCTCGACGACGGGCGTGAGTTGCGGACCCGGACGGTGGTCATCGCCACCGGCGCGCGGTACCGGAAACTCGACGTGCCGCGCCTCGCGGAGTTCGAGGGCACCAGCGTGTACTACGCCGCCACTTTCATGGAGGCGGTCTTCTGCGAGCGGCAACCGGTGTCGGTCGTCGGCGGCGGCAACTCGGCCGGCCAGGCCACGGTCTTCCTCGCCCGGCACGCCGCGAAGGTACAGCTGATCATCCTGCACGACGATCTGAACCGCGACATGTCCCGGTACCTGGTGGACCAGATCGAGCGACTGCCCAACGTCGAAGTACTGCGCCACACGGAGATCACCGAGTTGAACGGCGACGACGGCCGGCTGCATGCGCTCGGCGTGCGCGACACCAGGACCGGCGCACGGCGGGAGATCCCGACGACGGTGTTGTTCGTCTTCATCGGGGCGCAGCCGTGCACCGGCTGGCTGGCGTCCGGTGTCGCCCTGGACGAGCGTGGCTACGTGCTGACCGGAGCGCAGGTGCGCACCGACGCGCCGCAGCCGGCGATGCTCGAGACCAGCCGCCCCGGCGTCCTCGCGGTGGGCGACGTCCGCAGCGGGTCGATCAAACGGGTCGCGTCCGCGGTCGGCGAGGGGTCCATGGCCGTTCGCCTGATCCATGACCACCTTGCCAAGTTCGGACATGCTGCCGATCGGCAGCGGTCCTCTACGTGACGTCCAGGAGGAAACCGTCATGTTCGAGACACTCAGCCGTCACTGGTGGGCGGTGGCCTTGCGTGGCGTCGCCGCGATCCTGTTCGGTGTGCTCGCCCTCGTCTGGCCCGCGATCACCATCTTCGCACTGGTCATCGCCTTCGGCGCCTACGCGCTGGTGGACGGGGCGTTCACTCTGGTCGCAGCGTTGGGCAACAGGGACGACAGGCGCGCACGTGGCAGCCGCGCCTGGCTTGTGGCCCGCGGTATCGCCGGCATCCTGGCCGGCATCCTCGCGGTCGTCTGGCCCGGTATCACCGCGCTCGCCCTGCTCTGGGTGATCGCCCTTTGGGCCATGGTGGCCGGCGGGTTGGACATCGTCGCGGCAATCCAACTCCGCAAGGAGATGCGGCACGAGTGGCTGCTCGCCCTGAGCGGCGCGTTGTCCGTGCTGTTCGGCGTTCTGCTGGTCGTCTGGCCGGCCGCCGGAGTCCTGACCCTGATCGTGCTGATCGGTATCGCGGCCATCGCCTTCGGTGTGACGCTGCTGCTGCTCGGCCTGCGTCTGCGCCGGGTACCCCGCCAGACTCCGGCAGCGGCCGGGCGCCGCCATCGACCTGCCACAGCCTGATCGCGTACGGCCGGAGCACGACGTGCGACCGGCCGACGCCGAACCCGCCATGGAGCCGCCGCAGCGTCCTGCGGACGACCGTGCGGTGGGTGCCCTGGAACTGTTCTTCGACCTGGTCTTCGTCTACTCGATGTCGCAGGTGACGCATCTCATCGAGGAACACCCCTCCTGGACCGGGTTCGGTCACGGTGTCCTGACACTGGTGGCGATCTGGTGGGCGTGGGTCTGCTACACCTGGCTGACCAACACCTCGGCGGAGTCGGGCAACCTGGCACGGACGCTGATCTTCCTCGCCATGTCCGCGATGCTGGTCGCGTCCAGTTCCCTGGTCGAGGCGTTCGGCGACGAGGCAATGATCTTCGCGCTGGCGCTCCTCACGGTGCGCCTGCTGCACGTCGTATTGCTGATCTACTCGGCGCGCAGGGACACGCGACGGCGACGCTCCTTCCTGCGACTGCTGCCGACCCTGCTCATCGGCCCGGGACTGGTCGTGCTGGCCGCGACCCAGGAATCGCCCCGGCGAGAGATGCTGTGGCTCGGTGCGGTGCTCGTGGACTTCGGTGGCCCGGCCCTGTTCGGCATGGGCGGCTTCAACGTGCGACCCGGCCACTTCGTCGAACGCCACGGCTTGATGATCATCATCGCGCTCGGCGAATCCATCTACCAGATGGGCCGGGCGGCCACCGGCGACCTGCGCCGGACCGACGTCCTGGTCGCCGTGGTCCTCGGCGTTCTCGTCTCGGCTGCGATGTGGTGGGCGTACTTCGGGCTGAAACACGGTGCGGCGGCACGGCTGCGCCGGGCTCCGCCACCCGAACGCGCCCGGCTCGCCCGGGACGCATACAGCTATCTGCACCTGCCGCTGGTCGCCGGCATCATCTGGTACAGCCTCGGCGTGGGCCAGGCGATCGCTCTCGCCGAGGAACCGTTGCAACCGCTGTCGGGGTTGTCGCTCTGCGGTGGCGCCGCGCTGTTCTACGCCGGCGAGGTGCTGTACCGATGGCGTGATCACCACGAGATCGCCACCGACCGCCTGGTCACCTCGGTCGTCCTGACCGCGCTCATCCCGATGGCGCCGGCCGTGCCCGCGCTGACCATCCTGGCGGCCGTCACCGCGGTCAGCGTGGCGTTCGTGGCGTGGGAAATATGGCGGCAGCCGGAGATCGGCGGCGCACGTCCGCAGCCGGACTGATCATCGGGTCGCGGTCGCCGAGCGCCCGCAGGAGAAGGGCACGAGTCGGGCTGAGGGACCCCGTGGCGTCCAGGCGGCGCTGGCCACCCGGGCGTGGCCGCTGCGCCGTGCCCACGACGGCGACCAGCGCCCCCCAGGTGGGTGCATCACCAGGGGAGGGGGCCGGAGCGGTCCATGAGCCGGCCGGTCGGGCCGTCCGGGGCGATCGTCGCCAGGGCCACGATGGCCTCGGCTCCCGTGGCGACGCTGTGGCCCAGGCCGCCGGTGAAGTCGGTGGCGGTCTGGCCCGGGTCGGCGGCGTTGACCCGGAAGTCCGGCAGCTCCCGGGCGTACTGGGTGGTGAGCATCGTGACGGCGGCCTTGGCCGCGGAGTAGAGCGGCAACGAGTACCGGGACTCGATCCGGTCCGGGTCCTGGGTCAGGCCGAACGAGCCCATGCCGCTGGACACGTTGACGATGACCGGGTGCGCCGACCTGCGCAGCAGCGGCAGGAAGGCGTGCGTGACCCGGACGACCCCGGTCACGTTGACCTGCAGCACCTCGGCCATGTCGGCGGCGGTGTAGTCGTCGACCGGACCGACCCGGCCGAGGATGCCGGCGTTGTTGATCAGGACGTCGAGGGATCCCTCGTGGGCGGCCACGTCCGCGGCGGCGGCCGCCACCGAGGCGTCGTCGGTCACGTCGATCGGGACGAAGCGTGCGCCGAGCGACGCGGCGGCGGCGTGCCCGAGCTCCGGATCGCGGGCGCCGAGCAGCACGGTGTGGCCGATCTCGACGAGCCGGTGGGCCGTCTCCAGGCCGAGTGACCTGTTGGCGCCGGTGATGAAAGTCGTGGTCATGCGGACTCCTCGAGTTCCGGGAAGCGGCGATGCGCGCCGTTCGCGGATCCCAGAATCCGCCGGTACGGCAGCGGGTGGGAGCCACGGCTCTTGGTGGTAACGGCGGTACTACCCAGCCGTCCCGGACATCGTCTGCACCCCGATCGCGGCCAGCAGGTCGAGTTTGCCGCGGGCGTCGGTGTCCGGGCGGGCCGTGTAGACCACCAGGCGCAGGTCGGTGTCCTGGGTCGTGAGCACGGCGGAGTCCAGCGCGATCAGGCCCACCTCGGGATGCTCGACGAGCTTGTGCGCCCTCTCGTGGCTGCCCACCGACGGCCGCTGCCACAGCTCGCGGAAGCGCGGGCTGTGCCGCAGCCGGGTGATCAACACCGCGACGTCCGGGTCGTCCGGGTAGCGGCCGGTGGTGGCGCGCAGGTCAGCGATCAGGGACTCGGCGAAGGCAGCCTGCTCGTCCGCGGTCTGCCGGACCCGGGGCAACTCGCCGAGGAACTCCCAGACCAGCACGTTGCGGTCGGTCAGCTCGCGCCGGGTGGGATCGCCGAACGTGGCGGCGAACAGCGGATTCCAGTGCAGCAGCTGCCAGGTGGCGTCGAAGAGCGCCAGCGGGTTGGCGGCCAGCTGGTCCGTGATCCGCAGCAGGCCGGCCGGGATCCGCCGCGGCACCCGGGACGGGCCGGCGGCATGGCCGGCCAGGCGGAGCAGGTGGGCGTACTCGTCGTCGGAGAGTCGCAACGCGCGGGACAGCGCGGCGCACACCTGCGCCGAAGGGGTGGACGCCGTGCCTTGTTCGAGCCGGACCACGTACTCGACCGAGATGCCGGCCAGCGCCGCCAACTCCGACCGGCGCAGGCCCGGTACCCGGCGCGGCGCGCCGTGCGGGAGCCCCACCACATCCGGCGTCACCCTGTTCCGCCAGCCGCGCAGAGCGGCACCGAACTCTTCCACGCTCAGGCGGCCACAGCGGCGGGGCCGGCCGGCCGGGCGCCGGTCACCGCCATCCGGCCCACCTCTGCGGCGGGCTCAAGCTCGGTCACGGCAGTCTCCCCCTATGTGGAGTTGTTGTACCATGCCGCGACCGCTACCGGCGCGGCCGCGATGCGCCTCCGCCGGTCAGGGTACCGGTGCTCACACCGAGGGCCCCAGCAGCGGGCGCCGCAGCCGCGGGCGTCCGCCGAGCAGGCCGGCGGCTGTGTCACGCGGCGCGGGCGTCACCCGCCCGCGGTGGTACGGGGCAGGCCGTTCAGGGTGAACCCGGCCGGCGCCGGGCCGGGGCTGCTCCAGGTGCCCTGGAACCCGATCTCGCGGCTGGCACCCGGGGCGAGCTCCGCGTTCCACCGCAGGTTGCGCGCGGTGGCCACTCGGTCGTCCTGTGTGTAAACCGCGTTCCACGCCGAGGTGATCCGCTGGTCGCCGGCCAGGGCGAACGCGAGCGTCCAGCCATTGAAGGGGGTCGTTCCGCTGTTAGTGACGGTCACCGCCGCCACGAAGCCTGTCAGGACCAGACACGCTGCTCGTTGTGTTGCTCCTTGCGGCGCAGCGCGTCGCCCAGGTCGATGCCGTAACGGTTGGCCACCGCACAGACGAAGATGAGAATGTCGGCGAGCTCCTCGTCGACCGTGCCGACGATCGACGTGGTGCCCACGGGCAGGTGCTGGGACTTGCGGACGGCTTTGAACAGTTCGCCCACCTCCTCGCCGAGGAGCAGGCACTGGTCGATGACGCCACGATCGGCGAATCCGCGTTCCTTCTCCATCTCGGCGACGTAGCGCTGAATGTCGGGCAGGGTCGCGGCACTGGGCAGCGGGAGCATGGGCCGACCTCGGGTTGGACGTCAGGGCGTCGCGGACGGTATCAGCTGCGGCGCCTCGGGGTCACCCGCGCGATTCACCCGGTTGTCGTCGTAACCCCGGCGGAGTCCCGCGGTCACGCGCTCCGCTGCTGCCCGGATGGCTTCCCGGTCCAGCGGCGGGGCGCCGGTCCGGTGGTAGGCGCATCGCACCGCCCGCCGGCGCGCGTCCCAACTCCAGGTTCCTACCACCCGGCCGTCGACGAGGACAGCCGGCAACGCCTCGCCGATCTGGTTGAACGCCGCGCGTTCGCCCACTCCGCCGAGGTAGCGGACCCGGGTCTGGGCGTACGCCTTGAGAGCGACGTCCTCGTGCGCCAAGAAGTCCACCTGTGCGGGTGACGCCTTCGTGCCCGTCCGGGTGAACTCCTCGAATCGATCCCGGAAGAGGTAGAGCGCGGCGGTGCTCCAGGGCGTCAGCGCTGCCGTCAGTGGACGCCCGAGCCGGTCGAGGGCGTTCACCACCGCGGCCTGTGCCAAGCCGGACCACCATGTCGCGTCGCGTAAGGAGGCGGGACCGTAGCGATCGAAGTAGGCCTCGACCAGTCGTACGGTCGCCGTGTCCCGGTCCAAACCGTGATGGGCGTTCGCGGTCACCGCGAACGTTCGCAGTTCCCGGTTCCATGCGCCGCTGCGATTGCGATACGTCAGTGATCCGCGTTCCCAGGCCAACTTGAGCGCCAGCCGGACGGTGTGCACCCCGGCGCCGCCGTCGACGAGCCTTCCCTCGATCTGCCGGTGCGTGAGATGGCCGTGCTCGCCGAGCAGGTCACCGATCCGCCGGGATGTGAATCGAGTCCGTATGCCGTAATGGCCGGTGGAGGTGACCGGGACTCGCTCACCGCGGCACCGTCTCGCCCGGCGGGCCCCCGAGAGCGGTGCGCCTTTCCGGTGTCGTACGGGCCCGGTTGATCACATCGCGCGGGAGGCGACCGGCTCAGGGTCGATCTCGTCGCGGAAACTTGCCTCGACTGCGGCTCCGTGCGGCCGATAACAGGGTGTCGCAGATTCCGCCGGAGGGGACACGATGGCCACGAGAACCGCTGATTCGCCGACCGAAATGCGCGCGGAGAGCGATGCCGCCGTCGATCTGGTGCTGCGCGACCGGCTCGTCACCCCGCTGTTCCAGCCCATCGTCGACCTGGCGAACGGCGCGGTGGTCGCCGTCGAAGGGCTGGCACGGGGGCCGGCGGGCTCGGGGCTGGAGCGGCCGGACCAGCTGTTCGAAGCCGCCCGGCTCGCCGGGCGGCTGGGTGAGATGGACATGCTGTGCAGCGAACGTGCCATTGAGTGCGCCTTGGCCGCGACGGTCCCCCCACCGGTGCTGTTCGTCAACGCCGAGCCCGCGGTGCTCGATCAGCCCATGTCCCCGCGGATGCTGGAGCTGTCGACCGGCTATCTGCCCTTCCGGTTCATCCTGGAGTACACCGAGCGCGGCCTGCCGACCGTGCCCGGTGCGCTGCTGAACGTGGCCGGAGCCATCGAGGCGTGCGGCGGGGGCATCGCCCTGGACGACGTCGGCGCCGACCCCATGTCCCTCGCGTTCCTGCCGATCATCGAGCCGGAGGTGATCAAGCTCGACATGCACCTGGTGCACAATCCGTCGGCCGCCGCGACGCGAGAGACCTGCCGGGCCGTGCGCGCCGCGGCTCGCCGTACCGGTGCGGTGGTCATCGCTGAAGGCATCGAGACCGAGGCCGACCTGCGTACGGCACGGTCGCTGGGCGCCGATTGGGGGCAGGGCTGGCTGTTCGGGCGTCCCGGGCCGCTGGAGTGCCTGAGGTACCCGGTTCCGGCCGGTCCCGGCGTGACGCTGCGGCCGCCGCGGGTCGGGCTGCACCAGCCCGCCGGCACCCCGTTCGAGATCGCCGCCGCCCGGGGCGCCCGTCAGGTCGTCTTGCGGGACTCGGCGATACAGGCCGTGACCCGCTTGTGTGAGAGCGCGGGATCCGAGGGCCCGTCGGTCATCGTCGCGTCGTGCGACGACCCGGGGGCCGCGACCCGGCTCGCCGCGTTCCTCGACACCGTCTCGTCGCCGACCACGTACGTCGCGGTGGTTCCGCCCACCCGCCCGCTCCACGGCGCGATGACCGTGGCCGTCGTCGGCGCCGACAGCGCGGACGGCGTGTCGGTGCGGCCCCTCGCCGGAGGCGACGGGAACAGCGACCACTTCGAGATTGCCGCGAGCAGTGACCTCTCGGTGGTCGTGGACATCGCCCGCGTGCTGCTGCGGCGACTTCCGATGAGCTGCGGCACCGTCTCTTTCTCGGCCGCTCGGCCGGCTGGCGCACGGTGAGACCGGTCAGGTGACGGGGCTCCGCGGCGCCGCCGCGCGGCCTCGTCCGGCCAGCCGCGAGCGCAGAGGTGAAGGACACCTTGCCAACCGGCACGATGCGGCATCGCACCGGGCGGCGGTCGCCGCTGAGCGAGGCCCGTCGTGCGCCGCGTCAGGTCGGGGGCGGCGCGGAGTGGTCCAGCCCGGCGGTCGGCAGCTGCACCGGCCGGCCGGCCCGGACCTCCGGGCCGGCCGCTGCATCGGCTGTGGGGTGTGATGCGTCCCGGCGGTCGGTGACCGTCAGCCGGCCGGGCTGGTCCAGCCGACCGGGACGTGGGCGAGACGAACGCGCTGCGGGTGATCGCCGACCGGGACCGAGACGACTTTCTGCCCGGTGGCGAAGTCGATGGCGGTGACCTGGTCGGCGCCGCTCTCGGAGATCACGCAGTCACGCCCGTCGCCGCTGACCGTGGCCCAGTAGGGTTTCGACGCCGGGACCAGCGGCCCCTCCCGCAGGCTCGCGCGGTCCACGACGGTGGTGTAGTCGTCCATCGTCCCGGCGACGCACAACTTGCCGCCATCTGGGCTCATGGACAGGCCGTGGTGGCGCGAGTCGTTGACGAAGGTAGTTCGATCGTCGCTGGTGGCCGGGTTCTTCGGCAGCGTCCTGACCCGGGTGATCTTGTCGGTGGCGACGTCGTACTCGACCAGGCCGTTGAAGAACGACACCTGGAAGTACAACGTGCCGGAGTCCGGGCTGAAGACCGCCGGCCGTACGGCGTTGGACAGGTCCGAGCGGCCGAAGGCGTTGAGCCGCGCCCGCATGTCGATCGTCTTCACCACCCGGTAGTTGCCGGTGTCGACCACGGTGAGGTGCCGGTCGCCCTTGGTCCAGTCCAGCAGTGGGCTGTCCAGGTCGGTCTCGACGTTGCCGATCGACATGTTCCACAGGTACCGGCCGCCGTCGGTGTAGACGTTCTCGTGCGGCTTGTCGCCGGTGGCGAACGAACCGACCTGGGCGCCGGTGTTGATGTCGAGCACGTGCACGGTGTTGGCGGTCGAGGCGGAGACCGCGACCTTGGTGCCGTCGGGGGAGACGGCCATGTGATCGGCGCGGTACCCGGAGACCGGGAACCGCCACTTGAGCTTTCCGGTGGCGAGGTCGATCGAGACCACGTCGGCGAAGCTGGGGCGCGAAGCGACCAGCGCGGTGCCGTCCGGGGTGGAGTAGAGGTCGTCGACGAGCTGGTCGTGGCCCTCACCCGGTCCGGAGCGGATGCCGAGGAAGTAGATCAGCTTGATCGGATTGAGGTAGATCTCGGCGAGGCGCTGGGCCTTGTCCGGTACGACGTCGACCCGCCCGATCTTGGCGAAGTGGCCGCGCGAGTCGATAACGTCGGCGGTGCCCTCCCAGTTGTTGCCGACGAACATGACCTCGCGCAGGGCGGCGGCAGTCGCCGCCGGGCCGGCGGAGGCGACCGAGGCGGTGGCGCTGACGACGAGCGCGGTGGCCGCGGCCGCCGCGCCCAGAATTCGCGGGAAGTAGCCGGTGGAGCCTGTTCCGACGGTTGTTGTGGTGAGGCGCATGTGTTCTTCCCCTGGTGGATGAGCAGGACGAATGCTCCGAAGAATGCGAAACCCCGCGGTGTTCCCATCGAGGTTACTGGATGGTAGGACCGGGGTGGTCCAGATCACAACGCACCACGAGATTTATTCGCGTACATCGCGCCTAGCCTCTGCGCGGGAGCGGCGGCCGCCAGGACCGGCGCTCGGCGCGGGACCGGCCCGAGCCGGAAACTGCCCGCGAGGCGGTCCCGGAAGGCACACCGTGGGCGCCCGCGTCGGCGCGGGCTGGCGGGCGATGGGTCCCCGCGGTGCTGACCCGGCCGCTGCCGTCGGGTCAGGTCCAAGTGGCTCAGGCGACACGCGGGGTGCCCTCGGCCGGGCTGTCGGCTCGGCCGAGGGCACGCCGTCAGGAAGCGGCGGCCACGAAGTGACAGACCGGGGCCGTGGTGGAGACGTTGGTCCCGTCGGAGGCCCGGACGTACCAGCCGTACGCGTGGCCGGCGATCAGCGCGGGCAGCTGCACCGAGACGGTGCCCGAGCCGGTCACGTAGCCGCTGGCCGAGCCCGGCCCGCCCAGGCGGATCGGCTGCGGCTGGTCCGGGTCGGTGTTGTCCCAGATGGAGAACTCGCCGCGGACCGGGACCGTGGGGTCGTCGTGCCTGACGACGGCGCTCAGCCGCGGGGTCAGCGACGCCACCTTGCCGTACCCGCCGTTCTGGTGGCAGCCGGGGTCGCCGGTGCTGGTCGCCGGGATGGTGACCGTGCCGGTCGGCACGGCCGGCAGCATGCTCTGGCCGGCGCGCAGCTTGGTGATCTCCGTGCTGGTCAGGGCGTACGGGAAGAGTTGCACGTCGTCGAGGCCACCCTGATACCCGTCGCCGGCGATGACCGGCGTTCCGCTCGATACGCGTTTGGTGTGCGCCGCGGTGCCGGCGAGGGCGCCGTCGACGAACAGGCTCATCTTGCCGGCGACCGGGTCGTAGGTGGCCAGCAGATGTGTCCACACGCCGGTCTGGGCGGTCGCGGTGACCTGGTCGGAGGCGGCGCCGGCGGCGTCAGCCGTCACCATGGCGAACCGCCATTTGCCGCCGGTGTAGGACACGTCGAGCGGGCTGCCGTTGTTGTCCGGCTGGTTGATCAGGGAGCCGGTGGGAGCTGCCGCGTCCGGTTTCGCCCACAGGGACACGGTCAGACCGCGCCGGGTGTCGAACTGGTTGACGGTGCCGTCGACGCCGCTGGTCACCCTTCCGGAGCCGTTGAAGCGCAGCGAGTGGGCCCGCTCGGTGGAGCGGGTGACGCCTGTCGACAGCGTCCCGGTGAGGTCGTTGTCCGAGCTGTCCGCCGTGCTGTTGCCGCCGGTCTCGTCGAACTTCCAGGTGAGCGACTGCCCGCGGGTGAACGCGACGACCGGGGCGTGGTCCGACAGGCCCGGCGGGTCGTCCGCGGCCGCCGTGTTGGCGTTGCTGTCGGCGAATTCGGTCAGCGAGTCGCAGTAGGTGAATCCGGAGGTGGCGAACACGTAGTCGAGTTTCTGCTGCGCGACCGCCGGTGCGGTGTCCGTGCTGTTGAAGTGCGTCATCTCGTTGACCGCGTCGCCGGGCGTGTAGGCCTGCTGGTCGCATTCCGGGTACGCGTCGAACAGCGGCCGGATCGGCGACGTCGCGGCCGAACCCTGCATGGTGTTGAAGTCACCGCCGAGCACCGGCAGCGAGACAGCGCCGATCTTCTGCTTCAGCGACGCGGTCTCGCGGGCGTACTCGGTGTCGTTGTTGTGCAGCAGGTGGGTGACGCAGGGCGTGTTCTGCCAGCCGTCGACCCGCACGCAGAGCAGGTTGGAGGTGCGCTTGGTGTCCGCGTCCGGATAGTACTTCGGGTCACCGGCGACGAGCAGCGGCGTGACCGTCGACGAGGTGATGGCGCCGCGGACGGCGATGACCTCACCGACGGTGCCGACCAGGTCGCCGCCGCGGCAGTCGGATCGGCCGTCCGGGCGGGCCACGACGGCGGTGCGGTAGGTCCAGCCGGAGCCGAGCGCGGCCATCAGCGGTGCCAGGTCGTTCCGGTCGCCGCCGCGGCCGGCGGCGTCGTCCGGGTAGCAGACCTCTTCCAGCATGATTACGTTGAGGTCGCGCTCGCGGACGATGGTTTCGATGGCAGCGGCCTTCGCCTGCGGTCGTGAGCGCCATGGACAGTACGAGGAACTGCCGCGGCTCCCGCCCGCCTCGCCGCAGATGTTCCAGGTCAGCATGCGGATGGATTCGCGCTGGTAGCCCAGCCCGTCCGGCTCGGCGGCCGCCGTCCGCACGATCGGCGGCGGCTGCTGCGGGACGGCGACCCGCACGGCCACGACGGTGCCCAGCACGGCAGCCGTCACTCCGACCATGGCCAGCAATCTTCTCAAGACATTCCCCCGTTTCGATGGAATGGATGAAGATCATATAGCTGGCGTGTGACGGGGCGATGACCAGCCCGTACGGCATCGGCCGTGCCCGCTCCGCGGGAGCCGGCAAGACTCGAGGGGCGGTCCACGTTCCGGACCTGGCTGTACCGGATCGCCACCAACGCCTGCCTGGACCTGCTCGCCGAGTGCCACCCGGAGCCCGCGACCGGTGGCGAGGTGCGGTGGCCGCAGCCCGGACCGGCTGCTCGACGGGCTGCCCGCCGGCGACGCGGACGAGCCGGAGAGCGTCGCCGGCGCACGGGAGACGATCGCCCGGCTCGGGCCGCCGGAACGCCTGCCCGCGGACGGCACGGCGTAGCGGTTGTCAGCGAGATCCGCGTGCCCGTGCCGGCGGGGACAAGGCGGTCGTCGTCGCCTCCCGGCCCGCGGCGGTGGCGGCGGCCGTCGCGGCCGGGTCGTGGTCCTCGCCGACGGTCGGCTCGGTCTTCGGACGGCCGCGACGCGTGTCCCAGAGGTCGCGGGCCAGGATCTGCAGGATGCCGGCGGCCGGGATGGCCAGCAGCGCGCCGAGGATGCCGGCCAGCTCCGCGGCGATCAGGATCGCGATGAGCACGGTGAGCGGGTTGAGCTGCACGGTGCGCGCGAAGACGACAGGCTGCAGCAGGTGGTTCTCGACCTGCTGGTAGAGCACGAAGAAGGCGGCCACGACCAGGCCCGCGGTGATCGACTGGGTGAACGCGGCCAGGCAGGCGACGACAGCGCCGAGAGTGGCGCCGACCAGCGGGATGAGGTCGGCCAGGCCGACGAACAGGGCGATCAGACCGGCGTACGGGACGCCGAGGGCCAGCAGCGTGAGGAAGGTCAGCGTGCCGCAGACGGCGCTGATCAGCAGGTTCCCGGTGAGGTAGCCGGTGATGGTCTTGGCGCAGTCGTGACCGACCGCGCGGATGTGCGCGGCCCGGCGCGGCGCGAACAGCGCCAGGAAGCCTTCGACGACCTTCGGCGCTTCCAGCACCATCAGGTAGGCCAGGACGAAGATCGTGGCGACGCCTGCCACTCCGGTGGCCACCGAGCCGAGGAACGCCAGCGTCGGCGCGCCCAGGTCGGTCGCGTACTCGCGGATCTTGTCGGCGTTGTCCCGGGCGTAGTTCAGCAGGTGGAATCGTACGATCAGCTCACCGACCGGCCCGCGCCCGCTGCGCAGGTCCGCGACGATCCTGGGGAAGTTCGCGACCAGCTCGCTGCCCTCGCGCGCCAGCGGCACCACGAAGACGGCGCCCAGGCCGGCGAGCAGGGCGGCGGCGGCGAGGAACACCAGCAGCGTGCCGAGCCACCGCCGGCCGAACGCGGCCCGGCGGGTCACCCAGTTCACGGCCGGGTGCAGGGCCACGGCGAAGAACGCGGCGATCAGGATCCAGGTCAGCACCCGGCGGGTGTGCTGGACGAGCAGCAGCGCGGCCGCCGTCGCCAGGACCAGCCCGATCACCACGAGCGTGCGCCGTGCGACCACGGCGGTGTCGCTTTGTGCCATCTGCGCCGGTTACCCGGCGTTGACCAGGACAAACGACCGTAGAGCCCCGGGCGGACCTGCCGTCCGGGGCTCCGGTGCGGGCGCGGTTTCGTCGGCCCTTCGCATACGCTCATGTCCTTTTCTCGACATCGCCCTACAGGACCACGGTCAGCGGGCACGCGGTCCGCCCGATCAGGTCGCCCACGGTCTCCCCGAACGGCCGGTCAGGCGTCATCGGCTCGCTCGCCGCGGCCACGACCAGCAGCCCGACCTGGGTGCTGAGCGTACGCAACGCGCGTGCCGGGTCCGGGTCGTGCAGGATCTCCCGCTCCGCCGCGTCCACCTCGTCGGCGGCCAGCACCTCGTACAGCGCCTCGGACAGCAGCAGGTCCGCGCCCGGCGGCCGGTCCGGGTGGCTGCGGAAACCGCACCGCGCCGTGCCGAGCCCGGTCCAGACGTGCACCGCGCGCAAGGTCGCGCCGAGCTCGGACGCGCGGTTCCAAGCGTGTGCCAGGACGTCTGTGGCGTGCGCGTCGTCGGTGACCGCGGCCGCCACCACCGGGCCCGCGGCGCCCGCCGAGCCGATCACATCGACCGCGTGCAGGTCACCGGTAGGCCGGACCCGCCACTGCGCGCCCTCCGGCAGCCGCTCGCGGATCGCCGTTGCCAGGTGATCGGCCGGTGTGTCCATGACTCACCATCCCAGGACGTCCCGCCGCCGTCCGTCTCGACGACGAATTGTGCCTCCGGTGGGGGCTCCTGACTCCAGTGTCTCTCCCGGTCACGGCATCCGGCAGGGGAGCAGGCCCTCGATTCTCATCCGGCCCGGCCGCGAGCCTGCCCGCACCGGCCCGGCTTCCTGGCGGCACGGCCGGGACCTTGGCCCCTGCCACGCCGGACCACCCGGGACGACTCTGAGGGAAGGCACGGGAGAGGAGGACGGCGACGCGGACAGCTACGACCCGGACCGGCATCAGATCGTCTCCTCTCCTTCCGCGGGTTCTCCCCGCATCGTCAGACCGCCGGGGCTCGCCGGGCAGGGCCACAGGTCCCGACCGCGCCGTGCCGGTACGGCCGCGATTCCTTACTGGAGAGGAGCGTGGACGGCCATCGACCACCCGCACGAGCCGTGCGCGGCGTACTGAGCGGACGACGGGGGCGAGCGCCGGGAGACCGGCGCTCGCCTTGCCGATCCGGCCCCGTCACGGGCCCGGCTCGATCCGTGCCGTCGGGCCCGGGAACAGCAGCGTGGTGTTCCCGTCGTCGAGCCAGTGCACCTGGTACGGCGGCAACCCGTCGGCCCGGCCCACCACGGTGATGACGCCCTCGCGCCGGTGACCGTGCGGGCCCTCGACCTCGATCACGACGTGGTCTCCGGTCTTCGCCTTCATGACATGTCTCCCGTCTCGTCCTGGTGGGGTGCGGGCCTCCTCGGGGGCCCCTGCCTTTCATCGCAACGCCGGTGCGAGGCAGCCGGACAGGGCTTGAGGGCCCGGCGGGGCCGGGCCGACGGCCCTGTTCCGCGGGCTCCCACAGGGATTAGCAACGAAGGAGGAACAACGACGAGGCAGCAAGGGCGGGGATTCAGGGTGGCTGGACACGTGTACGACTTCATCGACGGCCACAAAGATCTCAAGGGCCTGCTCGGCGGCAAGGGTGCCAACCTGGCCGAGATGACCAGGATGGGCCTGGACGTGCCCGCCGAGGCGTTCGAGGCGGAACGGGCCGGCTTCGGGGAGGGCGAGCTGGACGCCGCGCGGCTGCGGGACCTGGTCCAGTCGTACCAGAAGGTGTTCCAGACACACACCGGCCGCCCCTTCCCGCAGGCCCAGGTGATCGCCGCGCAACTGGTCGAGGAGGGTGTCATCACCCGCGACGAGGCGCTGCGCCGGGTCACCGGCGAGCAACTGGCCCAGTTGATGCTCCCCAGCTTCGACGAGCAGGCCACCCCGCCACCGCTGACCACAGGTGTGCCGGCGTCGCCCGGCGCCGCTGTCGGCGCGGTGGTGTTCGACTCGGCGGCGGCCCCCGCCGCGACCGAGCCGGTGATCCTGGTGCGCCGGGAGACCAACCCGGACGACCTGCCCGGCATGATCGCCGCGGCCGGCATCCTCACCGCCCGCGGCGGGAAGACCTCACACGCCGCGGTGGTGGCCCGCGGCATGGGCAGGACCTGCGTGTGCGGCGCCGACCAGGTGGAGATCGGCACCGACTCGTGCACGGTGGCCGGCCACCGGCTGCGCGCCGGGGACGTCATCTCGATCGACGGTGCGAACGGCCGGGTCTACGCCGGCGCGGTGCCGGTGCGCCCGTCCAAGGTCGTACGTTTCTCCGAGGGCGAGATCATGCCGTGCGGGAACGCGCTGCTGCGTGCCGTCCAGCAGCTGATGGCGCACGCGGACCAGGTGGCCCGGCTGGAGGTGCACGCCAACGCCGACACCGGCGCCGATGCGGCCCGGGCCCGGCGGTTCGGCGCCACCGGGATCGGCCTGTGCCGGCTGCCGTTGCAGCAGGCCGACTTCGAGCAGCTGTTCGCCGCCATGGACGGGCTGCCGGTCACCATTCGGCTGATCGACCCGCCGCTGCACGGCGGCGACCCCGCCTCGGTGCGCTTCTTCCACGACGCCGGCCTGGACCACGTCTCCTGTTCGCCGTTCCGGGTGCCGGTCGCCCGGCTGGAGGCGGGCCGCGCGGCGGTGACCGGCTCGGACACCCGATAGGACAGGCCTTCACAAAGGACAGACAGATGTGCTGTCCCCGCGGGGCGGCGGCCTGGGGCGTGCCGCGGCGCGGGCGATGATCCACATCGGGAACCGATTACGTGACCCGGCGGTGGTCATTAGGCTCACCGATATGGTCGAGCAGACGGCCGACGGCAAACGACCGGAACCGCTGTCCCTGGGTCTGTCTCCACTGTCCAGGATCCGGCTGGACGAGCTGCTGCAGGAGATGCTCGACCGGGTCGGTGACGTCGTCGCGAGCCGCGAGCGCCTGCGCGCCCTGCTCGACGCGGTCGTCGGCATCGGCACCGACCTCGACCTGCGCAGCACGCTGCAGCGGATCGTGCAGGCGGCGTGCGCTCTGGCCGGCGCACGGTACGGCGCTCTCGGCGTGCTGGCGCCCGACCACGGCAGTCTGTCGGACTTCATCACTCACGGCATCGACCCGGCCGGGCACGCCCGGATCGGCGACCTGCCGCGCGGCCGCGGGGTGCTCGGGCTGCTGATCAGCGATCCCAAGCCGGTCCGCCTGCCGGACATCCGCGGGCACCCGGACTCGTACGGCTTCCCGCCGCATCACCCGCCGATGCACAGCTTCCTCGGTGTCCCGGTCCGGACCCGCGAGCAGATCTTCGGCAACCTCTATCTGGCCGAGAAGCGCGGCGCCGCCGAGTTCACCGACGACGACGAGGAGATCGTGGTCGCCCTGGCCGCGGCCGCCGGCATCGCCGTGGACAACGCCAACCTCTACGAGCTGGCCCGGCGGCGGGAGCGCTGGCTGGCCGCGACCGCCGAGATCACCAGCGTGCTGCTGGGCACGGTGCAACGTACCGAGGCGCTGCGCCTGATCGCGCGCCGCGCCCGCGAGGTGTCCGCCGCCGAGCTGGTCCTGGTACTGCTCTCCGACGAGGCGGCCGATCGGTACACCATCGAGGTGGCCGACGGTGCCGACGCCGCCTTCGCCGGGCTGGCCGGCCAGCTGGTGCCGGTGGACCGGGCGGCCCCCGCGGCCTTCGGGCAGGAGCGTTACCAGGTCGTGGAGAACTTGCGCGCCGCCGCCGACTGGCCCGGGGAGGTGCCGGCCCGGCCGGCCCTGGCCGCGCCCCTGACCGGGGCCGACGCGCTGCACGGGGTGCTGATCGTGACCCAGCCCGCCGGGCAGGTCGCCGGGGACGAGGACGCCGTGCTGCTGTCCACCTTCGCCGGGCAGGCCGCGCTGGCCCTGGAGCGGGTGCGTGCACAGGAGGAGCGCCGGCAGCTGGCGGTGTTCGAGGACCGCGAGCGGATCGCCCGCGACCTGCACGACGTGGTCATCCAGCGGTTGTTCGCCACCGGCATGCAGCTGCAGGCCACGGTGCAGCACGTCGCCCATCCGGACGCGGCCAAGCGGATCAGTGCCGCGGTGGACGACCTGGACGACACCATCCGCGACATCCGGCGCTCGATCTTCGAGCTGCGCACCCCGGTCGGCACGTCGTTGCGCCGCGAGATCCGCGACCTGGTCGACACGGCGGCCGGAAACCTCGGCTTCCGGCCGGCTCTGGACACCTGCGGGCCGGTGGACAGCGCCGTCCCGGACGAGATCGTGCCCGAGGTGCTGGCGGTGCTGCGGGAGGCATTGGCCAACGCCGCCAGGCACGCCGAGGCGACCAGCGTGCGGGTCTCGGTCGCCGCCCACGCCGGCGAGGTCATGGTCCGCGTCGAGGACGACGGCATCGGCGCCGATCCGGCCCGGGCCCGCGGCGGCTTGATGAACCTGCGCCGGCGGGCCGAGGATCTCGGCGGCAGCTTCGGCATCGGTCCGGGCCC
This sequence comes from Actinoplanes siamensis, assembly GCF_016862395.1. Classification (GTDB taxonomy): domain Bacteria; phylum Actinomycetota; class Actinomycetes; order Mycobacteriales; family Micromonosporaceae; genus Actinoplanes; species Actinoplanes siamensis. The sequence goes on along the minus strand of NZ_BOMW01000004.1, from coordinate 66,602 downwards.
GCACGGCGTCGGCACGCTGGTGACCTGGCGAGTGCCGCTCACCGGCTGATCCGGCCGTCCCGGGGGCCCCGCGCGGGGTTGACACGTCACTGAGGTCGGGCTGCTCGCCGCGGTGCGCCTCAGAGGATCCTCGAGGCGGACTTGACGAAGGCATGTGGTCGTTGTATTGGTAGAAGAAAGTTGAGTCAAGGGCGCTCAACTCCTGGGAGATCCCCGGGACGGAACCCGCTCTGGTGAAGGAGCACCGAGGAGGAGATGGCCATGCTTCTGCGTACCGACCCGTTCCGTGACCTCGACCGCGTGTTCGAGCAGTTCACCGGCACCAGCAGCCGGCCCGCGGTGATGCACGTCGATGCCGAACGCGACGGTGACACCTTCTACGTGTACTTCGACCTGCCCGGCGTCGATCCCGGCTCGATCGACGTCACCGTCGAACGTAACGTGCTGCAGGTCAAAGCCGAGCGCCGGCGTCACACCAGGGACGGCGCCGAGGTGGTGATCAGCGAACGGCCGATGGGCGTGTTCAGCCGCCAGCTGTTCCTCGGCGACACCCTCGACACCGAGAACCTCGTTGCGAGCTACGACGGCGGCGTGCTGACTCTCAAGATCCCGGTGTCCGACAAGGCCAAGCCCCGCCGGATCGCCATCTCCGCGAACGGCGGCCGCAAGCAGATCAAGGGCTGAGCGCACCGTCGACGGCCCCGATCCGCCGGCAGGGGGTGACCCCGTTCGTGGTCACCTCCGAAGTGGTCCGGCACCCCGGCCGGGTGCCGGACCGGGACCAGACCGCGCCAGGGCCTTCCGCCGCGCCGATCACCGCCCTCGGGGTCAGTGCTTCCAGCCGGCCGGAAGGCCCTCGACCTCGGCACGGTCGCCCTCGGCGGTCACCCGCACCGTCGCCGGACCCAGCCGCAACCCGGTCAGACGCAGCCGGCCCCACCGGCGCGGCAGCCGCGGCGTCACCCGCAACCTCCTCGCTGGCACGTCGGGCTCGAACCCGAGCGCCGCGCGCAGCAGCAGCAGCGGCGCCGCGGCGGCCCACGCCTGTGGTGAGCACGAGGTCGGATAGGGCACCGGGGGACTGAACCGGGCGCGGTCGAAGCCGCAGAACAGCTCGGGCAGCCGCCCGCCGAACGCGGTCGCGGCCTCCAGCAGGCCGTCGATCAGCCGGTGGGCGAGGAGCACCGCGCCGGGAACGTGCCGGTAGCGCAGCAGGCCCGCGACCACGATCGCGGTGTCGTGCGGCCAGACCGAGCCGTTGTGGTAGCTCATCGGGTTGTACGCGCCCATCCTCGCGGACATGGTGCGCAGGCCGTACCCGGTGTCCAGGTCGGGCCCGGACAACCGCCGCACCAGACGCTCCGCGTGCTCGTCCGGCACGATGCCGGTCCACAACGCGTGACCCGGGTTGCTGGTCAGCGCGTCGACCGGAGCCTTCGCGCCATCCAGGGCGAGGGCGTACCAGCCACGGTCGGGCAGCCAGAACCGGTCGGTGAACGCGGCGCGCAGCCCGGCCGCCCGGCGCCGGCACTGGTCGGCCCGCCGGTCGTCGCCGAACGCCTGCGCCAGATCTGCGCGGGCCCGCCAGGCCGCGTACGCGTACGCCTGCACCTCGCACAACGCGATGGGCGTACGCGCCGGCGTGCCGTCGGCGAACGCGATCGCGCCGGAACTGTCCTTCCAGCCCTGGTGGGCCAGGCCGCGATCGGTGGCGCGCTGATACTCCACGAAGCCGTCACCGTCACGGTCGCCGTACCCGTCGAGCCACTCCAGAGCGGCGTCGGCGGCGGGCAGCAATCGCCGGATCGTGGCCTCGTCGGCGCCCCACCGCCACGCCTCGGCGAGCAGCATCACGAACAACGGTGTGGCGTCCACGCTGCCGTAGTAGTGGCTGCCGCCCAGGACGCGGTCGCTGTCCGGGCCGAGCCGCAACTCGTGCAGGATGCGCCCCGGCTGCTCCTCGGTCACCGGGTTCGTGGTGCGGCCCTGGGTCGCGGCCAGCGCCTGCAACGTGCCCAGGGCGAGATCGAGGCCGAGCGGGAGCACCGACCAGGCGGTGAGCAGGCTGTCGCGGCCGAACAGGGTCATGAACCACGGCGCACCCGCCGCGACGACCGGAAGACCGCTGCGCGGGCCCGCGATCCGCAGCGCTCCGAGATCGGTCTCGGTGCGGCGCAGCACCGCCGCCAGGGCCGGGTCGGTGGCGTCGACGCGGGTGTTCGCCTGCCGCCACGCCTGGAGCTTGCGGGCGGCCGCACTGTGGTCGACGCGCTGGCCGCGTTCGAACCCGGGGTTGATCCAACGGCCCGCCGCCATCGGTTCGGCGACGATCTCGGTGCTCCACTCGCCGCGGGCCGGTACGACGATCCGCCAGCTGAATCCGCCCGGGGTGACCACCGGATCGCCGGAGACGGTGACCCGCAGCCGGCGGCCACCGTCGGCGCGGGCTGTGAACCGCAATTCCGCACCGTTGACGACGGTTCCCGCGCCGCTGCCGGCGGCGCGGCCGTCCTTGACCGCGAACAGATCGGCGAAATCCGCCTCCACGACGAGGGACAGGACACAGGTGGTGGGCTCGCGGCCGAGATTCTCCACCTGCACCGTCTCGCGCAGGCCGTCACCGACCAGGCGTTCCCGGGTGAGCAGCACCGTGCTGTCGGCCGACCCGGCCGGTGGCGGACGTCGCAGGACGAACCGGGCCGCGTACGCGTCCGGCGCCAGGACGCTCAGCGGCTGCGGCCGGTGCCCGTCCAGCCGCAGCAGCCACCGCGACAGCACCCGCGCGTCCCGGACGAACAAGCCGTGCCGGTTACCCGGATCGACATCGCCGGCCGCGTCGGACAGACAGAACGTCGACCCCTCCACCAACGTGACAGTCTGGCCCACGGGCGCCGGCTCGCCCGCGTCGCGCGGACCCGTCATGCCGCACCGGCCGACTGGGGCGGCAAGGCGGCGGCGTGCTGTGAGATCCCGTTGCGGCCGATCCGGCCGGCCCGCCGGTGGCGGCGGATCGCCACCGGCTCGATGCCGGTGCCCGGGGCGCGGTGCGTCATCGGCATCATGCTGCCGCATCCGGGCAGGCGACACCTCGCGTGTGCCGGAAGGCGTGCCAGAAGGCCCCGGAACCAGGGGCGGGACCTCGCGCCCTGGTCGCGGGAGCCGGCCCGCGACGAGTTGCGGCCGCTGCGGGAAGGACAGGACCAATCGCACTGTGCGCGCCGGCACTTTCGCGCTGACATGGAAGGAGGGAGCGCCGGTCGGTCCCGGCGCGCAGAGCACCGATGAGGTCGGGAGGCAGCCATGAGCGACCTCGGCAACTACCGAGCACAACAGCAGGCCCGGCACCGGGCCGGCGGATCGGACCGGACCAATGCCTACGGTGAGGTGATCAACCGCTACCTCGGCTCCTTCTCGTACGCGGATCCGTACGCCCCGCCCGCACCGCACGTCCCGCCGGCCCCGGCCCCACCGGCGGGGACCGTGGTCGTCGGGGTGGACGACCTGCCCAACAGCCACGTCGTGACCGACCTGGCGGCGATCGAGGCCGAGCTGAGTGGGGCCGCCCTGCTGATCGTGCACGCGGGCGTCCCGGCCCGCGACGACCGGCTGCTGCGGCGGCTCACCGGCCGGGTGCACGAGTTCGCCCCCGAGGTGCCGGTCTCCGGGCGTGTCACGGCCGGGGCTGGCGCGGTGGAGGTGTTGCTCGCCGAGGCCGCCGCCACCGACCTGCTCGTGGTGGGGCACCGGCACGGCGCCGCCCGCGGTGTGCTGGGCCGCAGTGTGGCCGACCGGGTCGCGGCCCGGCATCCCGGCCCGGTCCTGGTGGTGCGCGAGGCGGGCTGGCCCCCCGGTCCGGAGCTGGCGGCCCGGCCCCTGGTGGCCGGCGTGGAGGGATCGGCGGCGTCCCGCCGGGCGGCCGAGTTCGCCGTGCGGGAGGCCGGTGTCCGGGGCTGCGACGTGGTGCAGCTGCGGGTCGCCGCGCAGCCGGGGGAGACGCCGGACCGGACCGAGCTGGTCGGGGCGGTCCGGGTGCGGAACCGGACGGTGGCCGGCAACCCGGCCGAGGAACTGGTCTCCGCGTCGGCGCACGCCGCGGCGATCGTGGTGGGGCGTGCGCCGGGACGGACGAGGCTGGGACCGGTGAGCCGGGCGTTGCTGCACCACGCGCACTGCCCGGTCTTCCTGGTCGGGTGAGGGCGCGACGGCCGGACCGCCGGGTTCGGCGGGGATGGCCGCTTCAGTGGCTGGGGTGGTACTGGTACGAGGTAGCCGACCGCGCTGCGACAGCCGCGGTCGCGTGATCATCGCGTTTCTCCCTTCCGCTCACCCTCCACGATCGGATGATCCGGGCGTACCGGGCAGGGCCGATCGGCCCGCATCCGGCGGCGGTGCCGCACCGGACTCCAGGAAGAGGGGGGTGTCCGGGACTTTCGTCCCTGCCCCTCGGGGCGCCGCCGGAGCAGGGTGGACACCATGGAGGTGGTAGCCATGCTCGCGCTGCTGCTGTTCACCGCGGTGCTGCTGGTCAGCGTGATCGTCGCCGTCTGGCCCGACACCGAGCCGGCGCAGGAGGCGTCCGGCGCGGAACCCGACCGTCCCGGCCCGGATTCCGCGGCGCAGCCGCCGACCACCCTGGAGGGCGCGATGGCCGCCCAGTTGCTCCACGGCGAGATCACCGTCCAGCGGTACCGCCACACCCTGGAACTGCTGGCCGCCCGCGACGACGAGGAGTACCCGCTCGCGGCGCCGGAGAAGGGTGATTTCAGCGCGGGTCCGTGAGGCCGGCCGGCGGATGGCGCCGCGCCAGGCGGGCGGCCTGCTCGGCGGCGCGGATGATCTGTTCGAGATCGTCGCGGGCGGCGCTGATCTCGGAGCGGCTGGGCGCCGGCCCGTTGAGCACACCCAGGGCGAGTTCGGCGTAGCTGCCGATCACCGCGAGCAGGTCGACGAGGTCGCGGGTCGCGCTCGCGGCGCCGGCCCGCGCCCGGGTCTGCCGGACGCCGCAGGAGAGCACGTCCGCCAGCATCTGCGCGTCGTCGTCGAGGCAGCGCAACTGCCGGACCGTCCAGTGCCGCGGCTGATGCGCCGCGACCGCCAGGACCGCGATCACCGCGCCACCCTCGTCCCGGACCGGGAATCCGGCGTACGCCTTGAGGTCGTGGCTGCGTACCAGGTCCCGGCCGGCGAGACCGACGTCGGCGCCGACGTCGTTGATGATCAGCGGCAGCCCGGTATGGACCACCACGCCGGACAGCGACCCGTCCAGCGACAGCTGGTCACCGACGGCGATCGGATCCAGGCCGCGGCAGGCGATCACCCGCAGGGCGCTGCCGACGACCAGGTAGGCCATCGCCATCGGGGAGTCGGTGGTGTCGGCGACCGCCTGGACGAGGCGGTTGATCGGCTGCCGTGTGGGATCTCTGGTGCCGAGCTCGGTGCCCACACCTCGGGTCTACACCCCGGCGACCGGACCGGTGCCCGGAACGGTGCGATCCGGCGCCTGTGCGCGGATGGTCGGACGTAGTCACCGGGCTCGGCCGGCAGTCATCCGACGGCTGCCCCCACCAGCTCGCCGACGCCGAACGTGACGGCCATCGCGAGCGACCCGCCGGCCACCAGCCGCACCGCCGCGCGCCGGCGCCGGGCGCCTCCCAGCCAGGCGCTCAGCCCGCCCGTCACCGCCAGCGCGAGCACGACCACCAGGAACGTGACAGGGATCCGGATCCCCGGCGGGGACAGCACGATCGCCGCCAGCGGCAGCAGCGAGCCGGTGGTGAACGCGACAGCCGAGGCGCCGGCCGCCTGCCACGGGTTGGTCAGCGCCTCCGGGTCCAGGTGCAGCTCGATGTCCGCGTGCGCGGTGAAGGCGTCCCTCTCGGTCAGCTCCCGGGCCACCTGCCGAGCGGTCGCCGGGCTGAGCCCCTTGGCCTCGTACAGCTTGACCAGCTCCTCCAGCTCCTGATCGGGGAACTGGGCCAGCTCGCCGCGCTCCTTCTCCAGCAGAGCCCGCTCGGTGTCACGCTGGCTGCTCACCGACACGTACTCGCCCAGCGCCATCGACACCGCCCCGGAGACCAGGCCGGCGATGCCGGCGGTCAGCACCGGGGCGGCCGAGGCGGTCGCCGCGGCCACGCCGATCACCAGGCCCGCGGTGGAGATGATGCCGTCGTTCGCGCCGAGCACCCCGGCGCGCAGCCAGTTCAGCCGGCCGCTCAGGGCGGTGTCGTGCGGTTCACCCGGGTGCGTGATCATCTGTTCCTCCGTCTCGACCATTCCAACGACACCGCCCGGGGTTAATCATCCCGGTGGCCCGGGTGAGCCGATTCGACCCAGGCGTCCGGATTGCCGACGCTGCCCGTGCTGTCTGCGTTGGCCTGCCTCTACCTGATGACCAACCTGTCGGTCGAGACCTGGCTGCGCTTCCTCGCCTGGATGGCGGTCGGCCTGGCGGTCTATCTCGGATACGGCCGCCGCAACAACCGCCTGGCGCGCCAGGAGACGATCGAAACCGGCAGTTAGCGGTACGCGACCACCGCGCCGGGCCGGGCAATGCCGGCGAAAGCCGGCCGACCGCCCGTCGGTCCGCGCGGGGATTGAGGGTTGTACGGCACTCTTCTGCTGTTCGACGACGAAAGTCTCCACCGAGATTTCAGCGATACGATTCATGGGCATGGCACCCGGGGATTTCCACCTGACCATGGACGAGCTGCGCGCCGTGGCGCACTACGCGGCCCAGCACGCCGAGGACGTGCTGCCGGTCTTCGAGCACGCCGTGCCGGACGATCCACGCCCCCGGGCCGCGATCGCCGCGGCCCGGGCGTTCGTCGACGGGGCGAGGCGGACGAACCTGCAGCGCGTCACCTCGCTCGACGCGCATCGGGCCGCCCGCGCCGCGCCGGGCGAAGCCGCGCGCCTGGCCGCGCGAGCGGCCGGTGACGCCGCGTCGGCCGCCTACCTGCACCCCATCGCCCGGGCCACCCAGGTCGGCCACATCCTGCGGGCCGCCGCGAGCGCCGCGCGGGTCGGGGAGATCCAGGCCGGCGGCGACCCCGCGGCCGGGGAGGCGCTGCTGGACCGGTCGCGGCGGCGCGCGACTCCGGTGCTCGTCGGCGTGCTCCGCCGCTATCCGCCGGCGCCGGGCGGGGGCGGGCGGGTCGCTCGATTGATGAGCACACTCGACGGTTCGCTGCGTGGGACCGCCGCCTGCCCTGGTACGGCGCGATGATCCTGCCCGGGGTTCGTGATCCCCGCTTCGTGACCATCCGCCGGGGCGGGACGCTCACCGACGACGATCACCACCTGCTCGCGCTCTGGGCCGCCGCATGTGCCGAGCACGTCCTCGGCCTGTTCGCATCGGTGCGGCCCGGCGACCCGCGGCCGCGGCACGCGATCGAGCAGGCCCGGGCCTGGACCCGGGGCGAGGTCGGGATGATGCGGGCGCGCGCGGCCGGGGGCCATGCCATGGGCGCGGCCCGGGACCTGCGCGGCGCGGCCCGGTTCGCCGCCTACGCCGCCGGGCAGGCCGCGGTCGTCGCCCACGTCGCCGCGCACGAGCTCGGCGCCGCTGCGTACGCGATCAAGGCGGCTCGGGCGGGCGGCGGCGAGGCCGCCGGGCGCCTGGAGTGCCGGTGGCAGCGCGACCGGCTGCCCGCGCCGATCCGCGAGCTGGTCCTCGACGACCAGCGGCTGCGCAACGACATCTGCTGGTCGGTGTTCGACTGCTGACCTGCTCAGGCGGTCGCGCGGACCTGCTCGGACAGCGCCGGCCAGAGCAGCGGCGCGGCGCCGATGGTGAGCTCGGTGGAGAAGTCCGGGCCGTGCCCGCCGAGGACAACTCCGGCCTCCCGGGCGACGAGAGCGCCGGCCGCGATGTCCCACAGGTTCGTGTCCAAGGCCAGCCCGCCGTCGAGGCGCCCGGCCGCCTGGTACACCAGGTTCAGCGCCGCCGGCACCCGCCGGATGTCGCCGACCAGCGGCAGCAGCTCGCGGATCACCCGGCCGGCACGGGCCTTGGTCGCCGGGTTCGGCTGGAAACTGACCCCCACCAGCGCCCGTTCCAGTGACGGCCCGCCGGTCACCGCCAACGGCTCGCCGTTGAGCAGCGCGCCACCGCCGTCGACCGCGCTGAACGTCTCCCCGGCCACCGGCTCGTGCACGACCGCCATCCGGGCCCGGTCCTGGTGGTACAGCGCGATGCACACCGACCACGGCCCGGTCCGGCTGATGTAGTTGCGGGTGCCGTCCAACGGGTCGACGACCCAGGTCCACCCGCTGGCGCCGGCGTGGCCGTGACCCTCCTCGGCCTGCACCGCGTCGTCCGGCCAGGCCGCGCCGATCGCGTCGACGATGAGGCGTTCGCTGGCGATGTCCACGTCCGAGACGACGTCGTTGACGTGCGCCTTGGGGGCGCCGACCCGCAGGGTGTCGCGGCGTTCCAGCTGCAGCCGCCCGGCGCGCTCGGCCAGGCCGGCGACGAGGTCGCGGGCCGCGAGGAGATCTCGGTTCATCACCGGCCAGGCTAGCCGATCGGCGATGGAGGTCGCCGCGCGTCCGGACCCCGCCTGAACGCCGGGCGACCACCGTGCTCGACGCCCGCGTCCGCCTCCGCGACGTCCAGATCGTCGCCCGCCGCGCCGACCCGCGCACCACCATCCGCTACGACCGCGCCCGACCGTCGACCCGGAGCGGATCTCCGCCAGTGCGATCGGGCACTTCCGACGCTCCGGACGGGACAGGTCGGCCGAGAGGTGACGGTGGCGGGACGCCGTGATAGGTAGTTCAGTTGTATATAGTGGAACCGTGAGGGAGCCGACGTACTTCATCCTGGCCGCGCTCCAGGACAAGCCCCGCCACGGTTACGCGATCATGGCGCGCGTGGCCGAGCTGTCCCGGCAACGCGTCACGCTCGCCACCGGCACGCTCTACCAGGCGCTCGACCGGCTGGCCCGGGAGCACCTGATCGAGGTGGTCCGCGACGAGGTCGTCAACGGCCGGGCCCGGCGGCACTACGCGCTCACCCCGGAGGGACGCCAGGCGCTGCGGGCCGAGGCGGTCCGGATGGCCGAGGCCGCCCGGGTCGTGCTGCGGGCGAGGCCGGCATGAGAGGCCACCACCTGTTGGTACGGCTGTACCCGCGGGACGAGATGCTCGGGGACAGAAGCGGGGGACGACGGTCTGCGGGCGGTCCACGACGTCTGGTACGGGAAAGGCGCCCCCACCGACGGTTGTCAGATCTTCGGGGAGCGGGCGCTGTCCGCGGCAAAAGAGGATGCGGCATCAGCCGTCGCGCAGTGAGATAGGGCAATGTCAGACGTCGGTGTCCGCACGACGGACCGCCTCCGCCTGGAGCCTGTTGGCGCACAGCATGCGGATGACCTGCTGGCGCTCTACCGCGATCCGGCCGTAGCCGAGTGGTAAGGGCAGTGGACGAGCGAACAGCGACGCGCATGTGTTGACGGGTGCGACACGGGCGAGGGTGTGGAGATCGGATGGTGCTGGAGCGGTCCTGGCGACCAACCCTGATCGCCAGGACCGGACCGGCGCCGGCTCGAGTTCAGCGACCGGCGGGCAGGGCCGCCCACCGATCACCGCCGCGGTATGGGTGTCCTGTCAGTAGCGCAACGTGCCGATGATGTCCTGGAGCTGGGCCGATATCCGGGACAGGTCGGTGGCGGCGGTCTCGCTGGCGTCCACGGCGTCCTGGGTGCTCGACGTGACGTGCACGACCTCGGCGAGCTGGGTGCTGATGTCCGAGGTGCCGTCGGCGGCTCGCTCCAGGTCGTCGGTCATCCCCCGGGTGGTGGCGCTCTGCTGCTCCACGGCCGAGGCGATGGTGTTCTGGAGGTCGGTGATGTCGCCGACGATCTGCCCGATGCCGGCGATCGACCCGACCGCCTCCTTGGCGTCGCGCTGGATCGCCTCGACCCTTCGGGAGATGTCCTCGATGGCCCGCGCGGTCTCCTGGGCCAGGTCTCTTACCTCCGAGGCCACCACGGCGAAGCCCTTGCCCGGCTCGCCGGCGCCGACCGCCTCGATGGTGGCGTTGAGCGCCAGCAGGTTGGTCTGCTCGGCGATCGCGGTGACCGTCTTCACCACGCTGTCGACCTCCGCGGAGGAGGCGTCGAGTTTGGTCATCAGGATTTCCGCGTCAGCGGCGGCGCCGACCGCGCTGGACGCCACCTCGGCCGCCTGGCCGGCACTGACCGCGATCTCCCGGATCGCCGCGCCCATCTGCTGCGCGCCGCCGGCGACCGCCTGCACGCCAGCCGTCACCGCCCCGGCGGCCTGGTCGATCCAGGTGACCCGGCTGGAGATCCGCTCCACGCCGTCGGACAGGTTGCGGCTGGCCGCCTGCATGTCCTCGGACCGGCGGGCCAGCCCGGAGCTGGCCTCCGCGAGGGTCCGCAGCACGGTGCGCAGGTGATCGACAGCGGCGCCCGCCGAGCGGGACATCCGGCCGATCTCGTCCGCGCCGCTGTCCGCCGGGCGGGGACGCAGATCTCCGGCGGCCATCGCGGACATCATCGCCTCCAGCGCGGCCAGCCGGCGGGCGACCATCCGGGCCGTCAGCGAGGTCAACCCAGCGACCAGCAGGATGCCGGCGAGCAGCGTCACGACGATGGCGGTCCGGGCGCTCGCGGCGGCCGCCGCGACCGAGGGCGCGTTGTCCTTCCGATCCGCGATGCCCGACATCCGGACGATGCCGATGACGCCGACGGCGACGGCGACGAGCAGGCCGGCCGTCGCGGCCAGCAGCAGGCCCGAACGCATGCTCAGGCGATTGCCGAGGGACGACATGGCGTCACCACAACCCTTCACGGACAGAGCGAGCGAGGCGAGAGGCACGCCGCCCGGGAGAGCGACGGAACAGGTCCACCGTAAGAGCTGGCGGCAGCGCCGGTTCCTGGTTTGCGAGCCCCGCAGCATCAGACTTCTCGCCTCCCGCGAGCGTGCTTCCGGTCGTACGAACGCGTTTGTTCCTGTTTCTTTTCGTTGACATGACACATGTAACTGCCTCAATGTGAACGTGTTACATCGTCGGTCGAAAGGAAACACTCGATGCCACGATCGCCGTGGAGAGCACCGCTCCTGGCCGTCCTGTTGGTCCTGTCCCTCCTCGTCGTGCCGGCCGCGGCACAGGCGGCGCCGTCCGAGGCGCGGGCCGCGCGGGCTGGCGCACAGGCCGCCGTCACCGTGCACGGCCTCAAGGGTGAGTACTTCCGGATGTCCGCCCCGGGCGCCCGCGACTTCGCCCAGCTGGGCGGCGTCTCGCTGGACCCGAACATCGACCTGTCCGATCTGACCGGCAGCTTCCAGTCGTTCCTCGGACGCACCGAGCACACCACCGCCCGCTGGACCGGCAAGCTCACCGCCCCGGCGACCGGGGACTACACGTTCTCGATGATCGGCGACAACGGGTTCCGGTTCTCTCTGGACGAGAAGCCGGTGATCGACCACTGGGTCGGTGACTGGGACGTGGAGCAGACCAGCGCGCCGGTGCACCTGGTCGCCGGCGAGAGCCACGACGTGCGCGTCGAGATGTTCCAGGACGTGGGCGGCGCGAACCTGTTCCTGCGCTGGTCGGCCGCCGGGCTCGCGAGGCAGATCGTCCCGGAGAGCGCTTTCACCCCGCCGGACGACTTCCCGGTGTTCCCGGTGTCCTTCGAGGTCGGCGCGGACGGCCGCAAGGTGGCCGCGACCTTCGACGCGCCGGTCACCGCGGTCGCCCAGACCACCGCGCACCTGGTCGTCGAGGCCGACACCACGCCGATGCCGGTCTCGTCGGTCACCAGGAGCGGCACGAAGCTGACCGTCACCCTCGCCCAGCCCATCCAGGCCGGTCAGAAGGTGCGGATCAGCTACGACGGCAACGGCGGCCTGGCCGTCGGCGGGGAGACCGTTCCACAGATCGTCCGCTCCGCGACGAACCGCTCCAGCCACCGGCTGACCACCCCGTGGGCCGACAAGCTCGACGAGCGGCACCCGCTGCCGGAGTATCCGCGCCCGCAGCTGGTCCGCGACGACTGGCTGAACCTGAACGGCCCGTGGGAGTTCGCCGGCGCCACCGCGGCCGAGCAGCCGGTGTTCGGCAGGAAGCTGGGCGAGCAGATCATCGTGCCGTTCCCGGTCGAGTCGCAGCTGTCCGGCATCGAGCGCCGCGAGTCGCACATGTTCTACCGCAAGCTCGTCACCGTGCCGAAGAGCTGGAGGATCGGTTCCGGCCAGCGGCTCAAGCTCAACTTCGGCGCCGTGGACTACCAGGCCGAGGTGTACGTCAACGGGACCCTGGTCACCGAGCACACCGGCGGCTACACCGCGTTCACCGCGGACATCACGGACGCGCTGCGCGGTCGTGGACAGCAGGAGATCCTGGTCGAGGTCACCGACGTGACCGGGCCGGACCAGCCGAAGGGCAAGCAGTCGCTGAACCCGGGCGGCATCGTCTACACCCCGTCGTCGGGCATCTGGCAGACGGTCTGGCTGGAGCCGGTCGCCGACGCCGGGATCGACGCCGTCGTCACCACGCCGGACCTGGCGACCAGCTCGCTGAAGGTGACCGTCACGTCGGCGTCCGCGAAGGCCGGCGCCAGGGTCACCGCGGTGGCCCGGGACTCCACCGGCCGCAAGGTGGGCACGGTGTCCGGGGGCGTGGGGACGCAGCTGAGCCTGCCCATCGCCAGGCCGCATCTGTGGACCCCGGACGACCCCTACCTGTACGACCTGGACGTGACACTCGGCCGGGACTCGGTGGGCAGCTACTTCGGGATGCGGTCGGTCGCCGTACGCGATGTCGGTGGTTTCCCGAAGCTGGTCCTGAACGGAAAACCGATCTTCTCCCTGGCCACCCTGGATCAGGGCTTCTTCCCGGACGGTCTCTACACCGCGCCGAGTGACTCCGCGCTCAGGTTCGACCTGGTGGAGACGAAGAAGCTCGGCTTCAACGCGGTCCGCAAGCACATCAAGGTGGAACCGGCCCGCTGGTACCGGCACGCCGACGAGCTCGGCCTGCTGGTCTGGCAGGACTTCGTGTCCGCCGACATCACCGGCACGGCCGGGCAGCAGGCCTGGTACAACCAGGGCCGGGAGATGATGGACCAGTTGCACGACAGCCCGTCGGTGATCGGCTGGGTGGTGTTCAACGAGGGCTGGGGCGAGTGGGACCGCACCGCGACCGGCCAGATCACCGAGCAGGTCAAGGCCGCCGACCCGTCCCGGATCGTGAACGCGCACAGCGGCGTCAACTGCTGCGCCTCCAAGGGGGACTCCGGCAAGGGTGACGTCATCGACCATCACGACTACAACAACACCGACCCGGCCTACCCGGACGCGACCCGGATCGCCATGGACGGCGAGCACGGCGGGTTCACCCTGCGCACTCCCGGGCACATGTGGCCGGGCACGCCCGCGGTGATCTACAGCGGCGTCGCGGACAAGGCCGCGCTCACCGCCAAGTACGTCGACAACACCGAGCGGTTCTACCTGGAGGCTGCCGGCGCGGAGCTGTCCGGTTCGGTCTACACCCAGATCACCGACCTGGAGACCGAGCTGAACGGCCTGTGGACGTACGACCGGCGGGAGATCAAGGTCGACCCCGCGGCGGTACGGGCGGTCAACCGCAAGGTCATCGCGGCCGGCGCGAATCCCACCTCGCCCGCGGACTTCCCGGGTCACGGCGACTGGAGCCTGGACGAGGGCGCCGGCACGGTGGCGAAGGACAGTGGTGGCGGCAGCGACCTGACGCTGACCGGGAACACCGCGTGGACGCCCGGGGTGACCGGCTCCGCGCTGCGCTTCGACGGCGACGGGGACTACGCGGACACCGCCGCGCCGGTCGTCGACACCACGAAGGACTACACGATCGCGGCCTGGGTCACCCTGGACAAGCTGCCGGGCAACTACGCCACAGCGGTCAGCCAGGACGGCCGCCGGGTGGAGAACCCGTTCTACCTGCAGTACGGGCAGGGCGCGTTCGCGTTCAGCACGCCGGGCGGCAACCGGGCCCGGCTGGCCGTCACCCCCGATCTGAACCGGTGGTACCACCTGGTGGGTGTCCGTGACCACGCCACCGGCGAGATCCGGCTGTTCGTGGACGGCAAGCGGGTCGCGACCACGACGGCCGGGCCGGGCGTGGTCAGCACCGGGCCGCTGTCGGTCGGCCGGGCCAAGTATGCCGGCAACCGGACCGACTACTGGTCCGGCGCCGTCGATCAGGTCCATGCCTTCGGCCGGGCGCTGACCGACGAGGAGATCGGTTCGCTGTACGCGGCGGAGGCCCGCTGAGCCCGGGGCGGCGCGGGCCCGCCCAGCCCGCGCCGCCCAGTGCCTCGTCGCCGGTGCTCAGGTGCGCCCGGTGACCAGCCGGTGCACCTCGTCGAGCAGGGCCTGTCTCTCGAACGGCTTGCGCAGCAGCGGCGCGTCGGCGGGCAGCTCCTGACCACCGGGCGCCGGGCCGCTGGTGTAGCCCGACATGAACAGCACCGGCAGCCCGGGGCGGTCCCGCCGGAGTTCCGCGGCCAGCTGGGTGCCCGACATGCCCGGCATGATGACGTCGGTGAGCAGCACGTCGAAGGCGAGCGCCTCGTCCCGGCACAGACGCAGCGCCTCGGCCGGGTGGGGCGCCGAGAAGACCTGGTAGCCGGCCTTCATCAACAGCCGGGAGACGATGTCGCGGACCGCTGCCTCGTCCTCGACCACCAGGACCCGCCGGCCGTCCCCGGGCCCGGTGGAACCGGCCGGGCCGCTCGGGCCGGTGCCGGAGGCCGCCGCGGCGCCGGCGGGCAGGCGGACCCGCAGGGTGGTACCGCGACCCGGCTCCGACTCCAGGGTGATGGTGCCGCCCGCGTCGGTGATCACGCCGTACGCGGTGGCCAGGCCCAGCCCCGTACCGCTGCCCCGGCCCTTGGTGGTGAAGAACGGCTCGAAGGCGCGGGCCAGGACGTCCGGCGTCATCCCGCAGCCGGTGTCGGTGACCGCGAGGCAGACCAGGTCGGCGCCTCCGCCGTCGTGTTCCAGGCCGGTGCTGATGGTCAGCCGGCCACCGGACGGCATCGCGGCCCGGGCGTTGAGCACCGCGTTCATCACGACCTGCTCGAACTTGCCGCGGTCGAGCACCACCGGCGGCAGGCCAGGGGTCAGCGCCGTGCCCAGCTCGATGTCCTCGCCCAGGGTCCGGCCGAGCAGCCGCAGCATGTCCGAGGCGACCGCGTTGAGATCGAGCAGCTCCGACTTCGACGGCTCGGAGCGGCTGAACAGCAGCAGCTGGCGGGTCAGCGCGGCGCCCCGGCCGGCGGCCTGCTTGATCCCCACGGCGTCCGGCTGCCCGGGATGGCTGTCGCCGAGCTCGTCGATCAGCATGTCGGCGTAGCCGGAGATCACCGCGAGGATGTTGTTGAAGTCGTGGGCGATGCCACCGGCGAGCTGTCCGAGCGAGTCCAGCCGCTCGGACTGGCGCAGTTGCTGTTCCAGCTGGGCGCGCCGGCGCTCGGCGGCGATCCGCTCGCTGACGTCGCGCAGGATGCCCTCCACGGCCACCGGCTCGCCGGTTCCGCCGGTGGCCGGGCCGGCCCGCTGCTCGATCCAGACCACCTCGCCGTCGCGGCGGCGCAGGCGGTACGTGACGGTGGCCGGAGACGAGGCCGCCTGCCACGACTTCTCGAAGACCGGCAGGTCCTCCGGCTCGACCAGGTCCCGGATCAGGTCCGGGTCGGCGTAGAAGTCCTCGGCGGTGAATCCGGTGATCGGTTCCACGGCCCGGCTCAGGTACTCCATCGCCGGGGCCGGGGCCAGCCGGTACCGGAAGATGATGTCCTGAGCTTGCTCGGTGAGCAGGCGGAACCGTTTCTCGCTGTCCCGCAGGGCGGCCACGGCCTGGCTGTGTTCGGTGATGTCGGTGGAGATGCCGGCCACCGCGTACGAGCGGCCCGCGTCGTCGGTCAGCGGGAACTTGACGGTCAGGTAGGTGCGCACGCCGTCGTCGCCAGGCGCGTGCTCCTCCATCTGGATCGGCACACCCCCGGTCAGCGCCTGCAGGTCGTTGTCCCGGAACGCGTCGGCCACCTCCGGCGGGAATAGGTCGTGGTCGGTGAGCCCCACGATCTCCTCGCGGCGCAGCTTGAATCGGCGCTCGTACTCCTTGTTGACCAGCAGGTACCGGCCGTCGGCGCCGCGCATGTAGATCACCGCGGAGGTGTGGTCGATCAGGGCCATCAACTGGTCGCGCCCGAGTTCGGGCATCGGCCGGCGCATGCCCCGGCGGCCCTCGGCGTCGATTTCGGTCTCCACCCCGCCCCCGGCTCTGTCGCAGTCAGCCGACCAGTTCCACCGTGACCGGTGCGGCCGCCTCCCGTGGGCAACGTACTCCCGGGTGACCTGCGGTTTCCGGATTTCGCCCGATCAGCACCGGGCGCAGCGCGGCCAGGGCGTGCCGTTGCCGGGCCCGGGTGAGACGTTCCAGGTGCGTCTGTGTCATGCCTGTCGTGCCGGTCCGGTTCGACACCACCCCGGGATCACCGAGGCCGGCCGCCTCCCGCCGCTCCTGGGGCTTGAACAGGAATTTCCTGCTCAGCATGAGGTGTGCCCCGGAGACCTGGGCGTGCATGGCGAGCAGCCGGTACCAGTCGGCCAGGACCGGCCGGCGGGCCACGAGCCGCCGCAGTTGCTCGGCGGGCAGCGCCAGGCCGGAGTCTCCGGACCCGAGGTCGGCGAGCAGCCGGTCCGGCAGTGGCGGCGCCTCCATCAGCGCGCCGATCTCGGCGCGCTCCTGGTCGAGCAGCGCCGGGAACAGCCGCCTGGCCTGCTGGTCGTAGCCGGGTAGGGCGATGCCGAGCAGGAAGTCGCGTTTCAGCGCCTCCGGATCCAGCGCCCCGCTGGGCGGGATGTCGTCCGGTGCCCAGTGCGCGGCGAACTGGCGGAAGACGTCCATGAACGCCTCGGCGGTCATGGTCTGCCCAGCCGGGCGCGTGGCGAACTCGACGAGCAGGCGGCGCAGCCCGTCGAGCAGCGCGGTGGCCTGCCGTACCCGGTGACCCGCCTCCTCGCCGAGCGGCCCCGCCCCGGCGCCGGTCAGGGGCAGCAGCTCGCGGTTGACCGCCGACTCGATCGCCTCACCCTGTTTGACCAGCAGGAAGAAGCTTTCCTCGCCCGGCGTGCCGGTGTAGCTGCGGATGCGCCCGTCGTCAAAGACACCGGGCAGCTCGGCCACCACCTCGCCACGCAGCCGCACCCGGACCGTGCCGACGTTCCACCGCACCAGCGACGCGTAGCTGTCCCGGCCGTAGTGGCCGGTGCCGGTCCGGCCGGCCAGGGCGGCGAAGTAGCGCCGGAAGGGTATCCGCTGCTCGCCGGTGAGGAGCGGCTCGAAGGCGCGTTCCGGATGCCGCCGGCCGTCCGGGGTCCGCTCCTGGTAGTGGCGTGCGACCGAGGCGCCGAGGAGCCCGAGCTGCACCACGAGCCGCCGCGCCGGCCCGGGCGCCAGCCGGCCCGGGTCCGGCAGGTGGCGCAGGACGCGCTGGTCCGCCTCGGTGACCAGCAGGCCGGGTGGAGCCCGGCCGTCCAGGATCGCGGTGTTGAGCCGGGGCAGATCGTGCAGCACCCAGTCGCCGACCTGGTCCGGAACCATGCGGGCCGTCACCTCCGCCCAACGTCTCATCCGAACTCATCGGCAAGGTCCCGACGGCGTTGAGGGCGGCCGGTCACTGCCGGGGTGCGCCGTAATACCAACCATTCTCGCGACCCCCGGCTGGCTGGCCGCGCCACCCGCGCTCGGCGCCGGCCGGGCGTGGACCACCCGGCCGGCGACCGCGGCGTCCTGGCGCCGTGAGGGCGCCGGTCTCAGACCGTGAAGCGGCCCACCAGCCCGGTCAGGCGGCCCGCGGTGGCGTTCAGCTCACCGGCCGCCTCGTGCGAGGCGGCCACCGTCCGCCGGGTGCCGTCGACCGCGCCACTGACCACCCCGATGCCCTCGGCGATGTCCCGGCTGCCGGCTGCCACCTCGGCGATGTTGCGGGCCATCTCGGCGGTGGTCGCGGCCTGCTCCTCCACGGCCGCGGCGATCGCCGTCTGGTAGTCGTTGACCTGCGCGATCCGGCCGGTGATCGCTTCGATGGCGGCCACCGCCCGAGTGGTGTCGGCCTCGATCGCGGCGACCCGCGCGGTGACGTCGTCGGTCGCCCGCGCCGTCTCCTGGGCCAGTTCCTTGACCTCGCCGGCGACCACGGCGAAGCCCTTGCCGGAGTCGCCGGCCCGGGCCGCCTCGATCGTGGCGTTGAGCGCCAGCAGGTTGGTCTGCTCGGCGATGCCGGCGATCAGCCGGACCACGCCGGCGATCTCCGCGGTCGACCCGCGCAGCTCGGCGATGACGCCCGCGGCCGCGGCGGTCAGCTGAACGCCGTCGCGGCCGGCCGACGCGGCGTCCTGCGCGTTGCTGGAGATCTCAGCGATCGACGCGCCCATCTCCTCGGCGCCGGACGCGACGGTCTGCACCGCGCTGGAGACGCCCTCGGCGGCCGTGTTGACCGACCCGGCCCGGTTCGCCGCCGCGTCCGCCGAGCTGGCGAGGGCACCGCCGTTCGCGGCCACCTGCTGCGCCGACGCCGAGACCTCGTGCGCCGCGCTGGTCACCTCGGTCACCACCTCGCGCAGTTCGGTCACGGCGCTGTTCAGCCCCTGCGCGGCCACCGCGATCTCGTCGGAGCCCTGCACGTCCACCTGGACGGTCAGATCGCGGTGCGCCAGCCGGCTCATCGCGTCGGTCAGCCCGCGCAGCCGCCGCCCGATGACGCGGGCCTGCACCACCGCCAGCACGGCGCCGGCCACCGCCAGCAGCACCGCGGCCAGGACGAACGAGAACAGCATGTCGCGCCGGCCGGTGCGTACCGCCTCGATCGCGCCCTGCGCGTCGGCGTCGTAGCCGCCCACGGCGATCGCCCACTGGTACGGCTGGTAGTAGGTGACGGTCGTCGTGGTGGCGCCGGTCGTGCCGTTCGAGGCGCCCGGCAGCTGGTACGTGGTCCGCCAGGTGTCGTCGCCGGAGAGTTTCGGCGCCTTGGCCAGGATCTGCCGGACGTACTCGGCGCCGTTCGCGTCGGTGGCGTCCAGCCGGGTCTGTCCGGTCTCCCCGTCGAGGCTGGAGGCGACCACCCGGCCGGCGTCCACGGCGGCGGTGCTGTAGACCGAGGTCCAGCCGTTCGCCCCGACCTTCTCGGTGGCGATCGCCGACGTCAGGCCGGCCAGCGCGGTGGACTGCGGCACGCCGGTGAACAGCGCGCCGATCACCTTCCCGGACGCGTCCTTGATCGGGTCGTAGCCGGTGATGTACGGGACGCCGACCACCTGGGCGACGCCGCGGTAACCCTTGCCCGACACGATCGCGCTCACCACGGCGGTGGGCTTGCCGTCCGCGCCGACGGCCGGGATGTACGTGCCGACGTTGCCCTTGATCGTGGTGTCGACGCGCAGCAGGTCGCCGGCCTCGTTCATCCGCTGGAAGACGGTGATCTCAGCACCGACCAGATCCTTCGTCTGCGCGACGAAGCGCTGGGCGGAGGAGGTCTCGCGGCCCAGCCAGTCGCCCTCGACGGCCATCCGCGGCAGGGTGACCGCCTTCTTCGCCTTGGTGACCTGGTTGGTGGCCGTCCACCGGGTGGTCGCCGCGGCGAGGCGGGCGCCGCCGTGCTGGGCCAGGAACGTGTCGGCGGCGGTCATCTGCTGGTTGACGGCGCCCTGCACCTGGTCGCCGACCGAGTGCACCAGCGTGGTGACGTCGGCGGTGATCCGGTTCAGGTTCTCGGTGTTCTGGGCGACGACCTTGGCCTCGGTGTGGTCGGCGAAGGCGTCGCTCTGCCAGGAGCCGACCGCGACGAGCACGACGGCGGTGCTCACCACGCCTCCGGTACCCAGCGCCAACAAACGATGACTCATCTTCACGTCCTGCGCATCGGCGGAGAACCGGCCGGACTGAGCACCCGCGTGGCCGCCGGTGCGCCGCGGTTTCTCACAGATGCTGCTCGACCACGGTGGTCGCGGCTTCGCCCAGCAGCGTCCCGGCGGCCGCCGCCCGCAGGCACAGGTGGGCGTAGGCGTCGCCCGGCGAGCTGCCGCGCCCGGCGGCGAGCAGGGTGATCGCCAGCTGGATGGTGGCCCGCACGGCAAGCGCTTCCGCGTACCCGCCGAGCAGCTCCTCGGCGCCGGGGTCGGCGGGCGCCGCCGGTGTGGTCCCGATCGTCAGCTCGTGGCGGACGGCGTACAACTGGGCCACCCCGAAGATCAGCGGCTGCATCGCGACGTCGTCGCGGCCGTACAGGTTGAGCACGGCGCCCGGCGCTCCCCGGCCCATGTGCAGCGGGACCGACACCGACGCCTGCAGCCCCAGGGTGGGCGCCAGCGCGTGGAAGCCGGGCCAGTCCATGGTCGCCGCGACATCCGGCACGCCGACCGGCTCGCCGGTGTCGAGGGCCTGCAGGGACGGACCGACCCGGTCGCTGATCTGTGCCTCGTCGACGGCGATGGCCACCTCGCTGCTGGCGGCGACAATGGTGTACTCCCGCCCGCGCAGGGTGGTCACCGAGGCGTAGTCGGCGGCGCCCACCCGGTCCGCGGCGAGGCGGGCGATCTGCTTGAACCGGGCGTCGATGCCGGCGACGTGGTCGGGCGTCTCCGCCAAGGTCACGATGGCGTCCGCCAGCGGCCGCTTCCGCGGTCGTACGTCCGCTTCCCGCGCTTCTGCCATGACATCTTCCCTGCCGCCCCGTCGGGCCCAGCCTGTCGGATCCCCCCGCTGCCGGCTTTCACACCGGCCGGAACAGGTTCACCGGCCGGTGGCGATGGCGGCGAGCCGGGGCAGCAGCCAGGGCGCGATCAGCCGCTGGACGCCCGCGGGGGTGTAGTGCAGGCCGTCGCTGCGCACCCGCAGCCCGCCGACGGTCCAGGTGAACGCGCCGCGCGGGCAGACGACCGGGTTGAGGTCCAGGACGGTGACCTTCCCGGGGTGCGCGGCGGCCACCGCGCGCAGCAGCCGGTTCCAGGCGTCCACGCGTTCCGGCTGGTCCTCGGGGTAGAGCCCGCCGTCGGGTCGCTCCGCGCGCCGGGTGTAGGCGGCGGTGAGCAGGACGACCGCGGCGCCCCCGGCACCGGCCAGGGCGACCGCCTCGTTCAGCAGCGCGGTCAGGTAGCTGTCGTAGTCCGGCTCACCGACGTGCTGGTAGCGGCCGTGGTAACGGCGGTCCATGAGTTCCCAGCGGTTGAGCCCGATGACCGCCACGTCCGGGTTGTCCTTGGCGATCGCGCCGCGCCAGCGCCGCCGCCAGGTGGCGCAGCCGGGATAGTTGGTGTGCGGCGTGCCGAGTTGCCGCAGGTCGGGCAGGGTGGCGATGCCGCAGCCCTGGATCGCGCGGACGCTGGTCCACAGGCCCGGGTGTTCCGGCAGGTAGGTGCCGATGGTCCAGGTCACGGAGTCGCCGAGGAAGGTGACCCGGGGCTGCCGTCCGGCGCCGGGTGGCCGGCCGGCCCGGTCGACCGGCGCCGGCGGCCCGGCCCGCCCCGTGGCGCCGGGCGGCGCGACGGCCGGGATCACGACGGCCGGCGCCGCGGTGACCGGTCGCGGCGCGGCCGGCCAGTTGATTATGACGGCGGTGAGGGCCACGGCGGACGCGGTGACCAGGGCCGGCGCCCGTCGGGGCAGGATCCGGCCCAGAGCGCCGTGCCGGATCGGCCGCTCGACGAGGTGGTAGCCGAGAACGGCGACCGCGAGCGTCCCGGCGAGGCGGACGGCCAGCAGCGGCCAGCGGGACAGTCCGGTGGCGTCGGCGGTGACGAAGGTGAACAGCGGCCAGTGCCAGAGGTAGACGCCGTAGGAGACCCGGCCGAGCCGGACCAGGGGGGCCAGGCCCAGCAGGCGTGCCGGCAGCGAGTCCGGGCCGGTCACCACGTGGGCGATCACCAGGGCGCCGGCCACGGCCGCGAGGGTCAGGCCGCCGTGGTACAGCCAGGCCGCCTGCTCGTCGGCGAAGTGCCACAGCAGTCCGGTGACGAGCACGCCGGCCGCGCAGAGCACGCCCGGCCACCGGCGCGGCGTCGTGGCGTGCCCCCGCGCCAGGACGGCGGCGAGGGCGGCGCCGATCAGCAGGGCCTGCGCGCGTGTGTCGGTGCCGTAGTAGGCGCGGGCGATCGACGGCGGCCCGCCCAGGCGGGCGCACAGCAGCTGCGAGGCGACGATCCCCGCGCCGCAGACGATCAGCAGCGCCGCGCGGGCGCGCCGGGCGGTCAGCCGGACGGTCAGGGCGGCCAGCAACAGCGGCCAGAGCAGGTAGAACTGCTCCTCGATGCCGAGCGACCAGGTGTGCTGCAGCGGCGAGGGGGCCGCGGTGACCGCCACGTAACCGCTGCCCCGGAAGATCATCCGCCAGTTGGCGAGGTAGGCCAGAGCGGCGTACGCGTCGGCGCGCAGCAGCCCGAGCGCGTCCGGGTCGAGCCGGGCCCGGCCGGCCAGCACGGTCGCCGTGAGCATCACCAGCAGGGCCGGCAGCAGCCGCCGGGCCCGCCGGGTCCAGAACCCGGCCAGATCGATCCGGCCGGTGCGGGCGTGTTCGCCGAGCAGCAGCGCGGTGATCAGGAATCCGGACAGCACGAAGAAGGTGTCCACGCCGAGGAAGCCTCCGGCCACGGCGGTGACCCCGCCGTGGAAGAGCAGGACCGCTGTGACGGCGAGCGCCCGGATGCCGTCCAGGGCGGGGTGGTAGCCCAGCGACGGGCGTGGCGCCGGTGCGGCGTCCGACATGACGCTCCCTTCTGAGGGGAACGCGGCATACCCGGCTCTTCGCCGGATATGTCCAGAGAATCCATGCGGATGCCGAGGGGTGCTACACGTTGCCGCGTGCACTTCTGACGGCACCGCCAGCACCGGGGATCAGTCGAGCCGCAGACTCACCGGGTAGCGCGTCAGCCACTCGTTGAGGCTCAGCACCATCTCCATGCTGTGCCGCAGCGGCGCGAGCGAGCTGCCCTCGTACTCGCCGCCGGTCAGCTGGCCGGCGAGCTTGTCGTCGATCAGGGGACGCAGCGGCGAGTCCGGGTCGGCCAGCACCGCGCGGGTCTGCGTGCGCAGCATCTGCTCGTAGGCGGGGTCCTGGGTGGACGGGTACGGGCTCTTGCGCCGGGCCACCACCGAGGCCGGCAGCACGTCCGCGGTGGCCGCCCGCAGCAGGCTCTTCTCGCGGCCGTCGAAGGTCTTCAACCGCCACGGCGCGTTGTAGACGTACTCGACCAGGCGGTGGTCGCAGAACGGCACCCGTACCTCCAGGCCGTGTGCCATGCTCATCCGGTCCTTGCGGTCCAGCAGGATCTGCACGAACCGGGTCAGGTGCAGATGGCTCACCTCGCGCATCCGGTGCTCGGCCGGGGACTCGCCGTCCACGTGTTCGACCTCGGTCAGCGCCTGCCGGTACGCCGCGTCCTGATAGCCGGGCAGATCCAGCTTGCCGGCCACGTCCGGGGCGAACAGCTGCACCTGGGGGCCGGGCGAGAGGGCCTGCAACGCGGCGACCCAGGGGAACGTGTCGGCGGCCACCACCTGCGGGTCGTGGAACCAGCGGTAGCCACCGAACACCTCGTCGGCGGACTCGCCGGACAGGGCGACGGTCGACCGTTCCCGGACCGCGCGGAACAGCAGGTACAACGAGGTGTACATGTCGCCGAGCGGGGACGGCAGGTCGGTCGCCGTCAGGACCGCGCCGCGGTACAGCGGATCCATCAGGGCCGGCGAGTCGAGGACGATGTCGCTGTGGTCGGCGCCGACGTGCCGCGCCACGTCGTGCACGAACGGGGTGTCGGGGGTCTCGCGCATCTCGTCGGCCCGGAAGTTCTCGGCCTGGCCGGCGAAGTCCACGGCGAACGAGCGCACCGGTCCCGCCCCGGCGGCGCCGAGCGCCTTCGCGGCCAGCGCGGTGATGGCCGAGGAGTCGAGGCCGCCGGAGAGCAGCACACCCAGCGGCACGTCGGCGATCAGCTGCCGCCCGACGATGTCGTCGAGCAGTTCCCGGACGGTCCGGACGGTGGTCGCCTGATCGTCGGTGTGCTCCCGGGCGGTGAGCGTCCAGTACCGGGTCGCGCGCAGCCCGGAACGGTCGACCCGGATCAGCTCGCCCGGCCGGACCTCCCGCAGGTCCCGGTAGACGCCGTGGCCGGGGGTCTTCACCATGGCGATCAGCTCACGCAGTCCGTCGCTGTCGACCACGGCCGGCACCTGCGGATGGGCCAGCACCCCCTTCGGCTCGGAGGCGAAGATCACGCCATCGGCCATCCGGCGGTAGTAGAGCGGCTTGATCCCCATCCGGTCGCGGACCAGCAGCAGCGCCTGCTCGCGCGGGTCCCAGAGCCCGAAGGCGTACATCCCGTTGAGTCGCTCGGCGAACGCGGACCCCCACTGCAGGTACGCGTGCAGCAGCACCTCGGTGTCGCTCTCGGTGCGGAACTCGTGCCCCAGGCCGCGCAGCTCGGCCCGTAGCTCCCGGTAGTTGTAGATCTCGCCGCTGTAGGTGACCGCGGCGATCGTCGCCCCGTCGTGCTCGACAGTCATCGGCTGCGCGCCGGTGTTCAGGTCGATCACGGCGAGCCGGCGATGGCCGAGGCCGACGTGCTGATCCAGCCAGATGCCCTCCGCGTCGGGGCCGCGCAGACTCATCGTCGCGGTCATGGCGCGCAGCACCGCGCCCTCACGCCGCAGGTCCCGCTGGTAGTCGACCCAGCCCACGATTCCGCACACAAGCGACCTCCCTACACCGATCGATACCTCAGCTGTAGTGAATCTGTGACTGAATAGCAACTCTGCGTGATATTACAGACAATCAATCGGAATGCCCTTGCGCCGGAAACGTCGTGTCGCCCGACGCCCGCGGGCGCCGGGGCCCGGCAAGAGCATGAGACGTCCCTGACCGGCGGCCGCCGGGTCGCGGCCGGGCGCGGGGTGTGTCGACGGACAGGCCGACGGCGGTGGGCCGGCGGTCAGGGGTCCCTCGGGCCGTCGGAGACACGCCTGGCGTCAGCCGGCGGCGGTCAGCTGGCCGGCGGCGGTCGCTCGGGCCGGCGGAGGAACGGCTCGCGACCGGTCCGGCGACGGTGACCGGGTCGGGCCGCGTCGGCCGGTCGCCATAAGGCGGGAATATCGATAGGCTCACTAGGCTATCGGCACCGCACGAGGGGAGCAGCGAGCATGAGCGACGAGGTCGCCACGGCGCTGGCGCAGGACCGGGTCATCGACATCACCACCGTCGGCCGCCGGACCGGCGAACCGCGCCGGATCGAAATCTGGTTCCACCGGGTGGACGGCCGTTACTACATTTCCGGCACCCCCGGCCGCCCCCGCGACTGGTACGCCAATCTCGTCGCACACCCGGAATTCACGTTCCACCTCAAGGAGTCGGCGACCGCCGACCTGCCGGCGACCGCCCGCCCGGTCACCGACCCGGTCGAGCGGGAGAAGGTCCTGGCCGGGCTGCTCGCCCCGCTCAGCGAGTTCACCAGCAAGCCGGGCCAGGAGCTGGAGGTCTGGGTGGCGAACAGCCCGCTCGTCGAGGTCACCTTCGGCTCCCGGGCGAGGTGACCCGGGCGGGGCGGTCGGCCGCCGTCGGCTCGGCGCGGCGTCGCCGGGAGGCAGGCGGCGGGTTCCGAGCGGCGCCGGTCGCCGTCCGCGCGGCGTCGCCGGGAGGTCGGCGGTGATCAGCGGGGGCGGTTGTCCACGATACGGCGGGCCTTGCCGATCGAGCGTTCCAGGACGGTCGGCGGCACCACCTCGACCCGCGCGGAAACCCCGACGGTGTTCTTGATCAGTTCTTCGAGGGTACGGCCGGGGCTGTCCCCGGCCGCCCCGGAGCGCGCCTCCACCCGGACGGTCAGCTCGTCAAGCCGCCCCGGCCGGTCCAGCACGCACTGGTAGTGCGGCGCCAGGCCGGGCACCCGCAGGATCAGCTCCTCGATCTGGGTGGGGAACACGTTGACCCCGCGCAGGATCATCATGTCGTCGCTGCGGCCGGTCACCCGCTCCATCCGGCGCATCGGCCGGGCGGTGCCGGGCAGCAGCCGGGTCAGGTCGCGGGTGCGGTACCGGACGATCGGCATCGCCTCCTTGGTGAGCGAGGTGAACACCAGCTCGCCGGTCTCGCCGTCGGGCAGTGGCCGCTCGGACGACGGGTCGATCACCTCCGGGTAGAAGTGGTCCTCCCAGACGTGCAGGCCGTCCTTTGTCTCGACGCACTCCTGGCCGACGCCGGGGCCGATCACCTCGGACAGCCCGTAGAGGTCGACGGCGTGCATGTCCAGGCGGCTCTCCACCTCGCGGCGCATGTCCTCGGTCCACGGCTCGGCGCCCAGGATGCCGACCTTGAGGCTGGTGCTCCTCGGGTCGAGGCCCTGGCGCTCGATCTCGTCCAGGATGGTCAGCAGGTAGGACGGGGTGGCCATGATGACGTCCGGCTCGAAGTCGGCGATCAGGCGGACCTGTCGTTCGGTCATGCCGCCGGAGACCGGGATGACAGTGCAGCCCAGGCGCTCGGCGCCGTAGTGGGCGCCGAGCCCGCCGGTGAACAGCCCGTATCCGTACGCCACGTGCACCCGGTGCCCGGGGCGCCCGCCGGCCGCGCGGATCGACCGGGCCATCACGCCGGACCAGGTGTCGAGGTCGCGGCGGGTGTAGCCGACGACGGTGGGCCGGCCGGTGGTGCCGCTGGAGGCGTGGATGCGGGCGACACGGTCGCGGGGGACGGCGAACATCCCGTACGGATAGTTGTCCCGCAGGTCTTGTTTGGTGGTGTAAGGGAAGCGGGTCAGATCCGCGAGGCTGCGGCAATCGTCCGGGTGGACGCCTGCCGCTTCGAACGTGCGGCGGTAGAAGGGCACGTTCTCGTACGCGTGGCGCAGCGTCCACCGCAGCCGGTCCAGTTGCAGGGCGCGCAGCTCGTCGGCGGAGGCGGTCTCGATCGGGTCGAGGTCCTCGGGGCGCGGGGTCAGGTCGACACGTGCCACTCCTTCGCCGGCGCGGATGCCGTCCTCGTGCCACGGTATTACAGCTTGCGTACCCTTGATCGGATGAGCATCGGCAAGGGCGACCTCGCGCCCGACTTCGCACTGCCCGACCAGGACGGCACGCCGCGGCGGTTGACCGACCTGCTCGCGGAGGGGCCCGTCGTCCTGTTCTTCTACCCCGGGGCGATGACCAGGGGGTGCACCGCGGAGGCCTGCCACTTCCGCGACCTGGCGGCGGAGTACCGCGCGGCAGGCGTGCAGCGGGTCGGCATCAGCCGGGATCCGGTGGAGAAGCAGAAGCAGTTCGCGGAGACCTACACCTTCGACTATCCGCTGCTGTCCGACCCGGGCTCGGAGACCATCGCGGCGTACGGCGTGAAGCGCAAGCTGGGCCCGGGCGCGCTCGGCACCCGGCGGATGACGTTCGTGATCGGGACGGACCGGACGGTCCTCGACGTGATCCACAGCGAGCTGGACATGAACCACCACGCGGCGCGGGCGCTGACCGTGGCGGCCGCCGCCGGCGCTCAGGGCGTGTAGACGTCGGCCATCCCGGTGACCATGCCGTTCGCGGTGGTCGCCTGGGCCAGGCCGCCGCCGGTGAGCCGCTCGGGCAGCTGACCGGGATGAACCGGCCGATGGTCTTCTCGCCCGGCAGGGCGACCGTCTGTTCCGGGTGGCTGTGCTGGCTGGTCACCTCGAGCCGGCGCCCGGCCCGTACCCCGTCGGACGGTCACCCGGACCGCGGCAGACCGGCTGCCAGTTGCGCCACGGTGTGCGCACGGATGCCGGGCGGGGGCGCGACGGCGAAGCGGGCGGCGACGGCGCGGACATGACCCTCGGCGGTCTCCGCGAGCCCGTCGTAGATGGCGACGAACAGCTTGCGGGCCGGTCCGCGCAGCCAGCCCGGCGGCAGCAGGCGGCCGGGCAGCTGGGGGTCGAGGATGGGTAGACGCCGGTACGTGTCCATGACGTCGGTACGGACGCGAACCGCTTCCGCGCCGGCGACCTCCCCGGCCTCCATCCGGGGCGGCGTCGGGCTCCAGCGCCGGACGAACGACTCGTACTCCGCGGCGATCGCCGCCGTGTCCCAGGCGTCGATGGGGGCCCGCCCGCCGGCGGCCCGCACGTCGACGTGCCGGGCACGGAACACGGTGACGGCGCCGGGGGCGAAGGGGGCCAGTTGCGCCCGGACCTTGTCGGTGCGATCACGCGGCGAAACCCACAGGCCGTCGTACAACGGCGCGAAGCCCATCCACCGCAGCTGCGCGCGCAGCCCTCGCCGTTGGGCGCTTTCGGTCTGCGGCAACGAGAAGGCGACAAGCGTCCAATGCTCGTCCCACGGCGGATCGCCGTCGGCGGGCGAGACGATGGCGCTTCCGCCGACGGCAAGGAACGTGGCGGCGGCCACGGTCAGCCGGTACGAGCTCTGCCTGCCGTCCCGGCGGCCCTCGAGCACCCCGCGGCGGGCGAGCCGGCTGATGGCGGCGCGGGCCGCCGCGGTGCTCACGCGGCTCTCCGACAGCAGGGCGACGACCGCGGCCGACGGCATCCAGGCCCTGGTGCGCAGGGTGTAGTCCGCCAGCAACGTCACCGCCAGTTCCTGGGACGAGCTGCCGGCCTGCCGGCGCGGCAGCCGCACCGGGTCCGCGGCGTCGTCGGGAAAGATCTCCTCGATGTCGTACGGGCTGGTCAAGGGCGGCGCTCCGCAAGATCTCGGTGGTGTCGACTCCCGACTGTAGACCGCCGATCGAGCCGCGCCACCGGCTGAATCGATCAACTTCGATTGACAGTTTTGTGACCGCCGAGGAAGCTAAGTGACATTCGACGCCTGTGGCGCCGGGTCACGCGAGACGGCCGGGCACAGCGGTGTGCGCCGGCGCCCGCTGCCCGCGCCTCTTCCCCGAGGAGTCACGAGGATGAAGATCAGACGGAAGGTGCTGCTGGCCGTGGCCGGCGCGCTGGCCGTGGCCGGGTTGGCCGTCCCGGCGGCACGACCGGCGTTCGCGGCCTCGTTGACCGAGGTCACCGCGTTCGGCAGCAACCCCGGCGGCATGCGCATGCACGTCTACGTGCCGGACGTCCGCCCGGCCAGCCCGCCGATCGTGGTGGCCATGCACGGCTGCGGCGGCTCCGGTCCCGGCTTCTACTCCGGCAGCGAGTTCGCCTCGCTCGCCGACCGGTACGGGTTCATCGTGATCTACCCGTCCGCGATGCAGGAGGCCGGCTTCGGCAGGTGCTTCGACACCTGGTCGACGGCCGCGAAGACACGCGACGGCGGCAGCGACCCGGTCTCCATCGCGTCGATGGTCTCCTACGCCGGGCGGCAGTACGGCGGCGACCTGAACCGGGTGTACGCCACCGGCAGCTCGTCCGGCGGCATGATGACCCAGCACCTGCTCGCGCTCTACCCCGACCTGTTCAAGGCGGGAGCGGCCTTCATGGGCGTGCCGTTCGACTGCTTCGCCGGCGCCGCCGACTATCCGCCCGGCACGAGCCGGTGCACCGGCGGTGCGATGAACCGTACGCCGCAGCAGTGGGGCGACGCGGTCCGCCGGGTCGTCCCCGGCTACAGCGGTCCACGCCCGCGGGTGCAGCTCTGGCACGGCACCGCCGACACGCTGGTGCCGTACCAGCTGCTCCAGGAGTCCATCGAGCAGTGGACCAACGTGTTCGGGCTCAGCCAGACGCCCACGTCCAGCGACACCCCGCAGCCCGGCTGGAACCGCCGCCGGTACGCCGACGCCACGGGCGCCGTCCAGGTCGAGGCGTACAGCGTCCAGGGCGCCGGGCACACCCTGCCCTCCAGCGGCATGGCCGCCGCGGCCATCGCCTTCTTCGGGATCACCGCCGAGCCGTCGGTCCCGCCGTCGTCGTCGCCTCCGGTCACCGGGGCGTGCCGGGTCACCGACACCGTCAACGCCTGGAACAACGGCCTCACCTCGACGATCACCATCGTCAACAGTGGCGCCGGGAGCATCGACGGCTGGTCCCTGGTTTTCACCCTGCCGGCCGGGCAGACCATCACGTCCGGGTGGAGCGCCACCTACTCCGCGCCGTCCGGACAGGTGACGGCGCGCAACGCCGCCTACAACGCGGTCATCGCCCCGAACGGCTCGGTCTCCATCGGCTTCCAGGCGACCCATACCGGAAACGCCGCGAAGCCCACGTCGTTCACGCTCAACGGCGCGGCCTGCGCGGTGAGCTAGCACCGGCGGCGCTCACCCGCCATCGGCCGGATCGGACGACGGCTCCCGGGTGGGCGTTCCCGCGGCTGGGTGCAGCGGAGAGCCGGCTTCCCCCGCCGGGCTGGTGCTCATCGGCGGCTTTTGCCGCCATGAGCACCAGCCCGGCTTTCTCAGCTGGCCTCCGCGGTGGTCATCGCAGGGCCGTGGCAGCGCTGGAACCCAGCCGCAACCGTGCGCATCCCGTGCCGCCGCCAGGAGAACACGTGATCTCCCACCGCTGTATCGGGCACCAGAGGATCGACGAGCCTCGCACCGAGTCACGACCGCGCCACGAGTGAGCCGGACCCGAACTTTTGCTGGTTGTGACAAAAGTTGATGAGTGTCGATGGGAAAGATGGACAGAGGCATTCAGAACTTTTAATGTCCCGTTAACAACGGCCCAGCTGTCCGCGGAACCGGGCCGATCGGCACGCGCGTTCATCGATCCGTAGGGCCTCGGGTGCGACAACGTCGTACACCGGAATGTCCCGATCAGGAAGGGACTGACTATGCGAGCTGCCGCCTTCGCGGCTCTCCTGGCCGCCGCACTCCTCGTGGCGCCCGCCCCGGCCACCGCGCACGACATCGATCCCAGCAACTTCCAGCAGGTGACGCTCGCCAAAGGGGAACCGGAGGTGGGCGAGCCGATGAGCCTCGCGGTGCTTCCGGACCGGTCGGTGCTGCACACCGCCCGCAACGGCACGCTGCGCCGTACCGACGCCGCCGGATTCACCACCGTGGTGGGCACGCTCCCGGTGTACAACCACGACGAGGAAGGACTGCAGGGGGTCGGCGTCGATCCGGGTTTCGCCGGCAACCGGTTCATCTACCTCTACTACGCGCCGCCGCTGAGCACCCCGGCCGGCGACTCGCCCGACACCGGCACCGACTTCTCCGCCTGGCAGGGCGTCAACCGGCTGTCCCGGTTCACGCTGACCGCGGACTGGAAGCTCAGCGCCGAGAAGACCATCCTGGACGTGCCCGCCTCCCGCGGCATCTGCTGCCACGTCGGCGGTGACATCGACTTCGACGCGGCGGGCAACCTCTACCTTTCCACCGGGGACGACAGCAACCCGTTCCAGTCCGACGGATACTCGCCGCTGGACGAGCGGGCCGACCGGAACCCCGCCTTCGACGCGCAGCGCACCGCCGGCAACACCAACGACCTGCGCGGGAAGATCCTGCGGATCAAGGTGAACGCGGACGGGTCGTACTCGGTGCCGGCCGGCAACCTGTTCGCGCCGGGCACCGCCGGGACCCGGGCGGAGATCTACGCGATGGGCTTCCGCAACCCGTTCCGGCTCAGCGTGGACAAGGCGACCGGCGTCGTCTACGTGGGCGACTACGGCCCCGACGCGGGCGCCGCCTCCGCGCGGGGACCGGGCGGCCAGGTCGAGTTCGACCGGATCACCGGGCCGGGCAACTTCGGCTGGCCGTACTGCACCGGCACCAACACCACCGCCGAGACGTACGCCGACTTCGACTTCGCGACCGGCACGACCGGCGCCAGGTTCGACTGTGCCGGCGGGCCGGTCAACAACTCTCCGCGCAACACCGGGCTGAGCAAGCTGCCGCCGGCCAAGGCCGCCTGGATCCGGTACGGCGGTGAGGCCGGCACCCCGCCGGAGTTCGGCGCCGGCGGCTCGGAATCGCCGATGGCCGGCCCGGTCTACCGCTACAACGCCGCCAACCCGTCGGCCACCAAGTTCCCGCAGGATCTGGACGGTCACTTCTTCGCCGCCGAGTTCGGCCGGGGCTGGATCAAGCCGATCCACCTGAACGCCGACGGGTCGATCAACGAGATCGCGAACTTCGCGTGGAACGGCAAGCAGGTCATGGACCTGGCGTTCGGCCCGGACGGCGCCCTCTACGTGCTCGACTACGGCACCGGGTACTTCAACGGCGACGCCAACTCGGCGCTCTACCGGTACGACTACGTGGGCGGCGGCAACAAGGCGCCGACCGCCGTCGCCTCGGCCGACCGGACGTCCGGGCAGGCCCCGCTGACAGTGAACTTCTCCTCGGCCGGCTCCTCCGACCCGGAGGGCGGCGCGCTCACCTACGCGTGGAACTTCGGTGACGGCGGCACGTCGGCCGCCGCGAACCCGGCGCACACGTACACCAGCAACGGAACCTACAACGTCACGCTCACCGTGACCGACCCGCAGGGCGCCACCGGCACCGGCGGCGTGCAGGTCGGGGTCGGCAACACCGCGCCGGCGGTCACCATCGACGCACCGGTCGACGGCCAGCTGGTCAGCTTCGGCGACACCGTGCCGTACCGCCTGAGCATCAGCGACCCGGAGGACGGGACGGTCACCTGCGCGCGGGCGAAGATGACCTACGTGCTGGGACACGACCAGCACGGGCATCAGATCACCTCGGCGAACGGCTGCACCGGCACGATCACCATCCCGGTCGACGGCGAGCACGACGCGGCGGCGAACATCTTCCCGATCTTCGACGCCGAGTACGCCGACAACGGCGGCCTGGTCACCCACGAGCAGCACATCCTGCAGCCGCGGCACCGGCAGGCCGAGCACTTCCGGACCTCGGCCGGCGTCACCGCCATCGACAAGCCGGAGGCTGAGGGCGGCAGGACGGTCGGCAACATCGACAACGGCGACTGGATCGCGTTCGACACGTACCACCTGGCGAACGCCAAGACCTTCAGCGCCCGGGTCTCCTCCGGCGGGGCCGGCGGCACCCTGCAGGTCCGCGCCGGCTCGGCGACGGGGACCGTGCTCGGCTCGGCGACCGTGCCGGTGACCGGAGCGTGGAACGTGTTCACCGACGTCAGCACCCCGATCACCAACCCGCCGGCCGGCACCACCACGCTGTACCTGACGTTCTCCGGCGGCGCCGGGGCGCTGTTCGACGTGGACGCGTTCACGTTCACCACCGGCGGCACCGGCCCGGTCCGCGGGTTCGCGAACAAGTGCCTGGACGTCGACAACGGCGGGACCGCCGACGGCACGAAGATCCAGCTCTGGACGTGCAACGGCTCGGGCGCGCAGACGTGGGCGATCACCGGGCAGGTCTGGCGCAACCCGCAGTCGGGCAAGTGCCTGGACGTGGCCGGCGGCGCCACCGCCAACGGCACGAAGGTGCAGCTGTACACGTGCAACGGCAGCGCCGCGCAGAACTGGGTCGTCCAGAGCGACCGGACGGTCCGCAACCCGCAGTCCGGGCGGTGCCTGGACGTCTCCGAGGTCAAGCCCGACGACGGCCAACAGATCCACATCTGGGACTGCCTGGCCGCCGCCAACCAACTCTGGACGTTGCCATGATCAGAAGAATCCTGCTCGGCGCGGTGCTGGCCACGGCCTTCCTCCCCGCGCCCGCGCCCGCGGCCGCGGCCGCCGACGCCCCCTACGACGTACTCGTCTTCTCGAAGACCGCGGGCTTCCGGCACGACTCGATCGCGGCCGGCATCCAGGCCGTCCGGGAGCTCGGCGCCGCCAACAGCTTCACGGTCACCGCCACCGAGAACGCCGCCGACTTCAACCCCACGAACCTTTCCCGGTACGAGGCCGTGGTGTTCCTGAACACCACGGGCGACGTGCTCGACGCCACCCAGCAGACGGCGTTCGAGTCGTACATCCGCGCCGGTGGCGGCTACCTCGGGGTGCACGCCGCCGCCGACACCGAGTACGACTGGCCGTTCTACGGCGACCTGGTCGGCGCCTGGTTCGCCTCGCACCCGGCGATCCAGCAGGCGAACGTCAAGGTCGAAGACCGCGCGCAGGCGGCCACCGCGCACCTGCCGCAGACCTGGCCGCGTACCGACGAGTGGTACAACTACCGCACCAATCCGCGCGACACGGCGCACGTGCTGGCCACCCTCGACGAGAGCTCCTACTCCGGCGGCGGGATGGGCGCGGACCACCCGCACGCGTGGTGCAAGACGCTCAGCGCGGGCCGGTCGTTCTACACCGGTGGCGGGCACACCGTCGAGTCGTACACCGATCCCGCCTTCCGGGCCCACCTGCTCGGCGGCATCCGTTACGCGGCCGGCCGGTCGCACGCCGACTGCCGCCCGGAGGCCGGCTACACCCCGCTGAGCACCGGCTGGTCGCAGGCCGGTCCGGGAGGTTTCACCAGCGCCGACAACACCCTTTCGTCGTACGGCGGCATGGGCCTCTACTGGTATTCGGCGAAGCAGTTCGTCAACTATTCGCTGAAGCTCGACTGGAAACTGGCAGGCGACGACAACTCCGGCGTCTTCATCGGTTTCCCGCCCTCCACCGACCCGTGGTCCGCGGTGAACAACGGCTACGAGATCCAGATCGACGCGACGGACACGCCCGACCGCACCACCGGCAGCGTCTACACGTTCCAGGGCGCCGACGCGGCGGCCCGGGACGCCGCGCTGAACCCGCCGGGGGAGTGGAACGCCTACGAGATCCGGGTCGAGGGCGAGCATCTGCAAATCTTCCTGAACGGGGTGAGGATCAACGACTTCACCAACCCCGATCCGGTACGGTCGCTGGCCGGCCACATCGGCATCCAGAACCACGGCGACGCCGACCACGTGTCGTTCCGCGACATCCGGATCAAGGAGCTCGGCGGCTCCACCGGCGGCACCGGCCCGGTCCGCGGGTTCGCGAACAAGTGCCTGGACGTCGACAACGGCGGGACCGCCGACGGCACGAAGATCCAGCTCTGGACGTGCAACGGCTCGGGCGCGCAGACGTGGGCGATCACCGGGCAGGTCTGGCGCAACCCGCAGTCGGGCAAGTGCCTGGACGTGGCCGGCGGCGCCACCGCCAACGGCACGAAGGTGCAGCTGTACACGTGCAACGGCAGCGCCGCGCAGAACTGGGTCGTCCAGAGCGACCGGACGGTCCGCAACCCGCAGTCCGGGCGGTGCCTGGACGTCTCCGAGGTCAAGCCCGACGACGGCCAGCAGATCCACATCTGGGACTGCCTGGCCGCCGCCAACCAACTCTGGACGCCACCGGCCTGATCCGACGGCGGGACCGGCTCTTGCGGGCCACCGGCGATCGCCGGCGGCCCGGTCCGGGCGGGGCCGTCACCGGGCCGGGCCGTCGCGGCGCGCCACGAGCGGGCGCCTACGCGAACCGGTCGGCGAGCGCGGTCAGCCTTGCGACATACGCCGGCCAGTCGTAGCCGTCGGTGACGTTGGTGTTCTCCGGATGCCAGCCGATCGCACCGTCGTGCTGCTCGCGCATGATGTCGGCCTGGCCCGCGTGACGGGCCAGGTCGCAGGTCACCCGGACGATGATGTGGTGCAGGGTCACGTCCGGGCGGTCCGGCCACCACGGCACGCGCCCCCGGGCGTCGAGCGGCAGCTGCTCGATCGTCTGGTCCGCGAAGGCCCCGACGCGACGGTAGAGGTCGATCAGCCCGTCCTTCGTCTCGTCCTCCCGCGCGTACCAGTCCGCCTGCGGGTCATCGTCATACGCCTCCAGAGGCACCAGCTCGTGCGGCGTCGGGAACGCACGCCCGAAGGTGGGCCCGAAGTAGCCGGCCTCGACGTTGAGGCAGTGCTTGAGGACGCCGAGCAGGTTGTTGCCGGTCGACGAGCGGGGCAGTCGCGCCTCGCGTTCGCTCAGCCCGTCGAGCTTCCAGATCAGGCCGTCGCGGGCCTCCTGGAGGTAGTGACGCAGCGCGGTCTTCGGATCGGTCAGGTCAGCCATGGCCGCCAGTCTGCCCGAGCGGCTTCACCCGGCGTGGCCCACCGGCTGTCACCGTCCCGGGGTCGTGGCGGATCGCCGCCGCTGTCCAGGGGCGTCGCGGATCCGGCCGGACGACGTGGGCCACATCTCGGCCGTCTGTGACGCCGGACCGGTGTCGAAACGCATCCGTTCGGGCATCCCGCGTCCATGACCCAGCTCCGCACGTCACCGCCACCTCCGGACGCCGAACTACTGCACCTGTGGGTTCTCGACACCAGCGCCGAGCTGCGCAGCCTGCGCGCGGCACTGCAGGCGGCGCTGGCCGAGCACAGCGACGCGCGCAGCGGGCCGCTCGACGACATTCCCGACCGGATGGTGCTGGTCGCCACGGAACTGGCCACCAACGCCATCCGGCACGGCCGCCCGCCGACCGAGGTGCGCCTGCTGCACACCGGTGAGCTCTTCGTCCTCGACGTCGCCGACCACGACCTCACCACGATCCCGGAGCTGGCCGACACCCGGCCGATCGACGCGGGCGGGCGGGGCCTGCTGCTGGCGCAGAGCTTCGCGGTCGAGGTCGGCTGGTACGCCACCGAACAGACCAAGCACATCTGGGCCACGTTCGGCGATCAAGCCCGGACGGACGCTCGGCCACAGCCCACCACCAGGTGAATCGTCTCTCCCCCGGCACCCGCTGACCTTTTTCAGACGCCGGATGTTACGGTCTGCCGCCGGGCCCGCGCTGCTCCGGCCGACGGCGGATCGGACGAACGGATCAGAGACGACCTCATGGCACTCCTGGACCGCGTGCGTGCCCGGCCCGACCTGCTCGCGGGGCTGCTCGCCGGCGTGCTGAGCCTGGCCTGGGGGCTGTGGCTGGCCCGTGACGCCGGCGACCTGGCCGCCCAGTACGCGTGGACCGCGTTCGTCCGCCAGCACCCCGGGTCGGCGTACAACCTCTCCTGGTACGGCGGCATCCACCCGGCCTCGTACAGCGTCCTCTCGCCGTACCTGATGGCCTGGCTCGGCGTGCGCACCACAGGCGTGCTGGCCTGCACCGGCACCGCGGTGCTGGCCGGCCTGGTGCTGATGCGTTCGGGCATCCCGCGGCCCCTGCTGCCGGCCCTGTGGCTGTCGGTGGCGGTCTGGGGCAACCTGGCCGCCGGCCGCGTCACGTACCTCCTCGGTCTGGTCTTCGCCTTGGCCGCGGCCCTCTGTCTGCTGACCGGAAACGGACAAAACCGTCCCCGGCCGGTGCTGGCGGCGGTCTTCGGCACCGTGGCCACCCTGTGCAGCCCGGTGGCCGGGCTGTTCATCGAGGTGCTGGCCGCGGCCCTGTTCCTGACCGGCCGGCGGCGCGACGCGGTCTGGCTGGCGGCCGGGCCGCCGGTGGTCATCGGCGTGACCTCGGTGCTGTTCCCGTTCTCCGGCGTGCAGCCGTTCCCGTGGTACGCCGCCCTGTTCACGGCCGCCGCCGCGGTGGCCGTCGCGGTGCTGACCCCGGCCACCTGGCGGACCGTGCGTGCCGGGGCCTGGGTGTACGCCGCCGGCGTCGTACTGTGCTGGATCCTGCCCACCCCGATCGGCAGCAACGTCGAACGGCTCGCCGTCCTGGTCAGCGCGGCCTTCCTGATCTGCGCCGCGGAACTTCGCAAGATCAAGAACCTCAGGACGATGGTGACGTACGGCGCGGCCACCGCCCTGGCCGCCTGGACGGTCATCCAGCCGCTCGCCGACTACGCCCGCACCTCGGCCGCGCCCGCCGTCGTCGCCGACGCCCAGCCGCTGATCGCCGAGCTCCAGCGCCTCAACTCCGGGCAGGGCCGGGTCGAGGTGGTACCGCTGCGCTCACACTGGGAGGCGGTCGGCCTCGCGCCGTACGTCAATCTCGCCCGTGGCTGGAACCGCCAGGCCGACGTCCACCGCAATCCGCTGTTCTACGACGGCACGCTGACCGCGCGGACCTACCGCGACTGGCTGCACGAGTGGAGCGTCGGATTCGTCGTGCTGCCCACCGCGGAACCGGACAACGCCGGCGTCGCCGAGGCGCAGATCATCACCGCCGGCCAGCCGTGGCTGCCACTCGTCTGGAGCGACGCCAACTGGCGGGTGTACCAGGTGGAGGGCTCCGACCCGCTCGCCTCGACCCCGGCGACGGTGACCTACGCCGGGCCGGCGGCGGTCACCGTCCACCTGCCCCGCCCGGGTTCGACGCTGCTGCGTATCGCCTGGTCGCCGTGGCTGGCCGTGACCGGGGCGACGCCGCGGGCCTGTCTGACCCGGAGCGGCTCCTGGACCGAGCTGGTGGCGCAGACCGCCGGCACGTTCACCATCGAGGCGAGGTACGCCCTGGACCGCGGCACCCCGTGCCCGACCCGCTCGTTGTCGTCCCGCTCGCGGCCGTGAGCCCCTGAGCGCGCGGCATCCGCCCCGCGTTCGCCTTCCCCCGGCCCCGACGGCGACGGCGGGTGCTCACCGGACAGCGTCCGGCCCGGCCGGCGCGACGCCATGGCGGGTGCCGCCGCCCGGTCAGGGCTGCCCCGTCCGCTTCCTTCCGGGAGCCCGCTTCCTTCCAGGGGTCGGCGAACGGAGAACTGGCGATGAAATATTTGTTTCCGCCGTTCGTCACCGATCCGTGAGCTGAGCAGGCACATTGGACTGTCACGGGGAGTGGCGGCGCCGGCCGGGCCGATGCGGCTCACATGGATTTCACCCGCCTGTCGCGATCGTTCACGGCGCACTGCCCAAGCGACGGGGAGGAACGCCGACAGTGGATCGTTTTCGAAAATGGGGCTGGGGCCTCGGCATCGCGACAGTCAGCGCGGTGAGCGCCTTCGGGCTGGCGTCGTGGCAGGCGAACGCCGCGCCGGGCACGCCGCCGCCGGCGCCCGGCGTGGCGGCCGAGCAGCCGCGGGTCTCGCACCCGAGCCCCGTCCCCGAGCCCGCCAGCGGAACCGGCAGCGACCCGCTGACCGGCACCGAGGTGGACCGCGCCCGCGCGGCCGCGCTCACCCCGGAACTGGCCGCGGGCGCCAAGGACGTGAACGGCAAGCCGGGCCCGGAGTACCTGGCCGCCGAGTTGGACGCCGACGGCACCGGCCGGCAGGCGGAGCTGTACTACTACGACTACGCCAGCGAGAAGCTGTTCAAGCAGGTCGTCGACCTGACCACGGGCAAGCTGGCCAAGTCGTTCTCGGCCGCCGGCATGCAGCCGCCGGCGTCCGCGCAGGAGGCCAAGGCCGCCCTCGACCTGCTGGTCGCCGACCCGCTGGGCGCGGACTTCAAGGCGGCCTACCGCAAGGCGACCGGACAGGACCTCAGCGGTACGGCGGGACTCGTCCCCACCGCGCACATCTACACGTCCAAGCCCGCCGACCGGGGCGCCACCCAGTGCGGCAAGAGCCGCTGCGTCCAGCTGATCGTGAAGACCGCCGACGGTCACTTCATCAACGTCACAGACATCGTCGTCGATCTGTCCGGGCGCCAGGTCGCCCGCCTCAAGTGAGCGGAGAACCCAGCAGCATGAGGTACCGAAAGACCGCCGGAGCCGTCGCCCTGCTGACGTCGGCCGCGCTGAGCCTGACCGTGCCCGCCGCCGCCCAGGCCGCCCCGGAGGCCACGCCCTGCGGCGCCTCGGCGATGGTCAAGGAGACGCTGCCCAACGGTACGACCTGGCAGTTGTGCTGGCGCATCAACGACAAGGCCGGTCTGGTGCTGGACCACGTCTACGTCGCCACGAAGCGCTATCCCGAGCCGGTGCAGGTGCTCGACTCGATCCGGA
Source organism: Actinoplanes siamensis (assembly GCF_016862395.1). GTDB lineage: Bacteria > Actinomycetota > Actinomycetes > Mycobacteriales > Micromonosporaceae > Actinoplanes > Actinoplanes siamensis. The sequence continues at coordinate 26,943 of NZ_BOMW01000004.1, read as the reverse complement.
TGGCGCAGCTCAACGTGCCGTACGACAACGGCGACACCGAGTACGACGACCTCACGGCGATCGGGCTCGGCGGCTACGGCCTGGAGACGCTGACCGGCGACGACTGCAAGGGCGGCTCGATCCGGGTCGGCTCCGACGGCGGCAGCGACCCGCAGCAGCGCGACGTGCTCTGCGTCAGCGCCGAGCCGCGCGGCCTCGCCTACCGGCTGCACGACTACCAGTGGGACGACGAGTCCGAGGAGCCGACCGAGAAGGTCTACTCTCAGCAGGGACACGACCTGGTCCTGCGTACGGTCAGCAAGCTCGGTTGGTACGAGTACGTCACCGAGTACCGGCTGCACGACGACGGCCAGATCTCGGCCCGGCTCGGCGCCACCGGCGACCTGGCCCCGAGCGAGTACTCCACCAGCGACAACGGCTGGCCGATCGGCAACGGCGCGGCCAAGGACTACGCGACCATGCACTACCACAACGCGTTCTGGCGGGTCGACTTCAACATCGCCGGCAAGGGCGGCGAGAAGGTCGAGCAGTACGACACCACGACCACCGGCCGGGGCAGCATGACCGCGGCCCTGACCACCACGCACAAGACGATCGCCAGCGAGGGCTCGTTCTCCAAGGTGAACCAGCGCTTCTGGCGGGTGGTCAGCCCGACCAGCAAGAACGCCGACGGCCACGCACGCTCCTACGAGCTGGCGCCCGGCGCGAGCGACAAGTACGAGGGGCACCCGGAGACCAAGCCGGACGTCACGTTCAGCCAGAAGAACCTGTGCGAGAAGTGGGCCAGCGACAACGCCGCCGACCCCGAGTGCCCGCTGGACACCAGGACGGTCGTCGACTTCGTCAAGAACAAGGAGAAGCTGACCGACCCGGTGATGTGGGTCCGGGTCGGCTTCCACCACGTGCCGCGCGACGAGGACCAGAGCCCGATGCCGATGCACTGGCAGGGCTTCGACCTGGTGCCGCGGGACTTCACCGAGATGAACCCGCTCACCCCGGCCGGTCGCGAGGGCGCGAACGGCAACCAGAGCGGCGAGGAGACGCGGGGCTGACCCCGTAGCGCCGGCCCGGTCGTGACGGACCGGGCCGGCCCGTTGCCCGTTCGTTTCCGGAGGAGACCTCTCGTGATCGTCCGCCGCCTCGCGGCCGTGCTCGTCCTGGCCCTCGCCGCCGTGACCGTCTTCCTGCTGCACACCGGCGACCGCGGGGCGCCGCCGGCGCCGGCCGCCGCGCCGGCAACGGCCCGGCCGTCCGGGATCGACGTCCACTACGCCCGGATGATGGTCGAACACCACGAACAGGCGGTCCGGATGAGTCGCACGCTGATCGCCAAGGGCGGCGTCCCGGAGCGGATCCGGCTGATCGCCGAGTTCGTCATCCACGACCAGCAACGCGAGATCGACCAGACCAACGCCTGGCTGGCCGCCTGGAACGAGCCGCCGCCCGGCCCGGCCGGCGACGGGGCCGCCCACGGCATGCTCTCCGCGGGCCAGCTGGCCGAACTGGACCGGGCCGACCGGCGGACGGCGCCCGCCGTCTTCCTGCGCCTGATGATCGAGCACCACCGGGGCGCTGTCGACATGTCCCGTTCCCTGCTGGACGGCCCGGCCGGCAACGCCTACATCCACAGCCTGGCCAGGCACGTCGTCAACGAACAGACCTCGGAGAACGACGCGATGGCCGCGCTGCTGAACGCCTGAGCCGCCGAGCCCGGCTGGTCGTGATGCCGCCGTGCGGACGCGCCGCCCGCCGGTGGGGCGAAAGACTGTCGGCGCCCCGCCCTCTCGCGGGAGGATGTCGGTACCCGGCACGCCCACGACGGGAAAGGAGCATGGTCCATGACGCAGCGCAGAGCCTTGCTGGCGCGACTGAGCGGCGCCGACGCGCCGGCCGCGGTGATCCTCATCCGCTTCTACGTGGGGGCGGTCTTCCTCTTCGAGGGCATCCAGAAGTTCCTCTACCCGGACCGGCTCGGCACCGGCCGCTTCGACAAGGCGGGCATCCCGGCGCCAGACCTGTTCGCGCCGCTCGACGGCGTCTTCGAGATCGTGTGCGGCCTGCTGATCCTGGCTGGACTGCTCACCCGGCTCGCCGCGGTCCCGATGATCGTGAACATGATCGGCGCGCTGCTGATCACCAAGCTGCCGATCCTGTGGGGTGCCGCCCCGCTGTTCGGCGACGCATCCGGCTGGTGGGACTTCGTCCACGAATCCCGTACCGACCTGGCCCAGTTGTGCGGCAGCCTGTTCCTGCTGATCGTCGGTGCCGGCACGTGGTCACTGGACGCCCGGCTGCACCGCGCTGTCGCCTCCGGAGCCGCGGATCGCTGAGCGGTCCCGCGTGCTGCCGGCGCCGAGCCACCCCGGCAGCGCCGCGAGCCGGTGTCAGCCCAGGTGCGCGGCGTCCATGGCGGACTGCGGCGACTGCAGGTGACCGGCGCTGGTGACGGTGGCGATGGTTTCGGCCGGGCTCCGCGGGGCATCCACGCTCGCTGGCTGTCCGAGACGGAAAGGGGGCCGGGATGCCGCAGTGGCTGCAAGCCGGCGGATGGGGGCTGCTCGCCGGCTCGGCGCTGCTGGTCGGCGCGGCCGTCGGGTACCTGGTGCGGGTGCCGCGGCGGGTGGTGGCGTCGGTGATGGCGTTCGGCGCCGGGGTGCTGCTGTCGGCTGTCGCGTTCGAACTGGTCGACGAGGCCAACCAGCGCGGCGGCCTGCGGCCCACCATTCTCGGCGCGGCCGCCGGCGCGATCGTCTACACCGGCTGCAACGTGCTGCTGGCCCGGCGCGGCGCCCGGCACCGCAAGCGCTCCGGCGCCCAGCAGCCGTCCGAGACGGAACAGTCCGGTTCGGGTACGGCCATCGCCCTGGGCGCGCTGCTCGACGGCGTCCCGGAGTCGATAGTGATCGGCGCGAGCCTGCTCGGCGGCGGTTCCGTCGGCGTGGTCACGGTGGCCGCGGTGTTCATCAGCAACGTGCCGGAGGGCCTGTCCAGCGCGGCCGGCATGCGCACCGCCGGCCGCGGCAAGGGGTTCGTCTTCGGCCTGTGGACCGCCATCGCGGTGATCAGCGGTCTGGCCGCCGTCGCCGGGTACACCCTGTTGGGCGACGCGCCGGCCACGGTGCTGGCCGGCATCACGGCGCTGGCCGCCGGCGCGATCCTGTCCATGGTCGCCGACACCATGATCCCGGAGGCGTTCGAGGACGCGCACCTGCTCATCGGGCTGGTCACGGTGGCCGGGTTCCTGGTCGCGTTCAGCCTGTCCCAAGCGGGCGCCTGACGGCACGGCCGAGCGGACTCCTCGTCGGTCTTCGCCGGGCGACCGCGAGCCGCGCCGCGGCTCGCGGTCGCCCGCGGCCGGTCAGCGGAGGCGGCGGCGGTCACCCAGCATGTCGTCGAGGGGCGGACCCGCCGATGCTACGGACGTCAGGCTCGCCGGCACGCCCGCCCAGCGGCGCAGCGCGGCCGTCGCCTGGGCGGCGTCCTCCGGGCTCAACCGGGCGATGTTCGCGCCGTGGTTGGCACCGGGCGCGACGTACAGGGCGGAGTCGCGCTTGCTGGGCGTGAACCGCTCGGCGCTCCACGGATCGTTCTGGCCGTAGACGAAGAGCATGCGCTCCGCGGCGGTACGCACCCAGAAGTCGACGTCGAGCATGGGCAGCGGGTTGTGCGCCCGGCGCAGCTCGGCCGGCAGCGACGAGTTCGCGGTGTACAGGTCCGGGTAGTGGCGGAGCCCGCGCAGGTGCTCGAAGCGCAGGCTCGGCCAGCCGAGCTGGCTCGCGGCCTGGTAGTAGTACGGGAAGTACGGCTCCAGGCCCTGGTCGGTGTAGAAGCTCCAGCCGGCCACGGTGTCGATCCAGCCGTACAGCTCGTCGTCGGTCGCGGTGCCCGCGGGCACCGCCGCGCAGTCGGCGGCCGTGCTGTACTGCCAGAACGCCCACACCGAGTCGAGCACGGTCATCTCGAACGAGCGGTCGGCGCTGCCGATGCTGCGGCTGAACGTCCAGCCGTTCGCGGCGGCGTCCGCCTCCAGGTGAGCGACCAGGCGGTCGCGGCGGCGCAGCGCCTCGCGCTGGACCTCGTCCAGGGCGGTGCGGCAGGACTGCGTACCGACCGCGTCGAAGAATGTGTCGTAGGCCGCGTCGGCCGGGTTGATCACGTCGTCCGGCGCGACGTAGGCCACCACCCCGTCGACGTCGCCGGGGTAGAACCGCCTGTGGTAAACCGAGGTCATGCCGCCCTTGCTGGCGCCGGTCTGGATCCAGCGGCCGGAGTAGACGCCTTTGAGCGCGGTGACGATCCGGTGCTCGTCCGTCGCCTCCTGCCAGATGTCCAGATCCGACCAGTCCGCCGGGGCGGGGCGCGACGGGGTGAAGAACCGGTGCTCCACCGACACCTGGTTGCCGTTGAGCAGTGACGTCGGCTCGGTCTGGGTGGCGCGCGGGCTGGCGGCCAGACCGTACCCGTTGGTGTAGAGCACGGTGGGGGCGGTGTTCGACCGGTGCAGCAGGGTCAGGCGCTGGTCGAAGCCGCCGGCCCCGGGGTGGCGGTGGTCGGCGGGCTGGCGGTAGGTCAGCACGAAGAACCGGTACCCGGTGCCCTGGGTCTCGGAGACGACGGAGAGTCCGGGGACGGCCCTCAGCTGGTCGAGCAGGGGGTCGTCCGCGGCGTGCGCGACGGTGGCCGGGGACAGGGCCACGAGGAGCGAGGTGGCGATAGCCAGGAGTCGATACTTCACGGGGCTCACCATATCGACCGGCGGCTATCGTCAGTTTCGCTGGCAGTGAACGCCGGAAGATCCTCCGACCCGCCCTGGTTGAGCCGACCGTACTCAACTCCTCGGAGGTACCGGTGACGAGCAAACGACTCCCCGTGTTGTTCCTCGACGACATCGTCCTGCTCCCGGGCATGGTCGTGCCGGTCGAGCTGGACGAGAAGGCCCAGGCCGCGGTCGACGCCGCGCGCACCTCGGCCGGATCCGAACTGCTGATCGCCCCCCGGCTCGAAGACCGCTACGCGTCGTACGGCGTGGTGGCGACCGTCCAGCAGGTCGGGAAAATCCGCGGCGGCTCACCCGCGGCGGTGCTGCGGACCGGCGTACGCGCCCGGATCGGCAGCGGCGTGACCGGCCCGGGCGCCGCGCTCTGGGTCGAGGCCGAGCCCGTCCCGGCCGGCGTCGCCGGCGCGCACGCCCGCGAACTGGCCGCCGAATACAAGAAGCTGGTCGTCTCGGTCCTGCAGCGCCGCGAGGCGTGGCAGGTCATCGACTCGGTCAGCGCCATCGACGACCCCGGCGACCTGGCCGACACCGCCGGCTGGGCCCCCTACCTGTCCAACGACCGCAAACGCGAGCTGCTGGAGACCCCGGACATCGAGGCCCGGCTGCGGCTGCTCATCGACTGGACCCGGGACTTCCTGGCCGAGTCCGAGGTCAACGACAAGATCGAGACCGATGTACGGGAGTCGGTCGAGAGGCGCAACCGGGAATACCTGCTGCGCGAGCAGCTCAAGGCGATCCGCAAGGAACTCGGCGACGGTGAGGCGGACGGCACCGACGACTACCGCGCCCGGGTCGAGGCGGCCGGCCTACCCGACGCGGTCCGCGAGGCGGCGCTGCGCGAGGTGGACAAACTGGAGCGGGCCGGCGACCAGAACCCCGAGGCCGGCTGGATCCGCACCTGGCTCGACACCGTGCTCGACCTGCCGTGGACCGTGCGCACCACCGACAACACCGACCTCGGCGCGGCCCGCGCGGTGCTCGACGCCGACCACCACGGCCTCGACGAGGTGAAGGAACGCATCGTCGAATACCTCGGCGTCCGCGCCCGCCGCGAGTCCCGCGGCCTGGAGGTGGTCGGCGGCCGCGGCTCCGGCGCGGTGATCCTGCTGGCCGGCCCGCCCGGCGTCGGCAAGACCTCGCTCGGCGAGTCGGTCGCGCGCACCCTCGGCCGCAAGTTCGTCCGGGTCGCCCTGGGCGGGGTGCGCGACGAGGCGGAGATCCGCGGGCACCGGCGGACGTACGTCGGCGCGCTCCCCGGCCGCATCGTGCGGGCCGTCCGCGAGGCCGGCTCGATGAACCCGGTCGTGCTGCTCGACGAGGTCGACAAGGTGGGCAGCGACTACCGCGGCGACCCGGCGGCGGCTCTGCTCGAGGTGCTCGACCCGGCGCAGAACCACACCTTCCGCGACCACTATCTCGATCTCGACCTCGACCTGTCCGACGTGCTGTTCATCGCCACCGCGAACACCCTGGAGACGATTCCGCAGGCGCTGTTCGACCGGATGGAGCTGATCGCGATCGACGGCTACACCGAGAACGACAAGGTCGCCATCGCCCGCGACTTCCTCGTGCCGCGCCAGCTGGAACGGGCGGCGCTGTCGCCCGGCGAGGTGACGGTCACCGAGGCGGCGCTGCGCGAGATCGCCGCGAACTACACCCGCGAGGCGGGGGTACGTTCGTTCGAGCGCCTGCTCGCGAAGGCGTTCCGCAAGGCCGCCCTGGGCGAGCTGCCCGCCACGGTGGACGCCGCCGACCTGAAGGACCTGATCGGACGTCCCCGCTTCACCCCGGAGTCGGCCGAGCGCACCGCCGTCCCGGGCGTGGCCACCGGCCTCGCCGTGACCGGGATGGGCGGCGACGTCCTCTACATCGAGGCGTCGCTGCTGCCCGGCGACAAGGGTGGCCTGTCGGTGACCGGCCAGCTCGGCGACGTGATGAAGGAGTCCGCGCAGATCGCGCTCTCCTACGTGCGGGCGCACGCCGGCGAGCTCGGCATCTCGCCGGAACAGCTGGACCACCCGATCCACCTGCACGTGCCCGCGGGCGCGGTGCCCAAGGACGGGCCGTCGGCGGGCGTCACGATGACCACCGCGCTGGTGTCGCTGCTGCTCGGCCGCAACGTGCGCGCCGAGGTCGGGATGACCGGCGAGGTCTCACTGACCGGGCGGGTGCTGCCGATCGGCGGGGTGAAGCAGAAGCTGCTCGCCGCCCAGCGGGCCGGCCTCACCGAGGTCTACCTGCCGCAGCGCAACGAGCCCGACCTCGACGACGTGCCGGCCGACGTGCTCGCGGCGCTGACCGTGCACCTCGTCTCGGACGTGCGCGACATCCTGCGCACCGTGCTCGACGAGGTGGCGGCGGGCACGGTCGCCGCCGCCTGACCGGCCGGTCCCGCCCTGCCCCGCGTCCTCCGGGATGACCCGGTCGAACAGGGGCGGGGCGCGACCGGTCCGGGGCCGGCGCGTAGCCGGAGTCCGGGACGCGCGGACCGTGTCAGCCGGCGGCCATCCGGATCAGGGCGTTGCCGCCGAGCATGAGCAGGTCGGCGCCGGCGACGAAGGCCATGCTGCGTCGCATGCACCGGGCGCTCACCTCCGGATCGGCGCCGGTGATGCCCCGCCAGGCCAGCGTCAGCGCGGCCAGGACCAGCGGAATCCCGGGGACGAGCAGCAGGCCGACCGACTGCGGGGTGTTGCCGCGAGCCACCAGCATGCTCAGCATCACCGCCGGGACGACGCCGAACAGCACCACGGCGATCCCGCCGTACCACCGCAGTGTCCGCACCACGTCCGTCATGTCCGCCCACCCCTTCGACCGGCAGATCCTATCCGCGCCGCCGGCGGTGCCCGGGGCCGGCCGGCGGCCCCGGGCGTCTCGGGTCAGTCGGTCACGGTGCCGTCGATCGTGCCGACCGGGATCTGGTCGCCGAAGTCCGGCGGGAACACGAAAGCCTGGAAGCGTACGTGTTCGAAGCCTTCCGCCACGCCGTCGCTCACGGTCGGCACCTCGATCGTCGCCGACGTGGTGCCCGGCTCGATCACCGTGAACAGTTGCAGGCCGGTGCCGGACAGCGGGCGCGAGGGGGTGGGCTCCTCGCCGGAGAACGCGCTGAACCACTCCGGGTCGACGTCCGTGGAGGACAGTTCCGGCGAGCTTGCCGGCGCCTGCGGCACCAGGAGCAGGTAGAGGGAGTCGCCGGCGGCCTCCGAGAGGGTCGCCGTCCAGGTGAGCGACGTCCCCTCGGCCGCCGAGGCGGAGTCGGGGGTGAACGTGATCGTGGGCATCGGCTCGTCCTCCGTCGCGTACACGCCGCCGGTGTAGTCGCCCACCACCGCGTTGCGGAGCGCCTTCGCGGTCAGCGCGTACGCCTTGTCCCCGCCGTAGGTGTCGTCGCCCACCACCGTGATCGGCACGGTCAGCCGGGTGCTGCCCGGCTTGATCGCGGCCACCCAGGACTTCGTCTCGTACGTCGCCGGGTCGGTCAGGAACAGCCGGACGTGGGCGGTCAGCCGGCCGTACGCCGTGACCGGAACGCGGTACGTGCGCGTGCCCGAGTCGCCCTCGTCAACGGTCACACCGCCCACGTCCACCCGGTCGAGCGCGGCCGGTCGCGGCGCGGGTGTGCCCGGCCGCCAGCCCCAGGCGTCGATCAGCCAGGCGGGCCCACCGGTGTGCGGGGTGACGTCCAGCCGCGCCACCGCCCGGATGTCGCGCGGCAACGGGAGGCGGACCTCCTGAGCCCAGTACGACGCCGTCCACCCGGTGCCGGGCACCCCGGTGACCGTCGCCGTGCCCAGCGTGGTGCGCCGCCCGCGGTCGTCGGTGACCGCGACGCCGAACGAGGTGGCCGGCGCGTTCGGCGGCACGACCAACCGCAGCGCGAGCGCCCGCGCCCCGGCCACCGGCATCGCCTTCGCGGGTCGCAGCGTGGCGGTCGCCGTGCCACCGAAGGCCACCGCGTACCTGCCGGGTTCGGGCACCGAGAACGGCACGAAGTGCGGCGATCCGCCGGACGTGGGGTCACCGCTCAGGCAGGCGCTCTCCGGGTCGTCCGGAGCCTCTTCACAGACACGGCCGTCGCGTACGCTGGTGGACCGGTCCGGAACGATCACCGGGCTGCGGTTCCCGCCGACCGCGTGGCTCAGCACCCGGGCCGGCCCGGCCGACGGCGCGCGCACGCCGGAGCCGTCCAGCAGCGGGCGCGCCCGGTCGTCACCGCCGACGAACAGGCGTGCCGCGGCCGCGATGTAGGTCGCCCCGACGGTCTGCTCCTGCGCCGGGGTGAGCCGGGCCGGCGCCACGCCGGGCGTGCACAACGGGTCCGGCTCGTCGCTGAAGAAGTCGTCGACGGCCGGGCCGGCGGCCTGCCCCGGCGTCCACTCGGTGTTGAAGTAGTTGTGGTTGGCGCCGACCACGTACAACGCGCTGTGCAGCGCCCGGCCGGAGCCGAGGCCGCGGGTGGCGTCCACGTACATCTGGCCCTGCAGGTCGGCGACGTCGCCGTCGCAGCCGGGCAGGATCGTCGCCGACGGCACGTCGGGGTGCGGGTTCTGGCCGAACGCGGTGGGCCCGATCAGCAGCAGCCCACGGATCGTCCAGCGCACCGCGCCGTGGTAGTCGTCCTGCGCGGCCGGGGGCGGGGTGAGGCTGTCCAGCGCGGCCCGGCTGACGCCCTCGCCGCCGCGGGAGTGCCCCATCAGCAGGACCTGGGACAGGTCGGCCCGCGGTGCCGACCGCACCACTGCCGGCGCGCTGCCGCGGCCGCTGCCGGACCAGTCGGCCCAGTGCGCCAGGTGCATCCGGACCAGCGAGGAGCGGGCCTGGGCGCCGAGGTCGGGAACGTCGTTGTCCTGCGCGTTGATGCCGTTCGCCGAGATCGACACGGTGACGTAGCCCTGCGACGCCAGCAGTTCCTGCGCCTGCAGATAACCCCGATGACTGGGTACGGCCCGGGCGCCGGCCGCGCACGGCCAGTCCAGCGTGATCGAGTTCAGGTCGTCTCCGGAGTAGCAGGTCCAGTGCCGGCCGTGCAGGAACAGCGCCAGCGGCCGGCGGCCCGGCGCGTTCACCGGCGCGACCACCACGGCCTGCATCTCGACCGGGGCCGGGTACTCCTTGAGCTGCACGCTGGGCAGCGTGTACTCGCCGCTCGTGGTCCGGTAGGGGCCCTTGACGCCGGGGTCCACCGGGTTGGGTGGCAGCGCCGGCGTGGCCGGCGGGGGAGTCGCCGCGCGCCGCCGGGCGGGCCGCGGCGCCGCCGCGTCGACCCGCTTGCCGCCGATCCGGACCCGCAGATCGGCCAGCTTGCCCGGGCGGCTCCCGGGCAGCACGAACGTACGCAGGTCCGGGGCGCCCTCGGCCCGGCCCAGCAGCCGGTCCCCGGACCAGAACTCGACGGCCGCGTCGCCGGGCGGGATCGGCCGGTCGCTGGTCCAGGTCAGCGTCTTGTGGTCCACGGACCAGCCGGGTGGCGGCGCGCTCGCCGAGGGAGCCGGCGGATCCGCCCAGGCGGGCGCCGGCGCCCCCGGCAACAGTGCGCTCGCCGCGACCGCGGCAACCATGATTCGTCGCATCCCGCCGTTCTAGTAGGCGGGTGCAAATGAATCGATGTCGTCGCCGGTCAGGCGGCTCCGGTCGCGGCCACCGTGAGGATCTCGGTGACCACCTGGTCGGCGGCGCCGGGCCGGCCCTGGTCCGCGGCGGCGCGGGCCAGCGCGGTGCGCCGGCCGGGGTCGGCGAGCAGGCCGGCGACGGCGTCGCGGAGCCGTTCCGGGGTGGCCTCGTCGCCGTCGAGCATCAGGGCCGCGCCGTGCTGGGCGAGGTGACGGGCGGTGATGCGCTGTTCGTCACCGGCGGCGTACGGGTAGGGGATCAGCACGCAGGCCTTGCCGAGGGCGGTCAGCTCGGCGACCGTGCCGGCCCCGCTGCGGGCCACCACGACCGCGGCCGCGGCGAGCAGATCGGGCAGCTCGTCGTGGATGAAGTCGACCACGTGGTACCGGTTGGCGAGGTGGGCGGGCAGGCCGCGGGCCACCTCGTGCATCTCGGTGAGGCTGAGGCCGCCGCACTGGTGCACGATCTGGCAGTACGGCAGCAGGTCGGGCAGCGCGCCGGCGAGCATCCGGTTGACCTGCTGTGCTCCGGACGCCCCGCCGGTGACCAGGACGAGCGGTACGGCCGGGTCCAGCCCGTACGCCGCAAGGCCTTTGCCGGGGTCGCCGGAAAGGACGGCCGGGCGGATCGGATTGCCGGTGACCACCGCCCGGCTGCGGGCCCCGGCCGGCAGGTGATCGAGCGAGGCCTCGTGGCTGAGCAGGATGCGGGTGGCCACGCGGGCCAGGATCCGGTTGGCCAGCCCGAGGCTCAGGGTCTGCTCGTGCAGCAGGTAGGGCACCCGGAACAGCCAGGCGGCCAGCCCGATCGGGACGGAGACGAATCCGCCGGTGCTGAGCACCACCGAGGGCCGGTTGCGGGCGACGGTGAACGCGGCCTGCAGGATGCCGAGCGGGATGCGGAACGCGTCGACGAGGTTGCGGGCGATGTCGCGGGGACTGGTCGAGCGGCGCAGCTTGCCGGTGATGATGGCCTTGAACGGGATGCCGTTGCGGGCGGCGATCTTGGCTTCCAGGCCGGTGGCGACGCCGACCCAGAGCAGCTCGGGCGCGGTGCCGGTCTCGGCGAGCCGGGCCTGCAGGGCGTTGACGGTGGTGAGGGCCGGGTAGGTGTGCCCGCCGGTGCCGCCACCGGTGACGATCATACGGAGCGCCTTGAGGCGCTGGGTGCTGTAGAGGGACATGTGCAGCCATTCCGGGGATCGCGTTGCCGAACGGGGGTCGAGGCAGTGTAACGACGCAACGATTTCCGGCAGTCAGATTAACTATTAAGAGTGTTTACCTTGCGGGCCCGGTCATCGATACCTGAGGATGAACGCCAGCGGCGCCGCCCCTCCGCCCCCGTCCTCCCCGAGGTGTCCCCCGTGGCTCGAAAACTGCTCAAGCCCGCCCTTGTGGCGACAATCGCCCTGCTCACCGTGGTCGCCACCGGCCTTGTGGCGCGGACCGCCGAGGCGTCCGCCGCCACCGGCTTCAAGGTGCTCGCCTTCTACAACGGCACCTGGGACGCGGCGCACATCGACTTCGACAAGGAGGCCCGGGACTGGTTCCCGAAGGCCGCCGCCCAGAACGGCTTCACCTGGGAGGCCACCACCGACTGGAGCCGGCTGAGCGCCACCGGCCTGGCCGGCGTCCAGGTCGTCATGTTCCTGGACGACGCGCCGCCGGCCGAACGCCGCGCCGCGTTCCAGCAGTACATGCAGAACGGCGGCGGCTTCCTCGGCTTCCACGTGAGCGCGTTCACCACCGACGCGAACGCGTGGAGCTGGTACTACAACACCTTCCTCGGCTCCGGCAACTTCGTCTCCAACACCTGGGGACCGACCGCCGAGACGCTGCGGATCGACGACCGCACCCACCCGTCCACAGCCGGCCTGCCGGCCACCATCCCGTCGTCGGTCAGCGAGTGGTACTCGTGGAGCAAGGACCTGCGGCAGAACCCGGACATCGACATCCTGGCCTCGCTCGACCCGTCCACCTTCCCGGTCGGCACCGACCCGAACCAGCAGTGGCGCAGCGGTTTCTACCCGATCGCCTGGACCAACAAGAACTACAGGATGTTGTACGCGAACTTCGGGCACAACGGCATGAACTACGACACCAACACCCGGACCTCGTCGACGTTCGCCAGCGCCCAGCAGAACCAGTGGCTGATCCAGGGCATCAAGTGGCTGGGCGGCCAGAGCACCACCACGCCGCCGCCCACGGACACCATCGACCCGGCCACGTGGTACTCGGTGGTCAACAGGAACAGCGCCAAGTGCGTCGACGCCAAGTCGGCCGGAACCGTCAACGGCACCGCCATCCAGCAGTACGCCTGCAACGGCTCCACCGCACAGCAGTACCAGTTCGCCACCACCGGCGGCGGTTACGTGCGCATCAACAACCGCGGCAACGCCACGCAGGCGCTCGACGTGACAGACGTCTCCACCGCCGACAACGCCAAGATCCAGACCTGGACGTACGGCGGTGGCGCCAACCAGCAGTGGCAGCCGGTCGCCGAGGGCGGCGGCTACTACCACTTCGTCAACCGCAACAGCGGCAAGTGCCTGGACGTCCCGGCCGCCGCCCTGTCCGACGGCGTCCAGCTGGTCCAGTACACCTGCAACGGCACCGCGGCGCAGAGCTTCCGCCTGCAGTGACGCGCCCGGCGGCCCGGGACCCCACCGTCCCGGGCCGCCTCCCGCGACGCCGCCGGGCGTTCACCCGGCCCTCACCCGGACGCGGCGCGAGTCCTACGGTGCTGACCACCGGTGAAGGGCGTCCATCGAAAGGCGCGACGGCCCGGCATCGGACGGCGCTCGCCGCCGGCGGCATCCGGCGCACCGTCCAGCTCGGCCACCGTCGAAGTGCACGATCACCAGGCACGCCAGGAGTCGGTCAGCTCCGCCCGGTCGAGGCCGCGCCGGGCGGCGAGGGCGGCGACATCCACGCCGGCGGCTGTCAGCACGGCGTCGACGTACTCGGCGAGCTCTTCGCGCTCCCCGGTCTCGATGGCGCCATGGCGCTCATCGGCGGCGTTCAACCCCAGCACAACTCGTTCCACGGCGGCCCAGAGCGCTTCGTCCGCCGCCGGGTCCAGCCCCGCGACGTCCTGTTCGTACGCGTCCAGGGCGGCGTCGACGGCCGCCGTGAAGTCCGCCGGCCACAGTTCGGCGGCGTACGCCTCAGCCGGGTCCAGATCTCCGGCGGCCACGGCCGCCGCCTGGGCCGCCACCTTACCTTGCCAGCGCCGCGTCGGCCTCTCCATCATGGCCGTCAGCGTAGATCGTGCTCCACCGCCCGTGAGGCCCACGCCGGTGTCGAGCGTTGGCGGGACGGTGGCCCGAGCCTCGGGGGAGGCAGCAGGACGGCGGCACACCGGGCGCACGCCCCGCACCGTGATCGTAGGCATCCGGTGTGGGGCTGCCAAAGCTCGGAAGCATGGCCATGATGGTCGGATGCGAATCGCCGTCCTTGCCGATATACATGGAAATCTACCGGCGCTCGAGGCTGTCCTGGACGAGGTCGATCAGATCGGCGTGGATCGGATCGTCCTGCTGGGGGACATCGCCGGGGGACCGATGCCAGCGCAAACCCTTGATCGGCTCGTCTCGTTGGGAGACAAAGCGGTGTGGGTCCACGGCAACGGGGAGCGGGAACTGGTCGCAGGCTTCGACGGTGAGGCCGTCACCGGCCCCGCAGCCGAAGTCGTGGCAGGGTGCCTGCCGATGCTCGAGCAGCGGCACCGCGCTCTGCTGGCGGATCTGCCGATGACCGTCAGCATCGACGTCGACGGCCTGGGGCCGACGCTGTTCTGCCATGCGACGCCGCGCCGCGACGACGAGTTCATCCTGGTCGATTCCCCGATCCAGCGATGGGAACAGGTGTTGCGCGGCGTTACCGAGCGGACGGTGATCTGCGGGCACACGCACATGCCGTTCGACCGCCTGGTCAATCGGCGACGGGTCGTCAATCCGGGCAGCGTCGGGATGGCGTACGGCCCGCGAGGCGCCTACTGGGCGTTGCTGGGTCCCACCGTCGAGCTCCGGCGAACGGCGTACGACCTCCAAGCCGCTGCCGAGCGCATTGCTGGCAGCGGATACCCGAACGCGGCCGCCTGGGCCGAGGAGTATGTCGTGAACCCGTACGACGACGTGGCGGCGTTAGAGGCGTTCACCGCGATCGTCGCCGAGGAGGTCGCCGCACCGCTGGTGGCGGACTGACCGCACGTGTTCGCGGCGGCGCCGGCGGCGGCCTCGGCGGCCGGTGACGCGCCGTTCGCCGGGCAAGCGCGGCGGCGACTATCCGGTCACCGCCGGCGGTGCAGGCCCGGCGGATCTCCGGCAAGCGGAACTCGACCGACAAGCTTCGCGTAGCGCGCCGAACGGGTACAGCGGCGAAGGCCGGGGACCGGGTCCCAGCGCTAAGGTGACCTTGTGATCGAATCGGTGGACGTCGGTGATGTCAGCATTGGTTACCGGGTGGCCGGGGAGGCCGGCGGGCAACCCGTGGTGCTGTTGCACGGGCTGGGTGACAGTGGACTGGACTGGTCGCCGGTGTTGGACGGTCTGGCGGCCGCATTCCGGGTGTTCGTGCTCGATCTGCGTGGGCACGGGGACAGTGGCCGACCCGGCGACTACTCGTTCGAGCTGATGCGCGACGACGTGCTCGGCTTCTTGGACGCGATGCGGCTGGAGCGCGTCGCGCTGGTCGGGCATTCCATGGGGGCGGTCGTGGCGGTGTTGGTGGCGCAGGCGGCCCCGGACCGGGTCACTCGACTGGTGCTGGAGGACGCGACCGTGCCGCGGCCCGGGGATCTGTACCGGCCGCCGCTGGCGGCGCCGGACGAGCCGACGCCGTTCGACTTCGCGGTGGTCAATGCGATCCGTGCTCAGCTGACCCATCCGGATCCGGCGTGGTGGGACGGCACCGACGCGGTCAAGACGCCGACGTTGATCGTCGACGGCGCCAGCAGCGACGATCGGCAGGCGTTCCTGGCGGCGTCGGCGGCGCGGATGCCCAACGCCCGGCTGGTCACGATCGCCGCGGGTCATTACGTACATCAGGAACGGCCGGCCGGGTTCCTGGACGCGGTCGTACCGTTTCTATCGCTGTGACAACCGGCGGGTGGACCAGCCGGTTCACTGAACGGATCGGCGCGGACTCTACCGCGCCATGATCGCCGGTCGGGCACGCGAAGCCGTCGCTCGCGGCTTCCGGCTGCTGCACGTCGACGCGTCCCCGGCCAGCGCACCCATCCTGCGCCGGTGCGGCTTCCACGACATCACCACCTCGACGCACTACCAGTGGACGCCGCCGAGATAGCGGGCCCTGAACAACGTTTGCTGGTCGGTGGGGTGCTCGACGCCTGTTCGATTGTCGCGGGTTTCGCCCGCCGGTCACGTCTTGTCGATCACTTCCGGCACTGCTGGGGGCGGGTCGGCGGTCAGGCGCGTCGGGTTCGAACATGGCTGTGATCGCTCATGATGTCGCTGACAGGCGGATCGCGGTGGTACGGCTGGCGGTGGTCGGGACGCGGGCTCGTGGGTCAGCGGCGACGCGGGCTTGCGCAGGGGCGCGGCGCGGAAGGCGGCGCGGCGGGACCAGCAGGTTCCGCCGCTTCGCCCTGTTCACTCGTCACCAGCTGGCACAGGGAAAGTGTGTTGACCGGGCACAAGCGTGATCGACCAATAGGACGAGCCGATAGCGGCGCAGGCTTTCGAGCCGGTCGAACAACGCATGCGCATACGGCAGCTCGGGAGGCTCTGTAACAGCGAAGTCGAGCAAGATCGGGTGGCTGTTCCACGGCTCGTTGTCCCCGGACTCCCACTGCAGCCGGGCCTGTGCCACCTCGGTGCCGCCATGCAGATCCTCCGTGCCGGGTGATGGCCCGAAGTCGAAGCCGAGGACCGCGGCAAGATCCTGGGCCACCTCAGCCATTCTCAACTTCTGTCCCCGGTCGGCAGGGCCGATCATTAGTGTCAGGTCCATAACGGTCTTCTTCTCAATTGGTGAGCCGGCCTATTCAACTGTCGCGGTTTCCGCACCACCCAGCCTCCTTCGGGACCGGGCTGAACGGTCCTGCCGCTGAGGCGATGGATGCCCCATGTCCTCGTGCTCGACCATTCCGGCATGCTAATTAGCCAGGTGCCGATCTGCAGCCGTCGGGCTACCCGATACGGCCCGTGAGGCCGCATCCGCCGGACCACCCGTCTAGCCTGGCCCTCATGATCGAGGAGTTCGCGGATCGGCTGCTGCGCGACCTGGCCGCCCTCGACCCCTGCACCGCCGTCGTCGAGGCCGGCGAGCAGGACGCCGACCGGCTCACCGACTACAGCCCGGAGGGTCACCAGGCCCGCGCCGGCCTCGCCGCCCGCGCCCTGCGCGAGTTGGAGGCCGCGGGCGACGCGCCGCCGGTCGTGGCCCCGTTGCGCGCCCATCTCGCCGAGCGGCTGCGCACCCGGATCGCGTTCCACGACGCCGGGGAGGACCTGCGCGAGCTGCACGCGGCGGCCACCGGTCCGCTCGCGCTCGTCCGTCAGGCCGTCGAGGCCGCGGTGCCGGCCCGCGACGCCGGGGGCGTGGCCGTCGAGGACGGCTGGGCGCGGGTCGGCGCCCGGATGGCCGCGATCCCCGCGGCCCTGGACGGGTACGCGCGCAGCCTGCTGCTCGCCGCGGACCGTGGCCACCTGCCGACCCGGCGCCAGGTGGAGCTGGTCGCGCGGCGCTGCCACACCTGGGCCGGCGACGACGCCGCCCTGGCCGGCCGTTACGGCGAGGGACCTCAGCGGGCGTCGTTGCGTGCCGCGGCCGCGGGCGCCGGGGAGGCGTACCGGAAACTGGCCGGGACGCTGACCGCGGAGCTGGCGCCGCGGGCCGTCGAGCAGGAGGCGTTCGGTCCGCGGCGGTACGGGCTCTGGGTGCGCTCCTTCCTCGCGGCCCAGCCCGACCTGCGCGAGCTGTACGACTGGGGCTGGGACGAGTTCCGGACGACCGAGGCGGAGCTGATCGCCGAGGCGAAGGCCCTGGGCGGCAGCGTGCGGGAGGTGATCGCCCGGCTCGACAGCCCCGGCGCGCCCGGCGTCCTGCCCAGCCGGGAGGCGTTCGCCGCCTGGCTGCAGGAGCTGCTGGAGACCACCATGGAGCGGCTGGACGGCGTGTGTTTCGACGTCGCCGCCCCGCTGCGGCGCATCGAGTCACGGCTGACCGTGTCGTCAGGCATCGCCTACACCGGGCCGTCGCGCGACCTGACCCGGCCGGGCCGGGTCTGGTGGTCGCTCCCCGAGGACGCGACGGGCTTCCCCACCTGGTACGCCTACAGCACCGCCTATCACGAGGGCGTCCCCGGCCACCACCTGCAGCTCGGCCACGAGGTCTGCCGGGGCGGACCGGGGCAGCGGCTGAACCTGCTCGGCGGCCTCGCCGGCGGGCAGGAGGGCTGGGCGTTGTACGCCGAGCGGCTCATGGACGAGCTCGGCTGCTACGACCAGCCGGGCGCCCGCCTGGGATATCTGTTCATGCGGCTGCTGCGGGCGGCCCGGGTGGTGCTCGACATCGGCCTGCACCTGCGCCTGCCGATGCCGTCCGGCGACCGGGCGTCGTGGACGCCGGACGCGGCGCTGGAGCTGCTGCGCGACCGCTGTCACCAGGGGCCGTACGCGTCCGCCGAGCTCGCCCGCTATCTGGGCCGGCCCGGGCAGGCGCTGGCCTACAAGGCGGGTGAGCGGGTGTGGCTGGCGGGCCGCTCGGCCTTTTCCGGGGATCGGCGCGCGTTCCACCGCGCGGCGCTGGAGCTGGGCTCGCTGGGCCTGGACCCGTTGGCGGCCGCCCTGCGCGGCTGCCGGCCACCGCGGTGAGGTGGGTCAGAACCCGGGAGGGCGGGTAGGCCGCCGTCGTCGATCGGTCACACGGCGGCCAGGATGCCGGCCAGCTCGGCCGGGCGGGTCAGCATCGGCCAGTGGCCGGAGTCGATGTCGACCAGGTCGAGGTGCTTGATCCGGGCCAGCTCGGGCAGCTCGCCCTCGGCGATCCAGGACCGTACGTCGTCCGGGTCGAACTCCGGGCAGACCAGGGTGACCGGCAGGTCGTACCGGCGCTCGTCGCGTAGCCGGACCACGCCGCGGGCCACGCCCTCCGGGACCGGCACCGCCGCCGCGGCGAAGGCGGCCCGCGCCTGCTCGTCCAGGTCGGCGGAGTCCGGGCCCTCGAAGGCGGCCCAGCCCGGGAACGGCATCACCCCGCCGGTGATCTCGAAGAAGGCCGCGTACGTGGTGCCGTCCGGCTTCGGCCAGCCGCCGATCAGCACCACCTTGACGACCCGGCCGGGCCGGGCGTCCGCCGCCATCCAGGCCAGCGCGGCGGCCGCCGAGTGCCCGGCCACCACCGCCGGGCCGGGCGCCGCGTCCACCACGGCCAGCACCTCGGACACCTGCTCGTCCAGCGTCCGCCCGGTCAGCCGGACCGGCGCGGCCCGCCGGCCGCGGGCCTCCAGCTCCGGCACGACGCGGTCCCACACGGCCGCGTCGGTCCACAATCCGCCGACGAGCACGATCTGTTCTCCACTCATGGAGATCAACGTAGCGGGGATTCCGGACGATCGGCTTCCGGTACCGTGCGGGTCATGCCGACGGGACCGAGCCCGACCGCCCGCGCCCTGCGCACCCTGGAGATCCTGCGCGACCGCCCCGGGGCGACAGCCGATCAGCTGGCCGGGCTGCTCGGGGTCACCGAGCGCGCCGCCAGGCGGTACATCGCGATCCTGCGGGAGGCAGGTGTCCCGGTCCAGTCGGTGCGCGGGCCGTACGGCGGGTACCGGCTCGGCCGCGGCACCCGGCTGCCGCCTGTGGTCTTCACCGAGGAGCAGGCGCTCGGCCTGGTGATGGCGGTCCTCGACGGGCAGCCGGCCGCGATCGACGCCGAGGACCCGGTGGGCGCCGCGCTGAGCCGGGTGATCCGGGCGCTGCCGGAGGGCGTGGGCCGGCAGGCGGCGGCTCTCCGGGCGTACGCCGCGGCCGCCCCCGACCCGCGGGCGTCCCGGCCCAGCCCGGCTCTCACCAGCGCCCTGGTCGGCGCGGTCGCCGCCCGCCGGCGCGTGGTGATCACCTACGGTCGGGAGGGCGGCGACCGCTACGACGCCGAGGTGGACCCGTGGGCGGTGGTGGTCCGTTTCGGGCGGTGGTATCTGCTGTGCCACTCGCACCGCGCCGGCGAGGTCCGCACGTACCGGGTGGACCGTGTGCACGCCGTACGGGACATCGGTCCGGACTTCGTCGCACCCGCCGGCCTGGACCCGGTCGCCATGCTGGAGCGGCATCTGGGCCTGGGGTGGCAATTCCCGGTCCGGCTGGTGTTCCACGCGCCGTTCGGCGAGGTGGCGCCCTGGATCCGGGGGCCGATGGGGCAGCTCGCGGCCGACGGCGACCGCTGTGTGCTGACCGGCAGCACGCGGAACCCGGCGATGTACGCGCAGGAGTGGCTGGCGGCCGTGCCGTTCCGGTTCACCGTCGAGGAGGGACCGGAGCTGCGCGCGGCGGTGGCGGCGGTGGCGGCGCGGTTCACCGCCGCCCTGCGGCCGGCTCCCCGGTGACCGCAGCGGTCCGGACCGCGGTGCAGGCCGACGAACGCGCACACCTGGTGGCACATCCACAGCCCGAGACCGCCGGCGCCGGGGACCGCCGCGCGGGCAGCAGCCCGGCGCAGGGTCGGGGGTGTCCAGCGCCGCCATCCCGGGTGCCGGGTGTGCCGTCCGGGCCGGTAATCCTGCGGGTCGACGTGCTCGCCGGCGAGGTGCGGGATCCGTGCGACGGGCCGGACACGCTCGCGCTCGGCGTCGAGGAGCCGGACGGCACGTTCACCGCGCTGGCCACGCTGGACGGTCGCTACCTGTCGACCGAGGTGACCGGTGGCTTCACCGGCCGGGTGATCGGCATGTTCGCGGCGGCCGGCACGGTGCGCTTCGACTGGTTCGAGTACACCCCGGCGCCGGCGGTCACCTGGTGAGCAGGCGTCCGCCAGCAGTCGCGGCATCCGGCCCTCCGCCGCCGTCGCCCACGCCCGGTGGCCGACCCCCGGGCGCCGGCGCGTCGCGATGATCCCTCGGGCCGGCGCCGAGGTCGCCCGGCCGGCTGTCAGCGGGCACAGGATGCCGAGAGCGCGGGTTCGGGCCGCCCGGACGTGGCATCGTGAACGGGGCACCGAGAGCCGGGACGAACCGAAACGGGGGAGAACCATGCACCTGAGCCCACCTCTACGGCACTGGCACCCGGTCCGCGGCGGGCGGCGGGTGATCTTCGAGCTCACCCACACGCCGAGCGAGCTCACCGTGTTGCTCGGCGCCTGGCTGACCGCATCCCCGTTGCTGTTCGACCACAACGTGGCGACCGTGCCGTACGCCGGGTGGAGCGACGTGATCGCCGGCCTGGCCCTGGTGGCGCTGGCCTACCTGCGGGCCGTCCACCCGGCCGGCACCGGCCCGGTCAGCGTGGTCACCGCCCTGGTCGGCGCCTGGGTGATGGCCTCGCCGTTCGTCCGCGGCTACGCCGACTCCACCACCGCCCTCTGGAACGACCTGCTGACCGGCTTCGCCGTCATCGTGCTGAGCGCGCTCAGCATGCGGTCTCCGCGCGGCGGCGGATCGAGATCGACCGATTAGGCGTACGCCCGGGGCACGGTACCCTCGTCCGATGAGCGCGACCCGGGTCTCCCGCCTCGTCCGCGCCCCGCGCCCGGTCGTCTACCGCGCGCTCCTGGACGCGGCCGCGATCGCCGCGTGGCGGGTGCCCGACGGGATGACCGGCCACGTGCACGAGTTCCACCCCCGCGAGGGCGGCACGTTCCGGGTCTCGCTCACCTACCGGGCGCCGGAGAACTCCGGCAAGTCCGAGGCGCACACCGACACGTACCACGGTCATTTCCGCAGGCTCGTCCCGGACGAGCAGGTGGTCGAGGTGATCGAGTTCGAGACCGCGGATCCCGGCTTCGCCGGCGTCATGACGATGACCACGACGCTCACCGACGCCGGCGGCGGCACCGAGGTGCTCGTCGAGCACGAGGGCCTGCCCGGCGGGGTTCGGCCGGCCGACAACGAGGCGGGTACCCGGATGGCCCTGGCCAATCTGGCCCGGCTGGTGGAGCGGCGGCCGGGGGACGAGGAGCGCCCGCCGCTCGCCCCGCCCGGATCGTGATCCAGGGCGGGACCGGCGGACCGTCACGACCGGGCACGGGGACCGTGACCACTCGAACCCGGGCGGCGCCGTAACGACCACCTTGCCCGGCAGGGGGCGTTTTCAACCCCGGTCGTACCGGTAGTTGTTTTCAGTATCTGTCGTCCCGATCGTGCGGGTGGTGGACAGTCGCGTCGGCCCGATCGTGCGATGCGCTTCAGCCCCGGTCGTCCCGGTCGTCCAGGGCGCGGGTCAGTGCCCGGCAGACCTGGCCGTACCGGATGGCGTCGTCGGTGCAGATCAGCAGCACCGGCGCGTGGGCGACGCTGACCCACAGCTCGCGCGAGCGCCCGTAGCGCCGGATGTCCTCCACCGCCTGCAGCGCCGACGTGCCGGCCATGAGCTGCGCGACCACCCGGACCAGCAGCGCCGCGGCGACCACCGCGAGCGTGCGCCCGGCCCACACCCACCGGGTGAGCAGCACGATCAGCACCTCGGCGGCGAGCACCACGAGCAGCACCGCGAGCGAGGTCAGCACCCGGCGGCCGACCGCGCGCCGAGCCTGCCGCCAGGCGCCCTCGATCTCGGCCAACGGGTATCGCCGGCCACCCACCTCGACGCCCGAGGCGGCCACCGTGATGTCGGCGTCCTGGTAGTAGATGCGCATTCCGTCTCCAGCATGCCGCGCCCGGCCTGATCGATTCACCGGCCCGCGCCCGATCGGGCACAAAATGAACTTGTTCTAGTTGGCCTAGAACAAGTAGTCTGCGAGTCATGCTCTGGAGAATCGATCCCGTCAGCGACGAGCCGCTCTACGCGCAGCTCGCCGCCCAGGCACGTCTCGCGGCGGCCCGCGGCGACCTGGTGCCCGGCGACCGCCTGCCGGCCGCCCGGGACCTCGCCGACTCGCTGGAGCTCAACGTCCACACCGTCCTCAAGGCGTATCAGCAGCTGCGCGACGAGGGCCTGATCGAGTTGCGCCGGGGCCGGGGAGCGGTGGTCACCAGCCGCGCGGCCGCCGATCTGTCCCCGGTCGACAGCGCGCTGGCCGCCCTGGTCCGCGCGGCCCGCGCCGCGAACCTGTCCGCCGAGACCCTGACCGCCCTGCTCAAGGAAGCGATGAGCCGATGACCGCCCCGTCCCGCACGACAGTCCTTTTCTCGTCACTGACCGCGCTCGTGCTGGTCGCGATCGCCGCCACCGTGGTGTGGTCCTGGCGTGACGACCTGCCGGACCCGCTCGCCTCGCACTGGGGCGGCCGGTCGTCCGTGCCGGATGGGTTCTCCTCCCTGAAAGCGCTGACGCTCAGCACCGGCGTCCTGGTGGTGCTGCTCCTCGCGCTGTTCGCCGCGATCGGCTGGTTCTGGGGGAGCACCGCGACCACCCGCCGGCTCGTCGCGGCGTCCGCTGTCTGGGCCGGTGGCTTCGGCGCCTGCCTGCTGCTGTTCACCGCCGGCGTCCAGCGCGGGCTGACCGACGCGAGCCGGGCGACACTGCCCGGCTGGGCCGTCGCCGGCCTGCTGGTGCTGCCGCTGGCGCCCGCGGTCGTCGCGGCGCTGCTGGTCCGGAAGGACCCGCGCGAGCCGGCCGGCGGACCCGTCGGGCCGGACGCCCCACGCCTGGCGCTGGGCGGCGACGAGCGCGCCGTCTGGATCCACCGCGCCGACGGCGGCCCCGGCCTGATCGCCGGCGCCCTCGCGATCGCCGTCGTCGCCGTGCTCGCCGTCGTGCTGCGCGAGTGGGCGCTGCTGATCGTGCCGGTCCTGCTGGCCGCCCTGTTCGCGGCGATGTTCGCCTTCACGGTCCGGGTCGACGCGACAGGCCTGACCGTCCGCTCGGTGCTGGGCTGGCCGGGCACCCACATCCCGCTGGAGGAGGTCGAGCGGGCGTCGGTCGCCGAGGTCCGGCCGATTCGTGAGTTCGGCGGCTGGGGCTGGCGGGTCGGACGCCGGGGCCGGGTCGGGGTGGTCCTTCGGGCCGGCGAGAGCCTGCTGGTCGAGCGCAGCGCGGATCGCTCGTTCGTGGTCACGGTCGGCGACGCGGCCACCGGCGCGGCCCTGCTCAACACGCTGGCGGAGCGCTCCCGGGCGGCATAGGACACGGCCGGACGCCGCCCTGCGCCTCCGGCGGCGAGCTCTGCGGGCCGGGCCGCTTCTGCGGGAGCGGCCCGGCCCGATCGCAGGCGCCCACCCCCCTCCTCGCCATCAGGGGTGGGCCGCCTCGCGGATGACGTCGGCGTAGAGCCGGAACAGCCGGGGCCGTGCCCCGCCGGTCGCCTCCGGTCCGCGTTCGAGCAGGCGGGTCCAGCACAGGGCCGCGAGGTGGCGGGCGTGGGTGCCGCTCCAGGGCTGCGGAAGCAGCTCGGGCGGAAGGAGCGGATCGGGATTCATGGCGTCGGTGAACTCGGCGGCGAGTTCGAGGGCGATCACGAGCTGGTCGGTCTCCGCGAGCGGGGCGGTGTCGCCGAGCCGGTCGAGGCCGGCCCGGGCGAGGGCGGCGAGCCGGTCGTAGCGCTCGGCGATGTCGTCGAGGGGCCACAGCCGGGCGGCGAGCGTGGCGGGATCGCGGTGCTCGCCCAGTCGCAGGTCCCGGGTGGTGAGCACGGTGAGGGAGCCGAGGACGCCGAGCTGCCGGGCGGCGGCCTCGACGTGCGGCGCGACGGGATTGGCGGTCACGTACAGTCCGCCCTGTATCGCGGCGGCACCCAGCCGCAGGATGGTGTCGCGCAGGGAGTCGCGGGCGGCGCGGGCCGATTCGGGGATCGCGAACGCGAGTAGGTGCCAGGTGCCGTCCCACGGGGCCTCGCCGCGATCCTGGCGGTAGGCGTACCGGACGTAACCGGTCTCCGGGGCGATGGCGCCGGTGATGTCGGCGGTGGTGCGCAGCACCGCCCTCCGGCCGCGGCCCTCGTGGGTGAATCGGCCCTCGGCCACGAGCCGTTTGATGCACAGACGCACTTGCTGGTCGGTCATGCCGAGGGCACCCGCGATGGTGTACAGCTCGTCCGCGTCGACCGTGCCGTCCTCGCGCACCATCGCATGGACCAGCAGGCGGGTGGTGATCACCGGGCTTGGTTCCGTGCCGTGCCGACATCGCGGTGCATGGTGGTGACGGCGCCGAAGCCCATCAGCCGCCTCAGGAAGGGGGTCTGCTCGGTGCGGACCGCCGTGAACCCGTGCCGCTCGTACAACGCCCGGGCGCGCGGGTTGACGTCGATGACGTCCAGACGCACCTGGCCGCAGCGATTCTCGGCAGCGACGCGGACGATCTCCGCGAGCAGAACGCCGCCGATACCGCGGCCCCGATGGTCCGCGTCGACGGCGATGCCGTCCATGACGAGCTGCCCAGCCGCCGGGTCGCGTTCCAGCAGGGCGAGAAGCGCCAGCCGAGGCAGGCCCCGGACCGCGCCGTAGGTCTTGAGGACGTCGGTGGCGCCGCCACCGGTGAGCCCCCGGCCGTCCAGCTTGAATCCGGCGACGCCCACCACCCGGTTCCTGGCGAGGGCGACCACCGCACGGTCACGTCGTAGGTGGGTGGCGATGAAGCGCCGTCCCGTCTCCGGCGGGTTCAGGGCCGCGCCCAGTTTGCGGCCGAACGCCTCCCAGTACAGCTCGGCCACCCGGCGCTCGGCGCCCGCGGGAACGCCCCGTCGCACGGTGATCGAACCGCTTTCTGCTGTGTCCACTGTCACTTCTCCTTGCCGCCAAGGTGACTTCCTCAAAGTCTATCAGCAACGATACGTTCATCGGCGCAACGATCGTTTTAGTATTGATAGTTTGGAGGCGGCATGGTGGAGGTTCGGCACGTGGCGGCACCGGGCGGAGCGGCGGTACGTATCCCGGCCGTCGACGCGCTGCGCGGCTTCGCGCTCCTGGGCATCCTGATGGTCAACATCACGTACTTCGCGTCCGCCTACCACGGCACCGGCCTCGAGGATCCCGGGTTCGGCAGCCCGCTCGACGACGGCGTCCGCTACGGGGTGGCGGTGCTGTTCGAGACGAAGTTCTACCTGCTGTTCTCCTTCCTCTTCGGCTACAGCTTCACCCTGCAGGCGGCTTCGGCGGCGCGCGGTGGCAGCCGCCTCGTACCCCGGTTCCTCCGCCGCCTCGGGGCGCTGTTCGCGATCGGTGTCCTCCACGCCGTCGTGCTGTTCCCGGGGGACATCCTCACCACGTACGCGTGCCTGGGGCTGATCCTGCTCGCCGCCCGCCGGACGCGGCCGGCGAACGCGGTCCGCGCGGCGATCGCCCTGCTCATCGTCACCGCGGCCGCCTACCTGATCCTGGCCGCCGTCCAACAGTCGGCCGGCGGCGGCATCGACGTCGCCGCGGTCGGCGCGCAGGCGCGGCACACCACCGAGGGGCTGCGGGGCGGCCCCGGCTCGGTCGTCGCCACCTATCTGGAGCAGCTGCCGGACGTCCTGGCGCTGCTGGTGTTCTTCCAGGCGCCGGCCGTCCTGGCCGCCTTCCTGCTCGGCCTGGCCGCCGGCAAGGGCAACCTCCTGGTCGAGCTCACGCACCGGGAACGGACACTGCGCCGGATCGTCCGGCTCGGTCTGCCGGTGGGGCTGCTCGGTGGAATCGTCTACGCCCACGCGAGCCTGGAGCACCCCGGCACCGCCTACCAACTGCTCGCTCTCGGCGTGGACATGGTCACCGCGCCGCTGCTCACGGCCGCCTACGCCGCGCTGCTCCTGCGCTGGGTCTCCGGCGCCCGGGGCCGCCGGGTGGCCCGCGCGCTGTCACCGGCCGGCCGGATGACCCTCACCGCCTACCTCACCCAGTCGCTGGTCTGCGCCCTCGTCTTCACCGGATACGGCGCCGGCCTGGTCGGCCGGATGTCGCCGCCGTGGGTGCTCGCCATCGCCCTCACCCTCTTCGTCGTGCAGCTGGCGGCCTGCCACTGGTGGATGCGCCGCCACCGCCACGGGCCGCTCGAGTGGCTGCTGCGGGCGGCGACCGACGCCGCGTGGCCACGCAACCGGACCCACCCGGCGAACGACGGCGGCCGGCCGGCTCGCGGCTGAGATGGTGCGCCTGCCCGCAGGAGTACCCGGATGTTCCGCACCCGCGGCAGCGCCGAACTCCCCGATTGGCGATCGTGGTGGCCTGGGCCAAGGCGGCCGGGCTTCTCCGAGTCGTGCAAGGCCGGTTGGTAGAGGGCGCGCGACGTCAGTCGCCGTCGGCGGGTGGTTCCCCCGCGCGCCGGCTGGCGAGCCGGTAGAGCGTGGCGCCGAACGCGATGACGTACAGGCCGGCCAGCGCCATAGCCGCCGCGTTCGGCCCGGTGACGGGCGCGGCCGGTGGCGGGGTGGCCCCGCTGGGCGCGGCCCGGTGCGGTGTGGTCCGGCTCGGTTTGGGTCGATGCGACGCGGACACCGACGGTGAGGGCGACGCGGACACCGACGGCG
>NZ_BOMW01000003.1 GCF_016862395.1 Actinoplanes siamensis | reverse complement strand
CGCGGACACCGACGGCGAGGGCGAAGGTCCCGGCGCGGGACCCGGCGGCGGTGGGACGATCACGTACACCGTCGCCTGCGCCACGTTGCCGTATGCGTCCACCACCTGGTAGGTGAACGAGTCGGTGCCGCTGAAACCGGGATCCGGCACGTAGGTGACCGTACCGTCCGCGTTTATCACCGCCCTGCCGTGCTGCGGTCGGCCGATCCCCGTGAGGCTGACCGGCCTTCCGTCCTGCCCGGTGGGCGGCAGTCCGATGCGGACCGACTGGCCGTCCAGCACGGTGGTCTGCTTGTTCGGCACGGCCGGGGGCACGCCGACGAGGACCGAGATCGCCGCGTTGGTACGGTGCCCGGCGTCGTCGACGGCCGTGTAGCCGAGCGTCGCCGTTCCGGAGAACCCGGCCGGCGGCGTGTAGGTCACCGTGCTCGGTGTGAACGTCGCCGTCCCCCGATCCGGTACGCCGACCGAGGTGACGGTCAACGTGCCGGCCGGATCGAGGTCGTTGGTGAGCACGTCCACGGCGATCGGACGCCCGTAGGGCGTCTCGCGGGTGTCGGGCACCGCCACCGGCACGCCGTTCGACACGGTGATGATGACGTTCCCGGTCGCCGTGCCGCCGTTGCCATCACTGATCGTGTACGTGAACGTGTCGGGGCCGACGTAGCCGGGTTCCGGGGTGTACCTGATGCCGCCCGCGGCGAGCACGGCCGTGCCGTTCGCCGGTTGGCCGGCCGAGGCGACGGTCGACGTCTGCCCCGGGTTGGGGTCGCTGTCGTTGGCGAGCACGTCGATCAATACGGACCGGTCGGAGAGCAGGGCGGCGGTGTCCGGCCGCGCGATCGGTGCCGCGTTCGCGATCTGCACCGTGACCCGTGCGGAAGCCGTATTGCCCACGCTGTCGGCGATGGTGTAGCCGAAGGTGTCGGTGCCGAAGAAGCCGGGATCCGGCCGGTACTCCACCGTCTGGTCCGGGTTGGTCCGGGTCGCGCCGTGCGACGGGGTGGCCACCGCGGTGACCTGCAGCGGCTGCGATTCGGGGTCGGTGTCGTTGGCGGTGACCGCGATGTCGACAGCGGTGTCGGCCGGCACCGACACGGCGTCGTCGACGGCGGCCGGCGCGCCGTTGATGAACAGGGTGACGTGTGCTGTGGCGGTCGCGCCCCGATCGTCGGTGACCACGTAGTCGAAGCCGTCCGTGCCGGCCGTGCCGGGGTCCGCCCGGTAGGTGAGCACTCCGCCGGCCAGCGTGAGCACGCCCTTCGCCGGGGTGGTGGCCGAGGCGACGGTGATGGCCTGCCCGGTGTTGGGGTCGGTGTCGTTGGCCAGCACCAGTAGGTTTTCCGGCCGGGCTGGCCGGACGGTGATCGTGTCGTCGGCCGCGATCGGCGGTGCGTTGCGAACGGTGATCGTGACGGTGGCCGCATGGGCGAGCCCGGCCGGGTCCTTGATGGAGTACACGAACGCCTCGGTGCCCGAGAAACCGGTGGCGGGCACGTATGTGACCGTGCCGTCCGCGTTCGCGGTGGCCGTGCCGTGCGCGGCCGCGTCCACCGCGGTCAGCGTCACCGGGTCGCCGTTCGGGTCGTCGTCGTTGGCGAGAACCGGCACCACCACGGCGGTGTTCGTGTCGGTGCCCGCCGAATCCGGCCGGGCGGTCGGCGCGACGTTCACCACGGTGACCGTCACGGTCGCGCCCACCAGCGTGTGGCTGCCGTCGTCGAGCGTGTAGTGAAAGGTGTCCACGCCGAAAAATTGCGCCGTCGGGGTGTATGTCACCCGCCCGTCGGGGCCCACCGTCGCGCCGCCGTGGCCGGGCGGGCCGTCGATCGTGACGGTCAGCGGGTCGCCGTTCGGATCGGGGTCGTCGTTGGCCAGCACGTCGATCGCCGCGGGCGCGCCGCCGAGGGCGGTGACCGCGTCGTCCCGGGCGCGGGGAAGCGCGTTGGCGACGGTCACCGTCACGGTGGCGGTGTCCGTTCCGCCGTTGCCGTCGTCGACGGTGTACGCGAAGGAGTCCGTTCCCGAGAAGGCGACGTCGGGCAGGTAGGTGATCTCGCCGGTCGGTTCGCGGGTGACCACGCCGTGCGCCGGTGCGGTCACGCCGGAGAAGTGCAGTGGGTCGTTGTTGGGGTCGGTGGCAACGGCGAGCACGTTCCAGGTGAGCGGCGTGCGGTAGCCGGTCGTGGTCACGACCGACCGCGCGACCGGCGGCGCGTCCGCGACGACGACCGTCACCTGTGCGGTGGCCGTGCCGCCACGGCCGTCACTGATCGTGTAGCGGAAGGTCGCGGTGCCGGAGAAGCGGGCCGGCGCGGTGTAGGTGATCACCCCGGCGTACGGCGACGTGGCGCCGGTGCCCGGCGCCGGTTGACCGGCGGTCGTGACGGTCAGCGGGTCGTTGTTCGGGTCGGTGTCGTTCGCGGTCGCCGGCAGCACCACGCCGGCCTGCGCCGCCGCGTACGTGACCGGGAACAGGTCGTCGGCCGCGGTGGGCACGGCGTTCTCCACGTTGACGGACACGACCGCCGTCGCGGTGTCGCCGCTGGTGTCGCTCACCGTGTAGGTGAAGGTCGTCGGGCCGGCAAAGACGGGATCCGGCGTGAACGTGACGTCCGTGGCCGTGAAGGTCACCGTGCCGTCGGTGGGCGGTGTGACCCCGACGACGGTCAGCGGGTCGCCGTTGGGGTCCACGTCGTTCTGCAACACGTCGACGGTGACCGGGGTGTTGGTCGGCGTGTTCACCATGTCGTCGTTCGCGACCGGCGGCGCGTTACCCGTGGTGACCGTGACGGTGGCGGTGACCGAGCCGCCGTTCGGGTCGTCCACCCGGTAGTCGAACGTGTCCGTTCCCGACCAGCTCGCGGCGGGCGTGTAGGTGATGCTCTGGTCGCTGTGGGCCACGGCCACGCCGTGCGACGGCTGGCCGGAGACCGAGTACACCAGGGCGGACATCGGATCGTCCGGGTCGCTGTCGTTGGCGTTCACGGCGATCCGGACGGGCTGGCCGAACGGCGTGTCCACGGCGTCGGCCACGGCGTCGGGCGGGCTGTTGACCGCGAGCGCGGCGGAGGCGGTGTCGTTGGCGCTGTTCGCGTCCGCGCCCGTGCCCCCGGCCCGTAGGGTGGCCACCGGACTCGCCGCCGCGGACCCGTTCACGGTCGCCGGCACCGTGGCATGAGCGGAACTGCCGGCGACCAGGGGCCCGAGGGCGCAGGTGACCACCTGCGCGGCGGCCGAGCAACCGGCCGGCAGCGTCCCGGGCGTGACGCCCGCGGGGAGGGTGAGTGTGGCGGTGGCGGCCGGTTCCATGTCGCCGGTGGTGTTGGTGACCGTCGCCGTGTAGGCCACCGCGGTCGGGGTGTCGCCACGCTGCACGAAGGTGGGCATGACGCCGAGCGCCGCGGCGAGGTCGTTGTGCGGCTGCAACACGGTGCTGGCGGTGCTCGCGCCGGTGGCGGCGACGCTCACCCCGCTGGAGCGCCCGGAGTAGGCGACGTTCACCAGGTTGCTGATCGCGTATCCGGGCGGCGCGCCGGGCTGGACGGTGACCCGGAACGTGACCCGGGTGGTGCCGGCGATCGGGATGCTGCCCAGCGTCCACCCGGCCGCGCCGGCCGCATAGGAGCCGGCGTCGTCGCCGGGCGCGTCGGTGAGCGGCGAGCCCGCGACGGTGAGCGACCCGGGCACGTAGGTGGTGTAGTTCGGGACGGCGTCGCTGAGCACGACGCCGTCGGCGGTGTCGTTGCCCTCGTTGCGCACCGCGATGCGGTACTCGAGCACGTCACCGGGCACCAGGTCGCCGCCGTTCAGGTCGATGACGGAAGGCGTGGTGGTGATATTGGGGGCGTACAGGTCGATGGTGAAGGTGATGACGCCCGGGTAGTACTGGTCGCCGGTGGTGGTCAGCGTCAGCGTGGTCGAGGTGGCGGCGTTGCCGAACATCCCTGTCGCGTCGACCTGGTCGATGTCGAAGCCGAGCGTGTTGTCGTGCCCGGGGTTGCGGCCGCCCACCGGCGTGCCGGAGTCGCTGACCGTGCTGTTGAAGAAGTTGCTTGCCGGGTTGCGTGCGTCGGACAGCGGCCGGCCGTCCACCTCCAGGCTGTCGCCGGTGGTGCCGCGGTCGCCCTCGTACGCCACCGCGCCGATCTTCGCGTGCACGGTGCCGGTGTGCGGGGTCTCGAAGCCGGTGATCGGAATGTCGGTGTTGCCGACGGAGACCTGGCCGAAACCGTCGTACACGCGCAGCGCGCGCATGTCCTGGGCGGCGTTGTGGTACGCGACCACCAGCGACCACCCGGCATACGAGCCGGCCGTGATCGACGCCTGGATGTTCGCCACCCCGTACACGCCGTTGCCGATGCCGGCCACCTGGGCCGTGACGTCGGCGAACCCTTGGTAGATGCTGCCGTTGGGAAACAACGTGGCGGCGGTGATCGGTCGATACGAGCCGCCGCCGTCCGTGCTGAACAGCACCTGGTTGCGCAGGGGCGAGAAGGAGTCCGCACCCCAGTAGAGGCCGGCGAACAGCACCGTGCTGCCGGGCGGCATGTCCAGCGTCGCCATGCTGGCGTTGAAGGTGAGCGGGTTGTTGTCGACGTCCGTGTACGCCATCGCGTAGCTGTTGTTGTTCGCGCTCCCGCCGGTGGCGGTGCCGTTGCGGGCCTGTGCGCAGGTGGGCTGTCCGGTCAGCAGGCAGGTCAGGTTCGAGTTGCCGCGCAGGATGATCGAACCGTTCGTGTTCGCGTCGAAGCGGTCCCGAAAGGGCGTCGTGACGGCGGCCCCGGCGCGGCCGACGGTAAGCGCCGTCACCGCCAGAAGAGCCGCGACCATCAGGGCGGTGGCTGCCCGGCGTAACCCCACGCCACCGAGGCTAGGCGAGCATTATTTGTCTTTGTCACGGAATGCGCGGAATGGTCAGCGGCCGCGGCGCGCGATGGCCGCGTTGAGTGCCGTGGCGAACGGGCCCCGGGCGGCGTCGCCGGCCGGGCGATCCTCGACATCGCCGCATGGGCGGTGCCCGCCGGCATCATCGGCGCGCGCCTCCACCACGTGGCCACCCGAGGTGAGCGGCCCCGGCCCGCGCCCGGAAACGTCGTCTCGGCGGTGAAGGCCAGCCGGGTGCCGGCGGCCGGCGCGCGGACGAAGCTGAGTCCGTCGCGGGCCGGACCGCGCACTCCGGTTCGCGCCGGAGGTTGCGACCCAGCTGCAACCGTCGCACGCCCTTCTTGCATCCTCGCGG
Organism: Actinoplanes siamensis; assembly: GCF_016862395.1. GTDB lineage: Bacteria > Actinomycetota > Actinomycetes > Mycobacteriales > Micromonosporaceae > Actinoplanes > Actinoplanes siamensis. The sequence continues at coordinate 346 of NZ_BOMW01000003.1, read as the reverse complement.
CGCAACCCTCGCCTCATGATCTCGACCAAGCACAGGGCGATGACCGTCGCTGCCGTCATCGCCGTGACAGTCGGTGTGACCGCTACAGCTTCCGCGAGCGCTGCGGTCAGCGGGCAGGAAGGTACGATTTACGCCTGCCGGAACAAGGCCGGAGAAGTAAAGCTCCGCAACTCCAGCACACAGAAGTGCTCCAAGAACTGGACGCCGATCAGCTGGAACGCCAAAGGCGTCGCCGGGCCGCAGGGCGTCGCTGGGCCGCAAGGTCCCGCCGGGCCGCAGGGCGCCACCGGGCCGCAAGGTCCCGCCGGGCCGCAGGGCGCCACCGGGCCGCAAGGCCCCGCCGGAA
>NZ_BOMW01000002.1 GCF_016862395.1 Actinoplanes siamensis | reverse complement strand
CTGGGCCGCAAGGTCCCGCCGGGCCGCAGGGCGCCACCGGGCCGCAAGGTCCCGCCGGGCCGCAGGGCGCCACCGGGCCGCAAGGCCCCGCCGGAACCCCGGGCGCGACCGGTCCGCAAGGGAACGACGGCGCTGCGGGTGCGGTGGGCCCGGTTGGTGCACAGGGCCCGCAAGGGGCCAGCGGACCGCAAGGGAAAACCGGCCCCTCGGGCCCGGCAGGCCCCGCCGGCCCGCAAGGTTCGAAGGGCGCGACCGGCGCGCAAGGTCCTCAGGGAATCCCCGGCCCGGCAGGTGCGCCCGGAAGCGCGGTGTCGACCATCCGGTTCGGATACCTCACCTGTTCTCCCCAGACGTGTGAGGACACCCTGGACCTGTCCGCGACCACGCCCGGCCTTTCCGAGACCAGCGTCAGGTCGGGCAACGCCACCTACTTCTGCGTCGAGGGCGTCCCCCAGAGCGCAACATCTTTCCTGATGCAGTACGAAGTCGCTGATTCAGCGGCGGCGGAATGGTTGACTGCGCCGACGAACTCCCAGCCATCGGTGGGCCAGAGCGCGTTCAGCCGGCTCAGGCCAACGCCGGCGTACCTTCAGTCGCTGGGCTGCCCTGACGACACGGCCCTGGTGATCCGCGCAGCGACCGGAGCCATCTCGCATCCAGCGGCCTGGACGGTGTGGTTCCAGTAGGCCACCGTGCTCGACTCCGGTGCGCGAAGGTTCTATCGATCGGATCGTCGACCACCCCCCTGTCGGTAACGCGTGAAAGCGGACCCCGGACCGCGCGTGGGTCCGCTACGGGGTCAGATTTCGGGATCTGACCCAATTTTCCTGATCGGGATTGACCCTGGCATCCGAGAATCCACTGTGTATGGTCCCGGCCGGCATCCTCGACGATTCGTCCGACCGCGTGCCGCAACCCGTGCGGTGGAACCAGGCGACCGTCCGGCGTGACGTCGTACCCGCGAAGCGTGGCGTGTCCCAGGCTGACCTGCGAAGCCGCCTCAACTCGTAGAACTTCGGATTGGTCGGCGAGGCCGCGTGCTCGACCGTGGCCGGCAGCTTTCCGACGTGCGGAGAAGCGCTGGAAAGCCGGAAGGTGACATCAACCCCGATTTTGTCTTTCATGAGGCGATGACCGACCGCACGTCTCGACAGACGGCCCGTGACGACCGGCCCGCGCTACTTCCCAAGCCGATCTGGCGCGGCTGGTCGCATCTCATCTGTTTTCCCCTCTCCCTGATCGCCGGCGCTTTCCTGATCGGCGCCGCCGCGGTCCCCGTGGCCGGGGTCTACGCGGCCTCGGTGAGCGCGATGTTCGGGATCAGCGCGCTGTACCACCGAGTCGACTGGCGGTTCGCGGTGAAGCGGATCCTGCAGCGACTCGACCATCTGACGATCTTCGTGCTGATCGCCGGAACCGTCACGCCGATGTATCAGCTCGCCGCCCCCGAACGCTACAGCCGCGCCTGCCTGATCCTGACGTGGGCGCTCGCGGCTGCGGCGGCGGGCCTGCACCTGGCGCGGATGCAAGCACCCGAGCGCGTGGTCGGCGGCACCTACCTCGCTCTGGCAGCCGTGGCCGGACCGGCTCTCCCGCTGGTCTGGATCCACGCCGGGCCGATCGCCGGAGGCCTCGCCGTCGCCGGTGGCCTGCTCTACGTCGCCGGAGCCCTCGCCTACCACTGCCGCAGACCCGACCCGGCGCCGTCGATGTTCGGCTACCACGAGGTTTTCCATGCCCTCGTCTGCGCCGCTGCCACTTGTCACTATGCCGCCGTCTTCATCCTCGTGACATAGCCCCGCCGCATGGCTGAAGTGTCCGACACCCACGTGCGCGAGGTGAAAGCCGGCGAACATCGATCACACGCTACTCGAGACGAACCCGTTCTGCGCCGCGTCGGTATCCGCCGGGCAGGCACGCGTCCGGCAGCAGGAACCAGCGCAGCTTGGCGAAACCCGGGGGCAGATCCAGGTGTACGCCGTCAGCCGGCTCCCCGGGGCCGGCGAGGAGGGACCGTGCCGACTCCAGGTATCCGGCCAGCGCATCCTCGCCCACGGTGACCCGCGGCGCGGCCGGCATGGTCACCGTGCCGTCCGCGGACAGGCGCAGGTCGGCCAGCCGTACCGGCGGGGACGCGTGCCGCACGTGCGTCCACCGCCCGGTACGCGGATCGAACCGGTAGTCCGGCAGCAGCCGCGCCCCGTACCGGGCGATCAGCAGCACCGCCTCGATCAGATAGTCGGCCACCGCGTCGGAGACGAAGTAGTTGAAGTTCAGGCGCGACCACCCCGGCTTGATCCCCTCCCAGCCGTCCAGGACCTCGTCGCGGAACTCGCGCGAGCGCGCCTCGTCGATGCCGAGCAGCCGGTGCCCGTACGGGCCCGCGCAGGAGCAGCCGCTGCGGGCCTGGATCCCGAACAGGTCGTTGAGCAGCGCCGCCACATAGTTGTGGTGCAGGTACCGGGACCCGGCCCGGATCTGGAACGACACGATCGACAGCCGGTCGGCGTCGAGGTCGCCGAGGATCTCGATCCGCGGCTCCGGCGCCCACCGCTGCCGGGCCCGCTGCCACAGGTCGTGCTCGCGGGCCGCGATCAGCGGGGTGCCGACCGCGTCCTTGACCGCGAACGCCAGTCCGGCCCGGATCGACTCGACGATCGCCGGAGTGCCGCCCTCCTCGCGGACGACCGGGTCGGCGAGGAAGCGGTGGCCGGTCGGGTCGACGTACGCCACGGTGCCGCCGCCCGGGGTCACCGGCACCCGGTTGGTCATCAGACGCCGGTCGACGACCAGGACGCCGGGGGTCTGCGGGCCGCCGGCGAACTTGTGCGGCGACAGGAACACCGCGTCCTTGCCGTCCATCGAGATCGGCAGGTACGGCCCGGCCGCCGCGTAGTCCCACACCGACAGCGCCCCGTGCTCGCGCAGCACCGCGGCGACCGCCACGGTGTCGGTGAGGATGCCCGTCACGTTGGACGCCGCCGAGAAGCTCCCGATCCGCAGTGGCCGGTCGGCGTACTCGACCAGGGCCTTGCGCAGCGCCGGCAGGTCGACGTGCCCGGTGTGGTCGGACTCGATCTCCACGACGTCGGCGATCGACTCGCGCCAGGGCAGCTCGTTGGAGTGGTGCTCGTACGGCCCGACGAACACGACAGGGCGCTCGGCGGCCGGGACGTGCGCGCTCAACCCGTACCGGTCGTCGAGGTTCTCCGGGATGCGCAGGCCGAGCAGCCCCGCGAGCTTGGCCACCGCCGCGGTCGCGCCCGAACCGCAGAAGATCACCACGTGTTCCGGGCCGGCGCCCACACCCCGGTGGATCATCGCGCGGGCCTCCTCGCGTAGCGCGCCGGTCTGCGCGCCGGTCGCCGAGGCCTCGGTGTGGGTGTTCGCGTAGCGGGTCAGCACGTGCTCGCGGATGAAGTCCTCGATGAAGTCGAGCGCCTGCCCGGACGCCGTGTAGTCGGCGTAGGTGATCCGCCGTGGCCCGAACGGCCCGTCGATCACCTGCCCGGTCCCGACCAGCCCGTCCCGGATCCGAGCCAGCATGCCCTCGCCCGTGTCGCTCATACGCCCCATCCAACGCACGGTCTCCCGCGCGGTTCAATCCGCCGTCGAGTCGATTCGCCAGGATGGACCGGCAGGCGAATCGAAAGGTGTGCGAGAACCCGGCTCAGCTCATCCGGCCCACCGCGCCAGTCTCACCCGGCCGCGCAAGCCTCACCCGGGCCGGCGGGTCCGGCCCACGAGGGTCGCGGCCGCGGGCCGGTCAGCTCGCCGGGCGCATGGGGTGGCCGGATGGCTGTGGACGGGCGCGCGGGACTCATCCCGGCCGGATGAGGCGGCGCGCCCCCGGCCCTGGTGATCCTCGGAGCGGCGGCGCCCCTGCGACCGAGGAGGACCAGATGACCCGCGACCTTGTCGAACCCACCGGCCCGCACCCGCGGCAGCAAGGGTAGGCGCCCCATGGCGACGATGACCCGACCGGAGTCACCGGTCTTCCACGCGATGTCCGTACCGGAAGCCCTGGAAGTCGAGAACGTCGATCAACAGAGCGGTCTGAGCGGCACGGAGGCCGCGAACCGCCGTCAGCTGTACGGTCCCAACCGCTTCGCCCAGGCGAAGAAGGAGCCCTGGTGGCGCGCCTTCGCGCGGCAGTACGCCGACCTGATGCAGATCGTGCTGCTGGTGGCCGGCGTGGGCAGCCTCTACCCGCTCAAGCAGTGGGGCACCGGGCTCATGCTGATCATGCTCACCCTGCTGAACGCGGCGCTGGGCCTGCAGCAGGAGGGCAAGGCCGCGGCGGCGATCGACGCGCTGCAGAAGATGATGATCGTCAAGGCCCGGGTGCGCCGCGACGGCGTCCTCACCGAACTGCCCGCCGAGGAACTCGTGCCCGGCGACGTGGTGCAGATCGAGGCCGGCGACGTGGTCCCGGCCGACGGGCGGCTGCTGCGGACGGCCACCCTGGAGATCGACGAGTCGGCGCTGACCGGGGAGAGCCTGCCGGTCGCCAAGAACGTCGAGCCGCTGGCCGGGGCGGGCGTCGATCTGGGTGACCGCTCGGACATGGCGTACCTGAACACCAACGTCACCCGAGGATCAGGGGAGCTGCTGGTCACCGCGACCGGGATGAGCACCGAGGTCGGGCGGATCTCCGGGATGCTGCAGGCGGAGAAGGACGCCGCGACCCCGCTCACCCGCCAGCTCGGCAAGCTGACCAACCAGATCCTGCTCGTCGCCGGGTTCGCCCTGCTCGCCTCGGTGGTGATCAACCTGGCCCGGGGCAACGAGTTCACCGTGGTGTTCACCGCTGCGGTGGCCTTCGCGGTCTCGGCGGTCCCGACCGGCCTGCCGGCCGTGGTCACCACCATCCTGTCGCTCGGCACCCAGATGCTGGCCCGCTCGAACGCCATCGTGAAGCGGCTGCGGTCGACCGAGACGCTCGGCTCCACCTCGGCGATCAACTCGGACAAGACCGGGACGCTGACCCTGAACCAGATGACGGCGACCGAGATGGCCATCCCGGGCCGGCGGTACGTGATCTCCGGGAGCGGCTACTCCACCGAGGGCACGATCAAGCGCGTGGCGGGGGAGCCGGACGTGCCCCTCGAGGACTACCTGATGCCGATGATCCTCGCCTCGGACGCCGTGGTCAGCGACGGCAGGCTGATCGGCGACCCGACCGAGGGCGCCCTCGTGGTGCTGGCCGAGAAGGGCGGGCTGGACACCGCCGCGACGCGGGAGAGGTATCCGCGGGTGGCCGAGCTGCCGTTCGACGCGTCGTACAAGATGATGGCCACCTTCCACCGGATGTCCGGGCGTGTCCGCTGCTACGTCAAGGGCGCGCCGGATCAGCTGCTGGCCCGCTGCTCGGTGACGCCGGAGCAGCACGAACGCTACTCGGCCGAGAACGATCGGCTGGCGCGGCAGGGGCTGCGGGTGATGGCGACCGCGTACAAGGACTTCGACAGCGTCGACGGCGACCTCCTCGGCATGCTCCGGGACCTCACGCCGCTGGCCATGGTCGGGATCGTCGACCCGCCCCGGCCGCAGGCCCGCGGCGCGATCGAGCAGGCGCACACCGCGGGCATCCAGGTCCGCATGATCACCGGCGACCACGCGGTCACCGCGGCGGCGATCGCCGGCAAGCTCGGCATCCACGGCCGGGCCATCACCGGCGCCGAGTTCGCCGCGATGAGCGACGAGCAGGCGGACCGCGAGATCGACGGCATCGGCGTGATCGCCCGGGTCACCCCGGAGCACAAGGTGCGCCTGGTCGACGTGCTCCGGCGCAGGGGGCACATCGTCGCGATGACCGGCGACGGGGTGAACGACGCGCCGGCGCTGAAGAAGGCGGACATCGGCATCGCGATGGGGATCACCGGCACCGAGGTGAGCAAGGAAGCCGCCGCGATGATCCTCACCGACGACGACTTCGCCACCATCGTGAAGGCCGTCGAGCTGGGCCGGACGCTCTACGCCAACCTGAAGAAGTACATCTTCTTCCAGATGGGCACGCTGGCCGGCATGATCATCACGTTCCTCGCGGCGAGCGTCGCCAACGTCGCCGCCGGGGTGCCGTTCCTGCCGTTGCAGACGCTGTGGCTGAACTTCACCACGCAGGTGTTCCAGTCGGTCGGCCTCGGCTACGCCAGCGCCGAGCCGGACATCATGCGGCGGCCTCCACGCCGCTCCGACGAACCGCTGCTCAGCCGTGGCGCGTTCGCCTGGCTCGGCGTTGTCGGTCTGATCATGGCAGCGGTCACCCTGGTGATGATCTGGTGGGCCGATCTCCACCACGGCGTCGATTACGCCCGCACCATGGGGCTGACCACGTTCGCCATCGCGAACCTGGCCTTCTCGCTGACCGTTCGCAGTGAGATCCGCTCGGTGTTCAGTCTGGAGACGTTCGGCGACAAGCGGTTCGTGATCACCACCGGGATGTCCGCCACGGCGATCGTGCTCGCCACTGAGCTGGGGTTGCTGCAGAGGATCCTGCACACGGTCAGCCTGGACGCGCGGGATTGGCTGTTCTGCCTGCTGGCCGGCTGCGTCGTGGTGGTCCCCACCGAGATCCGCAAGGCGGTGCTGCGGCGTCGGCTGCAAGGGTCCCGCTGACGCGGAAGGAGCCGGTCGACGACCGGCTCCTTCGCGCACGGCGGATGGGATGGATCACGAGTTCAGGATCTTGGCCTTCTGCGTTTCCACCTCGGCGTCGGTCAGCAGGCCCTGCGACCGGAGCTCGCCGAGCTGCCGCAGCTTCGCCAGCTTCGCCGACATCTGATCCGGTTCCTCCGGGGCGTGCTGCTGTCGGGCGTAGTACTCGTCCTCCGCGTCCTGCAGCGCCCACCGGCCGGCCTGGCGGCGAGACACCCGGTTGGATACCGCGGTGGCCGTGCCGGCGATCACCGCGGTGCGTGCCATCCCTCTGAGCAGACCAGGCATCGCCGCTCACCGCCCGCTCGGGATCGGAGCCTCGGCCGCGTCCAGGGCGGCCAGCAGTTCCTGGATCGGGATCCGGCCACCGGCGACCATCTGGGCGCCGGCGTGCCGCAGTTGCTGGGCCAGCGGCGCGGCCCACAGGTTCTCGTAGACCAGCAGGGCCGCGGCGGCGCCCGGCTCCAGGATGGTGCCGGCCTCGCGCAGGTCGTCCTCGCCGATCAGCCCGGACGCCGCGCCGTGGAAGGCGCCCAGCCCACTGGTCTCCAGCTCCCGCCCGTCCAGGACGACCACCGTCCCGTCCGGCGACTTGCGGACGAACAGCAGGTCCAGCACCCGGATCACCCGCCGGTCCACCAGGTCCAGCAGCAGCGGCAGGCCGGCGCCGGTGACGCTGCCCCGCGGGAACTCGATGCACATGTAGTCGACCGGGCCCATGGTGTCCAGCTTGTCGCGCACCATCGTGTTCATCATGACCCCACCGGCTCGAGACGACGGTTGGCGGTGTCCCGGCCGGCGCCTCCGGCCGGCGTCATGACAACCGTCTCGGACGGCAGTTGCCTGGTCACCAGGATCTCCATGCCGAGCGCGATCAGGGCGCCACCGGCCGCCGCCAGCAGCGGCAGGACGATCAGGATCCCGTAGTCCGGGCGGGGCGGTCGGCCCCGCAGCGTGGCGTAGGCGGCGGCGGTCCGGCGCCACGCCGTCTTGGTCTTTCTCATCGGACATCCCCTCAGTTCGTGGTGTTCGGTACCGGCGCACGGAGCACTCGACCAGCGCCCCTGATGCCGTGGACCCAGCGTGCGCGGCCGGTGGCGGCCCGGGGTTCATCCGCGCGGGGTGAAACCGCCGCGGGCGTCGGCGTTCATCCCTGCCGGATGAGGCGCGGCCGGCCGCGGTCGGCGACCGTCGCCGGGTGTCCGTTCGGCACTGCTCCCGGAGGCGGGAGGGAAAGTGCACTGTCCCCGGAGGGCGGGAGGGGAAGTCATGGTGAGCTCTGTGGTGACCGCCGAGGCCGACGAGCTGACCCGGCTGCGTGCCGAGGTCGCGTCCCTGCGGGCCGAGCTGGACCGGCGGCCGCCGCCGAGGGCCGGCCGCCAGCTGTTCCGGCGCACCACGGCGGCCCTGCTCGCGGCGGTCACCGCCGTCGCCCTGGTCACCAGCGTGGTCGGCTTGTGGGCGGCGCGGACCACGCTGAACACGGACCGCTACGTCGCCACCGTCGCGCCGCTGCCTCGCGACCCGCAGGTCTCCGCCGCCGTCGCCGAGTACGCCACCACCGCGCTGTTCCAGGTGGCCGACGTCGAGCAACGGTTGCGCGAGGTGCTCCCGCCGCGGGCCGCGTTCGTGGCCGGGCCGCTGGCCGGGCAGATCCGCGGGCAGGTCCGGCAGCTGGTGACGGACGTGCTGCGCAGCGACCGTTTCCAGCCCGTCTGGGTGGAGATGAACCGGCGCGTGCACCAGCAGGCGCTGTCCATCCTCGAGGGGGACAGCGAGGTGGTGCGAGTCGGCGACGACCGGATCCACGTCGACCTGCTCCCGCTGATCAACCAGGTTCTGCGTGAGGCCAACGCGGAGCTGCCGGACCTGTTCGGCAAGCAGATCACGCTGCCCGACCTGAGTAGCGGCGCGATCCCGGCCGACCTGCGCGAGCGGGTCCAGGAGCAGCTCGGCGTGCCTTTGCCGGCCAACTTCGCGCAGTTCACCGTGTACGACGCCGGTCGGCTCCGGGCCGCCCAAGAGGCGCTGGTCACCGCCAAGCGGGACCTGGCGCTGTTCGTCGTGGCGACCATCGTGCTGCTGATCGGGGCGTACGCCGTCTCCCCGGGGCGCCGCCGCACCACGGTCCAGCTGGGACTGTGGCTGGTCGTCGCGGCCGTGCTGGTGGTCGCCGTGCTCCGCGCCGTGCGCCACGAGATTCTCGCCAGGGTCCCGGCCGGCACCTACCGCGACGGCGTGGACGCGGCCATGACCAGCATTGTCAGCGTCCTACGCGACCGTGGCGGGCAGATCGTCGTGATCGGTGCGGCGGTCGCGCTGGTGGCCTATCTCGCCGGCCCCGGCCGGTTGCCGGTGTGGGTGCGCTCCCGGTCGGCCCTAGCCGGCCGGGCCACCGCGCGCGGTGTGCGGGCCGGCGCCGCAGTGCTGGCCGCACACGGTCCCGGCTGGATCGCCGCCCACCTCGACCCGCTGCGCATCGCCGGCGTCGTGGTGGCCGCGATCCTGGCCCTGATCCTGTCGTCCTGGACCTCGCTGCTGGCGGTGCTGCTGACCCTGGCCGGCTACGAGGTGCTGGTCACCCTGATCGGGCGCCGCCACGGGGCGGAGCCGGGCACGCCGGTCCACCCCTGACGGGCGTCACGTGCCGATCTCCCGGCCGTGCGCCGTGATCGCGTAGATGCAGAGCATGTCCAGCGCGATCACGACGCTGCTCCAGAAGGGGTACGCGGGCAGCATCGCGAGGTTGGCCAGCGCGCTGAGCGTGCCGATGACGATCGCGACGATCCGGGCCCAGAACTGGCCGTAGAGCACGCCGATGCCGGCCGCCACGCTGATCGCGCCGAAGGCCAGCTGAATCCAGCCCCAGACCGCGAGGTCCATCGGGATGGACAGAGCGTCCGCGGTGGCCTGGGTCAGGTCGTCGCGGGGCAGCAGCAGCAACCCCTCGATCGCCTGGAAGCCGCCGGTCAGGATCAGGGCGACCCCGGCGAAGTACACCATGCCCACCCACGGCGACGGCTGCGGTCCGGCCCGGGGATGGCTCGTGTCGAACATGGTCTCTCCCTCCCACTTATCCTGCCCGCAATCGTCGCGGAGCGGGACGTACCGATACCTCACCCAGCGGGGATGAGACGGCCCGGCGGATCCGAGAAGTCATCCGCCCGGTATGAGGATCGCGGCGCCGGTACGTGGCTGACTTGGCGGCACAAAGCGGAAGGAGTACGTCATGGCAACACTGGTCGCCATCGGATATCCCGACGAGAGCACCGCGGCGGAGGCGTCGCTGGAGGCGAACCGGCTCGCCCGGGACATGATCATCCAGCCGGACGCGATCGCGGTGATCGTCCGCGACCGCGAGGGCAAGTTCCACGTGACCACCAATCATCACGCGGTGGGCGGCGGCGCGACCTGGGGGATGTTCTGGGGACTGCTGTTCGGGATGCTGTTCTTCATCCCGTTCCTGGGCATGGCGGTCGGCGCCGGCCTGGGCGCGCTGACCGGGAAGATCGCCAAGGGGGCGATCAACAAGGACTTCCAGGAGCGGATCCGGGAGGAACTCAAGCCGGGTACGTCGGCGCTGTTCCTGGTGGTCGAACAAGTCACGCCGGACCGGGCGGTCGAGGCGCTGAGCAGGTTCGGCGGCACGGTGCTCAAGTCCTCGCTGCCCAAGGACGTCGAGGACGAGCTGCAGGAGGCGCTGCACGGCGCCGTCGCCACCAGCCGGTGAGCGGTCCGCCGATCGGCTCCGCGCGGGAGTGAAACGCCGCCCGGTCCAGCGGGCGGCGTTTTCACTCCCGCGGGGGGACGCCCGGTGACCGGCGGGTGCCCAGCCTGGCGGGATGACGATGAATGCCGAGCAGGGGCGTCTCCGGGACGCCGACACGGGCGCCGTCGACTGGCGGCGCTGGGGACCGTATCTGAGCGAGCGGCAGTGGGGGACCGTCCGGGAGGACTACAGCCCGGGCGGGGACGCGTGGGACTACCTGAGTCACGACCAGGCCCGGTCCCGGGCGTACCGGTGGGGCGAGGACGGCATCGCCGGTTTCAGCGACGACCGGCAGCGGCTCTGCCTCGCCCTCGCGCTGTGGAACGGGAAGGACCCGATCCTCAAGGAGCGCTTCTTCGGACTGACGAACGCCGAGGGCAACCACGGCGAGGACGTCAAGGAGTACTACTTCTACGTCGATGCGACGCCGACCCACTCGTACCTGCGGATGGTCTACAAATATCCGCAGCGCGAGTTCCCGTACGCCGGCCTGGTCGCGGCGAACCGGGCCCGCGGGCGGGACGAGTTCGAGTACGAGCTGCTGGACACCGGGATCTTCGCCGAGGACCGCTACTTCGACGTGGTGGTCGAGTACGCCAAGGCCGGGCCGGAGGAGATCCTGAGCCGGATCACCGTGCACAACCGCGGCCCGGAGGAGGCCGTCCTGCACGTGCTGCCGACCGTCTGGTTCCGCGACGACGGCGCCGGGGGGCGGCTGCGCTCCGAGGGCCCGGCGGTGCGCGCCGAGCACGAGGGCCTCGGCAACCGCTGGTGGACCTGCCTCGGCGACGAGACGGTGCTGTTCACCGAGAACACCGACGGACGCAAGGAGGCCTTCGGCCGCTGGCTGATCCACGGCGAGAAGGAGGCGGTCAACTCCGGTGACGCGGGGAGCAAGGCCGCCGCGGTGGTCTCGGTCGCGGTCGCCGCGCACGGTTCCCATCGGGTACGGGTACGGCTCGCCGACCGTCCACCGGCCGCGGCCGACCGGGACGACAGCGCCTTCGACAAGATCGTGGACGCGCGCCGCGAGGAGGCCGACGAGTTCTACCGCGACCTGTTCGCGCCCGCCCTCGGCCAGGCCGAACGGCAGGTGGCGCGGCAGGCGCTGGCCGGGATGATCTGGTCGAAGCAGTACTTCGGCTACGACGTCGAGCAGTGGCTGATCGAGCACGGCCGCAACCCCCTGGACGCGCCCGGCATCCGCAACGGCGGCTGGTTCCACCTGGACGCCCACGACATCATCTCGATGCCGGACACCTGGGAGTACCCGTGGTTCGCGGCCTGGGACCTGGCGTTCCACGCGGTCGCGTTCGGCGCTGTCGACCTGGCCTTCGCCAAGGGCCAGTTGGACCTGCTGCTCAGCCGGCGCTACCTGCACCCGAACGGGCAGATCCCGGCGTACGAGTGGAACTTCGGCGACGTCAATCCGCCGGTGCACGCCTGGGCCGCCTACCTGGTCCACGAGCTGGAGGAGGCGCGCACCGGACAGGGCGACCACGACTGGCTGGAACGGGTCTTCCACAAGCTGGCGAAGAACTTCACCTGGTGGGTCAACCGCAAGGACGTCGACGGGCGCAACGTCTTCCAGGGCGGCTTCCTCGGGCTGGACAACATCGGGGTGTTCGACCGCAGCGCGCCGATGCCCACCGGCGGCCACCTGGACCAGGCCGACGGAACCGCGTGGATGGCCCTGTACTGCCAGAACATGGTGCAGATCGCGCTGGAGCTGGCGGTGCACGACCCGGTCTACCTGGAGCAGGCGCAGGACTACTTCGAGCACTTCGTGTGGATCGCCGCCGGCAGCGGAGCGATGTGGGACGAGGAGGACGGCTTCTACTACGACCTGCTGCGACTGCCGGACGGCTCCTCGCGCCGGTTGCCGGTGCGCTCCATGGTGGGCCTGCTGCCGCTGGCCGCGGCGACCGTCTACGACCCGGCGCTGATCAGCCGGCATCCGGAGGTGATCAGCGAGGCGAAGGCGTTCCTGGAGCGGCACGAGACGGCCCACATGTACGGGCACGGGCGGCTGCTGGCGCTCTTCGACGCCGACCGGTTGCGGCGGATCCTGGCGCGCATGCTCGACGAGGAGGAGTTCCTCAGCCCGTACGGCATCCGGTCGTTGTCGAAGTTCCACGCCGCACACCCGTTCGAGTTCCGGGTGGGCGACCAGGTGTACCGGGTCTCGTACCAACCGGCCGAGTCGGACACCGCGATGTTCGGCGGCAACTCGAACTGGCGCGGCCCGGTGTGGTTCCCGGTGAACGCCCTGATGATCAGGGCGCTGCTGAACCTGTACGTGGGGTACGGCGACGAGTTCACCGTGGAGTGCCCGACCGGGTCCGGCGTGCGGATGACCCTGTTCGAGGTGGCCCGGGAGATCTCCGACCGGCTGACCCGGCTCTTCCTGCCCGGCCCGGACGGGCGGCGCCCCTGCTACGGCGGGCAGGAGATCTTCACCGGGGAGCACTGGCGCGAGCTGATCCTGTTCTCCGAGTACTTCCACGGCGACAACGGCGCCGGGCTGGGCGCCGCGCACCAGACCGGGTGGACCGGTCTGGTGGCGGTCTTCCCGAACCTGTTCGCCGGCCTGACCGGTGCCGATCTGCGGGAGCGGGGGATGTCCGCGGTGTTTCGCCGGTGACCGGCCCGCCGGCCGCTCGTAAGCGTCTGACCAGGAACGGAGCGTGATTCTGGCGGCATGTGGTGGCGTATGCTGGAAGCTCGGCGGCGGACGTGCCGGCGTGGGTCCGGGACGCCGGTCCCCGGGCTCGGTTCCCGGCCGGGACGGGTGTTCCAGCGATCCGGTGACGAGCTCCGCGGGACGTTGGCTCGCCTGGCGGGAGTGGCCGGGACAGGACGTGCGCTCCTGTGCTGTCCGATTGAGGAGAGCGGCCCGGGTCGGCTCTCGGAGGTGGACGACGTGTCCCTGGAACTGGTCGCGGACTCACCCGGCGAGTTCACCTGCGACGAGGAGTGTGTGCTGCTCCCGTCGAAGTTCCTGGTGCCGGCCGCGCCGCCGTTCATGGTCGAGCGGCCGGCCCTGCTCGCCCAGGTGAGCGAGGGGGTCCGCGGCCCGGTCACGGTGGTGACCGGGCCGGCTGGCAGCGGCAAGACGCAACTGCTGGCGTCGTGGGCCCGTTCGCGCGCGGTGGACTGGCCGATCGCGTGGATCACCTGTGAGAGCGGGGACGAGCCGGAGGCCGCCTTCTGGTCGTACGTGCTGGCCGGACTGCGCCGGGCCGGTCTGCCGGCCCCCGAGCCGGCGTCGCCGGGCGCGGCCGGGAGCCGGGCGGTCCTGATCCGGCTCGCCGCTGTGATCGGCGAGTGGCCCACGCCCGTCGTGCTGGTCCTGGACGGCGCGGCCCAGCTGCCCGGCCGGGACTGGGCAGCGGGCCTGGAATTCCTGCTCGGCCACGCCCCCGGGCTGCGGGTGGTGCTCGCCGGCCGGTGTGATCCGCCGTTGCCGCTGTACCGCTACCGGCTGGCCGGGCAGCTGCGCGAGGTGCGCCCCGCGGACCTGGCGTTCACCGCGGAGGAGACGGCGCGCCTGATGGAGTTGCACGACGTGCCGCTGGCCGAGCCGGACCTGGCGGCGCTGCTGGAGCACACCGAGGGCTGGGCGGCCGGGATCCGGCTCTGCGCCTGCACGATGCAGGGCAGCCCGGACCCGGGCAGAGCGGTGGACGCCTTCTCCGGCGACGAGTCCTCGATCGCCGAGTACTTCATCGGTGAGGTGCTGCGCACCCAGCCGCCCTCGATCCGCCGCTTCCTGCTGGAGACCAGCGTGCTCGACACGTTCTCCGCGGACCTGGCGGCCGCGGTCACCGCCCGGCCCGACGCGTCCCGCCTGCTCGCCACGCTGGCCCGGGAGAACGTGTTCCTGCGGCCGGCCGGCGACGGCGCCGAGCTGTACCGGTACCACCGGCTCTTCGGCGAGCTGCTGCGTGCCCAGCTGGCCTGGACCGAGCCGACGCGGGTGGCCGTCCTGCACCGGCGGGCCGCGCGCTGGCTGTCGGCAAACGGCCGGGTGACCGACGCGGTGGCGCACGCGGTCGTCGCCGACGACTGGGGGACCGCCGCGACCATGGTGATCGAGGACTTCGCGGTCGGCCGGCTCATCCTGGAGGGCGGCTCCGGGCGGCTCGGGGCGCTGCTGTCCGGGCTGCCCGAACATGTGGATCTGGCCGAGGTGGTGATGGTGCGGGCCGCCCTGGCGTACGGCGACGGCCGGCTCGACGAGGCCCGCGAGCAGCTGGCGCTGGCCGCCAACCTGCTCGCCATCCACGGCAGCGACTGCGGGGAGGGGCTGACTCTGACCTGCTTCCTGATGCGGCTGCTGCTGCTGGCCGACGGCCCGGAGCCGGAACAGGTGGACGAGCTGGCGCCGGCCGCTGCCGCGTTCCTCGCGGTGGCCCCGGCCCGCCGGGTCGGCCGGCACCCGGAGCTGCGGGCGCTGCTGCTGGCCGCCGAGGGGGCGGCGCGCAGCGCGTGCGGCGAGGTGGACCAGGCGGTGGAGGCGCTCGCCGAGGCGGCGGCGGTGACCCCGGCCGGGTACGACCGGCTCAAGGTGGACTGCCTGCGGACGGTGGCGGTGCTGGAGGCGTACCGGGGGCGGCTGGGGCGGGCGGAGAGCGCCGCCCGGCAGGCCCTCGATCTGGCCGGGCAGTGCGGCCCGGAGCCGGGGCGCCGGGTGGTGGCCGCGGAGGTGGCGCTCGCCTGGGTGGCCCTGGAACGCTTCGACATCGAGGCCGCCGACCGGCATCTGCGCGGCGTCCAGGCCGGCGCCGACCCGCTCGCCGCCGCCGCCCACGCGGTGGTCAGGTCCCGCCGCCTGCAAGTGCGCGGCGAGCTGCGCGCGGCGTTGCAGGCCCTGGTCCCGGTGCCGGGGGCGCCCAGGTGGCTGCGCCGCGAGATCGAGCTGGGCCGGGCCCGGCTGCTGATCGCGGCGGGGCAGGCCGACGCCGCGGCGGAGATCCTGGCCGGCTTCCCGCAACCGTGGACAGCGGACGTGACGATGCTCGACGCCGCGCTGGCCTTCACCCGCGGCGAGCCGGAGCGGGCGCATGATCTGGCCCGGATGGTCGCCGACGCGGCCGGGGCGGCGGCGCCGGTGGCACTGGACGCGTGGCTGCTGCTGGCGATGCTCGCGGCCAGCGCGGACGACCCGGCCGGCGCGCGGGAGGCGCTGCGGCGGGCGCTGCGGGTGGCGGGGCCGGAGAACCTCCGGCGGCCGGTGCACCAGGTGTGGGGCACGCTGCGGCGGGTGCTGCGCGACGACGAACAACTGGCGGCGCTGGGCGGCCCGGCCAGCACGCCGCAGTCGGTCGCCGAGCCGGTGGTGGTCGAGGCGCTGAGCCGGCGCGAGCTGGACGTGCTGCGCGGGATGGCCGAGATGCTGCCGACCGAGGAGATCGCCGCCTCGATGTACGTCTCGGTCAACACGGTCAAGACCCACGTGCGCAGCATCCTGCGGAAACTCTCCGCGGCCCGGCGCAACGAGGCGGTACGCCGCGCGCGGTCGCTGAACCTGATCTGACCGTCTCGCCTGCCACGTCATCGCCGGGCGGCCGGGCCTCCGGCGAGCATCCCGCCGATCACCGCGGACAGCAGCAGACAGAACGACAGGACGTAGAGCCAGCCGATGTAGGTGAACGCCAGACCTATCGTGCCGTACCGGTCGGTGCTGGACTGCAGCGCCCGGGGCAGCCACACCGCTCCGGCGGCGCGCACCCCGATCATCATCAGGCCGAACGCCAGTCCCCCGGTCAGCAGCGGACCGCGCGGCGCCCCGGCGCCCAGCAGCAGCCAGGGCAGCAGGATCGCCAGCGTGACATCCGCGAGCAGTGACACCAGTACCCCGAAGACATGTGGCGCCGGCAGCAGCGAGGCCACCCACCCCAGCAGGCGGGCGCCGAGCGAGAAGACCACCAGCGCCAGCACGGTGCCGATCTGCCGCCCGGTCGCCGCCGCCCCGGCCGGCTTGTGCTCGACCGTCCACACCACCCGGTAGGCCCGCACCAGCGCCCGGCTCAGCCCGGTCGCCGACAGGATCACGATCAGCATGCCGGCGAGCCCGAACGCGTTGCTGGGACTGCCGCTCAACGCATCCTGGAGTAGATCCTCGCTGGGTCCGCGCAGCCGCAGCAGACTCGCCAACCGTTCCCGCCAGGCCGGCTCCAGCAGCGCAGCCAGCGAGATCAGCAACGGGAAGATCGAGGTGAACGCCTGAGCGGCCAGCGTCATCGCCCGGTCGAAGATCTGGACCCGGACCAGCTCACCGAGGCCGGCGAGCACCAGCCGCCCGGCGTTGCTGCCGAGGATCAGCGCGGCCCGCGGCCGCAGCCGGCGCGGAATCCGGGCCCGCAACCCGGCGGGTTCCGGCACGGCGCTCACCTCCGGGGCGTGCGGGCCGCGCTGTCCGCGGTCCGCCGACCTCATCCGTGGGGGATGAGAGCGGGGTGGCGGCGGGACCGCCCCGCGTTGTCAGTGCAGCAGCGTCTTGAGCACGATGAGCACCGCCCCGAACGTGCCGGCCACCAGCGTGGAGACCACCCGCTCGGGCTGGGTCAGCCGGCCGTCCGCGCCGATCCGCCAGCCGGCCACGCAGAGCAGCAGCGTGCTGCACAGCAGCGAGACGATCTCCGCGGTGAGCAGCGGGGCGCCGGCCGTGCGCGCCGCGATCAGCGCGAGCAGCGGCAGTACCGACGCGGTCACCAGCTCCCAGCCGCTGGTCAGCTGTTCGCGCACGGTGTGCCAGGTCGGGCGGTGGCCCTCGTGGATGCGCTCGGCCACGATCCGGGCGTACCGTTCCGCGGCCCAGTAGACCATCAGGGCCACCAGCACCGCGACGACGTCCCGCCAGGCCGTCAGCACGTGCGCGGTGACCAGAACCGCGGCGCCCACGATGACCCCGTAGATCCCGGCGGCGGTGGCCTCCTCGGTCTCGTGGGTCAGGCGGATCCTCGTACCTGGCATGGTACGAGGGTCGCCGAAGGTCCCGCCCGGACCCTCATCCTGCCGGGATGATCCGGCGCCGGGCGCCCGCCACCGAATCTGTAGAGCATGTTGACGCGACGCGCACACCCTCCGCTGTGCCGCGCCCCGGGCCGGGTCCGCGGCCGGTTCCAGGAGCGGCCGTGACCGATCTCAAGCGAGCCCTGATCCCGTTCGCGCTGGCCCAGTTCATCTGCAGCTTCGCCGGCTCGAACATGAACGTGATGATCAACGACATCAGCGCGGACCTGGACACCACGGTGGCCGGCGTGCAGCTGGCGATCACCATCTTCCTGCTGGTGATGGCCGCGCTCATGATCCCCGGCGGCCGGCTGACCGACCGGATCGGCCGCAAGCGCTGCCTGACCGTGGGCCTGCTGGTCTACGCGGCCGGCGCGCTGCTCAGCGCGGCCGCCCCCGGCCTGGGCGTGCTGATCCTGGGCAACTCCCTGCTGGAGGGGGTCGGCACGGCGATGCTGATCCCGCCCGTCTACATCCTCACCACGCTGCTGTTCACGAGCACCACCTCACGGGCCAAGGCGTTCGGGGCGATCAGCGCGCTGGGCGGGATCGGCGCCGCGGCCGGGCCGCTGATCGGCGGGCTCATCACCACCGCGGTCAGCTGGCGGGCCGCCTTCGGGTTCCAGGCCGCTGTGGTGCTGCTGATCGCGGTCCTGAGCCGCCTGTGGGTGTACGACCCGCTGCCGCCGGACCCCAGCCAGAAGATGGACACCGCCGGCGCCGTGCTGTCCGCCCTCGGCCTGGTCCTGCTCGTCTCCGGCATCCTGGCCGCGGACGACAACGTGTGGCTCATGCTCGGCCTGCTGGTGGCCGGGGCCGGCGTGCTGGCCTGGTTCTTCGCCTCGGTGCGGGCCAGGGAGCGGGCCGGGCGGCAGGCGTTGCTGTCCACCGCCCTGTTCCGCAACCGGACCTCGAACATCGGCCTGATCACCCAGTGCGCCCAATGGCTGATGCTGATGGGCACGTCGTTCGTGGTGTCGGCGTACCTGCAGGTGGAGCGGGGTTACAACGCCATCGAGACAGGCCTGGTGTTCACCGCGACCACGGCCGGGCTGCTGATCTCGTCGCTCGCCGCGGGACGCTTCGCGAGGCGGCGCGCCCAGCGCACGCTGATCCTGGTCGGCTTCGTGATCACGGTGGTGGGGGTCGTGCTGCTGCTGACCCTGGTCCGCGTGTCCGACGCGGTGTGGGCGTTCGCCCCCGGCCTGTTCGTGCTCGGCTTCGGGCTGGGCGGCATGCTCACCCCGTCGGTGAACGTCGTGCAGTCGGCGTTCGGCGAGGACCTGCAAGGCGAGATCTCCGGGCTGTCCCGCAGCGTCTCCAACCTCGGCTCGGCGCTGGGCGGCGCGGTCGCCGGGACGATCCTGGTGGCCCACCTCGGCTCGCGGCCGGGCACCGGGTACACCGTCGCGATGCTCTCGGTCGTCCTGGCCGGGATCATCGGTCTGGTGGCGGCCTGGTTCCTGCCCCGCACGCCCGCCCCGCTCCCGGAGAGCGGGCCGGACGCCCGCACGTCCGCGGTGGCCGGACGGCGGGTGAGCTGAAACGGCCGGGGACCGGATGACCGAGACATCGCGGGATCTGCCGCACCGGTGCGATTCCGGGTACGGCCCGGTGCTGTTCCTGATCGTCGGCACCTACCTGCTGGCCGTCCTCGCCGAGCGCCGCTGGACCGTCGCCGTCCTGGTCACCGTGCAGACCGCCACGGTCTGGCAGTCGCTGCGGGTGTCCCGGGCGCGCCAGGGGCTGCGGCACGCCGGGGCGGTGGTCTTCACCCTGGCCCTGGCCGCCGCCACGGTCATGCTCCTGACCGGTAGCCGGCTGCTGAGCGGGGTGGCGTTCTCCGCGGCCGCCGCGCTGTACCTGCTCGCGCCGGTCGCGATCGTCCGGGACCTGAGCCGCCGCGACCGGGTCGACCGGGAGACGCTGCTCGGGGCGGTGGCGGCATACCTGCTGATCGGGATGGCCTTCGGGTTCGCCTACCAGTGCCTGGCCCAGGTGCAGCCCGGTCCGCTGTTCGGCGAGCGCGGCGACCCGGCGCTGTCCGAGACGCTGTTCTTCAGCTTCGTCACGGTCACCACCACCGGTTACGGCGATTTCGTCCCGGCCGGCAACCCGGCGCAGACGATCGCCGTGCTCGAGGCGCTCACCGGCCAACTCTTCCTGGTCACCGCGGTGGCCAAGGTCGTCGAGAACTGGCGCCCCCGGAATTGGGGCCCCGGCTCATCCCCCGGGGATGACGCGGACCAGCGGGAGATGCGATGAGCATGGTGCTGTGCTTGTTGGCACTGGTGGTGCTGCTGGTCGCGCTCCGCGAACGGCGGAGCCGGCGCGCGCCCACGTCCACCGCCGACGTCCCGGCGTTCCGGTGCCGGATCCGGCTCCCGCGGCGGCGCTCCCGATCGAACCTCGCGCGGCGCACGCCCGGGTTCCGTCCCCGCCGCCGCTGCCCGGTCGCACCTCCGGGGGAGCGGCCGCCGGGGCGCTGACCGGCCTGGCCGTCACGACGGCGTCCAGTGATCCACCGGAGGCGCCGGCGCGGCGCCGCCACCAGAACTGAGGGAAGGAGACAACGATATGTCGAACACCAAGCAGCGCACCACATACGCGGACCAGGAGCCTTACTACCCGCCGGTCACCGAGCCCACCGCCTGGGTCGGCGCGGTGGTCTTCGCCGGCGTCATGCTGCTGCTCGTCGGCGGCTTCCAGGTGATCGAGGGAATGGTCGCCATCCTCCGCGACACCTACTACGTGACCACCAGCTCCGGTCTGGTCCTCACGTTCGACTACACCGTCTGGGGCTGGACCCACCTGGTGCTCGGCGCGCTCGCGATCCTCACCGGCATCGGTGTGTTCCTCGGACAGACCTGGGCCCGCGTCGTCGGCATCACCGTCGCGGTCCTCAGCGCGCTGGCGAACCTGATGTTCCTGCCCGCGTACCCGGTCTGGTGCGCCATCGTGATCGCCATCGACGTGCTGGTCATCTACGCCCTGGCAGTGCACGGCCGTGAGGTCCGCCAGGACTGACCCACGAGCAGAGAGGTTCTTCCCATGGGGGGAAAGGCGGGATGGACCACCGTGGCCGCCGGTGTGCTGGCCCTGGTCCTGGGCATCGTCGCGTTCGCCTGGCCGTCGGCCACGCTCAAGGTGGTCGGCTTCCTGTTCGGCCTGAACCTGCTGGCCTTCGGCGTGGTGCGGATTCTGCAGTTCGTCCTCGCCTCGGACGCGCCGGCGCCGAACCGGGTCCTGGGCGTCGTCCTCGGCCTCCTGGTCAGCCTGCTCGGCGTGCTGTGCCTGCGGAATCTCGCCGGCTCGATGACGCTGCTGCTGGTCCTGGTCGCGCTGGGCTGGCTGCTGGACGGGGTGGCCGAGATCGTCACCTCGGTCGGGAGTGGTGAATCGCACAGCGGCGCTCACATCGCCCTGGGCCTGTGCGTGGTGCTGGCCGCGGTCACCATCCTGGTCTGGCCGGGCCTCGGACTGGCGACGTTCATCCTGGTCGGCGCGACGACGCTGTGCTTCGTCGGGATCGGCGGCATCGTCGTCGGCATCGCCGGCGTCCGCTCGCACCACCGGCCCTCGCACATCGTGCAGGCGTGAGCCCGCGCATGCCGTCACGCCGGCCGACGGGGATCCCGGCCGGCGTGACCGCGGCGCCCGATCGGGTGAACTCGCGCCCGGGTCCGGCATGACCAGCCCGTCCAGGGGCACACCCGGACGATGGATCCGCTGGGAAACGAGCCACTGCCTGCGGTACGGCCGGCCGCCACGGGACAACCCCGCCGGGAGCGGCCCGGCCGCCGGCTGGTAGGCGAATAGCGTGGCGGACGACTACTTCACGATCGCTTCGGTGCCGGCCGAGCCCGGCGCCGACGGTGTGCCGGCGGCCCGGCTGAAGCTGGCCGGCTCCTTCGACATCGGATCGAGCGCCGAGCTGCGCGCCGCCCTGCGGGCCGCCGACGGCTCACACCTGGTCGTCGACCTCAGCCGGGTCCGGTTCATCGACTCGGAGGCGCTCAGCGCCCTGATCAGCGGGTACCTCGCCGCCGAGCGAGCCGGCCTGACGTTCCGCCTGACCGGCGCGGTAGGCATCGTCGAGCGGGTGATCAGCGTGATGGGTCTGCGGCACCTGCTGACGTCGCCGGCGCCGGCGCCGGCGCCAGGACGATCGGCTCCTCGATGAGGTGCGCGTGCAGCCGGTCGACAGGCACGATCCAGGAGGTGTGCGGTTCACCGTCCGGGTCCGCCCGCCAGCGGCGGGCGGCGCGGCGCACCCCGATCGGGTAGACGGTCAGCGTGCCGTCCGCCGCGATGTGCAGGCGCAGGAACGACTTCGAGTCGATGATCCCGGACGCGGAGAACAGCTCGTTCAGGTTGACCCCGAAGCGGGCGGCGCACAGCAGGTAGACCGCGACCAGCTCGGTCGCGGCGAGCCCGGAGACCACGCCGTAGACCGTCAGCGTGGCGATCAGCGACCACGGCCAGCGCCAGGCGTGCATCGGCAGCTCCTGCCACGCCCAGGTGCCCAGCGCGGCCAGCCCCAGGTGCGCGGCGCCGTGCAACAGGCCCAGCACCCGGCGCCGGTGGCGGCCCTCCAGCGAATCGCTCAGGTGCGCGAACGCGTACGTCCCGGCGATCACCGCGGCGATCAGCAGGAAGAGCGGGACCAGCGCGAACTTTTGCAGCGGGCTGCCGAACCCGCTGCTGAGCACACCGTCGGCGGCGAGCAGGAGCGCGGTGTGCACCGCGCCGACCATCGCGATGAAGCTCGGGTTGTGCTTGGGCAGCCGGCCGAAGATGCTGGCCGCGTACGCCTGCGACATCCGCTTGCCGGGGAAGCGGGATTCCAGCGTGTACGTCTCGCGCGGCGACGACGTCTGCAACGGCGCCGGCGGCACCTCGATGGACTCCGGCAGCTGGTGCGTCGGGTAGAGGTAGGCGCCACCGCCGCCGCACGTGATCAGCTCGCGGTCCGGGCCGCTGTAGCGGGCGTAGTGGTGCCAGTCGCCGGAGAGCATGAGACGCACCCGTGCGCCGGTGGGGGCGATGACCGTACGGAGGAAATAGTCCAATGACTCGTGGACCGCCGGCCTGTCGGCGCCCTGGACCCAGGTGGGACTGGCCGACGCGATGATCACCTTGGGGTCCGGGCCGAAGCCGGCCGCGACCCGCGTGAAGTACTCCAGCTGGGGGTCGTCGAGATAGGTCGACGCCTGGTCGTCCAGGGCGAACAGCCACCAGCCGGCGGGCAGCCGCACCGCGAAGTACGACCGGTTCTGCGGGAGATGCCAGCCCCCGATCTCGGTCCGCCGGCTGCCGGTGAACAGGCGCAGGAACGCGGTCAGGCCGTCGTACCAGTCGTGGTTGCCGGGCAGCGCGTACATCCGCGGGGGGTCGCCGCCGTCCGGCACCGACGGCAGCGCCGCGCGGTATGGCCCGATCAGCCGGTCCTCGTACCGCTGGGTGCTCGGCGTCGGGTACACCTCGTCCCCGCCGAGCACCAGCGCCCGCCCCCGCGGCAGCACGTGGTCGCCGACCGTGAGCCGCGGCTGCGCCAGCAGATAGGCGACCGAGTAGGTGGCGTCGAACCCGTCGCCGAGGTCGGCCACGAAGTCGATCCACAGCTCCCCGTCCGGGCCCGCCTCGCGGTCCACCTCGTCCGGAAAGGACCCCTGCAGCTCCCGCTTGTCCAGATAGCTGCCCTGGATCCCGGACAGCGCCACCCGCAGCCCGGTCCCGGCCAGCTGCACCGGCGACAGCCAGGCCACCGGCTTCGCCGGCGTGAACCCGAGCTGCGCCGGCGTCAGATCCCGCGGCCGGTGCGGTGGTGTGCTCCCGACGTGTTCGTCCGCCATGGTGGTCGGTCCCTCCCCTGAGTGCGGGGCAATGCCTACCACGCGGAGATCAGAACGGATGGGTCGGGGCCTGCCCGCGCACGGTCACCCAGCGGATCTCGGTGAGCGCGTCCACATCGGCCACGGCACCGCCGGCGCGGGGGGCCTCCTGATCGCCCAGGCCGCGTCCACGCTGGACCAGTCGGTCGGATCCGGCAAGGAGCTCGCGGTCGTCGTCGGCACCTCCACCATGGGCGGCCGCGGCTCGGTCCTCGGCACGCTGCCCGGCGCCCTGCTGGTCCAGCCGGTCAGCTCCGGCGTCACGAGGTATTGTCCCATCCTCCTAGGATGCTCTAGCGGCATGGGGAGGCGTCTCGTTCCGGTGCGGCCGGGGCGCAGGCCGGCTGCCGGGTGGCCCGGGGCAGTAGAGTGACCAGGCCGATCAGGGGCCGGACCGCCGTCGGCCGATCCATACAAAGATATCTATGACATCGTTGTCGGTAGACTGCCCGGGAAACTTTCCGATCGACGGAGTGAAATGCCGGTGACCCTCAGCCAGGTGGCCGCCCGAGCAGGCGTCAGTGTCAAAACCGCCTCCCGGGCGCTCAACCAGGAGGCCTACGTGTCCGCCACGACCCGGGCGCGGGTCCTCGCGGCCGCGGACGAGCTCGGCTACCGGCGCAACCGGCTGGCCCACGAGCTGCGCACCGGCGGCGGCTCGGCGCTGGTCGGCCTGATCAGCGGCGACCTGGCCAACCCGTTCTACTCGGCGGTCGCCAGCGGCGTCGAACGCGAGCTGCGCCGGCACGGACTGCTGCTGGTCACCGCGAACAACGACGAGGACCGCGAACGCGAACGCGACCTCATCGAGGCGTTGCTGGAGCGGCGGGTCCGCGCCCTGCTGGTGGTGCCCAGCAGTGGCTACCGG
Organism: Actinoplanes siamensis; assembly: GCF_016862395.1. Lineage (GTDB taxonomy): Bacteria > Actinomycetota > Actinomycetes > Mycobacteriales > Micromonosporaceae > Actinoplanes > Actinoplanes siamensis. The sequence goes on along the minus strand of NZ_BOMW01000002.1, from coordinate 110,009 downwards.
GCCCCCTCCGGCGCTCCGGACGGCGACGCGCGCACCGCCGGCACACCCGCCGGCCAGGAGTATCCGACGGACATCCCGGTGGTGTTCCTGGACCGGCCCCCGGAAGGCCTCGCCGCCGACTGCGTGCTGATCGACAACGCCGGCGGAGCCCGTTCCGCGGCCGAGCATCTGCTCGCCGCCGGCCACCACCGGATCGCGCTCGTCGCCGACCTGGTCCGCACGGCGTCGCAGCGCGCCCGGATCGAGGGTTTCGCCGCGGCGATGCGCGCGGCCGGCAACACCGAGTGGGAGCCCTACCTGCGCACCGACGTCCACGACGCGGTGACCGCCGAGCGCACCGTCCGCGAGCTGATGGCCCTGCCGTCCCCGCCCACCGCGGTGTTCGCCACCAACAACCGGCTGACCACCGGCGCACTGCGGGCACGCCCGCCGGCGCTGGTCGGCTTCGACGACTTCGAGCTGGCCGACGTCGTGGGCGTCACCGTGGTCGCCCACGACATGACCGCCCTGGGCCGCGAAGCGGCCCGCCTGGCACTGACCCGGATCGACGGCTACACCGGACCGCCCCGCACCGTCGTCATCCCCACCTCCTTGATCGTCCGCACCTGACGACCCATCCCGCTCCCGGCCGCAGGGCGCCGCGGCAGAGCGTAGGTGGGCCTCGGCCGGCTGGCCAGCCCGCTGCTGGTCGCGGTGCTGCACCGGTGGCTGTCCCTGCCGGTCGCGTTCGCCTGCCCGGACTCCTGACGATCCCGCTGCCGGTGGCCGCGGCCCGGCCCCGCCCCATGATCCGTTAGGGTCACCGGCATGACCCGTATCGCGGTTACCGGTGGCAGCGGCAAGCTCGGCCGCTTCGTTCTGCAGGAGCTCGTCGACCACGGGTACGAGGTGGTCAACCTGGACCTGGCGGCGCCCGGCGAGCAGGTCTGCCCGTGGACCCGTGTGGACCTGACCGATTACGGCCAGGTGGTGGAGGCGCTGACCGCGATCGACGACCGGCACTCCGGTGTCGACGCGGTGGTGCACCTCGGCGCGATCCCGGGGCCGGGCCTGGCGACGAACGCGGCGACCTTCGCCAACAACATCACCGCGAGTTACCACGTGTTCGCGGCGGCCCGCGCGGCAGGCATCGACCGGATCGTCTGGGCGTCCAGCGAGACGCTGCTCGGGCTGCCGTTCGACACGCCGCCGCCGTACCTTCCGGTGGACGAGGAGTACGCGGCCCGGCCGGAGACGTCGTACTCGCTGGCGAAGCACCTCGACGAGCAGATGGCCGCGCAGTTCTGCCGGTGGAACCCGGAGCTCACCATGGTCGGGCTGCGTTTCTCCAACGTGATGACCCCGGACGACTACGCGACGTTCCCCTCGTTCGACGCCGACCCGCGGCAGCGGATCTGGAACCTGTGGGGCTACATCGACGCCCGCGACGGGGCGCAGGCGGTGCGACGGGCGCTGGGCTACGACCGTACCGGCGTGGAGATCTTCGTGATCGCCAACGCCGACACCGTGATGAGCCGGTCGTCCCGCTCGCTGGCCGCGGAATACTTCCCGGACGTGCCGGTCACCCGCGAGCTGGGCGAGCACGAGACGCTGCTGTCGATCGACAAGGCCCGGCGGCTGCTCGGTTACGAGCCCCGGCACACCTGGCGCTGACCTCGGCCCCACGCCGGCTCTGTTCCCGCGCACGCCGGCTCTGTTCCCGCGCACGCCGGCCCGGTTTCCCGTGGGCGCGGACCGGCCCGCACCGAGTTCACCGGCTTCCGGTCCGGGCGTTTCCGCGTACCCCGTCTGAGCGCCCTCGCCGCCCCGGCGCACGCGGGACGATCCCGGTGGCTCGACGGGATCATGCGGGATACAGCCGGCTCATCGCCCGGATCGTGGCGGTCAGGTGGGCGACCAGCTCGGCGGGGGCCAGGACCTGCACGTCGGCGCCCAGTCGCAGGAGCATCGCCGCGGCCTGGGTCACGTTCTCCAGCGGGATGGCGGCCTGGTGCCAGCCGTCCGGGCCGGCGGGAGCGAGGGCGCGCAGCGCGAGGCGTGCGGCCCTGGGGCCGAGCACGTCACGCAGGGCGGTCACGCCGTCCGGGGTGAGGCGCACGGTCATGACCTGGCCGGTGTCGGCCTGTTCGTAGCGTTGCACGTGTGCCTGCCAGAACGCGGCCAGGTCGAAGCCGTGGGGCCGCGTGAAATGTTCGGGCAACGGCCGCAGGTCGATGATCCCGGCGACCCGGTAGGTGCGTGGCTGGTCGTACCCGCCCGCGATCAGGTACCAGACGCCCGCCTTGAGGATCAGACCCAGCGGGTGCAGGCGACGGACGACTTCGCCGGGGCGGGGAGACCACCGCCGGTAGCGCACCTCGACGGCTTGGTCCTGCCACAGCGCGTCGGCGAGGGCGAGCAGGTGCGGCACCGCGTCCGGCTCCCGGTACCAGCCGGGCGTGTCGAGGTGGAAGCGTTGCCGGATGCGGGTCGATGCTTCCCGATACGGCGTCGGAAACGCCGCCGTCAGCTTGAGTTCCGCGGCGGCCAGGTGAGCGCCCAGGCCGAGTTCGGCGGCCGGTTGCGGTAAGCCGGTCAGGAACAGCGAACCGGCTTCGGCGGCGGTCAGCCCGGTCAGCCGGGTGCGGTAGCCGTCCATGAGCTGATATCCACCCGACGGCCCGGGTTCGGCGTAGATCGGAATGCCGGCCGAGGCGAGGGCCTCGACGTCCCGGTAGACCGTCCGGGCGCTCACGTCCAGTTCGGCGGCCAGCTGCGTCGCGCTCATCCGGCCGCGGTTCTGCAGCAGCAGAAGAAGGGAGAGCAGTCGGCTCGCGCGCATCCGCGAGAGTCTGCCAGACCCCTGACAGAAGATGTCAGGGGTAGCCGATCATGATCGCCGCATGAACGACTTCGACTTCCTCATCGGCTCGTGGACCGTGACCAACCGCCGGCTTTCGAGCCTGTTCACCGGCAGCGACCAGTGGGAGACCTTCCCCGGCGTCAGCACCTGCCGGCCCGCCCTCGACGGTGGCGGGACCATCGAAGAGATCGCTTTCCCCACTCTCGGCAGTTGCGGCCTCACGCTGCGCCTGTTCGACAGGGAGCGCAAGGAATGGTCGATCTACTGGGCGAGCAGCCGCACCGGCCTGCTCTACCCTCCCGTGGCAGGGACCTTCACCGACGGCCGCGGCGACTTCTACGGCGACGACACCCACGACGGCAAACCCGTCAAAGCTCATTTCATCTGGTCCGACATCACCCCCACCTCGGCACGGTGGGAACAGGAATTCTCCGCCGACGCGGGACGAACCTGGGAGTCGAACTGGGTCATGGAATACAGCCGTACCTGACCGAGCAAGGATCACCGACACCCAGCCCCCTCACCAGGCGGTCAGCACCAGATGGTTGACCAGCAGCGCGGTCGCCGCCTGCAGGCACAGCCAGCCGCGCCGGCCGCGGCCGGGCAGCAGCGCCGCGGCGGCCGGCAGCCAGACCGCGAAGGGCAGCCAGATCCGCTCCACCTCGGCCTTGCTCAGCCCGGACAGGTCGGCCGCGACCACGGCGGCGGCCGCGCCGAGACAGAGCAGCACCGGCGGCGTCCGGACGCCGCGGACCGCCGCGACGGCGCGGCGCAGGATCGGGGCCGCGGCCGGCCCGGCGCTGACGGCCAGGGCCGCCAGATTTGCCCACACCCAATAGGCGTACGGCCGGGAGCTCGCCAGCCCCTGGTAATAGCGCACCTTGACCAGCCGGTACCCGTCCCACCAGGCGAACCCGAGCCCGGTGACGACGCCCGCCACGGCCACCGCGCCGGCCGCCGCCCAGCCGAGCATCGCCGGGTGCCGGGCGCGCGCCGCGACGACCACCGCGACCGCCGGCAGCACCAGCAGGACCAGGCCGTACGACACGTAGGCGCAGCCGGCCAGCCCGGCCCCGCCGAGCGCGGCACACCACCACCGCGGCCCGGTCAGTCCCACCGCCAGCAGCGCGAGCGAGCTCGCCGCCACCGCGGTGAACAGCCCGTCGGCGGACACCCCGACCCACACCGCGCCCGGGAACAGCACCAGGAAGGGCAGGGCCGCTCGGGCCGCCCGCTCGTCGCCCAGCGCCCGCAGGGTGACCGCGACCGCCACCGTGGCCAGGCAGCCGGCCAGCACACAGACGGTCCCGGCCCACCCGCCGCCGCGCAGGCCCAGCCGGTCCAGCGCGACGAAGACCAGCAGCGCCCCCGGCGGGTGGCCGGCGACATGGGTGGGCCAGTTGTCCGGCGCGCCGAGCAGGATGTGGCCGGTGAACCCGCGCAGCGTCGCGCGCACGCCGGTGACCGCGGGCACCGCGCTCAGATACTCGAACGGGGTGGTCAGCCGCCCCGCGACGCCGCGGTGCCAGCCGTCGACCAGGGCCAGCGCGAACGTCCACGCCACCGACGCCGCCCAGGCGCCGGCCAGCAGCCGGCGCCACGGCAGCCGCTCGGCCAGCAACGCTCCCCGGTGGACGACCGCGATGGCGACGATCACCGCGAACGGTGTGCCGGGGCCGGCGTGCGGCAGCAGGTGCCCGAACAGCGGAGCGGCCGGCGCGTGTACCGGACGCCCCGCCCAGCCGAGCGCCGCGCCGGCCAGCACTGCCGCGGCGACCAGCGCGAACGCCACCGCGGCCGCCCACCGGTCGGGGCTGGGTCGCGCGGCGGCGCGACCACCTCCGGCCCGGCCGGCCGCCGGTCGACCGGTCAGCCGCGCAGTGGGGCGCACGCGAACTCCCGCAACCCGTCGGCCGGTGACACCGCGGCCCGGAAGCCCAGTTCCCGCTCGGCACGGCCGGGCGAGGCCACCACGTGCCGCACGTCGCCGAGCCGGAACCGGCCGGTCACCACCGGGGGCGCGCCGTCGACCGCGCCGGCCAGCGTCTCGGCCACCTCGCCGATCGTGATGGGTCGGCCGGAGGCGACGTTGTAGGCGCGGAACCCGGGCCGTGCCGCGAGCGCCGCCACGTTGGCCGCCGCGACGTCCGTGACGTGCACGAAGTCGCGGCGCTGGCGGCCGTCCTCGTACACCTGCGGCGCCCGGCCGCCGGCCAGCGCGGACCGGAAGATCGCCGCGACGCCGCTGTACGGGGTGTCCCGGGGCATGCCCGGCCCGTACACGTTGTGGTAGCGCAGCGCCGCCACGGCGGCGCCGCACTCCCGCGCCCAGATCGCTGCCAGATGCTCCTGCGCGACCTTGGTCGCCGCGTACCCGCTGCGCGGATCGAGCGGCGCGTCCTCCGCGACGAGCCCGGTGGCCAGCGGCTGTCCGCAGTCCGGGCAGGACGGTTCGAAGTGGCCGGCCTGCAGGTCGCGGGCCGCGCGCGGGGCGGGGCGCACCGGGCCGTGCCGGTCGCAGCGGTACGCGCCCTCCCCGTACACCACCATCGAACTGGCCAGCACCAGCCGCTTCACCCCGGCCTCGGACATCGCCGCGAGCAGCACAGCGGTGCCCAGGTCGTTGCAGCCGACGTACTCCGGCAGGTCGCCCGGCCCGGCGCCGAGCCCGACCAGCGCCGCCTGGTGCAGCACCGCGTCGACGCCCCGCAGCGCCGCGCGGACCGCGTCCGGGTCGCGCACGTCCGCCCGGTGCAGGCGCACCCCCGTGGGCACCTGCACCGGGCGGACGTGCGCCGCCGGATGGACGCAGTCCAGAACGGACACGTCATGGTTCGCCGCCAGCAGCGCGGCGGTGATGTGCGAGCCGATGAACCCGGCGCCGCCGGTCACGAGCAGATGTGTCACGCCGGCGACGCTAGGGCCACCGGAGCGCCCGGACAGCGATCACGCCCGATCCGTCAGCGGTTCGTAAGAACTGCCGGCGACGTTCGTACTTCGTAAGATCCGGCCCGACTGACCAGCACTAACTTGCCGTTCATGACCGATGTGGTGTTGCCCTGCCTGAACGAGGCCGCGGCGTTGCCGGACCTGTTGCGGCGGATGCCGGACGGCTTCCGGGCGATCGTCGCCGACAACGGCTCGGCCGACGGCTCACCGGAGATCGCCCGATCGCACGGCGCCCGGGTGGTCGTCGTGCCCGAGCGCGGCTACGGCGCCGCGGTGCACGCCGGCCTGCTGGCCGCGGATCCGGCCGGCGGCGTGGTGTGCGTGATGGACGCCGACGGCTCGTTCGACCCGGCCGACCTGCCCCGCCTCGCCGAGCCGGTGCTCGCCGGCGAGGCGGACCTGACCTGCGGGCGGCGCCGGCCGACCGAGGCACGCGCCTGGCCGCTGCACGCCCGCCTCGGCAACGCGGTGCTGGCCCGCAGGATCCGCCGGGACACCGGCGTCGCGGTGCACGACATCGCGCCGATGCGGGCCGCCCGGCGGGACGCGCTGCTCGGGCTCGGGCTGCGCGACCGCCGGTTCGGCTACCCGCTGGAGCTGCTGCTGGCCGCGGCCCGCGACGGTTGGCGGATCGCCGAACTGGACGTCGCCTACCACCCGAGAGCCGCGGGGACGAGGTCCAAGGTGACCGGCACGGTCCGCGGCACGCTGCGCGCCGTCGCGGACATGCGGGCGGTGCTGGCCCGATGATCCAGCCACTGGCGAACGGCGGGCGTGCGGGCGGCGCCGACCCGATGGTCCAGCTGCTGGTGATGGCCAAGGCCCCGCTGCCGGGCCGGGTGAAGACGCGCCTCTGCCCGCCGTGCACGCCGGCTGAGGCGGCGCAGATCGCGGCGGCCGCGCTGCAGGACACCCTCGGCATCGCTGAAGAGCTTGCGGTGGTACGGCGGATCCTCGTGCTCGACGGCCGGTATCCGGTGCCCGGCGGCTGGGAGCGAGTGCCGCAGCGGGGCGACGGGCTGGGGGAGCGCCTGGCGAACGCGTTCGCCGACACCGCCCGCCCAGGCCTGCCCAGCCTGCTGATCGGCATGGACACCCCGCAGGTGGACGCCGGGCTGCTGCGGCGCGCGGCGGTGTCGCTGCGTGAGCACGGCGCGGTGCTCGGCCCGGCCGAGGACGGCGGCTGGTGGGCGCTGGGACTGGGCGACCCGGACGCCGCGGCGGTGCTGTCGGAGGTGCCGATGTCCACGGCCGGCACCGGGGCACTGACGCTCGCCGCCCTGCACGGGCGCGGTGTCCACCCGGCGTCGCTGCCCGGCCTGCGCGACGTCGACACGGCAGCCGACGCGGTAGCGGTGGCCGCGCTGTGCGAGCCCGGCCGGCGGTTCCCCGCAATCGTCGCCCGCACGATCGGCGGCGCTTGCGTGGCCCGGCCGACGGGGGCCGCCGGCGCCGCCGTCACGAGACCGGCAGCGGCCCCCGGCCGTGCCGACGTCGCGCAGGCCGGCGCGGCCGGGGGCCGGGCATGAGCGCGCCCACCGTCGTCTGCCCGCCCGGCGACCGGGCCGCTCTCGACGCCTTCGACCGGGCGCTGTACCGCGCGTCGGCGGGCGCCCGGAGCCCGCTGATCCTGCGTGACGCCAACGGCCGTGAGCACCACGCCGACGCCGCCGACTGGTGCGCCGGCCACCGGCCCGGCGACTCCGGCCTGCTCGACCGCTGCACCGGGGCGACGCTCGACGTCGGCTGCGGACCGGGCCGCCTCACCGAGGCGCTGCTGCGGCGCGGCCGGACCGCGCTCGGCATCGACGTCAGCGCGGCCGCGGTACGCCTGGCCCAGGCCCGCGGCGCGACCGCCCTGCGCCGCGACGTGTTCCGGCCGCTGCCCGGCCGCGGCCGGTGGGAGCACGTGCTGCTCGCCGACGGCAACGTCGGCATCGGCGGCGACCCGGTCGCCCTGCTGCGGCGCTGCCGGGAACTGCTCACCCCGGACGGCCGCGTCCACGCCGAACTGTCCCCACCCGGCGCGGGCAGTTGGGCCGGCCCGGCCACGCTGCACACGCCCGATCCCGGCGCGGCAGGTCCGGTCCCCGGCGGCGCCGGTCCGGGCGCGCCGCTGCGCTGGGCACAGGTGGCCGCCGACGACCTGGAGGCGCTGGCCCGGTCCAGCGCCCTGGACGTGATCGAGACCTGGACCGAGGAGGGACGATGGTTCGGCACCCTGACAGCCGCGCGAGGCGCGTCCTGACCTGGCTGACCCGGCCGCTGCCGCCACCACCGGAGCGCCTGCGGCGCGGCCCGCTGCGCGCCGGCGCCTTCGATCCGGCACCGCGTGCCGGCGGCCTCGTCGCGCCGCCGGGCGCGGATGGCTCCGGTTCGTCGCCGTCCGGTGGCTCCGGCTCGCCGCTGCGCTCCACACGACTGACCAGCCAGCTCGGCGTCGCGCTCGGCGTCGCCTTCGGGATCTGCTTCCTGACCGGGCTGTACAGCCACCTGCTCCAGCATCCTGCCGGGTGGCTGCCGCTCCCGGAGCGCCCGGCCGGCCTCTACCGCGTCACCCAGGGCCTGCACGTGGCGACCGGGCTGGCCGCGGTCCCGCTGCTCGGCGTGAAGCTCTGGTCGGTGTATCCGCGCCTGTTCACCTGGCCGCCGGTGCGCGACCCGGCGCACGCCGCCGCCCGGCTGTCGGTCGCGGCGCTTGTCGGCGCGGCCCTGTTCCAGCTGGTCAGCGGGATGCTGAACATCGCACACTGGTACGGCCCGATGCCGTTCTTCTTCACGAACGCCCACTACTGGGTCGCCTGGCTGGCCGCCGGCGCGCTGACCAGCCACGTCGGGGTGCAGCTGCCGGTGATCCGGGAGGCCCTGCGCGGCCGGGCCGCCACGGGCCGGGCCGGGACGCCGGAAAGCGGGGACGCCACCCGGAGTGCCGCGGGGAGATCGGAGACGCCGGCCGGCGGCGATGCCGCGCCGGACCGCTCCGGGACGCCGGGCGGACGCGAAGCCGCCGCGGGCCGCCGGGAGCTCCTGCTGGCCGTGAGCCTGGCCGCCGGGGTGATCACGGTGGCCACGCTCGGGCAGACCGTGCGGTTCCTCTCCCCGGTCTCCCTGCTGGCGCCGCGCCGCCCCGGGACCGGCCCGCAGGGACTGCCGGTGAACCGGACCGCCGCGGCGGCCGGGGTGCGCGCCGCCGCGCTCGACCCCGGCTACCGGCTCACCGTCACCGGCCTGGGCCGCACCGTCGAGCTGAGCCTCGCCGACCTCGCGGCGCTGCCGCAGCACACGACAGTGCTGCCGATCGCCTGTGTGGAGGGCTGGAGCTCGGTGGGGACCTGGACCGGCGTACGGCTGATGGATCTCCTGCGCTTGATCGACGCCGACCCGGGGGAGTGCACGGCCGAGGTGCGGTCGCTGCAAGCCGGTGGTCGTCATCGGACGTCGAAGGTCGGAAACCCGGCCGACGAGCGGACCCTTGTCGCGTTGCGGCTCGGCGGTGAGCCGCTGGCCCTGGACCACGGCTACCCGGCCCGGCTGATCGCCCCGAACCGGCCCGGGGTCCAGCAGACCAAATGGATCAGGACGATCGCGGTACGGAGGGCCTCGTGAGACGTGCGCTGATCGGCGCGGGATTGTTGATCATGGGGTACGGCGTCTGCGGCGCCCTGGTCGACGGCGAGGTGGACGTGGCCGGGGTGGCGCTGTTCGGGATCGCGCTGCTGGTGCTGCACGACGCGGTGTTCCTGCCGCTGGTCGTGGGCGCCGGGAGGCTGCTGCGCCGGCTGGTCCGACCGGGCCGGCAGCCGGCCGCCCGGATCGCGGCGATCACCGGGCTCGCCGTGGTGGTGGTCGCGCTGCCGCTGGTGCTGGGCTTCGGGCGGATCGCCGACAATCCCACGGTGCTGCCCCGGTCGTACGGCCGCAATCTGCTCCTGATCTTGATAGTGACCACCGGGACCGTCCTCGCCTGCCGTAAGGGAATCGAAAGGTTCCGGGCCAGGGGCCCTCGGTAGCATGCGCGGGTGACCCATCAGGTGCTTGTCGTCGACGACGACCCGACGGTCAGCGACGTGGTACGCCGCTACCTGGAGCAGGACGGCTGCCGGGTGCGGCTGGCCGCCGACGGCCTCACCGCGCTGGCCGCCGTCGCCGCCGAACGCCCCGACCTGGTCGTCCTGGACCTGATGCTGGGCGGCCTCACCGGCATCGAGGTGTGCCGCCGCCTGCAGCGCGACCAGCCCGGACTACCGGTGGTGATGCTGACCGCGCTCGGCGAGGAGAGCGACCGGGTGCTCGGCCTCGAGGTCGGCGCCGACGACTACGTGACCAAGCCCTTCAGCCCGCGCGAACTCACCCTGCGGGTGCGCTCCGTGCTGCGCCGCACCGCGCCGGCCGCCCGGCCCCGGCCGGCGCTGCTGCGCGACGGCGATCTGGTCGCCGACACCGGCCGGCGCACCGCGGAGCTGGCTGGCCGTCCGCTGCCGCTCACCGTGCGCGAATTCGACCTGCTGGAGTTCCTGCTGCGGCACCCGGCCCGCGCGTTCTCCCGGGCCGAGCTGCTGGAGAAGGTCTGGGGCTGGCGGTTCGGCGACCAGTCCACCGTCACCGTGCACGTGCGCCGCCTGCGCGAGAAGATCGAGGCCGACCCGGCGGCGCCGACCCGGCTGGTCACGGTCTGGGGCGTCGGATACCGCTACGAGCCGGCCGCCGATGCGTGACATCCTGCTGATCGGGCTCTGCTCGCTGGCCGCCGGCACCGTCGTCGGCCTGTGCGGGGCGGGCCTGCTGCGGCTGCTGCGCGGCCGGTCGATCACCGTGCACGTCTGCGTGCTGCTGGCGATGACCGTGACCGCCGTGGTGGCCGGTGTCACCACGGTCGCCCAGGCGATGTTCCTGTCCCCGCACGACCTGCAGGTCGTGATGGTCACCATCGCCGCGTCGGCCCTGGTCAGCCTGATCCTGGGCACGGTGTTCGGGCGGCGGCTGGCCGCCGCCGCGATGTGGGCCGCCGAGGCCCGCGACCAGGAGCGCCGGATGGAGGCCGGCCGCCGGGACCTGGTCGCCTGGGTGTCGCACGACCTGCGCACCCCGCTCGCCGGCCTGCGCGCGATGACCGAGGCGCTGCAGGACGGCGTGGTCGCCGATCCGGCCACCGTCGCGGAGTACCACAGCCGCATCGCCGCCGAGACCGACCGGATGAGCGGCCTGGTCGACGACCTGTTCGAGCTGTCCCGCATCCACGCCGGCGCGCTGCGCCTGACCCCGACGGTCCTGCCGCTGGCCGACGTGGTCTCCGACGCGGTGGCGGCGGTCACCCCGCTCGCCGCCGGCCGGGGCATCCGGGTGGTGGCCACCGGCGAGAGCTGGCCTGCCGTCTCCGGAGGAGCCGCCGAGCTGAACCGCATCGTCAGCAACCTGCTGACCAACTCGGTGCGCTACACGCCGCCGAACGGCACGGTGCACGTCGAGGCCGGCCGGGACACCCGGGAGGTGTGGCTCACGGTGTCCGACAGCTGCGGCGGCATCCCGGAGGAGGACCTGCCCCGCGTCTTCGACGTGGCCTTCCGCGGCACCCGGGCCCGTACCCCGGCCGGCGCCGACGGCTCCGGCAGCGGCGGTGGCGGCCTGGGCCTGGCCATCGTGCGCGGGCTGGTCGAGGCGCACGGTGGCCGGGTCCAGGCCGGGAACATCGCCGGGGGCTGCCGCTTCGAGGTCCGTCTGCCGGCCGCCTGACCGACCACGCCTTGCCGGGCAGTCGCTCCGGCGGCGCCTCGAAACCCTCGATAGCGAGTGCAAGATCGGCCAGGACCGCAGAGGAGTGGGCGCCTGCTTCGGCTGAAGGCCTTCGAGCGAGTTGGCATTGACAGCACTTTTCGTGAAGATGGCCGCGCATCCCCCACCTGCATTTCCCCCTGACCGGGGCAAGCTGGCTCAATCTGGTCGAACGCTTCTTCGCCGAGATCATGATCAAACTCATCCGCCGTGGCGTACACCGCTCGGGCACCGCACCGGAGAAGGGCATCCGACTGCAGGCGAATTAACGACTCAGGACACTAGTTGGCACCTGTCAGCGGCAGCAGGAACCGCTCGTCCACGATGGTGACCGCCGGTATGAGGTCGCCGTTGATGATCTCCTTCAGCGGGTGCCGGTGGCGTACTCGGATCGCGGACGGCGTGTGGTGATCGCCCGCCACGCCAGCTGAACGATCAGTGTGATGGTCAGGGCGATGCCGAACGCGGCGCCGATGCCGAGTGGCACGACCAGCGTGGCCACCAGGAAACAGAAGACCGAGAAGCCGAGCAGACCGCCGGGGATACCGTTCGCCACCTGGACCGCGCCCGGATGACCGAGTTGGGCCAGCGCGAACGCGACGACGACACTGGTCGCGATGGGGAACGGCGCCAGCACGCCGGTCAGGCCAGGTCCGGCAGCGGCGGCCGCGGTGGTGACGGCCCACACCAGCACGGCAGTCGCCGCAGCCCGGGCGGGCAGGTCCCACCACGGCCAGGCGGGCCGGACCGCGTCAGCGGGCATGCCGGCCGGCAGCAGCCTGGTCGCGACCCCCGCCACGGCGATCACCAGGAGAAGACCCCACCCCGGCGGAAGCGAAATCCGGGCGAGCACGAGATCCAGCAGCAGGCAGGACACCCAGGAGATCAGCAAGGTCGGCATCCAGCCGAACCACCGCGACAACCACGCGAACACCAGCGCGAACCAGGCCAGCGTCACCAGGCCCAACAGCGCCGCACCGGCCGCGCGGGCCCCGAATGCGGCTCCCTGCTCCAGGCAGGTGATCAGCAGGATCGGCCCGGCCACGATCGGCAGGGCCACGAGCATGCCCGAGACGCGCTGGCCCCACCGCCGACCGGTCAGGGAGGCCGCCACCACCAATGCCGGAGCCAACAGCAACTTGAGCATCAACGTCACCGCCGCATCCTAGGGACGGTGGGCGCCAGGCCCCGGGGATGGCCGGTTCCTTGCGCTCAACGGCCCGGATGCCGCTGGCGCCTTGGTTTGTCAGCGCCGAGTCTGTGCACAGGCGATTTCGGGGAGGCGAACAGATGCGCATCGCTGCGGCACAGGCCCGGCCGTGCTGGCTGGATCCGGCGGCCACGACGAAGAAGGTCGTCGCCTTGCTCGAGCAGGCGGCTGCCCGGCAGGTGGAGTTGGTGGCGTTCCCGGAGGCATTTCTGTCGGGTTACCCGGCCTGGCTGGAGCACACCGGCGGTGCGCGATTCGATGACGCGACGCAGAAACGCGCCTACGCGGCTTACCTCGAAGCAGCGGTTGAGCTCACCGGCCCCGAACTCACGCTGGTCACCGAAGCCGCACGTGACCTCGGCGTCTTCGTCTACCTGGGCACCATCGAGCGTGACGTCGCGGTCGGCCGTGGCACGGTGTTCTGCACCCTGGTCGCGATCGATCCGCACGCCGGCATTGTCACCGCTCACCGTAAGCTCATGCCGACCCACGAGGAGCGGCTGGTGTGGGGGATCGGCGACGGCAACGGGCTCCGGGTCCACCAGACGGGCGGCGCCCGGGTGGGCGGCCTCAACTGCTGGGAGAACTGGATGCCGCAGGCCCGTCATGCGCTCTACTCCCAGGGCGAGGAACTGCACGTGAGCGTGTGGCCCGGGAACCCGCGCAACACCGCCGACATCACCCGCTTCGTGGCGCGGGAGGGGCGGGTGTTCTCCCTCGCTGCCAACGGCCTGCTCGGGCTGGACGACATCCCCGCCGACTTCCCGTTGCGGTCCGCGCTGGAGGAGGCCGGGGTCACGGAATACTGCCGCGGCGGCTCCGCGCTGGCCGCACCGGACGGCAGGTGGCTGGTGGAACCACTGGCAGGCGAAGAGACATTGATCGTCGCCGACATCGACCTCGCGGAGGTACGTGCCGAGCGCCTCACCATGGACCCGACCGGCCACTACAGCAGACCTGACGTCTTCACTGTGGAAGTCGACCGGCGCCGCCGTGCAGCGTCACGATTCACGACGTGACCGACGACGCTGGTACCGCAACCCGATGCCGTTGCTCACGGCGGTTCGGATCGTTTGCGGTAGTGACAGGCTCGGGCTTGTTGCTGGCGTCGGTGGCGGGACCAGTGCCAGACGTGTGCGGTGGTGTGGGCGGCGGCCAGCACGAGTCCGGCGACCGGGCGACGGATTTCGTTGCTGGTCAATGGGATGAGCTGGCCGCTGTCTGCGCCGGTGCCGCACCACGTGGTGCGGATCGTGGTGGATCTCCTCGTCCAGGTGTGCCGGGTCGAGCAGGGGCTGACTCTGCCGACCGAGCGACGCCTCGGCGCGGGAGGCCGGTGGCCGGGCGAGGAAGTCGGCGGCGCTGAGTTCGGGCGGTGCCGGGTGGACGTGGCCACGGACCCGGACCTGGCGGCCCCGCAGCGGCCAGTAGAAGGTCAGCGCCGCGACCGGGTGGCGGCTCAGGTCCCGGCCCTTCGGGCTCGCCGCGTGCACGGCGAACTGCCAGCCGTGCTCGTCCACATTCTTGAGGATCAGCACCCGTGCGGACGGGATGCCGTCCGGCCCGAGGGTGGACAGGGTCATCGCGTGCGGTTCGCGCACTCCGGCGTCGACGGCCTCGGTGAGCCAGCGGAGGAAGAGCTGGTCCGGGCGCGGCGGGGCGGTGGACGGGTCGAAGGTGGGCAGTTCGCCGGCGAAGACCGGGAGGGCGCGCAGACGGTCCCGGGTGCTTGTGGTCATGCCGGTGACGCTGAACCCGTACCTTGGGGTAGGAGTCAAGCCGGAAAAAAGTTCGGCGGGAATGTCGAGACCCCGCGGGCGGCTCCGTCCCCGGGTCGTACACCAACCGAGAACGGAGTCCATCATGGCGAAGTACCTGCTGCTCAAGCACTACCGTGGCGCGCCGGCCCCGGTCAACGACGTGCCGATGGAGCACTGGAAGCCGGAGGAGGTCACGGCGCACGTCCAGTACATGAACGACTTCGCGGCGCGGCTGGAGAAGACCGGGGAGTACGTCGACGGGCAGGCGCTCGCCCCGCAGGGCACCTGGGTCGCCTACGGCGGGCCGGGCCGCCCGCCGGTCACCGACGGCCCGTTCGCCGAGACCAAGGATCTGATCGCCGGCTGGATGGTGATCGACGTGGACAGCTACCAGCGGGCGATCGAGCTGGCCGGCGAGCTGTCCGCGGCCCCCGGGGCGGGTGGCCGGCCGATCCACGAGTGGCTCGAGGTCCGCCCGTTCCTGACCGAAGCGCCGACCGTCACCGAATGAACTTCCGCGAACTCACGCCCAGCGTGATCGGTGTCCTCGTCCGCCGCGGAGCCGGCTTCGCGGCGGCCGAGGACGCCGTGCAGGACGCCCTGGTGGAGGCGGTCCGCGCCTGGCCGGAGGACCCGCCGCGTGATCCGAAGGGCTGGCTGATCACCGCGGCCTGGCGCAAGTTCCTGGACGTGGCCCGGTCGGACGCGGCGCGCCGCCGGCGTGAGAACCTGGCCGACCAGGAGCCGCCGCCCGGGCCGGCTGCGGAGGCCGACGACACGCTGCGCCTGTACTTCCTGTGCGCGCACCCGTCGCTGAGCCCGTCCTCCGCGGTGGCGCTCACGCTGCGGGCCGTCGGCGGGCTGACCACGCGGCAGATCGCCGAGGCGTACCTGGTGCCCGAGGCGACCATGGCGCAGCGGATCAGCCGTGCCAAGCGGACCGTCTCGGGGGTGCGCCTGGACCGGCCCGGCGACGTCGCCACCGTGCTGCGGGTGCTGTACCTGGTGTTCAACGAGGGCTATTCCGGCGACGTCGACCTGGCGGCCGAGGCGATCCGGCTCACCCGGCAGCTCGCGTCCGCGATCGATCACCCGGAGGTGGCCGGCCTGCTCGCCCTGATGCTGCTGCACCACGCCCGCCGGGCGTCCCGGTCCGGGCCGGACGGCAGCCTGGTGCCGCTCGCCGAGCAGGACCGCGGCCGCTGGGACACCGGCCTGATCGCGGAAGGCGTCGAGATCCTGCAGGCGGCGCTGGCCCGGGACCGGCTCGGCGAGTTCCAGGCGCAGGCGGCGATCGCGGCGCTGCACGCCGACGCGCCGACCGCGGCGGAGACCGACTGGGTGCAGATCGTCGAGTGGTACGACGAGCTGGCGAAGCTCACCGGCAGCCCGGTCGTCCGCCTGAACCGGGCGGTCGCCGTCGGTGAGGCCGACGGCCCGCGAGCGGGTCTCGCGGCCCTGGCCGAACTGGACGAAACGCTGCCCCGCTACCCGGCCGTGGCGGCGTACCTGCACGAGCGTGACGGGAACCGGCCGGTCGCGGCGCGGCTCTACGCCGAGGCCGCCCGGCAGGCGTCCAGCCGGGCCGAACGCGATCACCTCACCCGGCAGGCGGCCCGCCTGAACGCCCGATGATCGACGACCGTGCTCCTGGGCCGGGGGCCGCCCGCGCGGGAGACAACATCGGAACCGGTGTTCCGGAAGGGGTGGGGTGGGGGAGTGGCGACACGGAGACGGCGGGGCGGCGGATGTGCAGCGTAGCCGGGAGGCGCTGCGGGCGACGCCGCTGACCGTCGGCGAGGGCGTTCGGCCCGGCCGGCTCGCGGCGCGGGAGTTCCGCGACTCCGGCGGGCGATCTGGACCTCCAGGACCGGAGTGATCGCCGGCCACGGCACGGAAGGTGGCCGGCGACATCCTGTCGCGGGCCACCTTCCGGCGTAGGCGCAACGATCAGGCGGCGTCCCGCAGGGCGTCGTTCTTGATCTTCGCGGCCTTCTGGATGTCCGCGTCGGAGACCGCCGCGAACGAGCCGAAGGTCGCGACGGCCTGGTAGTACGTCCAGGCCAGGGCGGTGCAGGAGGGGCGCACGGTCGTGTTGTAGGTGGCGCACTTGCGCTTGAGGTCCTCGTAGAGCGCCGAGTCCAGCCGGCTCTTGTTGGCGTCGAACGCGCCGATCGCCTTGTAGTTGCGGTAGCCGAAGTCGTGCCGGTAGCAGGACAGCGTGAAGTCGAAGCCGAGCGGGTTGTCCGGGCTGGAGGAGCAGTAGTCGGTGCTCCAGTCGAACGCGTACGCCGACCAGGCGCCCTGGTTCTGCCGGGCGGCGTTCCACGAGTTGTAGCTGGCCGCACTGGTCTGGGTGAAGCCGGACAGGACTGCGGGCTTGTCGGCGGGAGCGGCGGCGGTGGCCGGGGTGGCCGTGCCTATCGCGACGGCCGCGGTGGCGATCGCGGCGGCGGACAGGGCTCGGACGGCGATGGGCACGGTCATCCAGGTCTCCTTGATCAGGGCGGGCTGCCTGGTCACTGATTATGGGTGCCGGACCTCGCATTGTCATCGATTCTTCTCAATGGAATCGTGAAGACGAGGCGGGCGCCCTTGTCGTACGACGGGTCGAGCCCGATCACGCCGCCGTGGTGCTCGACCACCTTCTTGCACACCGCCAGGCCGATCCCGGTGCCCTCGTACTTCTCCCGGGCGTGCAGGCGCTGGAAGATCACGAAGATCTTGTCGGCGAACTCCGGGTCGATCCCGATGCCGTTGTCGCTGACCGCGAACGTCCAGGTGGTGTCGGTCGCGGTGGCGGTGATCTCGATGCGCGGCGCCTCGCCCGGGCGGCGGAATTTGATCGCGTTGCCCAGCAGGTTCTGCCACAGCATGGTCAGCAGGGTGACGTCACCGTGCACCACCGGCAGCTGCGGCCGTATGATCTCGGCCCTGGTCTCCGCGATGCTGACCGCCAGCGAGTCCTCGGCGCGGGCCAGCACCTCGTTGAGATCCACCGCCGCGGTGCCGTCGTAGACCCGGCCGATCCGGGAGAACGTGAGCAGGTCGTTGATCAGGCGCTGCATCCGGGTCGCGCCGTCCACGGCGAACGCGATGTACTGCTGCGCCCGCTCGTCGAGCGCGTCCCCGTAGCGCCGCTGCAGCATCTGGCAGAACGACGCCACCTTGCGCAGCGGCTCCTGCAGGTCGTGCGAGGCGACGTAGGCGAACTGCTCAAGGTCGGCGTTGGACCGGCGCAGTTCCGCCTCCCGCTGCTCGGTCACGGTCAGCGCCTCGACCAGCCGGTTGCGCATCTCCTCGACGTCGCGCCCCACCTCCGCCACGTCGGAGGGGCCCTCCGGCGTCACCGCGTGGGCGAAGTCCCCGCCGGCCACCTGGCGCACCGCGGCGCCCAGCCGGGCGAGCGGCTGCACGACGGTGACCCGCAGCAGGACCGCGATCGCGGCGATCAGCAGCAGCAGTACGGCGACCAGGCCGAGAAAGACGACGTCACGCAGCTCGCGGGCGTCGGCGAGAGCCTGCCGGCCGTCCTGCCGGGCCGCGATCAGGCGGTCGTCGAGCGTGGTGAGGCGGGCCCGCACCGGCGCGAACGCCGCCGCCACGTCCCCCTGCCGGGTGGTGATGGCCGGCTCGGCCACCGTGCGGCGCCATCGCGCGGCCTCGTCCTCGACCGCGGCGAGGTCGGCCGACGGCCCGTCCTCGCCCGCCAGCAGCCTCCGCAACGTGGCGGCGGCGACCTGCTCCGCGGATACGCTCTCGTGGTAGAGGTCGACGAACTGCGGGGCGCCGCTGAGCAGGTAGCCGCGCAGCGCGGTGTCCTGGTTGCGCAGTGCGTCGTCGAGCTGCACCACTGCCGTGCGGGCCGGCGAGATGCGGTCGTTGAGCTGGTTCGCGACCGAGCTCGTCCTGCTCAGCGCCGCCGCGCCGACCAGCGAGGCGGCGAGGATGAGCACCACCATGGCGACCAGGATCGCGGCGAAGTGGCGCTGCGTCGTCCATCGACCGGTTCTTGTCACACCGGCACGGTAGAGGATGCCGGATCGATTGGGCCGCATCCGGTGCCGGGTCGGCGGGCGCGGGTTTCGCCGGCACCGTCGCGACAGCAACCGGACACGAGTCCCCACTTACCGGAACTTCGCCCAGGGCGAACCTTTGACGTGCATAAATGTCGCCGGAAGCGGTTTCGGCGCATTGACACGGATTAACACGCCGTTCACAGTGGCGGCAAGAGAGCGCTTTCTTCGCACACCCCCCGTCCTCTGTGGTTGGAAAGGCTCGTCGCCCATGCGAAAACGTCCCCTCATCGCCGCGGCCGTCGCCGCCGCACTGGCCGCGTACACGCTTGTCGCCGCCACCGCGGCCAGCGCGGCGGACCCCCTGATCTCGCAGGGCAGGCCGGCCACCGCCTCCTCCGTCGAGGCGGCCGCCTTCCCCGCGTCCAACGCCGTCGACGGCAACGCCGGCACCCGGTGGTCCAGCTCGTTCAGCGACCCACAGTGGCTGCAGGTCGACCTCGGCGCCGGCGCCGCCATCTCCTCGGTCACGCTGAACTGGGAGGCGGCGTACGCCACGTCCTTCTCGATCGCGACCTCGGCCGACGGCAGTTCCTGGACCACCCGCTACAGCACCACGGCCGGGACCGGCGGGCGGCAGACGGTGACGTTCAACGGCACCGGGCGGTACGTGCGGCTGAACACCACGGCCCGGGCCACCCAGTGGGGGGTGTCGCTGACCGAGTTCCAGGTGTACGGCACCGGCGGCGGCAGCACCACGCCGACCATCCCGCCGGGCGCGGTGCGGGTCGCCGAGTTCCTCGCCGACTGCCCGTTCACCCACCGGTTGCCCGACGACCCGATCATCTTCCCGAACCTGCCCGGCGCCTCGCACATGCACAGCTTCTTCGGCAGCGAGGTGACCAACGCGTCGACGACCGTCAACGACCTGATCAACGCGAACAGCAACTGCAATCCGTCGATCGACAAGTCGTCCTACTGGATTCCGACGCTGTACCGGGACGACGTGCCGGTCGAGCCGGTCACCGGGATCTTCTACTACCTCGGTGAGGGCGTGTCGGACGCGCTGATCGCGCAGACCCAGCCGTTCCCGGTCGGCCTGCGGATCGTGGCCGGCAACGCCAAGGCCGCCGGGCCCAACGACAACACCATCTCGCGCTGGTCGTGCCTGCACGCCGGCGAGGTGAACCCGTCGCACGACTTCGTCAACTGCCCGGCCGGCTCGATGCTGGAGTCGTACCTGGACTTCCCGCACTGCTGGGACGGACGGAACCTGGACTCCACCGACCACAAGAGCCACATGGCGTACCCGGTGAACAACGCCTGCCCGGCCACCCACCCCGTGGTGGTGCCGAAGCTGCGCCAGGTGATGCGGTACCCGGTCACCGGCGACCCGAGCCGCCTGCGCCTCGCGTCCGGCCCGGGTTACACGATGCACGGCGACTTCTTCAACGCGTGGCCGGCCGACGAGATGGCGCGCCGGGTGAACAACTGCATCCGGATCATCGTCAAGTGCGGGACCGACGGCCGACCTTGATCACGTTCACGGGGGCGACATAGGTTGCCCCCGTGAACTCTTCGATCAGTGACCCCCAGCGGCGCGAGCACGCCGCCTCGTTCGGGGCGGCGGCTCAGGCCTACCGGCGCGGGCGCCCGACGTATCCGCGCACCGCCGTGCAGTGGGTGGTCCCGGCGAGCGCCCGGACCGTTCTGGACCTCGGCGCCGGCACCGGGAAATTCACCGAGCTGCTGGTGGGCGCGGGCCTCGAGGTGGTAGCGGTGGAGCCGTCCGCGGGAATGCGCGAGCAGCTGTCCGACGCGGTGCCGGCGGCGGCGGTGCACGACGGCACGGCCGAGGCGATCCCGCTGCCGGACGCGTCGGTGGACGCGGTCGTGATGGCGCAGGCCTGGCACTGGGTGAACCCGGAGACGGCCGTCCCCGAGGTGGCCCGGGTGCTGCGGCCCGGCGGCACGCTGGGCCTGGTGTGGAACATCCGGGACAGCGCCGAGCCGTGGGTCGCCGAGCTGGACGAGCTGCTGCAGCACCACAGCCGCCAGGACGTCGACACGGCGCCGGCGCTGGGCGCCCCGTTCAGCGAGGCCGAGCGCGCCGAGTTCCGGTGGGTGCACACGCTGACCAGGGCCGCGCTGCTGGACATGGTCGCCTCACGCAGCTACGTGATCGTCCTCTCCGGGCCGGAGCGGGCCGAACTGCTCGGCAACGTCGCGGAGCTGCTGGACTCGCACCCGGACCTGGCCGGCCACGACGAGATCAACCTGCCGTACGTCACCCGCTGCACCCGCGCCGTCCGGAAGTGACCCGGATGCGACGCGGTTCGCCGAGCCGTCCCGCGCGGAACCCGCCGGACGGGCGACCGCGGCGGTTCCGGCCGGGGACCGGTGGGTGCGACGGCGGGGAGCGGGATCAGGCGAACAGGGACCGGCCCCAGTGGTCGTCGGCGGCCTGCAGGCCGGGTGGGCAGGCGAACAGGCCGCTGGAGACGTGGCGGATGTACTCGTTCAGGGCGTCCTGCTTGGCCAGCCGGTTCTGGACCGGGACGAACTGCTTGCGCGGGTCGCGCTGGTAGGCCATGAAGAACAGCCCGGCGTCCAGCCTCCCCAGGCCGTCCGACCCGTCGACGAAGTTGTAGCCGCGGCGCAGCAGGCGGCCGCCGCCGTTCTGGTCGGGGTGGGCCAGACGCAGGTGCGAGTCCATCGCGATCACCGGGGTGCCCTCGCCGTCCCGCGCGGCGAAGTCCGGCTCGTCGTGTTCGAGGCCGCCGGTGAGCGGGGCGCCCTCGCCCTTGTCGCGGCCGATGATCGTCTGCTGCTCGGCCAGGGACGAGCGGTCCCAGGTCTCGATCAGCATCCGGATCTTACGGGTGACCAGGTAGGAGCCGCCGGTCATCCAGTCCGGGCCGTCGCCGGGCTGGACCCACAGATGGTCGTCGAGCAGCGCGGTGTCCTCGGCCTTGAGGTTGCGGGTGCCGTCCTTGAAACCGAACAGGTTCCGCGGGGTGGCCTGCGAGCGGGACGTGGAGGAGGTGCGGCCGAACCCGAGCTGGGACCAGCGGACGCTGACCTTGCCCATGCCGATCCGGGCCAGGTTGCGGATGGCGTGCACGGCGACCTGCGGGTCGTGGGCGCAGGCCTGGACGCCGATGTCGCCGCCGGAGATGGCCGGGTCCAGCGTGTCGCGGGGGAAGTTCGGCAGGTCGGCCAGGGCCGCGGGACGCTTGGCGGCGATGCCGAAGCGGTCCCTGCCCTGGGCGTTGCGGAACAGCGTGGGACCGAAGCCGATGGTCAGGGTCAGCCCGGAGGCGGGCAGGCCGAGCGCCTCGCCGGTGTCGTCCGGTGGCGCCTCCATCGAGCCGCCGACCGCGCCGAACGTGCCGGCGTCCCGGCCCTGGGTCATCCGGGCGGCGGCAGCCGTCCAGTCCTGGAGCATGTCCAGCAGGGCGGCCTTGTCGTCGGTGATCACGTCGAAGGCGCAGAAGTGCAGGCGGTCCTGGGCGGGCGTGACGATGCCGGCCTGCCTGGCGCCGTAGAACGCGATCGCCCCGCCGGCGTCCGCGGACGACGCCGGGGTGGGGGACGTGTCGCGGCCGGTCAGGGCCAGCGCGCCCGCGCCGGCGGCCGCCACACCGGCCGCGCCCGCGCCGGCCAGTCCGAGGACCTTGCGCCGATGCATCTTGGAGAAACCTCTCTCGTACGCCGTGGTGGTGATCTCCGGTTCGTACCGCAACCGGTGCGGGGTGCGGCGACGGCGCCGGCGGCCGGATCGCCGCGGCCGGTCCCGGTGGGACGGGCGCGGCGACCGCGACCGCGGCGGGCCTACTTCTGGGTGACGATCGCCGCCACCTTGCTGATCGGCTCGGCCAGGGCGTTGATGTCGTCGGACAGCTCCTTGAGGTCGGCCTGGGAGAGCTGGTCGTGCAGCTTCCAGCCGTCGCCGGCGCGGTGCTTCTCCAGGGCGGCCTGGACCTTGGCGAAGTTCTCGTCCAGGGTCTTGACCAGCGCCGGGTCGCGGTCCTCCAGGGCCGGCCGGAGCGCCTGGATGGCGCCCCGCGAGCCTTCGATGTTGGCGGCGAAGTCCCACAGGTCGGTGTGCGAGTAGCGGTCCTCCTCGCCGGTGATCTTGACGGCGGCGACCTCGTCGAGCAGGCCCTTGGCGCCGTTGGCCAGCTCCACCGGGGAGAACGTGACGGTGTTGGCCTTGTCGACGATGGTCTGGACGTCCTTGAGCAGCTTGTCCGCGATGGGGCCGGACTTGCTGATGTCCTTGGTCTCCCAGAGGTCCTTCTCGATCTTGTGGAAGCCGGTCCACTCCTGGCCGGGCTCCAGGTCGCCGTCGCGGGCGTCGATGGCCGGGTCGAGGTCGCCGAAGCTCTCCGCGACCGGCTCGATCCGCTCCCAGTAGGTGCGGGCGACCGGGTACAGCGACTTGGCCTTCTCCGCGTCGCCGCCCTTGACCGCGGTGACGAACGCGGTGGTCTGCTCGATCAGCGCGGACGTCTGCGACTTGACGTAGCGCTGGTAGTCGGTGGCGGCCCGGGCCAGCTTCGCGTCCTCGGTCAGTGGCGTGGCCGAGCCGGAGACCTGGAACGCGTTACGGATGCCCTTGCCGATCATGCCGGGCTTGCAGGCGGTCTCGTAGGCGCCGGCCGGCAGCTCGACGATCAGCTCGCGGGACAGTCCGGGCGCGATGTTCTCCACCTCGCCCATGATCCGGTCGCCGGCCGCGTAGACGTAGAACTCGTTGATCTTGGAGCCCTTGTTGGCGATGCTGAACGTGACCGTGCCCGCGGGCGAGGCGTTGCGCTCCACCTTGCACTCGGTGTCGGAGGCGGCGACGGCGATCTTGCCGCTGGCGGCGTCACCGGCCTGGTCGTCGGAGGCCTGGTCGCCGCAGGCGGTGAGGAACAGCGCGGCTGCGGCGCCGAGCGTGAGCAGACGTGCGGTGTGCATCGGTCTCCTAGGAAACGGTCGTGGCGGGAGCGGCGGCCGGGCGGGCCGGCCAGAGGAAGAGAACGAGGACCGGGATCCCGTAGGCGAGCCAGGCGATCGTCTCCACCACTGTCGGCGCGGGGGTGAAGTTGACCATGCCGCGGAGCAACTCGGCGTACCAGGTGGTGGGCGGGAAGCCGGCCGTCACGTCGAACGCGGTCCGGTCGAGGCCGCCCAGGACGTTGGACTCCTGCAGGTCGTGGAAGCCGTACTTGAAGATCCCGGCGGCGACCAGCACCAGCAGGGCGCCGGTCCAGGTGAAGAAGGTGGACAGGTTGATCCGGACCGCGCTGATGTAGAGCAGCCAGCCCAGCATGACCGCGGTGAGCAGGCCCAGGCTGATGCCGGCCAGCGGTGTGGCGTCGGTGGCGCCCTGGGCTGCGGCGTAGAACAGGATCGAGGTCTCCAGGCCCTCCCGGATCACCGCGAGGAACGCCACGCCGGCGACAGCGACCGGGCCGACCGCTATCGCGTCCTCCATCCGGCCGCGCAGCTCCCGGCCGATGTGGCGGGCCATCCGGCGCATCCAGAAGATCATCCAGGTGACGAACGCGACCGCCACGAACGACGCGACGGCCTCGAACAGCTCCTGGTGCGTCGAGCTGAGCCGGGCGATGCCCACCTGCAGCAGCACGGCGAAACCGATGGAGATCGCCGCGGCCACCGCGACGCCGGCCCAGACCAGGCGCAGTAGCGGCCGGCGGTCGCTCTTGACCAGGAACGCCACGAGGATCGAGACCACGAGGGTGATCTCCAGGCCCTCGCGCAGGCCGATGAGGTAGATGGCGGTCATGGATCTCCAAAGGTTAGCCAACCCTAACTTTGTCTCCGCATCATTCTTCTACCGGCTTGTAGATGTCAAATCATCGACTTTTATATAAGCGCTGTTACATTGGCGGAATGAGCGACTTCATCGATCCCACCGAGCACGCCGTCTGGCGCCCGCTCCGGGATCTGCAGGCGGCGCTGGACGCCGAGGTCGCCCGGGTGTACGCCGACGCGAACATCGAGGGGCTCAAGACCACCTGGGTGCAAGAGCTGATCAAGCTGCACGTGCACGGCCCGATGACGATCACCGCCCTGGCCGGCGCGGTGGGGCGGACCCACTCCGCGCTCAGCCAGAAGGTCTCCGCGATGCGCGCCGCCGGCTGGGTGCGGACGGTCACCGGCGCGGACGGCCGTACCAGGGAGGTCGAGCTCACCGCCAAGGCTCGCCGGATCGCCGGGCGGCTCGCCGCCGGGTGGCGCGCCACCGAGGCGGCGGTGGCCGAGATCGAGGCGGAGATCCCCTACCCGATGGCGAAGGTGGTCCGCGACATCGAGGAGGTCCTGCGGCGCCGCGGCTTCCGCGACCGGATCACCGAGCGGCTCGCCGGGGACCCGGCGTGGGAGCAAGCGGAACCCTGATCGACCCGTGGCCGCCGCGCCCGTCGCCGGCGGCCCGACGTCGCACGCCTTCCCGCCGCGCGTGCTCGGAACCGATCGCTATCGCGGTCCGGCCTTCCGCACGGCGGTCATGACCTCCGCGCGCGGCTTGCGGCACTGGTCGACCGGCACCCGCACGTGGATCCAGCGGCCCTGCGCGTCGAGCAGGGCGATCCACGGCGGGGTGATCAGGATCCGGGTGCAGGCGCCGGTGGTCGGCTGCTCGTCCGGCAGCTGCAGGGCGCTGACCAGCGCGGTGACGTCGGTGACCCGCCGCTCGGCCGGGGCCGGGCTGGGCGCGCCGACCGCTCGCGGCAGGTCACGTTCGGCGCAGATCACGGCGGACACCGGCCGGAAGCCGCCGGTCAGCCCCACCGGCTGGGCATCCTGCTCGGCCTGCTCACAGGACACCCAGCTGTCGTGCACGCCGGGCTGCTCCGCGGGGGCGCTGCCGGCCGCCGTCGCGCCGCAGCCGGTGAGACCGGCGGCCAACGCGAGAGCCGGCGGGATCATCCACTTGTTCATACCCCTGAGACGGTACAGGGCGGCCCGCGGTTCCACCCCGTTCCGCGTACCGCCGGCGATTTCCGGTGCGCCCCGAAGCCGTCCGCCCGTGGTGGCGTTGCCGGTCGACGACAGGCCGGCGGCCACCGGCGCGCGGGCCGACGGCCGGCCAGTGGTTCGCCCCTCAGTCGCGCGGCCAGTCCGCCAGCCGGCGGCGCAGTTCGGCGATCTTCGCGGCGTCCAGGCCGTAGAGGGTGAACCGGACGTCGTCCAGCCGGTCCAGATAACGGCCCGCATCCGCGATGTCCTCCCGCTCCAGGGCGGGGTCCGCGGCGTACGCCAGCTCCAGGATCCGATCCAGCGGATAGCGCTGCAGCGCGGCAGCCACATCGATGTAATCGCGCACCTCGCGGCGGTTGACCAGAGCGGCCACCTTGGTCGCCACCAGGTCGTCGAGGTGCATGACCGGGCCCAGGTCCATCACCACCGGAGCGCGGCTGCGGTCCAGGCGGCACAGGGTCAGGCGCAGCGCCCGGTGCTCGCCGGCGACCAGGAACTCCTGGATGTCCGCGTCCATCCCGGCGAACAGCTCGTCGCCCTCCTCGCGGACCACCCGGTAACCGGCCCGGGTCAGCGCCGCGGTGACCTCGCCGGCCGCCGCGAGCACGCCGTCGGGGGCGTCGGTGAACAGGTCGATGTCCTCGGTGGGGCGAGCGACCAGGCCGTTGACCAGCCAGGCGACGCCGCCGCCGAGGACGAAGCCGTGTTTGTCCGCGACGGCCAGCGCGACGCGGGCCACGTCGCGGTAGAAATCGTCGACGTTCATCGCCCGGATTCTCGCATTCCGCCGGCACCCGGGCCGGGGGCCGGGGCTCCGGTTCCGCGCGGGCCGAGCGCCGCGGTTACGGTTTTCCGCGCCGCGATTTCGCGGTTCCGCATCGGTGCGGAAGATTCGGTCGCGGCACAGCGGACTGGGCCCGGATGATCAGGCGGCGAGCCGGGCGCGCAGCCGCGGATGCCTGGCTTCCCAGGCGGCGCGGACGCCGCGCGGCAGATTCAGATCGGACCACACCCGGAGCAGCGTCGCCCCGTCGAGATAGGCGCGCAGCTCGTCGACCCGGATCGATTCCCGGAGCACATTCTCATACATCCAGAGGAGCATGGTGCGCTCCGCGAGATCGAACGCGCGCTGCGGATGCCACCACAAGCGCAAGGGCAACTCCACCAGGCCGCAGGTGGGACCGCGCAATTCGGCCAGAGTGCCGGCCACGACCACCGGACGATGCGGCCGGGCCAGGTGGGCAACGGGGGCGGCGCTGGCGGACATGCGATCACCCTAAACCGGCAGGGCTACCGAAAAGCAAGCTCCTAGAGTCCTAGGACGCCGAAGTCACCTGCCGTTCGGTGGTTCGTCGCGACGATTTTCGAGTACGACCATCGCACCGCCCACCGGCCGCGGTGCGGAAACTCGGCGCGCCGGATGGACCCGCGAATTCGCCCCATTGATCGGCGCACTGTCGCATGTGGCATCATGCTGCGGCGAGGTGGCGTTGATCATGCAGGTGACCGATCAGGCGCGGTATGCGCTGGTGCTGGCGGCCGAGAAGGCCCACGAGTCGGGGGAACGGCCGGTCGACGCCCGTCACCTGCTCCTCGCGCTCGCCGAGACGGACGGCGGCGCCCGTCACGCCCTCACCCGCAGCGCCCCGGACGGCCGCGAACCCGGCAACCAGGCGTCGCCGCCGGACACGGGGCGGCCCGGACCCGGCGCGAAGACATCACCGCCGGAGAGCGGCGGACCCTTCCCGCCCGCCCCGGAGATCGCCGCCCGTGCGCTCGCCCGCGCCCGCACCGCCGGCCGCGACTACGCCACCACCACCGACTTCCTCGTCACCGTCCTGGACGCCGACGACGGTCGCCTGGCCGCGATGCTGCACGCCGCGGGCCTCGACTCCGCCCCGGCCGGCCGGGACCACGCCGACTGCTGCGCGGAGAACGGGTACAGCCCGATGCGCCCACTGCTGGCCGCCATGGGCGCCCGCGCCGGCGGCCTGCCCGGCCGCGCGCGCACCCGCCTGCACCTGCTCACCGGACTGCTCCCGCTGCTCCTGCTGTACGCCCTCGTCCTCGCCGTCACCTGGGACACCGCGGGTCCGGAGACGATCCTGGCGGTCGGCGTGGCCGTGCTGGCCGCAGGATTCCCGCTGATCCTGCTCGCCGAGCGCCGGCAGCTGCGCGCCCTGCTCGCGGCCGCGCCGGACCCGGTGGCCGTGCCCACCGGGATCCGCCCGCTGCTGGACCGGCTGGGCCTGCGCGACCTGGAGGTGCGCCGGGTGCCCGGGGCCGGCGCGGACCGCTGCTTGCGGCGCGGCCGGCGGGCCTGGCTGCTGATCACCAGCGACACCGAGGAGCACCCGGACCGGGCGGGCTTCGTCCTCTGGCACGAGGTGGCGCACCTGGTCCGCCGGGACGTCGAGAGCAGCCGCCCGCGCCGGGCCGGCTACCTGGGCCTGTACGCCGCGACCCTGATCAGTCTCGATCCGCGGGCGCTGGCGGTCCTGGTGGTGGGCGGCCTGCTCCTGGGTGTCGGCCGTCGCTGGTGGGCGGAGCTGGCCTGTGACCGGCTGGCGGTCCGGTTCGCCGGCGTGGACGCGTTGCGGGCCTGGGCGGCCGGCCGGGCCCCGGCGCGGGCCAGGCACCTGCTCACCCACCCGCCGCTGGGACTGCGCGCCGCCGTCGCCCGGTGAACCCGGCGCTGGAGATCACCCGGTCGCAGCGGCCCGCGACCGGATCCGCCCGGGCATCATGCGAACCGCTCGGTGGTCACCGGGATCAGCCCTCGTTCCCGCACGTCGGCGGTGAGCTTGCGGAGCACCGCGCCGGCGAGGTCGCTGCTCTCCCCGCGCAGCAGCACCGTCACGTCCAGTCCCCAGGCGATGCCACTCCCCACCCGGCGCAGGTTCCAGGTGAACAGGTCGTCGCCGGCGCGGCCCGTCCCGGACGGCATCCCGCCCTCGCCGGTGCCGCGCCAGGCCACGCTCAACTCGGCCAGTTGCGCGGCCTTCGGCTCCTTCGCGAACAGCACGCGGTAGATGCGCTTCTCCAGGAAGCCGTCCGGCGCCGCACCGGCGCCGAGCCGCAGGGGCGCCGCCGTGGCGAACCGCGCCCATTCCCCGAAGTGCATGCGCAGTTCCTCCTCGCTCGGCAGCTGACCGCCGCCGAACTCCCGGTAGATCCGCGCCGCCCGCTCGCGCCGCACGGGGGTGGCGGTGGCGAGCAGTTCCTCGTTCGTACGCAGGACGCGGCCGAACGATCCGGCGCCGCGCCAGCCTTCGTCTCCGGACGCCCACATCGCGCCGCCCAGCCCCACGGTGACGTGGTCGACGCCGTAGGCGAACTCTTCGACGAGGATCGCTTCCCCGGACAGCAGGTAATAGTCCATCGGGTTCGATTGAACCCGCCGACCGGCGCCACGGCGACCCGAATCGCTGTCACGTTACTGACCCGAATCGGTCAGGGCACCAGTGGACCGGGCAGCGCGGCCCGCGCCGCCCGGTGATCCCCGGCCAGCTCCGCCCAGGGTCGCCGGTTCCAGAGCGCCAGCAGGATCTCCGCGGCGGTCCCGCGCAGCGTCGACACCGGCTCGCCGGGGCCGAGCACCCAGGACCGGTCCAGGTCCGATGCCACGAAACAGACCGATCGCGACGGTACGGCCATCCGCCCGCGCTCCACCTGCCGGGGCAGGAACGTGTCACCGATCTCCGCGATCCCGTCCGCGCAGTGTTCCGGGTCGAGCACGCTCGCGACGCCCAGCGCGTGCTCGGCGTCCCACCGGTGCACCAGCGTCTCCAGCCACCGGCGCCGGCGCCAGAACCCGACCGTGCGCGGCGGCCAGAACGTCCACGCCTCGGTCCCCGGATCCACCGCGAGCGCGCCGGTGAGGACGTCGCCGCTGGCCGCCACCCACGGCACGATGTCCTCCGGAGCCGGCGGCGGCTGGTGTCGCCCGTGCCGCTCGGTGACCGCCGCGGCCGCCCACAGGTTGCCCTCGCCGAGGTGGGCGGCCAGCTCGCGCAGCGTCCAGCCGGGGCAGTGCTCGACCGGCGCGGACAGGTCACCGCCGAGGCACCGCTGGAAGGCGGCCAGCTCGGCGCGCAGCAGCGCCAGATGGTCGAGACCCATAGGCGCCGACTCTACCCGGGCCGCAGATGCGAGCGCTCACCCTCGTGGTCCAGGATGCAGAGCACCTCGGCCGGGCCGCCGGTCGAGCCGAACGCGTGCGGCACCATCGTGGAGAACTCGGCGGCCTCGCCGGCCCTGACGATCACCGTGCGTTCGGCGAGCCGCAGGATCACGGTGCCGGAGAGCACGACGAACCAGTCCCGCCCGGGATGCACCCGCAGGTCGGCGGGGACCGGGCGGTCGACCCGCAGCTTGGCCACGGTCATGCCGGCCGGCGTGCCCTCCCGGTTGAGCAGCCAGGTGGTCATGCCACGCGCGTCGTCGTGGTGCGGCCGGATCACCACGTCCTCGTCGCGGCCGGACTCGACCAACTGGTCGAGGCTGGTGCCGAGCGCCCGCGCGATCGGGGCGAGCTGGTCGAGGGCGATCCGCCGGTGCCCGGTCTCGATGCGGCTCAGCGTCGACGGGGTCAGGTAGGCGCGGGCGGCCAGCTCGTCCAGGGTCCAGCCGCGGGCCACCCGGAGCCCGCGGATCCGCTGCCGGACGAGGGCGTCCAACTCGCCGTCTTGCGTCATACGCAAGATTATATGTCACAGACGCAAGGCCGCGGTACGGTCGGCGCATGGCACACGAACACGGTCCCCACCAGCACGGTCAGCACGGTCACGCCGACGAGCTGGCCCAGATGCTCGACCTCGACGCCGAGGTCCTGCGCGACTACTACCGCGAGGTGATCGGCTGGGCCGGCTCGCTCGTACCCACGGAACCGGAGATCATCGACCTCGGGGCCGGCACCGGGACCGGGACCGTCGCCCTGGCCCGCCACCTGCCGACCGCCTCGCTGACCGCCGTCGACGTGGACGAGGAGATGCTCGACCGCCTGCGGCGCCGCGTCACGCAGGCCGGTCTCGGCGACCGGGTCCGCACCGTGCGGGCCGACCTGGACGGCGAGTGGCCCCCGCTCGGCCCGGCCGACCTGGTCTGGGCGTCCGCCTCGATGCACCACCTGGCCGACCCGGCGCGCGCCCTGGCCCAGGTCCACTCGCTGCTGCGCTCCGGCGGCATCTTCATGATCACCGAGCTGGACGGGTTCCCGCGCTTCCTGACCGACCCGGACGGGGCGGCTCTGGAGGAGCGCTGCCAGACCGAGATGGCCCGGCTGCGGGTGGAGAGCGGCCTGCACATGGGCCACGACTGGGGCGCGGGCCTGAAGGCGGCCGGCTTCGCGGTGGAGGGCGAGCGCCGCTTCGAGATCTGTCTGCCGGGGCCCCCGTCGCCGGAGGCGCTGCGGTACGCGCAGGTCACCCTGGAGCGCACCGCCCACCGGCTGGCGGACCGGCTGTCCCCGGCGGACGCCGCGGCCCTGGCCGGCTACGCCCGCACCCTCCCGGACCGCACCGACCTCACCGTCCGCGCCACCCGCGACGTGTGGATCGGCCGCCGCCCCTGACCCACCGGTCACCACCGCAGGCCGTGTTCGCGGATCTCCAGCAGCAGCCGTTCGACCCGGTCCCGGTCCGGGCGCTCGGGCAGGACGGTCCCGGCGGTGGCGTCCGCCAGGCCGGCGAGCAGGGTGGCGGCCCACGCGGCGACCGCGTCCCAGGCCATTTCGCCGTTCCGGACCGCCAGCAGCCGGTCGCGCAGGTGGCCCACGTCGACCAGGATCTCGCCGGTGCGCAGCACGTGCGCGCCGGCGATCAGCAGGCGGATCATGTGCATCGCCTGTTTGTGGTTGGTCTCGCCGGTCCGGGCGCGCCGGGCGGCGACCCGGTCGAGCTGGTCGCGGGCGTAGCCGCCGTACGTCTGGGCCACCCGCCGGGACAGGAACGCCTGGCGGGCCGCCCGCAGCGCCTCGCCCTCGGCGGTGACCCGCTCGGTCAGCGGGGACCAGAGCACCTCCAGGACTGTCGGGTTGGCCTGCAGCGCCAGTGTGCAGAACCGCTCGACCTCCCAGGAGAACTGCTCGTCGGCCGGCCCGTCCAGATGCGTGGCCGGCTTGTCGAGACGCCAGAAGTCCCGGGTCGGCGCCGCGTAGACGCCGCGCCGGTCGTGGTCGCTGCCGGGCCCGTGGAGGCCGTAGGCACGGGACCCGACCACGACGGACAGGATCGTGTGCTGCTCGACCAGGTGTCCCATGCCCGGGAACGGTACTGAACCGCCCCCGGGCACGCGCGGCAATTCACGGGCGGCCGGGCGCCCGGGGCCGTACCCCTCGAAGGGTTCGGTCCTAGAGGTTCAGTACGGTGCCGTCGATGGCGTCCAGCTCCTGCTGGCTCAGGGCCAGGTTGTTCAGCGCGGCGACGTTGTCCTCCAGCTGCCCGACGCTGGACGCGCCGATGATCAGGCTGGTCATCCGCGGGTCGCGCAGCGCCCAGGCGAGGGCCAGCTGGGCGAGCGTCTGACCACGCCGCTTGGCGATGTCGTCGAGCGCGTGCAACCGCCCCAGGGTCTTCGGGTCCAGGGCGCTCTCGTCGAGGAACACGCTGGTGCGGATCCGCGAGTCGTCCGGGATGCCGTCGAGGTAGCGGTCGGTGAGCAGGCCCTGCTGCAGCGGGCTGAACGCGATCGCGCCGGCGCCCACCTCCTCCAGCGTGTCCAGCAGATCGTCGTGCTCGATCCAGCGGTTCAGGATCGAATACGACGGCTGGTGGATCAGCAGCGGGGTGCCGAGCTCGCGCAGGATCGCGGCGGCCTTCGCGGTCTGCTCGGAGTTGTAGTTGCTCAGGCCGACGTAGAGGGCCTTGCCGGACCGCACGAGGTGATCGAGCGCGGACATCGTCTCCTCGAGCGGCGTCTCCGGGTCGGGCCGGTGGTGGTAGAAGATGTCCACGTAGTCGACGCCGAGCCGCCGCAGCGACTGGTCCAGCGAGCTCACCAGGTACTTGCGGGAGCCGAAGTCACCGTAGGGGCCGTCCCACATGGTGTAGCCGGCCTTGCTGGAGATGATCAGCTCGTCGCGGTGGTGCTTGAGGTCGGCGGCCAGGATGCGCCCGAAGTTGGCCTCCGCGCTGCCCGGCGGCGGGCCGTAGTTGTTGGCCAGGTCGAAGTGGGTGACCCCGAGGTCGAAGGCGCGGCGGACGATGTCCCGCTGCCGGTCGGCCGGGCGGGTGTCGCCGAAGTTGTGCCAGAGGCCCAGGGAGATGGCGGGCAGCTGGAGGCCGCTGCGGCCCGCACGGCGGTACGTCATGGACTCGTAGCGACCGACTGCAGGGGTGTATGTCACAGCCCCACCCTAGGAGTTCCGGTAGGGGGCCGGTCCACTGGTAGGTTGGTGACCAGCTGCGCGGGAGAGACCAGGGCTTCTCGTTGTCGAGTGGCCGGGCGCCGAAGGGGCAAATCCTCCCCGGAATCTCTACAGGCAAACGGACCGCGCGGGCAGGCGACTCTGAAGCGCCCCTGGTGGGTACGACAGAGGGGGAGGGCTCAAGTCAGCCTTCTCAAGCCCGGGAGTCGCCCATGACGTCGTCATTCACCCATCGCCACGTCGGCCCGCAGGCCGACGAGCAGGCGGAGATGCTGAAGACCATCGGGTACGAATCGCTCGGCGAGCTGATGGACGCCGCGATCCCCGAGTCGATCCGGTTCCGCGGCGAGCTGGACCTGCCGGCCGGCGCCTCCGAGGAGGCCACCATCGCCGAGCTGCGCGCCCTCGCCGGGCGCAACGTGCTGACCACGCCGATGATCGGCCTGGGCTACTACGGCACGCACACCCCCGCGGTGATCAAGCGCAACGTGCTGGAGAACCCGGCCTGGTACACGGCGTACACGCCGTACCAGCCGGAGATCAGCCAGGGCCGCCTCGAGGCGCTGCTCAACTTCCAGACCATGGTCACCGACCTGACCGGCCTCACCACGGCGAACGCGTCGATGCTGGACGAGGCCACCGCGGTCGCCGAGGCCATGACGCTCGCGCGGCGCGCCTCGAAGAGCGGATCCGCGGTGTACGCGGTGGACGCCGACACCTTCCCGCAGACGCTCGCCGTGCTGCGGACCCGCGCCGAACCGCTCGGCATCGACGTCCGGCTCGTCGACCTGGACGCCGGGGACGACCTGCCGGAGGAGTTCTTCGGCCTGCACCTGCAGTACCCGGGCGCGTCCGGCGCGGTCCGCGACCACGCCTCGCTGGTCGAGGCCGCCCACGCCAAGGGCGCCCTGGTCACGGTCGCCGCCGACCTGCTCGCGCTGACGCTGCTGCGCGCGCCCGGCGAGATCGGCGCGGACATCGCCGCGGGCACCACGCAGCGATTCGGCGTACCCCTGGGCTTCGGCGGCCCGCACGCCGGCTACCTGGCGGTGCGCGGCGGCCTGGAGCGCAGCCTGCCCGGGCGCCTGGTCGGCGTCTCGAAGGACGCCGACGGCGCCCCCGCCTACCGCCTCGCCCTGCAGACCCGCGAGCAGCACATCCGCCGGGAGAAGGCGACCAGCAACATCTGCACGGCGCAGGTCCTGCTGGCCGTGATGGCCAGCATGTACGCCGTGTACCACGGCCCGGCCGGT
The DNA here is from genome assembly GCF_016862395.1 of Actinoplanes siamensis. Taxonomy (GTDB): domain Bacteria; phylum Actinomycetota; class Actinomycetes; order Mycobacteriales; family Micromonosporaceae; genus Actinoplanes; species Actinoplanes siamensis. Next base: position 75,848 of record NZ_BOMW01000002.1, on the reverse strand, counting down.
CTGCGCGAGATCGCCAAGCGGGCGCACGACCACGCCCTGACCCTGGCCGGCAGCCTAGCCGCGGCCGGCGTCCAGGTCGCCCACGACGCGTTCTTCGACACGGTCACCGCGATCGTCCCCGGTCGTGCCGAGGCCGTCGTGTCGTCCGCCGCCGAGTCCGGCATCGACCTGCGGCTGATCGACGCGGACCGGCTCTCCGTCTCCACCGACGAGACCACCACCGCGGCACACGTCGAGACGGTGCTCGCCGCGTTCGGCGCGACGGTCGCGGAGCCGGCCTCCTGCGGCGCCCGGCCACTCGCCCGCACCAGCGACTACCTGCATCACCCGGTGTTCAACACGCACCACTCCGAGACGAGCATGCTGCGCTATCTGCGCAGGCTCTCGGACCGCGACTACGCGCTGGACCGCGGCATGATCCCGCTGGGCTCGTGCACCATGAAGCTGAACGCCACCACCGAGATGGAGGCGATCACCTGGCCCGAGTTCGCGAACATCCACCCCTTCGCCCCGCAGAACCAGGTCCGGGGGTACGAGGAGCTGGTCGCGCAGTTGGAGGGCTGGCTCGCCGAGATCACCGGGTACGACGCGGTGAGCGTCCAGCCGAACGCCGGCTCCCAGGGCGAGCTGGCCGGGCTGCTGGCGATCCGCGGCTACCACCGCTCGCGCGGCGAGGCGCACCGCGACGTCTGCCTGATCCCGTCGTCGGCGCACGGCACGAACGCGGCCAGCGCGGTGATGGCCGGCATGCGGGTGGTCGTGGTGGCCTGCGACGAGAACGGCAACGTCGACCTCGCCGACCTGGCCGTCAAGATCGAGAAGCACGCGTCCTCGCTCGCCGCGATCATGGTGACCTACCCGTCGACGCACGGCGTGTACGAGACCGGCATCGCCGAGCTGTGCGCGCGGGTGCACGAGGCCGGCGGCCAGGTGTACGTGGACGGCGCGAACCTGAACGCGCTGGTCGGCTACGCCCAGCCGGGCAAGTTCGGCGCCGACGTGTCGCACCTGAACCTGCACAAGACGTTCTGCATCCCGCACGGCGGCGGCGGCCCCGGCGTCGGCCCGGTCGCGGTCCGCGCCCACCTCGCCGAGTTCCTGCCCGGCAACCCGCTGGAGCCGGGCGACCACCACGCGGTCTCGGCGGCCGCGCACGGCTCGGCGGGCATCCTGCCGATCTCCTGGGCGTACGTGCGGATGATGGGGCCGGACGGCCTGGCCCAGGCCACCGCCACCGCGGTGCTGGCGGCCAACTACGTGGCGGCCCGGCTGCGCGAGCACTACCCGGTGCTCTACGCCGGCGAGAACGGCCTGGTCGCGCACGAGTGCATCCTGGACCTGCGGCCGATCACCAAGGCCACCGGGGTCAGCGTCGACGACGTCGCGAAGCGGCTCATCGACTACGGCTTCCACGCCCCCACCATGTCGTTCCCGGTCGCCGGCACGCTCATGGTGGAGCCGACCGAGAGCGAGGACCTGGCCGAGCTGGACCGGTTCTGCGCCGCGATGATCTCGATCAAGGCGGAGATCGACCAGGTGGCGGCGGGTGTCTGGCCCAAGGACGACAACCCGCTGGCGAACGCGCCGCACACCGCGTCGGCGGTGACCGCTGACGAGTGGCCGCACCCGTACCCGCGCTCGGTCGCCGGCTTCCCGGCCGGTGTCGACCGGACCGCGAAGTACTGGCCGCCGGTGCGCCGCATCGACGGGGCGTACGGCGATCGGAACCTGGTCTGCTCGTGCCCCTCGCCGGAGGCGTTCGAGAGCTGATCCTCAGCAGGGGTGCGCAGGTCGCGGTCCTCGGATCGCGGCCTGCGCCGTCTTTTCGCCGGCCGTCCGCCGTGTTCCGGGCGGCCGTCCATTCCCGGCGGTCCGCCGTCCTTTCGGAGGCCGGCCGCCGTCTTTCCCGGCTGTCCGAGCGGGCTGCCGCGTGGGCGGGCCGGGCATCTGATCAAGACCGTGCCACCCGCGCCGCGGGCCGGCCGATCTTCCGGTCGAGTTCCGAAACTACCGCCAAACCGGGCGGCCGTCTCGTTACCCTCAGTTACTATGCTGCCAGGGCGTGCGGCGCCGGGCCGCGGTGCGGCTCGATCGTCGTGCCGTCCGGCAGCAGTTCACCGGTGTCCTCGAAGACGATGACGCCGTTGCAGAGCAGGCTCCAGCCCTGTTCCCGGCAGGTCGCCACGGTGGCGGCGGCCTCCCGGTCGATCGCGTCGGCTGGCGGACAGGGGTTCAGGTGCTGGCACATCGTGGATTTTCTCCGGTCGGGGGCTGTGTGAAGGTTCACAAAGTCGAGGTCGAACGTTACCTCACATCGAACGACAACGCTGCAACGGAGTGACGGCGTCCGACCGCGGTTTCGCGGTATCGATGGTCCACGCTCAGGGGTCCTCCGGCCACTCTCCGGTTCCCCCTTCCGCCGGTTCCGCCGGCCGCCCGGCCGCCTCCCATGCCCGTCACCATGCGTTACGTTCGTTCTCGTGGCCTCGGGGTGATCCCGATGACTCTGCCGAGCCTCTGACCCGGTCCCGCACCGGTAACGGACTGCCGGTGCGAAACCTCGACCGAACGGATGACAAATACAGGACTAATGGCCATGGCACCCGGTACGGAGCGTCGCGCTGCGTGTCGGCTGATGCCGGATGCGTGATGGGCGTCGCCGCACCCGGCAGACCAAGCCCGGTCCCGGTGGGCCCGGACGTTCATGCGGTTGTGTGAGAACACGCCGAGTGCGGTGTCCCCGGTTCACCACAGCATGGGCCGGGCCCGCAACACGACCCCTGGATCGGGAATGCGACCCCTGTCCGGGGCCGGTCCGGGCCCCGCGAGCGCGATCACAGCCGTCGCACAGAGGCTTCCGGGCGTTCTCTACCTATTGCGTGCCACTCTCGCGGTCCGCCCCCACGGGCGGGGGATGAACGCGTACGTTGACGCACGCGTTTCCCGGACACGGTCCACTGTGACACCTCTGCCACGTGGCCTCTGCAGAAGGCGACATCCCGCTCATGCTCTCTTCCCCGCCCGTCCTGGAGGAGTTCGCGCGCTTCGCGCGGGACAGCAGGCAACGGCTGCACAGCAGCGCGTTCCAGCTCTGCCGTGACTGGCATCTGGCCCAGGACCTCACCCAAGCCACCCTGACCAAGCTCTACCTGAGCTGGGACCGGGCCGCGGCGAGCGACAACCTGCCGGCGTACGCCCAGAAGGTCCTCTTCCGCACCTATCTCGACCATCGGCGGCGGCGCAGCTCCACCGAGGCCACGCCGGGCGAGCTGCGCGAGCCGGTCTACTCGATGGACCCCGACCTGCGGATCACCATGCTCGGCGCGCTGCGGCGGCTGCCCGCCCGGGACCGGGCGATCGTGGTGCTGCGCTACTTCGCCGACCACAGTGTCGAACAGGTGGCCGCCGAGCTCGACGTGCCGATCACCGTGGTGAAGAGCCAGACCCGCCGCTCGCTGATCAAGCTGAAGCACCTGCTCTCCCGGGACCGCTCGACACTGCTCGCGGCGTGACATCCCACCTTTGCGCGCGGCGAACTCCCCGGAGTGGCTGCTGAACGCCCGGCGCCCGCGGGGGCGGTTGCGGGATGGCCGTTGTCCACCCGGCGCTTGCGTGAGGGCGGTATATTTTCGCGCTGAAGGGGAGTAGTCCTTTCGCCGGTCGTTCGACATCCTGGAGCCTCCCGGCTTCCGGCGCCCGGGCCCCACTGGGGTGGACCAGACCTTCGGCCCTGCAGGTGACGTGAGTCGCCGCGGACAGGGGCCGGGGTCTCGACTGTTCGGACGGGAGTTCGGTTCCTGCCACGGCGGGAGAGGAACGACGACCATGGCAGCTCTGTCCGTCTCCGTCCCGGAGGCCACGCCCCGCGCCGGGCGGGACCTGCGTGGGCATCGTGTCCCCGAGCTGAACTACCCGGCCCGCGTGCTGCTGGTGGTCGCGGGCATCCCCGGCGCCGGCAAGACCACGCTGCTCAAACGTCTGTTCCCGCGGCCCGGTGTGCGCCTGCTCGACTCCGAACAGGCCCGGCTGCGCCTGAGCCCCTATCTCGGCGCGGTCCCCTACAAATACTGGCGGCCACTCGTGCACGCCGCCCACTACGCCCGGTTGTACCGAGCCCTGCGCGGACCCGAGTCGGTCGTGGTGCACGAGTCGGGGACCCGGGCCTGGGCGACCCGGCTGATCACGGACGCCGCCCGGCGGGCCGATCGCCGCACGCACCTGCTGCTGCTCGACGTCGACCCGGCGGACGCGCTCGCCGGCCAGGAGGCCCGCAAGCGCAGGGTCCGCCGGTCGTCGTTCGCCACGCACGTACGCAAGTGGCGGGATCTGCTCGGCGCCGTCGCCGATCCGGCCCACCGCATCCACCAGGGCGTCGCCACCATCACGATCATCGACCGCCCGGCGGCCGCCGCCCTGACCGCCATCCGTTTCGACGGCCTGTCCCTGGCCTCCTCGACCGCACCGGCCCACCCCGGCCCGGCCCTGCTCCGCGCCGCCTGATCCGCTGGCGCCTCGCTCCCGCGTCCCGCCCGCGCGGAGGCCCGTCCGACAGGTCACGCCCCGACCCGTAGTCGCACCAGCTCGTGCCCGCCCCTCGACAGCCCCACTCACCCCGATCCACTGCCACCTTCGCCCGATCCCCGCGGACACACCTGTCCGGAGGGTACGAGGTGCCTCCCCCCGGTTAGAACCCCTCGGCTGGTCCCCGGAGGTCTCTCGCAGGGACCTCTGGCCCCCGGCCGGCCCGTGCCGCGTGCTCGGTGGTCACGACGAGCGCGTCCTCGCCGACCCGCCCGGCCGCCGACCCGGAGTCGACGCCGCCGTTGATCATGGCTGGTCCGCAGGGGTCTCTCACGGGCCGTGAGAGACCCCTCGCCGCCGGCCCGGTGCGGCTGGCTGGTTCCGAGGGGTCCAACGGCGCCTCTCCGTGTCGGCCCGACCCCGAACCTGCCGGCGGCCGCGCCGGCCGGGCACGGAAGTGCGCTCGGCGGCTGCCGGTCCACGTCGTCGGGTCACGGGCCCGCCCAGGGCTGCCGGCACGGGTGGCGGGAACCGGGACGGGCAGTGGCTGCGGGATCCGCCCCGTCGCGTGATCGCGGCGGCCGCAGGATCCGATTCGGTCGGGCGCACGCCGCAAGGGGAACCCCGCCGGCCGCGACTGCCCAGTACCCGCCCACCCTAGGGGGGACCTCCGCCGCGGACCATTGTGGCGCGAGATCGGAAGGCGGCGCGGACGGCCTGTGGACAACCGCCTTCTGTGGACAACCGGCCGCCACCGGCCCGCCGCGCAAGACCGGCAGCCTGCAGCGCCAGCCGTAACGACCGGATACGATTCCGCACATGACAGTTCGGCCTATTCGGCTCTATGGGGATCCGGTTCTTCGTACGCCCGCTGACCCGGTCACCGACTTCGACGCGAGCGTGCGGGAGATCGTCCGGGATCTGGAGGACACCGTCCGGGAGCCGGGCCGGGCCGGGGTCGCCGGCCCGCAGATCGGTGTGAGCCTGCGGGTGTTCTCCTACAACGTCGCCGGGCAGGTCGGGCACCTGGTCAACCCGGTGCTCTCGGACTTCGACGGTGAGCAGGAGGACGAGGAGGGCTGCCTCTCGCTGCCGGGGCTGGGATATTCCACGAAGCGGGCCATGTCGGTCACCGCGCGCGGGTTCGACCTGAACGGGGAGCCGCTGGTGATCAAGGGCACCGGGTTCCTGGCGCGGGCTCTGCAGCACGAGACCGACCATCTGGACGGGCGGCTCTACATCGACACGCTGACCGGTGACGTGCGCCGCCAGGCCCTCCGCGAGCTGCGACGGGGTCGTCCCGCGATGACCGAGGTGCGCCGGCAGGCCGGTCCGGCGGGTGACCGAGGTGCGCCCTCGGGTGCTGCTCGATGATCGGCGTACGCCGCCGGGCGGTCCCTCGATGACCGACGTGCGGCGGCTGGCGGTGGAGTCGCTGGCGGGCGGGGACGCGACCGGATGGTTCGAGCGGCTCTACGCGCAGGCCCGCGCCGGGCGCGCGGTGGTGCCCTGGGACGTGGCGGCGGCCAGCGTGAACCTGCGGGAGTTCCCACTCGCCGGGGGCGCCGGCCGGCGGGCGCTCGTGGTCGGCTGCGGCCCGGGCCGGGATGCCGAACACCTTGCCACCCTGGGGTATGCCGTGACCGCGTTCGACATCTCGGCGACAGCGATCGCGGTGGCGCGGGAGCGGCACCCGGACTCGCCTGTGGACTACCGGGTCGCCGACCTGCTGGACCCGCCACGGGACTGGGATCGCGCGTTCGACCTGGTCCTGGAGAGCAACAACGTGCAGGCGCTGCCGGCGCGGATCCGGACCCGGGCGATCCGGGCGGCCGGCGGGTTCGTCGCGGCCGGCGGCAGGTTGCTGGTTCTGGCCGCCGCGGCGACGGACACGCCGGGGGAGGGGCCGCCCTGGCCGCTTACCCGGGCGGAGATCGACGCCTTCGCGTCCGGTGATCTGCGTCAGGTGTCCGTGGAGGAGTTGCACGCGCCCGGTTCGAGGCTGCTGGTGCGGTGGAGGGCGGTCTTCGAGAGACCGGCGCTGGACGCCCACACCGGCGGGGATCGCCGATGTGGACGCCCGGCGCCGGTCAGAGATACGGCCGGGTGATCAGCTCGACGGCGTGACCGGCCGGGTCCTTGAAGTAAACGCCCCGGCCGCCGTGCTCGTGGTTGATCTCGCCGGGGCGGCGCATCTGCGGATCGGCCCAGTGAGTGACGCCCCGCTCCCGCAGCCGCTCGTAGGCCCGGTCGAACAGTTCGTCGTCGAGCAGGAACGCGTAGTGCTGCATCTGGATCTCCACCGGGGGCTCCGCGAACTGCAGCAGCACGCCCTGATCGAGCTGGAGGTTGGTGAACGGGCCCCAGGACGGGGCCTCCGCCGCCTCGAGCAGGTCCCGGTAGAACCGGGCCGACTCCTGGCGGTCCTTGGACGCGATGATGGTGTGGTTGAAGGTGGCGGGCACTCTGCTGACCTCTCGATGCGTTCGGACGGGACGGGACCTGCGGGCGCAGGCGGTCCACGTGCCGAACGGGCGGGGGTCAGCGATCCACCGGGTCGCCGATCCGTGCGTGGCTGTGTGCCGGTCCGGTGTTCACGTGGCCGACCCTACCGGTTCCGTGCTCATCGGACCAGCCGGCTTCCGGTCGCGGGCTTCACGATCGACGGTCGTCGACGTTTCCGGTGCGTACCGGGAAGGTTTTTCAGCTCGTCCGGTTCCCGCGTGGTGCGACGCGCGCCAACGCCTGCCCGATCCGGACCGCGACCTGTGCTGGTCCACCTGACCGGCCGGCTGGGGAGCGGCCCGGAGCAGATGCCCTACCAGTGCGGGCTGAGCGACACCCTCCTTGCGGGCTGCCGCTGAGCCTGCTCCTAGGCTGCCGGCATGCGATTCGAGGCCGGGCAGATCGTGGTACGCCGATACCGCCGCGGACCGTGGCGCACCTGGGCGCAGCCGATGCGGGTGGTCCGCGACGACGACGCCGGGCTGCTGCTGTGGGCGCCGGAGGGCGGCGAGTTCGCCCGGTTGGTCGATGTGGACGGCCGGAACACGCACGACGTCAGCCCGGACCTGATGCGGGACCCGAAGCTGACGCTGCACCACTGGCGCGGCAACGACGTGCTGATCCTGATGCCCCCGGCGGCCGGCTGGTCGGTGTGGTGGTTCTTCCGCGACGGAGCCTTCACCGGGTGGTACATCAACCTCGAGAAACCGTTCGTGCGGCAGCGGGACGGCGTCGAGACGACCGACCTGGTGCTCGACATCGTGGTGACACCCGACCGGCAGTGGGAGTGGAAGGACACCGACGAGTTCGCCGCGTTCACCGGCCACCCGCTGTACTTCGGCAGCGCCGCGGCGGCGGAGATCCGGGCGGAGGGGGACCGGCTGATCAAGCTGGTCGAGGCCGGGGAGTTCCCGTTCGACGACACGTTCACCGGTTTCCGGCCGTCCCCGGACTGGCCGTTGCCCCGGTTCCCGGAAGGATCCCTGGGATGACGATCTCGAAGCTCAATCCGGACACCGTGCACCGGACCGCCGGCTACAGCCACGTCACCATCTCGTCGGCGGGGCGGCTGGCGCATCTGGCCGGGCAGTGCCCGCTGGACCGCTCCGGCTCGGTGGTCGGCGAGCCGGGCGACCACGCCGCGCAGACCGCCCAGGTGATCGCCAACTGCCTGGCGGTGCTGTCGGCGGCCGGCGCCACGCCCGGCGACGTGGTGCGTTCGGTGATCTACGTGGTCAGCCCGGACAGCCGGGTGCTGTCCGCGGTCTGGGAGCAGCTGAACACGTCCGAGCTGGCGCCGGCGTTCAGCACCGCCAGCACCCTGCTCGGCGTGGCGTCGCTGGGCTACCCGGGCCAGTTGGTCGAGGTGGACCTCACGGCTGCGCTGCCAGCAGAGCCGGAAGGTCCGCCACCGAGTCGATGACGTGGACGGGCCGCGGGAGGTCCCCGGCCGCCCGCTGGTCGGCGTACTTGCCGGTGCGGACCTGGACCGAGGTGGCGCCCGCCTCGTTGGCCATCAGGATGTCCGTGGTGCGGTCGTCGCCCACCACCCAGACCCGGCCGGCCGGGGCCGCGGCGGCCAGCCGGAAGAAGTCCGGGCTGGGCTTGCCCAGGACCCGGGCCGACCGGCCGCTGGCGTACTCGATGGCGGCGACGACGGCGCCGGTGTCCAGGTGGTCGCCGTCCGCGGCGCGGAAGTACCGGCCGCGCTGCAGGGCCAGCAGCTCCGCGCCGTTGCGGACGGCCCGGAAAGCGGCGTCCAGGCCCGGGTAGTCGAGGGTCTGCCGGCAGTCGCCGACGATCACGTGGGTCGGGTCGCCGGCCGGCGGCGCGTGCCCGGCCAGATCGTCGCGGACCTCCGGGTCGGCCAGCACGAGCACCCGGCTGTCCGGGGTGAGCAGGCGTTTGGCGGCGACGACGGGGGTGAACACCTCGCCGAGGGCGACCGGGATGCGGGCCCGGCGGACGCGCTGGACCAGGGCGGCCTCGGACCGCGAGTCCGTGTTGGTGAAGACCCGCACGGTGTGCCCGGCGCGCCGCAGCTCCACGATGGCCTGCGCGGCGCCGGGCACCACCTCGCCGCGCTCCCGCAGCGTGCCGTCCAGATCGAGCAGTATCACCCGCGGTTCCATGCCACCCCAGCCGTCGCAAATCGAGGCAGCGTACCCTGCGGTGTCGCCGATGTCACACCTGTCGTTCCCCGAGACGCCCGCGGCCGGTCGCGACGCGCCCCGCCGATGGTGCAGGATTCCCGTCGTGGATGTGCGGGCCGGATCGTTGATCGAGGTGGCGGCGGCATCGGTGCGGCTGTCGGACCGCCGTACGCAGCGATCGTGGGTTGTCGATGTCGATTCCTATCTGCTCGGGGCGGTGCCGGTCACCCAGGCGGAATACGCCGCGGTGACCGGGGAATGGCCGGGCAGCGCCCGGGGCGGACGGCTGCCTGTGGAAAGTGTGTCCTGGTGGGACGCCATCCGGTACTGCGACGCCCGGTCCGAGCGGGAAGGGCTCACCCCGGTCTACCGCAACGGCGGGGAATGGGACCGGACGGCGGACGGATACCGGTTGCCGACCGAGGCGGAATGGGAGAACGCCTGCCGGGCGGGCAGCAGCGGGCCGCGCTACGGCGAGCTCGACGAGATCGCCTGGTACCGGGGGAACTCCGGGGAACGGCCGCACGAGGTGGGCACCCGGGCGGCCAACGCCTGGGGATTCCACGACATGCTGGGCAATGTCTGGGACTGGTGCTGGGACGTCTACGACGCCGAGGTGTACGGCGACTACCGCGTCCTGCGCGGCGGCGGCTGGTTCGACGAGAAGTGGAGCTGCCGGGCCTCGGTGCGCCGGCGCAGCCATCCCGACCTGCGGATCGAGGACGTCGGATTCCGCGTCGCACGCTCCGTGCCGTCCCGGTGATCCGGTCCGCCGGCGTCCCGGCGGCTCCGCTGCTGGTCATGGGGGCCGGCGAAGCTGCCGGACCGGTCTTCTAGGATGCCCGCCATGCGGGGAGAAGCGGCGGGATCGCGCCGGCAGACGGCGATCCTGCCGTTGCGGGGCACGACCGCGGGGGAGTCGCTGGACAGCGCGGTGGCGCTGGTGCGGCAGCGTGCGCTGCCGTTGCTGAGCATGGCGGCGCTGCTGGCCGCGGGCGAGCAGTGGCTGCTCACCGGGATGCGCCGGGCCGTCCCGCTGCAGCCGCCGTTCTTCCTCTTCGACTCGTGGAACTTCGACGCCTGGTGGCGGATCGTGGCGACCGGGCTGGCCACCGAGGTCGCGATCGTGACGCTGCTCGCGGCGTTCGCCGGGGCGGCCGTGGCGCCGGCGCTGCTGGGGCGCGCCGCGACGCATCGCGAGCTGTTCCGCCGTACCCCCGTGCTGGCGTCCCTGCTGGTCGCGGCCGTGCTGGCCGGGATCGCCTGGCCCGCCGCCTACGCCGGGCTGGTCGCGGTGATCGCGCTCTACGCGCTGACCGGCCTGGCCACCCCGATCCTCGCGATGGAGCGGACCGGCAACCCGTTCGTGGCCCTGTTCCGCTCGGTCGCTCTGTCGGCGCGCGGTGGCCTGCGCGTCGCCCGGATCCGGATCCTGGGCTACCTGAGCTGGCTGGCGATCCGGTTCGCGCTGGGCCTGGGCTGGATCGCGGTCGCCGACCTGCTGGCGTGGGACGTGACCGAGGCCGGCTGGCTGGACTGGGCGGTGCCCGGCGCCTGGGTGGTGGCGAACACCGCGGCGTACGCGGCGCTGGGCTGCCTGGACGCGGTGCTGCTGGTCGAGGCGCGGATCCGGACCGAGGGGCTGGACATCGCGCTGAACCGCAGCCGGGCGCGCGGCGAGGACGAGACGGCCGTGCTGGTGACCGCGCGGTGAGAGGGTACGACGAGTTCGTCGGATGGCTGCTGAACCGGTTGTCGCCGCAGTGGGTGCTGCTCGTGCTGTTCGCGCTGACCGGCCTGGTGGCGGTGCTCTGGTACTGGTATCCGGCCTGGGTTCCGCGGCGGATGCCGGGGATGCCACGGTTCCGGTTTCCGCGCCTGCGGCTGCCCCGGTGGCGCTTTCCCCGCGTACCCCTGCGCCTGCGGCTGCCCCGGTGGCGCCGCAGGCCGAAAGCCAGGTGGGCGCCGGCCGCCGCGCCGCGGCCCGCCACCCAGCCACCCGCTCCGCTCGCCGAGCCGGAGCCGGGCGGCCTCTCGCTCGCGGATCGTCTCGCGGCCGAGGGCCGCTATGCCGAGGCGATCCGGGAACGGCTGCGGGAGACCGTCGTCGACCTGATCCGGGCCGGTGTGATCACGCCGCAGCCGGGCACCACGGCGGCCGAGCTGACCGCTGACGCGTCGGCGCGGCGCCCGGTGGTGCGGGCGCCGCTGGGCGGCGCCACCGAGATCTTCTCGGAGATCTGGTACGGGCGGCGGGAGGCGTCTCCCGGGCACGACGAGCGGATGCGTAGTCTCACCGCCGAGGTGCGCGCCTCCCTGACACCGCCGGGAGGCGCCCAGTGACGACCAGGCGGGACCGGCGCTGGCTGCGCGTCGCGATCCCGTTCGCCGTGCTGGTCACGCTGATCACCGGGACGCTGCTAGTGCACGCGGCCGAGCAGCCCGACCCGGCCGACGCCGACTTCCTGTCCCCGGCCAGCTCCGCCGGTATCGGCTCCAGCAAGCTCGCGGACCGGCTGCGCCGGCGCGGCGTGGCAGTGGTCCGGGAGACGTCGACCGCCGGCGCGCTCGCCGCGACGAGCGACGGCGACGCGACCCTGCTGGTCACCACCCCCGGACTGGCCGATCTGGACCGGCTGAGCCGGTTCGACGGGCTGCCCGCCGGCACCCGGGTCGTCCTGGTCGGCCCGGAGCAGGCGGCGCTGGCCCGGACCGACTGGCCGATCCGGCAGGACGGCGAGCACCTCTGGACCACCGCTGTGATCGACGCCGGGTGCGCGGACCCGGTCGCCACCGCGGCCGGCCCGGCCGCGGTGGGCCGGCTGCGCTACGCCACGGCGCCCTGCTACGCAGGCGCCCTGCTGACCACGACCTGGGGCGGGCTGACGATCACCGCGGTCGGCGCGGCCGACCCGTTCCGCAACGACCGGATCGACGAGCACGGCAACGGCGCTCTCGCCGCCGGCCTGCTCGCCCGGACCTCCCGGGTGGTCTGGCTGGACGTGCACCACCGAGACGTCCAGCCGTCGCCCAGCCCGTCCCCGTCGAGCCGGTCCACCGAGACGCCGTTCGCCGGGCCGAGCACCGGCCAGACCCCGCGGGAGACCGGCGCCCCGGGCGACCCCGGCGACGCCGCGCCCGCCGATCGGGCACAGGGCCCGGACCAGCCGAACCCGCTGGCCGAGGCGTTCCCGCCGGCCCTCTGGGCCACCCTGGCCCTGCTGGGGCTGGCGCTGCTGGCCCTGGCCGCGGCGGCCGCGCGGCGACTGGGCACGCCGGTCGCCGAGCCGCTGCCGTCGCGGGTCCCGGCCGACGAGACCATGCTCGGGCACGCCCGCCTCTACCAGCGGGCCCACGCGCGCGAGGAGTCGCTGGACATCCTGCGGGCCGCGGCGCGGCGGCGGATCACCGCGCACCTCGGCCTGCCCGCCGGCGCCACCGTCGAGGACATCGCCGAGAGCGCCGGCTACCAGGTGGACGACGTCCGGGAGGTCCTTGCCGGCTTCCGCCCCGACAACGACGCCGAGCTGGTCTCGGCCGCGAACGCCGTACAGCACCTGGTACGCGAGATCACCGGATTCGAAGGAGACCAGCCGTGACCCCCGACGCCCAAGAAGCCCGCCTCGCCCTGGGCCGGCTGCGCACCGAGGTCGGCAAGGCCGTCGTCGGCCAGGACGCGGTGATCGGCGGCGTCGTGGTGGCGCTGCTCTGTGGTGGCCACGTGCTCCTCGAGGGCGTGCCCGGTGTCGCCAAGACCCTGCTGGTCCGGACCCTGGCCACGGCGCTGGACCTGGACACCAAGCGGGTGCAGTTCACCCCCGACCTGATGCCCGGCGACGTCACCGGATCGCTGGTCTACGACGCGCGGACCGCCGCCTTCAACTTCCGCGCCGGCCCGGTCTTCACCAACCTGCTGCTCGCCGACGAGATCAACCGGACGCCGCCGAAGACCCAGGCCGCGCTGCTCGAGGCCATGGAGGAGCGCCAGGTCAGCGTCGACGGAACCGCCCGGCCGCTGCCGCAGCCGTTCCTGGTCGCCGCGACGCAGAACCCCATCGAGTACGAGGGCACGTACCCGCTGCCGGAGGCCCAGCTCGACCGGTTCCTGCTGAAGCTGAGCGTCCCGCTGCCGGAACGCGACGCCGAGCTGAACGTGCTGCGCGCGCACCACAACGGCTTCGACCCCCGCGACCTCGAGGCGGCCGGCGTCACCGCGGTGGCCGGTGCCGCGGACCTGGCCGCCGGCCGCGCCGCCGTGCAGCGGGTGCAGGTCGCCGACCCGGTCCTCGCCTACATCGTCGACATCTGCCGGGCCACCCGGGTCGCCCCGGCCCTGGAGCTGGGCGCCTCGCCGCGCGGCGCGACGGCGCTGCTCGCCGTCGCCAAGGCGCACGCCTGGCTGAACGGGCGCGACTACGTGGTGCCGGACGACGTCAAGGGCTACACCCTGCCGACCCTGCGGCACCGGGTCCGGCTGCGCGCCGACGCCGAACTGGACGGCATCACCGTCGAGTCGGTGCTGGCCTCGCTCCTGACCGCGGTGCCGGCGCCGCGCTGATGATCACCAGGCGTTTCGCCGTTCTGCTCGCCGCCGGCCTGCCGCTGCCGGCGCTGCTGCCCGCGCCGTGGCCCGCGGTGGGCGGGGTCCTGTTCGTCGTCGCCGGGCTGGCGCTGATCGACCTGATCACCGCCGGGCGCCTGGACGGGATGCAACTGCGGCGCGACGGGGATCGGACGGTCTGGCTGGGCAACACCGCGACGACCCGGCTGACCGTGACCAACACGGCCGAGCGGTTCGTCCGGCTCGGCCTGCGGGACAGCTGGGTGCCGTCGGCCGGGGCGGGGCCGTTGTCGCACTCGCTCGCGCTGGACCCGGGCGCCTCCGGGACCGTGACCACCACGCTGACCCCGACACGGCACGGGGACCGGCCGGCGGTGCGGGTCACCCTGCGGTCGTACGGGCCGCTCGGGCTGGCGTACCGGCAGCGCCGCAGGTCGTGGAACGCCGGTGTGACGCCGCCCTGGACGCTGCGGGTGCTGCCGCGTTTCCCGTCGCGGCGGATCCTGCCGGAGAAGCTGGCGCGGCTGCGGGTGATGGACGGGACGCTGGTGACCCGCGGGCGCGGGCACGGGACCGAGTTCGACGTGCTGCGGGAGTACGTGATCGGCGACGACGTCCGGTCCATCGACTGGCGGGCCAGCGCGCGGCACCAGGACGTCGTGGTGCGCACCTGGCGGCCGGAGCGCGACCGGCGGGTCTACTGCGTGCTGGACACCGGGCGCACGTCGGCGGTCCGGGTCGGCGACGCTCCCCGGCTGGACGCGGCGATCGACGCGGCCCTGTTGCTCGCCGTGCTGGCGGCCCGCGCCGACGACCGGGTGGACCTTCTCGCGCTGGACACCGCGGTGCGGGCCCGGGTGGAGGGCGGCGGTCACCGGGTACAGCTGCCCCGGGTGATCGACGCCATGGCGTCCCTGGAGCCGGCGCTGGTCGAGACCGACTTCGCCCTGCTCGGCCGGGAGTTGCTGCGCCGGGACCGGAAACGCGCGTTGGTGGTGATCTTCACGGCGCTGGACACCGCGCCGATGATCGAGGGACTGCTGCCGGTGCTGCCCCGCCTCGCCGCCCGGCACAAGGTGATCGTGGCGGGGGTGCGGGATCCCGCGGTGGCCCGGATGGCCTCGCTGTCGTCCACGCCGACCGCCGCGGACGTGCACACCGCGGCGGCGGCGGAGCGGGTGCTGTTCGAACGCGACCGGGTGCGCGATGTGCTCAGCCGGTCGGGGGCGACAGTGGTCGACGCGGACGCGGCGACCTTCGCCGGCAAGGTCGCCGATGTGTACCTGTTGTTGAAGGCCACCGGAAGGCTGTAGGCGATCCTCGGGTGTGCCGCGGGTCACAGCGAGGGGGCCAACCTTTTCCGGGCTGCGGCGTCCTCCCAGGCGACAGTGCACCGACTGACAGTGCTGGAGCTTGAGATGCGCAGATCCACCCGGGCCCTCGCGGTCGCCGCCGGAGCCGTGGCCGTCGTCGCCGTCGGCGGGGTGACCGCCGCGGCGGCCTTCGCCGACGACGCGACTCCCGCGCCGGTCCCGAGCAGTTCGCCGGCCGCTACCCCGACGGTCGTGCCGGTGCCGTCCGCTTCCACGGGACAGCCGACCGCCGCGCCGGTGCCGTCCGCCTCCACAGCGAAGCCGACCGCCGCGCCGGTGCCCTCCGCTTCCGCCCGGAAGCCGACCGCCGAACCGACTCGATCCTCCGCGACGCGGCCGTCGACCGCCGCGCCGTCGCCGAGCTTCGCGGCCCCGGCCGCGTCCTGAGGGCTCGCGCGCCGGCCGTCCGTACGGCCGGCGCGCCGCCCGGTCCCTCTCACCCCGACCCCACCTCCCGAGGCCCTTTGTGATCTTCGTGCTGCCGATGCCCACGTCGCTGCTGCGCTGGTGGCGTGGGTCCGCCGCCGCCGGCCCCGTCGTGACGGCGGCGACCGCGGCGCCCGCGATCGACGAGCTCTACCGCGAGCGCCGCCTGCCGCTGGTCCGGCTGGCCGTGCTGATGGTCGACGACCTGCCCACCGCGGAGGACATCGTCCAGGATGTCTTCACCCGGCTCTACCGCAGGCACGGCACCGGCCTGGACACGGTCGCCGACCCGAACGCCTACCTGGTGTCCGCCGTCATGAACGCGGCCAGGTCGGCGCTGCGCCGCCGCCGGATCGCCCGGGCCTACCTGCCCCCGCGCCCGGATCCGGCGCCAGCCGCCGAGGACGAGGTGCTGCTCGGGACGGGCGACCGGGAGGTGATCCGGGCGCTGAGCCGGCTCACCACCCGTCAGCGGCAGGTCATCGTCCTGCGCTACTGGTCCGGCCTCTCCGAACGGGAGATCGCCGGCACGCTGCGGATCACCGCCGGGACCGTCAAGTCGACAGCGCATCGCGCCCTGACGCTGTTACGTGCCCAGTTGGGGGAGAAATGACCGAAACCGATCTGGAGCGGCGCCTGCGCGGGGCGCTGTCCGCCCGGGCCGCCGCCGTCACGGGCCGGGACCTGCGCGACGAGCCGGCGCTGCTCCGGGCCGCCCGCCGGAGCATGCCGGCCCGCTGGTGGCTGCCGCCGGTCGCCGGGCTCGCCGTCGCGGCGGTGTCGATCACGGCGTTCGCCCTGCTCCGGCCGGCGGATCCGGCCCCGGCCCCGCCCGCGTCACCCGCATGGCCTGTCCCGCCCGCCTCACCCGTGTTGCCGACTTCGCCCGCTTCGCCGACCTCGCCGGCCAGGCCGATGCCGGGCACCACGCCGACCTCGTCCCCGGACACCACGCCGACCTCGTCCCCGGACACCACGCCGGCCGTCACACCGCCCGCGCCGTCGCGCTCGTCGCGCGCGCCGTCACGCTCGTCGTCCACGGCCGAGCCGACTCCTTCCGCCTCCCGACCCGCGCGGATCCTGGCCTCCACCCCGCGCTGACAGTTGGACCGGGCGGCCGGTGGGGCGCGGGGCGAAGAAGCGGACGCGGCGGCGGCCACTGCGGCCGCGAGCTCGGCAGCGTCCAGCATCGCTTGGCCGGCGCCCTCGCCGGCCGGCGGCGTCAGGTGCGCGGCGTCCCGACGAGGGTGACGCCCGAATGGTGCGCCCAGCCGCTGAGCGACGATGACCCCCAGCCCGGCGGCGCGGCCGGGGCGACCTCCCGGGTCAGGCCAGAGCCTGGGTGACCAGGCGCAGGTCGGCGTCGGGCAGCGCGCCCGGCGTGCGTACCGCGAACTCCCCGTCACACACCAGCATGTCGTCGTCGCCCACCCAGCACACGGGGCTCTCCAGCATCTGCCGGGCCACCTCGCGCGCCGCCGGCCGGGCGTCGCCACCCACCGTGAGCAGTGCCTCGGTGACCTGGTCGACCGCCTCTGGCGGGGCGTCCGCGTCGCCGAGCGCCGGCAGGGCCAGCAGCAGGCGGCGCGGCGTCGTGGCGATCCGGGTGAGCTCGGGCCAGGAGAGTCCGGGGCCGTAGCCGCGTCCCTGCCGGGCGGCGATCGGGACGGCCCGGCCGGGCGCCAGCACCACGTAGTCGTCGCCGCCCTCGAGGTTCGGCCCGTACCAGCTGATCCGGGTGAACCGGTCGCTGATCGGGATCACCGGCCAGTGCGCCGACGACCGGATCTGTTCGTGCAGGGCGGTCGTGTCGTCACCGGCGCCGTCGAACAGCTCCGTGATCAGCTCCGGGGCCGCTGCCCCGTCGAACATCGCCGCCCAGAACGCGCGGTGCTCCAGCAGTGCGGAGCCGTCGCTCAGCGTCTTCGCCGGCACGCCGTCGTGCCGGCGCACATAGTCGGTGGCCTGCGCGTCAGTCAACACCGGACCAAATCTACGTCGGTCCGGAAACCGCGAGCCCGGCGTCACCAGGTGGGGGTCGCGGGGCGTACCGGCGAAGGAACCTCGATCTGATGGGCGGGACGCCCGAAGCCCGGCAGCAACCGCTCGGTGACCACACGCCCGGCCGCCAGCTGTGCCGCGAAGCGGCGGCGGCGTTCGGCGAGCACCGCGGCGAGGAAGTGGTACGGCGGTGTGCCGGGCGGCGGTGGCGGCGCCACCCGTGCGCCGACCTCGGCCGCCAGCATCCGCTCCAGGCCGCCGCGGTGCGGCTCGCTCAGCTCCGCGGCCCGGGACAGGAACTGCCGCACCTCGGCGGCCAGGTCGTCGTCGACGGCGGTGAGGTCGGTGGCCGCCGCCCAGTCGGCGAGCCCGGCCGGCATGGCCGGGACGTAGCGGAACGGCACCGGACGTTTCTCGTGCACGACCAGCGTGCCGGCGGCCAGGTCGCCGAGGCGCCGGCCCCGGCCGGAGAAGAGCATCACGGCCAGGGTGACCACCCAGGTCAGGAACGGCAGCAGCAGGCCCGGCCACTCCACCGCGAGGCCGATCAGCGCCCGGGTGAACGCGTGCCGGACCCGGATCGGGCCGCCGTCCTCGCGGATCACCCGCAGTCCCACCACGGACTTGCCGAGGCTGCGCCCGTTCGTCCGGACCTCGACGAACGTCGGGTAGCCGAGCAGCACCAGCACCACCGCGATCCGCAGCACCGCACCGACCAACGCGTCATCCACGATCGACTCGGGCAGCACGGCCAGCACCAGCCCGGCCGCCAGCATCGCGCCGCCGGCCACCATGGCCTGGATCAGGATGTCGATGCCCAGCGCGACCGCCCGCGACCCGAGCCGGGCCGGACGCAGGTCGAGAGCGACGGCCTCCGCGGTGACCAGGTCCGTTGCAGCAGCGTTCACCCGGACAGTGAACACCACCGGGGCTCGGGCACGGACACCGCGTCCACTACGCTGGGCGGCCGACGGACCGGCGGGGGAATTATCGATGATGGATCTCGACGCGTATCTCGCGGAGCGCGGCGGCGAGTGGCACCGCCTGGAGGTCCTGGCGAGCCGTCCGAAGCTGCGCAGCGCCGCCGAGATCGACGAGCTGGTGCTGCTCTACCAGCGCGCGGCGACCCATCTGTCGGCGCTGCGCAGCCGTAACCCCGACCCGGTCGTGCTGGCCGACCTGTCCCGCCTGGTGCTGGCCGGCCGGGCCGCGGTGACGCGCGGCAGCGGCGGGCTCTCCTGGCGGCCGCTCGCCGACTTCTTCGCCTACCGCCTGCCCGGCGCCCTCTACCGCACCCGCCACTGGTGGGGCACGCTGGCGGTGCTGCTGGTCGCGGCCACCGCCGCGATGATCTGGTATTTGGCGGCTCACCCGGACGCGCTCGCGGTGTTCGGCGGCGAGGCGCAGATCGACGAGGTGGCCGGCAAGGACTTCGTCGGCTACTACAGCGAGTACCAGGCGCAGAACTTCGCGCTGCAGGTGTGGACGAACAACGCCCTGCTGACCGCCCAGTGCCTGGCCGCCGGGGTGCTCGTCCTGCCGGTCGTCTACCTGCTCTGGGAGAATTCGCTGAACACCGGGGTGGTCGGGGCGATGATGGTCAGCCGGGACGCCGGGGACACGCTCCTGACCTATCTGGCTCCGCACGGCCTGCTGGAGATCACCTGCCTGTTCGTCGGTGCCGGGGTCGGCCTGCGGATCGGCTGGTCGTGGATCGCCCCGGGGCCGCTGCACACCCGGCGGCAGTCGCTGGTGGCCTGGGCCCGCGAGGGCATGGTGGTGGCGGTCGGGCTGGTGCCGGCCCTGGCGGTGGCCGGCTTCCTGGAGGCGTTCGTGACGCCGTCGGGGCTGCCGGCTGGGTTGCGGGTCGCGATCGGGGCGCTGGTCTGGCTGGGTTTCCTGTCGTACGCGCTGGTCTGGGGCCGGGAGGCGAACGTCCGCCACCCGGGCGGCCCGGACCGCGCCGATCTGCCCACCGCGTGAGTTCCCGGGCCCGGGCGGTTCACGGGGAACGGAGCCGTCCGGCACGGCGGGCGCCCGGAGAGTGGTCGCGTCGCCCACCGCAACGCCGGCTTCTGGCTCCCGTCGGCGGCCACCTCGAGCCCGGCGAGGATCCCGTGCCGACCGCGCGGCGGGAGATCCGGGGCGCCCGCCTAGGTGACCAGTTGGTCGGCTGACGAGCGGGCGGCCAGGGGCGCCCGCAGGGTCCACATCACCGCCGAAGCCACGGCGGCGACCACCGCGAGCGCCAGCCACGGCAGCGCCACGCCGGCGCCGAACAACGTGGTGAAGAACGCCGGCGCGATGATGCCGGCGAACGCGAACGTGTACTGGTAGACCGCCAGGTAGCGCCCGCGCTGGGCGGGCGGCGCCGCGGCCGCCGACAGCGCGTTCGAGATCGGCGCGTGGATCAGGTCGGCCGCCGCGTACAGGATCATGCCGCCCAGCAGGCACGGGATCAGCGCCCACCGCGGCACGCCGGCCGCCGCCGCGTAGACCAGCGCCCACCCCACCCAGATCGCGCCGGCCAGGACCAGGCACGCGGCCCGGGACAGCGGGCGCACCAGCCGCACGGCGAGCCGCTGGCCGGACGCGAGCAGCACGGTGTTCGCCGCGAGCAGCGGCCCGACCAGCCAGGCCGGCGCGGACAGCCCGTCGATCAGGTATACCGGCACCGCCACCCCGAGGAGGATGCTGCACAGCGCGAACACCGTGTTCACCGCGATGAGCAGCAGGTACGGCCGGTCGCGCAGCAGCGTGCGGTAGCCGCCGGCCACCCGCTCGGCGGGGTCCGGCGCCGCCCCGCGCGGAACCAGCAGCAGCAGGGCCGCGGACAGGACGAAACTGGCGGCGTTGAGGTAGACCACCGGCTGGTACCACGAGTACGTCACGGCGAGCCCGCCGAGCAGCGCGCCCACCCCGGTCGCGCCCATCTGGATCATCCCGGCCAGCGCGAACCGGCGATCGGCGTGGCGCTCGTCCTCACCGGGTTCGGCGAGACCGGCTACCACCGAGAAGAACGAGGACCAGAACAGCCGCTGCCCGACCGCGGCCACGATGGCCACCAGCAGCAGCGTGCCGGGGCCGCGGACCAGGGCGTACGCCGCGTACGCCGTGCCCTGCAGCAGTTGCGCGGCGAGCACCCGGTCGAGCGGGCGGGTGCGGTCGGCGATCTGCCCAACGATCAGCGGCACGGGCAGCGAGGCGAGGGCCGCGACGCTCAGCAGGGGGCCGACGGTGCTCAGGCGCAGGCCGCTGACCTCGGTGAAGTACAGCAGCGAGACGGGCAGCAGCAGGCCGCTGCCGAGCATGTCGACCGCGAGGGCCAGAGCCAGGGCGATCAGCTTCGGTCGATCAGTCACCCGCAGTGTCTACTATCCCACCGCCCCGAGACCAACCGATTTAGTCCCGCCCCCCAACCCGGCCCGCTTCAAACGCCGCGGCCGGGCGAGCCGCGAAGGCGACAGTCGCGATCGACGGGCTTCCGGAACCGGATCAGGCAGCCTCCCGGTCCGGCCCGGCCGGCGACAGGGTGGGCAGCAGATCCTCCGGATGCACCGGCCGGCACAGGTGGTAGCCCTGCCCCAGATCGCAGCCGAGCAGCCGCATGGCGTTGCGCTGCGCCTCCGTCTCGATCCCCTCGATCACGGTGCGCAGCCGCAGGGTCCGGGCCAGCTCGACGATGGTCCGGATCACCGCGAGGTCAGCGGTGGTCGGGGTCTGCCGGCTGATGAACGCCCGGTCGATCTTCAGCTCGTCGACGGGCAGCCGCTGCAGGTAGGACAGTGACGAGTAGCCGGTGCCGAAGTCGTCGATGGACACATCCACCCCGAGGTCCTGCAGGTCGCGCAGGCACCCGATGGCCGTCTTCGGGTCGCTCATCAGCACCGACTCGGTCAGCTCCAGGGTGACCGCGTGCGGCGGCAGCTTGGTGTCGGTGAGCATCCGCTCGACGTCCGAGGCGAACTGCGGGTCGGTGAGCTGGCGTCCGGAGACGTTCACGTTGATGCCGAGATCCGGCCGGGTGCGCCGCCACGCGGCCGCCTGCCGCCCGGCGGTGTTGAGCACCCACCGGCCCAGGTCGCTGATCAACCCGGTCTCCTCGGCCATCGGCACGAAGTCGGCAGGCGAGACGTACCCGCGTTCCGGATTCTGCCAGCGCACCAGCGCCTCGACCCCGACCGGCTCGCCGCTGCCCAGCCCGAACAACGGCTGGTACTGCAGCCGGAACTCGCCGAGCGCGAGCGCCCGCTGCAGGTCGCCGTTGAGCGTCAGCCGGGCCAGCGCCTCCGCGTGCATCTGCGCCTCGAACAGCACCACCTTGCCCGGGCCCTCGGTCTTGGCCCGGTACATCGCCACGTCCGCGTTGCCCAGGATCTCGCCCGGCGCGGCGCCCGGCCCGGCCGCGATGCCGATGCTCGCGCCGATGAACACCTCCTGCCCGGCCACCGGGAAGGACCTCTTGATCGCGTCGATCAGCCGCTGCGCGACCGGGATCGCCTGCTCGGCCTCGCAGTCGTTGAGCAGCACCGCGAACTCGTCGCCGCCGATCCGGGCCGCCGTGTCGGTCGGCCGCAGGCAGCCGCGGACCCGCCCGGCGACCAGGCCGAGCAGCTCGTCGCCGGCCCGGTGGCCGAGGCTGTCGTTGACCGCCTTGAACCGGTCCAGGTCGATGAAGAGCACGCTGGTCGGGGTGTGGTGGGCGAGCCGTTCGGCGAGCATCTCCAGGAACAGCACCCGGGTCGGCAGACCGGTCAGCGAGTCGTGCCGGGCCTCGCGCAGCGAGTCGAGCAGCGTCAGCCGCTCGGCGGCCTCACGCTCGCGGGCCTCGCGCGCCGAGCGCTCGGCGGAGAGCAGGCTGATGTTGGTCAGCGCCAGCCCGAGGGTCTGCGCCATGGCCTGCAGCAGCTGCCGCTCCTCCGGGTCGAGCGGGTCGCCGGCCCGGGCGACCAGCAGCGCGCCGCCCGGGCCGGGGTTGAACCGGGCGGTGCTCACGTGCAGTTCGCCGAGGCCCGGCACGGTCATCGCGGCCGGGCGCTGCTCGCCGCCCAGGGCGGTCTCCAGCTGCTCGCGGCCGGCGCCCCAGGCGACCTCGACGCGACCGTCGCGCAGCACCGCGCCGATCTCGGTCTCCAGCACCTCGGCGGCGCGCTCGACGGCCACCATGATCGCGGCGTGTTCCTCCTGCGGGGCGCAGACCGCCGCGAAGAACTCGGTGAGCTGATGGGTGGACCAGTGGTTCATCGTTGTCCGTCCCTCAGCCCAGAGCCAGCGTGACGAGGGTGAAGTGGTGCATGCCGAGGGCGCCGCGGAACCGGGCGATCTCGCCGTTGGTGTAGAAGCCGCCGTACGGCACCCCGTCCAGCCGCTTGCCGATCTCCACGTTCTCCTCCTGCACACCGGCCGCGCCCAGCTTGAGCCACCGGGCCGCGCAGTCGAACACCAGCACGCCCAGCGCCGGCGCCCCGCCCAGCGCCTCGACGGCCTGGCCGGCCGCCTCGCCCGCGCTGTCCAGCAGCGACTCGTGGTCGCCGGCCATCAGCCAGGCGAGCGCGCCCAGCGGCACGTCGGCCAGGCAGATCAGCGACCGCTCCACCCGGTCGCCGTCGTGGATCACGCGGATGTCGTCGCCGCTGCGCCGGGACAGTCCGAGCGGGTGGTGGAACGCCAGTTCGCGGAACCCGGCCGGGTCGTCCAGCGCGGACTCGTCGACGCCGAGGCGGCGCAGGAACACGTCCAGGGCCGGCTCGCCGTCGAACTCCAGCACGTGCCCGTCCCGGCTGCTGGTGACGACCAGCGCGTCACCGGTCTTGTGCCAGCCGTGCGCCATGCCCACGCCCAGCGGCCGGTCCGAACCGAGCGCGATCCCGATCACCGCGCCCGACAGGATCTCGACGCCGTCCCGGCCCCCGTGGAACTGGTACGTCCGCACATATCGCAGGTCGTCGCCGGACCAGCCGCCGATCAGCGGGACCGCGGCGCCGGCCACGGAGAACGCGCCGCGCACGATCTCATGGGTGGTGCCGGTGAGTCCGTCCCCGATCAGCAGCAGCGCCCGGTGCTCGTCGGCGAGGCCGGCCAGGCTGGACGCGGCCTCCGCGCCCGCCTCCCGGAGGCGGCCGGGGGCGCTGCGTGCCACGGTGGTACGTACGGTGAACCCGTCCCCGCCCCACGCGGTCACCACCACGCTGTCCCGGCTGACCCGCCCGCCCCCGAGCTGCCCGGACGTGGTGCACCCGACGATCACGGTGTCCGCCCCGGCCTGCTCGCGCAGCGCGCCGAACAGCTCCGGCACGTGGTAACCCACCGAGCAGAACACGAACGCGATCGCCGGCACCCGCCCGGCCAGCGCGGCCGTCGCCGCCTCGGCCCCCGCGGCGGCGGGATCGGTGAGGGTGCTGTGGCCGGTGCCGAACCAGCGCTCGCTGCTGCTGACGTGACTCATGCCCGTGGACATCGGCCGTGGCCCGCCCGAGTTGAGCCCGCTCCACCGCCGGCCGGGGGATCCGGGCGCCCGGCCCAGCCCGGTCCGGCGTCGCGCGGATCTTCTCGATGGGTGGCTATCGTACGGACGTGACCTCGCTGATCCGTAACGTCTCGTTCGACTGCGCCGATCCGTACGTCCTGGCGGTCTTCTGGAGCGAGGTGATCGGTCACCCGATCGCCCCGGAGTGCGCGCCGGGCGACCGCGAGGTGGTCATCGAACCGCCGGCCGGCCCGCGCCTCTACTTCCAGGCCGTCGCGGAGCCCAAACAGGTCAAGAACCGCGTCCACGTCTGCCTGCAGTCCCCGGACCTGGGCCGGGACGCCGAGATCGGCCGCCTCCTGGCGGCCGGCGCCACGCTGCTGTCCGACCACCGCACCCCGGACGGCGCGGGCTGGGCGGTCCTGCAGGACCCGGCCGGCAACGAATTCTGCGTGACCCGCGCCGGGTCCGAGCGCCACGGCTGACCAAGCGGGCCGCCGGGGGTGGCCGGGTCTACCTCGCATACCGCTACGCCCCCGGCGACGCGACGCCGCGGACCGGGTGGGGGAGAGCGGGCTCCTCAGGCCAGCTCCGGCACGACGGCCACCAGGTCGAACGCGTCCGCCACCGGCAGCTCGACGTAGCTGTCCAGGTTGCGGAACCGGCGCGGCGCGTCCGGCGCGCCCCGCAACGGCCGGACGTCGGTGATCCGGGACGCCGGCAGCAGCGCCTCCACGCTGTCCGGCGCCGGGGCGTCCAGATCGACGGTGAGCACCTCGACGCCCCGCTCGGTGTCCGGCGCGGGTCGCCGTGTCGGGGTGCGGCCGCCCCGGCAGGTGACAGCGATCGACAGGTAGCCGTCGTGCAGCTCGGCGGCCAGGTGACTGCCCAGCACGGCCACCTCGAAGCGCCCGCCCAGGCTGATCGGGATCCGCTGCAGATGGGTGTTGGCCGCCGAGACGACCATCCGCCGCCCGTCCCGCAGCAGGTGCAGCGCGGTCTCCGCCATCGCCTGGTCCCGCACGTTCACCGAGGCGTGCGCGCCCGACCCGCCGACCGCCGCGAGCTGCGCCCGCAGCATCTGGTCGAGCAGCACCGCGAGCCGCAGCCCGTGCCGGGCGGTGGCGTACCCCGCGGCCCCGCCACGCCGGGCGTAGAGCGGCCGCAGCGCGTCCACCCGGGTGGCCAGCTCGCACAGCAGGAGGGTCTGCGCGTCGCGCTCGGCAGCCGGCGCCGCCCGGTAGGCCGCGAAGGCCGCCATCGTGTACGGGCTGGCCCAGCTCTTCGCGTACGTCCGCAGCTGCTCGATCATCGGTCCTGCGGCGGGATCGACGCCGGCGAGATAGTCCGCCACGCCCTCCAGCGCGGGCAGTAGCGAGCCCAGGTCGGCTGGTAGGTCCAGTCCGGCGAACCGCACGTCCCCGCCGCGCCGGTTGTGCTCCCGCAGCCAGGCCAGCAGAGCGCGGGTCTCCGTGGTCCGGCCGAACCCGTAGGTCAGTCCCCGCTCCACGACGTCGCTGTCGTCCGGCCCCTCGCCGCCCACCCAGCGGCCGACCGCGAGCCCCTCGCTGAATCCGGACTCCAGGGTGACCGCGCCGAAGCCCATGCGCTCCACCAGCAATCGCACCAGGCGGTGCCGGACCTGCTGATATTCCGGGACGTTGTGCGCCGACTCGCCGATCCCGACGACCCGCGCGTCGCCGATCAGCGCCCGCAACGGCTCCAGATCGTCCAGATCCGCCTCCGGGTCCAGAGTGGCGAGCGGGACCCCGTTGCATTCTCCGATCACGGCTGTCAATCTATCATTCCTAGAATCCTAGGATGCCCTACGCGGGGTGTCGCGGGCACAATCGCCGCGTGGACGACGAGGTGACACCGGACGGCTGCCCGGTCGAGATCTATCTGCATCTGCCCGCCGGCGGCGAGCCCGATCTGATCGGCAGAACAATCCCGCCCGGATCACGGATCCTCGAACTCGGCTGCGGAACCGGCCGGCTGGCGAACGTGCTGGCCGCCCGCGGACATCGGGTCACCGGCGTCGACGAGTCGCCCGCCATGCTCGGCCACCTGCGCGGCGTCACCGCGGTCCAGGCGCGGATCCAGGACCTCGACCTGCCGGAGACCTTCGACGTCGTGCTGCTCCCCAGCAACCTGCTGAGCACCGTCGACGCCGCGGTCCGCCGGCTGTTCCTCGACGCGTGTGCGCGCCACCTCGATCCCGCCGGCACGCTGCTGGCCCAGTGGTTGCCGCCGGGATGGTTCGCCGACCTGACCCGGACCGGTCAACGCTCCGGTGATCTCGGGCCGGTTCGCGGACACCTGCGACTGGTGCACAGCGCCGGCGAGACGCTCACCGCGGAAGCCGTCTACGAGCTCGGGCCGCGGTCCTGGACCCAGCGCTTCACCGCCCACCGGCTGACCGAGGACGGTCTGCGCGACGAACTCGCCGCCGCGGGCCTGCGTCTGGACCGCTGGACCGACGATCAGCACACCTGGTTCCGTGCCGTGGCCGGCGCGGCTGGGGTAGAGAGGGAATTGTGGAGTTCTCGGAGACGGTGACCACCGGCGCGGGCATGTTCGCGCTGTGGTCACCGGCCGCCTTCCGCGGTGTCGTCGATTACGCCACCTGGACGGGGGAACTGCTCGAGGACGAGGACATCACCCGGCACATCCGCAGCGGAACAATCGTTCCGATAAACATTCACAGCGACGGGCGGTTCCAGTTCCTGGTTCGCCTCGGGTTCGATTTCCGGCTGGCCGGGCTCACCGCCCGCGAGCGGCAATTCCTCGTCGCCGTGTCCGATCCGTACCTGTTCGTTGCCACCGACGGCGCGATCCTCAGCGGCATCGAGCACGCGGGCGCCATCCCGGGCACCCCGGCCGGCACCCGGTTCCACCTCCCGGTGCCGCCCGGCCGCTGGCAGGTCACCGTCACCATCGTCGACTGGACCGCCGAGTCCGGAATGTGCGACGCCCGCGGCGATCCGCTGCCCGGCGCCCTCCCGGATTTCACCATCCTGGTGAACCCGGAGAAACATCCGGTTCCGTACCGCACGCGGGTGGAGACCTTCGACCGCAGATGATGTCGTACGGCGGCCGGCGCGCCCGCCGACCGCAGGAACCGAAGTGCCGCGGCCGATCCCGGCGCGCACTCTCCACGCCGCGAGTCGCCCCGGTCAGGCCGATGGAAGCCCCAACGGCGCTCGCTGGACTTCGCCGGGTGACCGTGCGCATGGCGGGCGAGGCGGACGTGGCGGCGCTCGCGGAGCTGCAGGGCATAAAGCCGCACGGGCTGGGCGCGTTCGCCGGCTGGGTGGCCGCCCACGCCGGAAGCCACCTGCCGTTCGTGGCCGAGGTCGACGGCTCGGTGGTCGGCGCCGCCCGGCTGCTCGTCGCGGACCGGGTGCCCCGGGAGGACTCGTCCGAGCGGCGGTACGGCGACGTCCAGTCCGTCATGGTCCGCGAGCAGTTCCGCGACCGCCCATGCAGAGCACGCCCCGGGCCGAGCCGGCCGGCCCGGATGAGGACGCGGGACCGGTCGTTCCCGGGACCGCGGCACGTCGTGACCTCACAGGATGATGAAGTCCGGCGGCGGGTGGCGCAGGAAGTCGTGGTGGGAGATGTCCCAGCCGTACGCGCCGGTGCGGCCGAAGACGAGCAGGTCGCCGACGCGCAGCGCGTCCACGTGCTGGCCGCGGGTCAGCACGTCGCGCGGGGTGCACAGCTCGCCGACCGCGTCGACGGGCGTGCCGGCCACCTCGGGCCGCGGGTACGGGCGGTCCCAGGCGTCGACCGGCAGCACCGTGAACGGGTGGCTGTAACCCCAGGCCGCGGGGAGGCGGAAGTGGTGGGTGCCGCCGCGCAGGACCGCGAACGTACGGCCGTGGGTGGTCTTCAGGTCCAGGACCTCGGCGGCGTACCACCCGGCGTCGGCGGCCAGATAGCGGCCCGGCTCCAGGATCAGCTCGACGCCGGCGGGCACCGCGACCTGGGAGAGCGGGGCCAGATCGATCGACGCGGCGGACGTGTGGTCGACGCCGAGGCCGCCGCCGGCGTTGACCACGCGCAGGGTCACGCCGTACCGCGGGGCGACCTGCGCCGACCAGGAGATCGCGTCGCGCAGGAAGGCGGCGTGGGCCGTGCCGTCGAGGTTGTTGGAGACCGCGTGCAGGTGGAAACCGGTCACGGTGAGGCCGGCGGGCAGGGCGTCGAACACGGCGCCGAGCTGGTTCTCGTCGATGCCGAACGGGGTGGGTGCGCCGGTCATGGCGTGGCTGCCGGTGACGGCGACGCTGTCGCGATTGACGCGCAGACAGACGTCCGCGCGCACGCCCAGCCCGGCGAGCCGTCGCAGTTCGAAGACGCTCTCCACGTTGAGCAGGGCACCGGCCTGGGCCGCCGCGATCAGCTCGGCGTCGGTCTTGCCGGGACCGCCGAAGACGATGCGGCGCGCGCCGGCCCGCACCGCGAGGTCGAGCTCGCCGCCGGAGGCGACCTCCAGGCCGTCGCACTCCGCCGCGAGGGTCTGCACCACGGCCGGGTGGCCGTTGGCTTTCACCGCGTACAGGATCGTGGTTCCTCGGGGGAGGGCGGACCGCAGGCGGGCCACCTGGGCGCGCAGCGCGGACCGGTCGTAGAGGTAGGCGCAGGCCGGCGCCGGTAGGCGCCGCAGCGCGGCCGCGACGTGCGGGGGCAGCTCAGCCATGCAGCGGATTCTCCACCGGCAGGTAGATGTCGCCGGCGTCGGCGAGGCGCATCCGCACCAGGGCCTTGTGCGGGACCGTGGGCGCGGTGAACGCGGCGTGGTCCTCGCGGGCGGCGGGGGAGGGCAGCGCCGCGTAGGTCCGGTCGACGACCTCGCGCACGATCCGCCAGGCGGCGGACTCGTCCAGATCGAGGTGCAGGATGATCTCGCCGAGGTGCGCCTGGAAGGCGGTGTAGCCGAGCTTGGCGCGCAGCACCGCGGGGTCGTCGGTGCCGACGACCGAGCCGGGCCACAGGTCGATCCGGTGCCCGGCGGCGGCGAGCCGGGGCAGGTGCAGGCGCAGGCCGGCGAAGTCGCGCAGCGCGAGCCGGTGCGGGCGGCCGCCGGTGAAGGTGGGCAGGCAGTTCTGCAGGTGTGCCTCGAGGGCGACGCCGTGGGTGGCCAGGCGCAGCAGCGGAGGCAGCAGGAGCTGGGCGTAATCGCTCAGCCAGGCGGCGGGGCCGCCGCCGTGCCGGCGCAGCAGGCCGGGCAGGCGGTAGGGGACGGCGCTGCCCGGGATCGCGTCCTCGCCGGGGGCGAGGCGGCCGGTGAGGCCGTCGCGCAGGATGGCGGAGAGGTCGCGGCCGGATCCGGCGGGCACGGCGGCGCCGGCGGTCTCGGCCATCAGCAGCAGTGTGGGCTCGTCGGTGGCGAGCCGGTGCAGCAGCGCGGAGACGGTGGGGCCGTTGCGGGCGCTGGCGACGGAGATGCTGCGCCGGGTGGAGGTGACCTGGATGTCCAGGGACACCTTGAGGTAGCGGCGGCGGCCGTCGGCGGCCGGCGGCAGCAGCAGGGTGCGCAGGGCGGCGGTCGGTACGGCGTCGAGGTGCCCGTCGAGGCGGCGCAGCGTGCCGTCGGCGAACAGGTGCCGGTAGCGGTCCAGGATCAGGGCGTGCTGCCAGGCGTGCACGGGCTGGGCCCGATAGCCGCCCGGGACGCGCGCGATGTCCGGATACAGATCGCCGAGGTCGTCGCCCAGGTGGGCGGCATCGCGAACCGCGATGAACAGCACCTCGGTGGACCCGGCCTCCAGGTCGTGCGCGAGCACGTCGCAGGTGTCCCAGCCGAGCCGGGTCCGGCCGCAGGGGTGCAGGTTGTGACCGGAGATGGCGAGCCGCTCGTCCGCGATCGCCGCGGTGTCCGGGTCCCCGCCCGGCACCGGTCCGGGCCGGGCCAGCGCGATCGCCAGGTTGATCACCGCGTTGCGGATCTCCGCGGCGAACCCGGGAGCGTCGATGCCGCCGAGCAGGTCGGCGGGGTCGGCGACGCCGGAGCGCGGGTACTCGAAGCGGTGGAACGCGTGCCGGGAGGCGTCGCGCTCGTCACCGCGGGACAGCCCCTCCCGGGCGAGCGCGCCGCGTAGCCGCCGCCCGACCGTGTCGGCGGCCCGAGGCAGGTTGTCGGCGAAGCCCGCCACCAGGTCCGGCGCGTGCACGGCGAGGGCGGCCTGGGTGTGCGCGGCGGCCGCGGCGAGGCGTCCGGTGGTCAGGCTGGAGGTCATGCGCGCACCGCCGGCGGCGTGGCGGACGCGGGGCGGCGGCCGGTGGGGCGGGAGGTCATGCGTGCACCGCCATCGGGTTGGGCTGGTAGGTCCAGATGTCGTCGAGCGGATCGGCGGCCAGCCGCATGGCGGTGGTCGCCTTGATCGGCAGCGGTGCGGTGAGCAGCTCCGGGAAGCCGCGCAGACCGGCCGCGACGATCGCCCACAGCCGGTCCGGCTCGGCGCCGTGCCGGTCCGCGAACGCGCCGACGAGCTGACCGGCGACGGTGCCGAGGGCGGCCGCGGCGACTTTGGTGCGCAGCACGGCCGGGTCGTCGGTCAGCAGGTCGCCGTGCAGGTCGAGGCCCAGGCGCCGGTGCACGCGCACGCCGCCGAGGTCGCGGTAGAGGATCCGGACCGGACGCCGGTCGCGGAGCACGACCAGGGTGTTCTGCCCGTGCGCCTCGAGCGCGACGCCGCGGCCGAGCAGGGTGGCCAGCGGCGTGAACAGCAGGGCGGTCAGGATGGACAGCCATTCGTACGGGTCGTCGACGGTGTGCAGGAACCGGGACACGAAGAGGCCGAGCGGCACGGCCTGCTCACCCGGCCCGAGCCGGGGCGCCCGCCGGACCAGGTGGGCCAGGCGCCGGTCCGGTCCGTCCTCGGTGATCACCGCGCCGGCCTCGGTCTCGGCGAGCACGTCGATCGGGAGGTCCGCGGTGATCCCGGCGAGGAACGCGGAGAGCACCGGCCCGTTGTGCACGGCGGCGGGCGAGACGGTGCGCATCGCCGAGGTCATTTGCACGTCCACAGCGGTCTTGATGTGCGGGCCCCCGCTGACCGGCGCGACCGTGCGCAGCGACATCAGCGGCCGCATCGGCCGGGTCGGCCCGGCGTCGGTCAGCCACGGGTAGTGCCGCAGCAGCCGGGCGGCCTGCCAGGGGTGGGCGTAGAGCACCGGCTGGGCGGTGCCGTGCCAGCGCTCGGCCGGCACCCGCAGGCGTCGAAGCCGGATCACCGGCCGGTGCTCCGGCGCGTAGGCCAGCACGTCGGCGACTGTCATCCCGCCGCGGGTCCGGCAACACGGGTGCAGCGGGTGCCCGTCGACCTCCAGCTGTTCGATTTTGCCGAGGCCGTCCGGGTCTCCGGGCTCCGGGACGGCGCCGGCGGCGTCGGCGCGGGCCAGGGCCAGGTTGGCGACGCTGTTGGCGATCTCGGCGACGAACGCCGTGCCCGGCCACAGCCTCGCGGCCAGTTCGACCGGGTCCATCTCGGTGTAGACGGCGCCCGGGAGCGGCTCACGCTCGATCGCGAGGCGCAGCCGGTTCAGCACCGCGGCGCGTGCCCCGGGCAGCGCCGCGTCGTACCGCTCGACCAGGTCGGGCCGGAGGCCGGCGAGCTCGGCGCGGGTCTGCGCCGGGTCGGCGGTCGGGATCGGCTGCGGCACCCCACCATTGTCGCGTCGATCGCCCCGGATCGTCCCCCCGGGGCCGTGCCGGGCGAGCGGGGCCACACTCAGCGCACCAGCAGGGTGGTGAGCAGTTCGGTGAGCCAGGCGCGGGCGGCATTCACATCGGCGTCCAGCAGTAGTTGGACGGTCACGCCGTCATAGGCGGCGATCACCGCCCGGGCGGTGCCGGGCACGTCCGGCAGGTCCAGGGGGAGCGTGGCGAGGCGCTGCTCGATGGCCTCGCGCAGCCGGGCCCGGTGCTCGGCGAGCCGCCCGGCCACCTGCGGGTTGCGGGCGGCGTGCAGCAGGAAGTCCGTCTTGATCAGCAGCCAGTCCCGGTCGAGCAGCAGCGTGTCAGCGGTCCGCGCGATCACCGACCGGAACGACCGGTCCGGCGCGGCCAGGGCCGCCGTCAGCTGCGCGGCGATCAGCTCGGCGCGGTCGTCGTAGAGCGCGAAGAACAGCTCGTCGAGGCTGGCGAAGTTCGAGTAGAACGCGCCGCGGGTGTACCCGGCCGCCTCGCAGATCTCCTCGATCCGGGCCTGGCCCCAGCCCTTGTCGGCGAAGACGCGCAGCGCGGCGTCGAGCAGCCGCCCGCGGGTCTCGGCACGCCGTCGGGTCACCATGCGGCCGAGCATAGCCTTTCAATACGTTCATGTATCGGATACATTCGTGTATCGAAGTGGCCTTGATCACCTTGAGGAGCTGCCGTGGACGTCATCGTGGTCGGCGCTGGATTGGCCGGATTGGTCGCGGCTCACGAACTGACGGGCGCCGGCAAGCGGGTGATCCTGATCGACCAGGAGAACCCGGCGAACCTCGGCGGCCAGGCGTTCTGGTCGTTCGGCGGCCTGTTCTTCGTCGACAGCCCGGAGCAGCGGCGCGTCCGGATCAGCGACAGCGTCGAGCTGGCCTGGAGCGACTGGCGCGGCTCGGCCGGCTTCGACAGGCTCGACGACGAGGACTCGTGGGCGGTGCGCTGGGCCCGGGCGTACGTCGAGTTCGCCGCCGGCGAGAAGCGCTCCTGGCTGGCCGGGCTGGGCCTGAGCTGGCTGCCGTTCGCCAGCTGGGCCGAGCGCGGCGACCTGCGCGCGGGCGGGCACGGCAACTCGGTGCCGCGCTTCCACATCACCTGGGGCACCGGCACCGGCGTGGTCGAGCCGTTCGTGGCGTCCGCGCGCCGCGCCGCCGACGCCGGCCTGCTGGAGTTCCGGCACCGGCACCGCGTCGACGAGCTGATCGTCGAGGCCGGCGCGGTCACCGGCGTCCGCGGCAAGCTCCTGGCCGGCGACGACGCCCCGCGCGGCGTCGCGTCCAGCCGGGAGGAGAAAGACGATTTCGAGGTACGGGCGCAGGCGGTGATCCTGACGACCGGAGGCATCGGCGGCAACCACGACCTGGTCCGGCAGTACTGGCCCGCGCGCCTGGGCACCGCCCCGACGTCGATGATCACCGGCGTGCCGGCCTACGTCGACGGCCGGATGCTGCGGATCGCCGAGGACGCCGGGGTGCGCCTGGTCAACCGGGACCGGATGTGGCACTACACCGAGGGCATCCGCAACTGGAACCCGATCTGGCCGGGGCACGGCATCCGGATCCTGTCCGCACCGTCCCCGATCTGGCTCGACGCCCTCGGCCGGCGCCTCCCGCAGCCGTACTACCCCAGCTACGACACCCTCGGGACGCTGCGCTACCTGCGGACCACGCCGGAGCTCGCCGAGCACGACCACTCCTGGTTCATCCTCACCCAGCGGATGATCGAGAAGGAGTTCGCCCTCTCCGGCTCCGAACAGAACCCGGATCTGACCGCCAAGGATCGCACGGCGTCACTGCGGGAGCGGCTGTTCGGCAAGGGCGCGCCCGGCCCGGTCGAGGCGTTCAAGCAGCACGGCGCCGACTTCGTGGTCGCGCCCACCGTCGAGGAGCTGGTCGCCGGGATGAACGCGCTCACCGAGGCGCCGCTGCTGGACGCGGCACACGTGCGCGCGCAGATCGAGGCACGCGACCGGCAACTGGCCAACAAGGTCACCAAGGACGCGCAGATCCAGGGCATCTACAACTCCCGCCGCTACCTCGGCGACCGGATCGTGCGGACCACCGCCCCGCATCGCGTCCTCGACCCGGCCGCCGGCCCGCTGATCGGCGTGAAACTGCACATCCTGACGCGCAAGACGCTCGGCGGCATCCAGACCGACCTGGACTCGCGGGCGATCGGCGCGGACGGCGAGGTCCTGCCCGGCCTGTACGCGGCCGGCGAGGTGGCCGGGTTCGGCGGCGGCGGCGTGCACGGCTACAACGCGCTGGAGGGCACGTTCCTGGGCGGCTGCATCTTCAGCGGCCGCGCCGCCGGCCGCCACGCGGCGCGCTCACTGTGACCGCGGACCCGTCCGGGCCGACGGGGCGCACGCCGCGCCGGGTGGCGGCCGGACGGCCCGACGTGCGCTGCGGCGACCGAACCGCCCGGTCCGGTTCGGGTTCACCGGTGCCGGGCGAATTCGCGCGACGCGCACCTTCTCGTACCCGGCCCGTCGGATTCTCCATCCGCGGGGTTCTCCCCGGTGAGCGTGACCGGGGGGAGAGAACGATGCGGGCAGAGCTGG
The DNA here is from genome assembly GCF_016862395.1 of Actinoplanes siamensis. Lineage (GTDB taxonomy): Bacteria > Actinomycetota > Actinomycetes > Mycobacteriales > Micromonosporaceae > Actinoplanes > Actinoplanes siamensis. Next base: position 41,568 of record NZ_BOMW01000002.1, on the reverse strand, counting down.
GGCCGGACCTGCGGCCCGGCGCCGAGCAGACCGGGACCGACGACGACGGCGTGGTCCTGGTCCGGCTCGGCGCCGGCGGCGTCACGGCGGTACGCGTGGACGGGCCGCTCAGCGGGTCGGACGCCCTGGTGGCGGCGGTGCTGGCGGCGTACCGGCAGGCGCTGTTGAAACGGATGGCGGCCCGGCGGATGCGTGGCGAGGCCGAGCCGCCGCTGCCCGGGCTCGATGACCGGTGGCTGGCCGGTGTGCGCGCCGCGCTCGACCGGCTGCACCGCTCAGGCCAGGAGTTCCGCCTCGATCTGCGGGCTTAGGCCGACCGCCGGGCGGTCGGCGCGCCGCCGGGCCGGGCCGGGCAGCGCCGACAGCCACGCCCAGGTATCCGCGACCGTCTCGGCCACCGGCCGGCACCGCAGGCCCGCGGCCAGCGCCGTGCCGACGTCACCGCGGTGCAGGAAGTCGTGCAGCTCGCCCGGCGGCAGCCAGATCGGCAGGTCCGTCCACGGTTGCACGCCGGCGGCCAGGATCGGCTCCGGATCGGTCCAGCGCAGCTCGGCCCGGCCGCCGGTGATCGCGGCGGCGGTCTGCAGCAGCTCACCCATCGTCGTGTGGCCGGACGGGCCGACCACGTTGACGGCTCCGGTGACCCCGACGGCGCCCAGCACGAACTCGGCCAGGTCACGCACGTCGATGTACTGCAGGGGGAGGTCGCGCGGGCCGGGCGCCAGCGTGGGGCCGCCCCGGCGCAGGCGGTCGAGCCACCAGGGCAGGCGGCCGACGTCCTCGTGCGGGCCGAGGATCAGCCCGGCGCGGGCCAGCAGCACCGCGCCGCCGAACGCCTCGGCCGCCCGCTCGCCGCGCAGCTTGTCCCCGGCATACCCCGGGTCGCCGGGATCGACAAGCGGCGCCGTCTCGTCGAGCACGCCGGTGGCCGGGAAACGATAGACGGACCGACTCGACACATACACCAGATGGCCGGCCCGGCCGGCGAGCAGCGCGGCCGCCGTGCCGACCGCCGACGCCTCCGCCGACCAGGTGTCGATCACCTGGTCCCAGGTGCCGGTTCGCAGGGCCGCCAGCCCGCCGGGGGCCAGGCGGTCGCCGAGCAGCGTCTCAGCGCCCGGCACCGGGTCGCGCCGGCCACGATTGAACACCGTCACCCGATGGCCGGCCGCGACCGCCGTGGAGGCCAGGACGCGGCCGACGAACCCGCTGCCCCCGAGGATCAGAATCCGCATGCGGCCGAGCCTGCCGGAGCCGGTGGCCCGGCCCCAAACGGATCTGCTGACGGCAGAGTCAGTCCTCCAGGAACGTCTCGATCGCCTCGACCACCAGCGCGTGGTCCTCGGCCTGCGGCAGCCCGGAGACGGTCACCACGCCGACCACCCCGACGCCGGGCACCCGGACCGGGAAGGCACCGCCGTGCGCGGCGAACCGGGCCGGGTCGACGCCCATCGCCGCGTCCAGCTCGCGGCCCTTGGCGGCCAGCTGGCGGCCGATCAGATAGGAGCTGGCGGCGAAGCGGTAGACGACCCGGACCTTGCGCTCGATCCAGGTGTCGTTGTCGGCGGTGGAGCCGGGCAGGCCGGCGTGAAAGAGTTGCTGCTGGCCGCGGCGGATGTCGACAGCCACCGGCAGCCCGCGCTGGGTGGCCAGGTTGACCAGCAGGCACCCCAGCGCCCACGCGTCGGCCTCGTCGAACTTCGGGAAGACCAGGCGGCGTTCCTGCTCTTCGATCTCGGTGATCAGACTCTGCGACTCGTCGCTCATCACTGCATTCTTATCTGATCGACGCCGAGCTTGACGATCAGGGCGAGCACCACGAGCAGCAGCACGATCCGCACGAAGCCGGAGCCCCTGCGCAGGGCCATCCGGGCGCCGACGACCGCGCCGGCGATGTTGCAGACCGCCATGCCCGCGCCCAGCCACCAGTGCACGTGCCCGGTGGCCGCGAAGACGATCAGCGCGCCCAGGTTGGTGCCGGTGTTGACCAGCTTCGCCATGGCCGAGCCGTGCACGAAGTCGGCGCCGACGATCGTGGTGAACGCCAGCACCAGGAACGTGCCGGTGCCCGGACCGATCAGTCCGTCGTAGAGCGCCACCACGCCGCCGGCGACCGCCACCGCCAGTCCGCGGCGCGGCGCCGTGCGTTTCTCCAGGTGCTCGGCCAGGCCCATGGCCGGTCGCATGGTCACGAACAGGGCCACGCCGATCAGCACGACCAGCACGACCGGGCGGTAGGCGGCGGCCGGGATCGAGCCGGCCAGCAGCGCCCCGCAGCCGGCGCAGAGCAGCGCCAGGGCGGCGGACGGCCCGGCCACCCCCCAGTCGATCTTCGTGCGCCGGGCGTAGGTGAACGCGGCCGTGCTGGTGCCGCAGATCGCGGCCAGTTTGTTGGTGCCCAGCGCGGTGGGCAGGGGCAGTTGCGGGGCGGCGACGAGAAGTGCGGGCAGCAGCAGCAGGCCGCCGCCACCGACGACCGCGTCGACCCATCCGGCCGCGGCGGCCGCCACCAGGAGCGTAATGATCACTTGCGGCCGCGCACCCGCTGCAGCCAGATGCCGAGCACCGCGCCCGCCATGAAAATGATCATCGTGCAGCAGAGGGCCTTCGTGAACATTCACCTTCTCCGTTGACTAGGGTCGGCCTGTGCGCCTGGCCACCTTCAACCTGTTGCACGGCAGATCACTGTCCGACGGCACGGTACACGCCGACCGGGTCCGCTCCACCGTCGCCGACCTCGACGCCGACGTCCTGGGCCTGCAGGAGGTGGACCGGGCCCAGCCCCGCTCGGGCGGCCTCGACCTGACCGTGCTGTGCGCCCAGGCCCTGCGGGCGCCCGCGCACCGGTTCGCCGCAGCGGTGGTCGGCACCCCCGGACAGACCTGGCGACCCTGGCATGCCGACGCCGACATCGCCCACCCGCAGTACGGGATCGCCCTGGTCAGCCGGTTCCCGGTGCTGCGCTGGCAGATCACCCAGCTTCCCGGGGCGCCGATCCGCTCCCCGGTGCTCACCCAGGACGAGGGCCTGCTGCTGCTCAGGGACGAGCCGCGGGTGCTGCTCGCCGCGGTCCTGGACACCCCGTCCGGGGTGATGAGCGTCGGGACCACGCATCTGTCGTTCGTCCCCGGGTGGAACGTGCGCCAGCTGCGCCACGCGATCCGGGCGATGCGTGCGCTGCCGGGGCCGCGGGTGCTGCTCGGCGATCTGAACATGCCGGCCGGGCCGGTGCGCGCGTTCACCGGCTGGCGTCCGCTGGCTCGGGCGGCGACGTTCCCGAGCGGGTCGCCGCGGACCCAGCTCGATCACGTGCTGGCCGATCCGCGGGGCCGGACCGACCTGGGCCGGGTGGTCCAGGTCCGGACCCCGCACCCGTCCGTCTCCGACCACCGCCCCCTGGTCGTCCACCTGGACCGCTGAGCCGCGCGCCCCGGGCCCCGGCCGGCTCCAGGAGGTCTCTCGGGCCGGTGCGGGACGCCGGGGAGCCATCCGGGGGCGGGCGGCCGCTGGCCGGGGGTGTGGCGGGTGTCCTCGGGCTGGTGAGGTCCCCTGACGGCCAGCCGGTAGTACCGCCGGGATTACTTCCTGGTGCGCAGCAGCACGTCCTCGAGACCGTCCTCCGGGTCCCACTGCTCGCCGATCTTGCGGAAGCCGAAGCCCTTGATCGTCGCCCGCGACCCCACGTTGTCCGGCCTGATGCTGGCCCGCACCGCGGTCACCCGCGGATCCGCGTCGGCGCGTTCCAGCAGCGCCCGCAGCATCGCCTTGGCGTAGCCCTTCCGGCGGTGCTCGGGCGCCACCGAGTACGCCACCTCGACCACCCCGTCCTCGTCCGGCGGCCCGTGGAAGCCGCCGTGCCCGACCACGAACCCCTCGGCGTCGTCGACCGCGGCCCGGGCGATCCACTCCGCGGCCGCCGGGTCGCGGCCGATGTCGTCCAGGCGGATGCGCCACAGCCAGTTCTCGTCGACCAGGTACTGGCTCAGCGGGGTCCCGGCAGCCCGGCTCGCGGCGGACAGATCGCCATCGACGAGGGCAGACAGGGCGGCGGGGGAAAGCGTCACGAATCGGATGCCCGGCATTCCGCGATGATCACACGTCGTAGTGGCCCGCGCCACCAATGGGTTGTGCACAACTTAATTGGGCACTACCGTTCGGGGCATGCGGGAGAGCACGGCACTGGACGAGATGATCTGCTTTCAGCTCTATGCGGCCAGCCGGGCGATGACGGCTCTCTACCGTCCGCTGCTCGATCCGCACGGGGTGACGTACCCGCAATATCTGGTTCTCCGCGTGCTCTGGCACGACGGTCCGACCACTGTCCGTGATCTCGGCCGTGCCCTGCGGCTGGACAGCGGCACCCTGTCCCCGCTGCTCAAGCGGCTCGAGGCGCAGGGCCTGCTGACCCGCGCCCGGGGCGCCGACGACGAGCGCACCGTCCTGGTCAGCCTGACCGATCCGGGTCAGCAGCTGCGGGACGCGATCGGCGACCTCACCCCGGCGCTGCTCTGCGCGGTCGACCTCACCGTCGACGAGCTCACCCAGCTTCAGCACCTGCTCATCCGGGCCAACCGCCCGGGAAGAACCGCCTGAAAGGTGACACCCCCGATGACCGCGATCTACACCGCCTCGGCCACCGCGACCGGCGACGGCCGCAACGGCCACGTCCGCTCCAGCGACGGCGTCCTCGACTTCGACCTCGCGATCCCGAAGGAGATGGGCGGCCCCGGCGGCGCGCTGACCAACCCGGAACAGCTGTTCGCGGCCGGCTACGCGGCCTGTTTCCACAGCGCGCTCAAGCGGGTGGCCAGCCTGCGGAAGGTAACGCTGACCGATACCGCGATCACCGTCGACGTCGGCATCGGCCAGCTGCCCTCCGGCGGATTCGGGCTCAACGTGACCATCGAGGCCGAGCTGCCCGGGCTGCCGGAGGAGCAGGCCAAGGCCATCCTCGAGGCCGCCCACCAGATCTGCCCCTACTCGAACGCCACCCGCGGCAACGTCGAGGTCGCGCTCAACCTCGCCTGATCCGCCGGAGACGGGCGGGCCCGGCGCCGGTGCGGCGCCGGGCCCCTTTCCGGGTGCCGGCTGGCTGCTGGTCCAGCCGGCGACTGCGGGGGTACGGCCTCAGCCGCGCCCGTTCGTCCGCCGGCTCACCTGCCGGCGCGCTTCGTTGGCCAGCTCCGGATAGGTCTGGGCGATCACCGCGAACACCGTGTTACGGATCGCGATCGTCGCCTCCGCGCGCCCGGCCCGGGCGTAGAAGCCGTCGAGCGCCGCGTCCTCGATCGTCGTGACGTGCCGCAGGTAGGTCACCATCCAGCGACGCAGCGTCGCGGCGTCCACCTCCTCCACGGTCACCGGCGGCCGGCCCTGGGCGAGCTTGTTGCGGTGCGCCACGGTCAGCCGGGCCAGTGTCGCGGCCGGCAGCGCCGGAACCCGGATGTCCAGCGCGGCGATCTCGGCCAGCAGCTCGGCGCGTCTGGTCTCGGCGGCCGTCCGCGCGCGGTGCGAGCGCTGCACGAACCGCTCCCGCCAGCGCTGCCACGACTCGGTGCCCTCGGCCTCGACCACGCGGGCCAGGCGGAACATCCGCATCGGCGGCGCCGACCGGAACACCGGGTTGGGTGAGGTGCGATCCGGCTCGCCGAGGAACCGGCGGATGGCCGCTGCCGTCCAGCCGCGCTGGGCCAGCATGCCGGTGCTCAGACAGTCGTCGGTGATGTCGCTGCGCAACTGCATGCGCGACATCCTGTCATGAGTCAATACCTCGATGCAAGGCGGCACCGCGCGGGGCGCCTCCGGGCGGCCGGTCTCAGCGCGTCCGCGGCATCCGGCGGGCGTGCTCGGCCCGCATGGACTCGATCTGCTCGGACGCCGTCGCCGCCGAACGGCGGCGGCTCAGCTCGGCCGGCTGCTCCCGGCTCAGCGGCTCGGCGAACTCCTGTCGCCGGCGCTGCGTCTCGGTGGCGTCGGGTCCGAGCGACGATCGGAAGACCGCGTACGCGTCCCAGCGCCGGGTGCCCGCGCAGGCCCGCGTACCGGACCGCCCGGTCCAACCCGATCCCGCCCGCGCCGCCGCGGACCTTTTCCGGACCGCCCGGTCCGGCTCGCGTCGTCGCCGGCTTTCTTCAGGCCGGGCTGCAGGGCTTCGAGGCGGGTCGGCCACCGGTCGTGCCGGTCTACGGGCCCTTCGGGTGCGTGGTCACCGCAGGTGCTCGGTGCTGGGAGAGGGAGCCGCTGTGGCTCAGTCGCCGCAGGCGCCCCGCAGCAGCTCGACGGCACGGGGCGCCAGGCCCGCCAGCGCGTCCAGGTCGTCGTGGGTGTGCCTGTCCGGTTCCCCGGACAGCACCCACAGAGCGCCGACGGGCTGTCCCCGCAGACGCAGCGGCGCACCGGCATAGCTGCGCACTCCACTGATCGTCACCAGCGGGTTGGTGACGTGTGCCGGATCGTCATACGTATCGGTGATCAGCAGAGGCGCGTCGCCGCGGACCACGGTCGCGCACGGCGCCCACTCCGCGGGCATGCCACCCGCCTCGGCCAACCAGCCGCCGACCCCGTGGGCGGCGGGAATGATCCCGGCGTCGCTGAGGATCAGCGAGACACCCGCGCTGGGCGCGCGCAACACGGCGGCGACGTGAGCCACGAACTGCTGCAACGCGGCAGGACTCTCCCCCTCACGCGGCAGCAGCAGCGCCACCGCGCTCAACCGCTCCCGCCTGGTCAATGCATCCTGGGCAGTGGCGTGGCCGGGGGTGAGCACGATGAGGACCTTCTAACTTCCGGGGAAAGCCGACCGTAGCCGTGGCGGATCGCGCGAACCCGGTCCTGACCAGTGGCAACACGGTTGCGTGCCGGTGCGTTCGGTCCGGGTCGCGCCGGTCGCTGCATTCCTCCTAGAGTCCTAGGATGCCTTAGAAGCAGTGCGGCAAGCCGCACCGGACCCCCAACGACGGCTTCGCCGACCAGCCCAAAATCTTTTGATGACGTACGGCGGTGCGGCCGACGCGGCGGCATGACGCGGGGTGCTGCTGGTTGTCGGGCGTGGCCGGGGCGATCAGTGGGCGTACTTCAGGCCCACCACACCGGCGACCACCAGCAGCAGGCAGAGGATCCGGGCGAGGGAGGTGCTCTCGCCGAGCGCCAGCATGCCGACGATCGCGGTGCCGACGGCGCCGATGCCGACCCAGACCGCGTATCCGGTGCCGACCGGGATGGTGCGCAGCGAGTAGCCGAGGCCGAGCATGCTGAGCACGATGGCGAAGCCGAAGACGGCGGTGGGGACCGGGCGGGAGAAGCCGGCGCTGCGGTCGAGAGCGATCGCCCAGACGGTTTCCAGCAGGCCGGAGACGACGAGCACGAGCCAGGCCATGACGGACTCACCCCTCAAGGCGGTCGTCTTGTCAGGCCGGGTACGACACGCAACTCGTCCGGGGCATCCGCGTCGCGGCGCCGCTATCAACCGTAGCACCGCCCGCGCGGTGGCTTCAGTGACCGATCTCATCCTCGACGTCGCCGCGGGCTCGGGGTCAGCTCGTCGCCGGCGGGCCCGGTGGCCACGGCCGGTTCGCGGGCGGGACCACCGGCCGGACCGGCCGCGGCGTCGCGATTGCGGGGGCGGGCGGATGCGCTGACCGGCTGAGGGAGGCGGGTGCGGGGGCATGCCATCATGGCGCGCCTATGGAGACGTCGACTACCTGGCGACCGCCGCTGCTGTGGCGGTTCCTGCTCACCCTGTCCCGTGTGGTGATCGCGCCGTTGTGCCGGCTGCGGGTGTCCGGTTCGGTGCCGGCGCAGTTGCGGGGCGGGCCGGTGATCCTGGCGGCGAACCACATCAGTCCGTTCGATCCGCTGGTCATGGTGGCGGCGTGTCACAAGGCGGGGATCGCGCCGCGGATCATGATCACCGGTGGGGTGTTCGACGCGCCGGTGCTGGGCGCTGCGATGCGGGCGTGCCGGCACATCCGGGTGGATCGTGGGTCGGCTCGGGTGGCGGATGCTCTGCCGGCGGCGGCGCGGGCGCTGCGGGACGGGGCGATGGTGCTGGTGTATCCGGAGGGGCGGATCGGGCTGGATCCGTGGCTGTGGCCGGAGCGGGGCAAGACCGGGGTGGCGCGGATGGCGGCGCTGACCGGGGCGCCGGTGGTGCCGGTGGCGCAGTGGGGCGCGCACGCGGTGCTGCCCTATGAGGCGCCGCGGAACATCGGGCGGGCGCTGGTGCGGGCGATGGTGCGGCGGCCGGTGGTCCGGGTGGGTTTCGGCGCTCCGGTGGATCTTTCGGCGGTGAGCGGGACGCCGGGGGCGCGGGCGATGCGCGCGACGCGGCTGATCATGGAGGGGATCGACGCGGCTCTGGCGCCGCTGCGGGCCGGTGAGATGGAGATTCCGCGGTACGTGGACGGGACGCGCCCGGTGGACACGTCGCGGGTGCGGCCGCGGGGGTGAGGTGTCGTACCCCGGTGGCAGGATCGGCGGCATGGTGAGAGGCCGGATCGTTGCCGAGAGTCTGCGGCCGGGCGCCGCGCTGGTGGTGCCGGGTCTGGAGGCGACGCGGGTGTCTCGGGTGAGCGTGTCGGCGCCGGCGGCAGGTCAGCCGCCGATCTGGACGCTGCTGGACGTGACCGCGCCGGACGAGCGGGCCGAGGAGTTGGCGGCGGCGCTGAGCGCCGCGCTGGCCGCCGACGGCGGGTGGTATGCGGATTTCCGGGTCGGCGCGGCGCATGTGGTGGTCTTCGCGGGCCGGATCTTCCGGTATGAGGTGGGTGACGCCGCGGGCCGTGAGCAGGCGGTGGCGTACGGGCGTTCGGTGGGTGTCCCGGAGGCTCAGCTGGACTGGGGCCCTTAGCGGCCCGTCCCGGGCCGCCTCGCCGCACTACGCCGAACGGCGGTCGCGCAGGCCCCTTCAGCTTTGACCACCACACCACCTGACGGCGCCACACCGCCGGCGGCGGAACCTGGAACCGGTGCGGCCGCGCCGGCGACGCCCGACGACCGCGGACCACGCCGGACACGATCACCAAGCGGCCAGGTCACCACCCCTGGGCTCGAGAGGGCCGACAACCACCGAAGGAGGAGACGTGCACTCCATCGATACGTTCGTCGTCATCACCGGAGGACCCGGAGCGGGAAAGACCACCTTGATCAATGGCCTTCGGCAGCGGGGATTCCCCTGCGTCGACGAGGCCGGCCGGCAGATCATCCGCGACCAGAGCGCCATCGGCGGAAGCGCCCTGCACACCGCCGACCAGCTCCTGTTCGCCGAGATCATGCTGGCCTGGGAGATGCGGTCCTACCGCCAAGCCGCCCACCACGACGACACCACGGTGTTCTTCGATCGCGGCATACCGGACCTGGTCGGCTACTACCTCCTGCTCGACCGTCCCGTTCCTCGCCACGTCTCCGCCGCGGTCGACCTGTTCCGCTACCACCATCGCGTCTTCGTCGCCCCGCCCTGGCCGGATATCTACGCCACCGACAGCGAACGCCAACAGGACTTCGATGAGGCTGTCCGCACCCACGACGCCATGGTCACCGCCTACACCCGACACGGCTACGAGCTGATCACGCTCCCGAAGACCGATCCCGCCTCCCGGCTGGCCTTCATGCACGAGCAACTGGGCGTCGTCGGCCCTCACCAACCCACAAGCGGAATTCACGGCTACACCCCCCGGAGTCAGCCCGAGCCGCGAACTCGCGACAGTCCGACCACCTCGGCGATTCATCCGAGTCCACGATGAATGGGTTGTCAGCCGGCGACCCTCGGATAGAACGCGGCCGGGCGCTCGATGTCCCGGGGCGTCCACGAGCACGGTCTCGACCATGATGGTGATTCTTGCAGGATCACCATCATCCTAGGATGCGCTAGAGGCAGTGCGGCAAGCCGCACCAACCCCGAAAAAGGCCGGCTTCGCCGACGAACCGAAAACCCTTCTGATCGCGGTACAAGGAGGCACCATGACGCTCACCCACCGGCTCGCCACCCGGGCGGATCTGCCGGAGCTGCGGGCGCTGATCGAGGCGGCGATCGCGGAACTGCAGAAGGGTTTCCTCGACGACGAACAGATCGCGTCCAGCCGGGCGATCATGGGGCTGGACACGGCCCTGATCGACGACGGGACGTACTTCGTGGTGGAGGCCGAGGGACGGATCGCCGGGTGCGGGGGCTGGAGCCGGCGGGCCACGCTGTACGGCGGGGATCACTCCGCGGGGCGCGACGCGGCCCTGCTGGATCCGGCGCGGGATGCGGCGAAGGTGCGGGCCATGTACACCCATCCGGACTTCACCCGCCGCGGTATCGGCCGCCTGGTCCTGGCGTTGAGCGAGTCGGCCGCGGCGGCTGAGGGTTTCCGCATGCTCGAGCTGATGGCGACGCTGTCGGGCGAACCGCTGTACCGCGCCGCCGGTTTCGTGCCGGTCGAGCGGCTGGCCGACGGTGCCGGGGGAGCGCCGGTCCCGCTGGTGCGGATGCGCAAGCCGGTCACGGTGGGTACGTCCGCGCGGTGAGCGTCACGCCTTCGCGGTGGCTCTGAGCTGGGCGGAGGCGACCCGTTCGACATGCGCGGCGTCGGGCTGGGCCACCACGGTGACCGGTCTGGTCTTCGACGGCCTGTACGAGTATCACCGCCGCGCCCTGCTGCTGGACCGTCCACCAGCCTGACCTCTCTGCCGGCCGCCACTTTCTGCGGCCGGACCGCTCGACCGCAGAAAGGCGCTGATGAACAGCACCGAACCGTCGCCTCACACACCGCCGACCGGTCGTCATCGACGGGCCCGGTGAACCAGCGGCCGGCCCGTGACGTGGTGCCGTTCAGGGAGGCCGTCAAGGCGTGGTTGGTGATCTCGTTGCAGACCTTCGGCGGCCCGGCCGGGCAGATCGCCGTCATGCAACGGCACCTGGTCGACGGGCACCGCTGGATCGGGCAGAAACGGTTCCTGCACGCGCTGAACTACTGCATGCTGCTGCCCGGCCCGGAGGCCCAGCAGTTGGCCATCTACGTGGGCTGGCTGCTCAACGGCTTGCGCGGCGGCCTGGTCGCCGGCACGCTGTTCGTGCTGCCCGGCGTGCTCGCGCTGCTCGCCCTGTCGGCGGTGTATGTGGGGTTCGGCGACACCACCGTGGTCACCGCCCTGTTCGCCGGCCTCGCCCCGGCCGTCGTCGCGATCGTCGCCCAGGCGGTGTGGCGTGTCGGCAGCCGCGCGCTGACCAGCCGGCTCCTCGTCGGCTTCGCCGTGGCGGCCTTCCTGTCATTGGCGGTGTTCGGGGTGCCGTTCCCGATCGTCGTCGCCGGGGCCGGCGTGGCCGGCTGGGTGCTGCACCGCTGGCGGCCCGCAGTGGTGACCACCGGCGGCGGGCACGGCAGCGCCAAGGACGGCCCCCAGCCGTTGATCTCCGACGACGCGCTGCACCACGACCGCCCATCGGCGCGGCGCGCGCTGGCCATCCTGACGGTGGGGCTGCTGGCGTGGTTCGTGCCGGTCGCCGTGGTGGCCGCACTGGCTGGCGTGAACAGTGTCTACACCCGGCAGGGGCTGTTCTTCTCCGGCACCGCCGTGGTGACCTTCGGCGGCGCGTACGCGGTGCTCGCCTTCGTCGCTCAGCGTGCCGTGGAACATTACGGCTGGCTGGCCGCCGGTGACATGGTCCGTGGTCTGGCCCTCGCCGAGACCACCCCCGGACCGCTGATCATGGTGGTGCAGTTCGTCGCGTTCCTGGGCGCCTACCACGATCCCGGTGGCCTGAACCCGTGGGCCGCCGGGATCGTCGCCTCTTTGTTGACGACTTGGGTGACGTTCGTGCCGTGCTTCCTGTTCATCCTGCTCGGCGCGCCCTACGTCGAGCGGCTGCGTGGCAACCACGCCCTGTCGGCGGCTCTGACCGGCATCACCGCCGCGGTGGTCGGGGTCGTCGCCAACCTCGGCCTGTACTTCGCCGTGCACACCCTTTTCGCCGAGGTGCGCGAGGTGACCGGCGGGCCGCTGCACCTGCAACTGCCCGCCCTCGCCACGATCCGCCCGGTGCCGATGGTCATCGCCGCCGTCGCCGCCGTTCTCGTCTTCCGGCTGAAATGGTCGGTCCTGCGGGTGCTCGGCATCAGCGCCGCCCTCGGCCTCGCCGCCGGGCTGGCCGGCTTGCCCGGCATCTGACGCGGCGTCGGTTGGCGTGCTGGCCGGGGTCGTCGTGCTGGTGGCCGGCTGCACGGAGTCCACCCGGCCAGAAGTCGGTCGGGAAGAGGGTCAGCACCGTCGACCCGAACACCGTCCGGCAGCTCGACGGCATCGAGGTGGGGCGCGCCTTCATTGTCGGGGCGGGCAGGGCCGGTCCCGTTCGGCGGCACGCGGCGGGAAGCCGAACGGGACGCTACCGTCCTGCGGTCCAGGGTCGCCCTTTCGACCGGTTCGAATAGCTTGTGCCGGGGACGCCACTCTCCACGATCGCCCATAGTGCCAGTGGTGGTTCCGATGTTCCTCAACTGGTGCAGAGGGGGTGTCGGGGTTACTGGTCGGGTGCGCCCGCGGCGCGCAGGGTGACCGCGTCGGGCCAGGTGACGCGGAGTTTGACGGGGGTTCCGTCGAGGACGCCCGGTGGTGCGCCGGTGACCGGGGCTCGGTCGGTGATGCGGCCGCCGAGGGCGGTGTAGAAGCGCTGGGCCCGGTGGTTCTGTTCGAGGACCCACAGGTGGACGGGGCGGCCGGGGGTGGCGACGGTGGCGGCGTGGGTGAGCAGGGCCCGGCCGAGGCCGGTGCGCTGGCGGTCGTGGGCGACGTGCAGGTTGTCGATCAGGGCGCCCCAGTGCGGGTCCTCGTCGGGGGTGATGTGGACGAAGCCGGTCAGCCGTCCGGGTTCGACGGTGAGGAAGGTGCGGTCGGGGCCGGGGGTGGCCAGGCGTCTGGTCCAGACGGTGAGGCGGTCGTGGTGGACGTCGCCGTCGAGGAAGGTGTCGGTGTAGGCGCCCCGGTAGTGCCGGCGCCAGCTGTCGGCGTGCAGGGCGGCCACCGCTGGCGCGTCGCCGGGGCCGGCGGGTCGCAGGTGTGTGGTCATGGCCGGCACTCTGGGCCGGTGGTGGGCCGGCCGGTGGGCCGGTGTTTTCCGGCGGGTGGGGAATTGCGCTCCGGTTCGTTGGCGAATGAGCAACAATGGGTGGCGCCGGGTGGCGTGGGTTCGTAAATTCCCTGGTCCGTCGTGGACCGGTCAATTGTCGGTCGATTGGCGTGGGCGGGGAAATCGGGTTTCTGCGGAAAGAATCTCAGATATGACTGATGTTGTCGCGCCGTCGTTCGCATCGGCGCACGAAGATGTGTTGTTCGATGTTCCGTATTGCAGTGCCGCTCCGTTCCACGAGTTCTACGGCAAGGGTCCTCCGCCTCGTCGGCTGGGCCGGGGGTGTGCGTGGCAGTCGTTCGAGGCCGCTCGGCTGGTGCAGGAGCGCACCGGGGTGAAGGCGACCCTGTTGTTCTCCGGCCGGCATGTCGCCGCGGTGTATCCGCGGGCTGATGACCTGGTGGTGCTCGATCCGTATCTGCTGCATCGTGAGCCGGTGGTGCTGAGCCGGGCCGCCGCGGTCGAGGGCGTGGTGACGGCGGCCGGGGACGCGTTTCCGTTCCGGACCGGTGCCGGTGGTGAGCCGAGGCCGTCGCGGTTGAGGCTGACGTGGACCGTGGCGAGTGGGGTGCTGCACAGCGAGTACAGCCGGTTCAGTCCGCGGCTGGGCCGGTATGTGACTTTCCGTGCGTTCACTTTCCGGCCGGGGGCGACGTTGCCGTTTTTCCCGCCGCCGCGGGGCCTTGTTCGCCGGTTGATTCTGCACTCGGAACAGAACAATGTGTCGATCAGGTGTGTCGATCGGGGCAGTGGCCGGTTGCGGGAGCTGGTGTTGCCGTTGAGCGGGCGGCCTCGTGAGTGGCTGGTGGACCGGCGTTCTCTGATCACCAGGGACAACCAGGGGGCGGTGGGTCGTGGTGGGACGGAGGAGTTCCGGCGTGATCTGGCCGGGATCTGCGCGTGTGTGGGCAGTGATCCGGAGGAGCTGATCGGCTATGTGCTCGGTGCCGCGCAGCTCTATGCCGCGACGGCGCCGGAGGATCTCGTGGTCGCGGAGTATCGCGTGGAGGACGAATGAGTGCCGGCTCGTTCTTCCTGGCCGGGTTGATGCAGGGGGCCCGGCCGGGGGCGGAGGTGGCGGACCAGGATTATCGGCGGCGGCTGCACGAGGTCATCAAGCGGCATCGGCCGGATGCGGTGGTGCACGATCCCGCCGAGATCTTCGCCGACTGGTTCGGGGCGGATGAGGCCCGGATCCGCGCGGCTCATGCGGGGCTGGCCGGGCAGCCGGTGGTGCGGCGTGACCGGCTGGATCCGGCGGTGCTGGATCTGATCGCGGGTTTTCACCGGATGGCCGATCTGGCCGCCGCGTCGCAGGTGTGTGTGGCGTGGTTGCCGGGCCGGGAGCCGAGCATGGGGACCGCTGCCGAGATGCAGCGTGCCTACCTGGCCGGGCGGACGGTCGTCGCGGTCACGCAGCTGCGCCAGACGCTGGCGGTGCTGGCGTGTTCGACGGTGATCGTGCCGGATCTGGCGGCGTTCGAGCAGTGGCTGGTGTCGGACGGGCGGTCACCGTGACGCTACGGGCGCGGCGCGCCGCGGTGGTGTCGGGTGGCTGGTGTGTGGCGTGCGGATCCGGCCGTGGTGGCTGGTGGGGGACGGGATGGGCCGGGACGTGACGGGCCTGCGGGGGCTGGGTCCGGGTGCCGCGGTGGCGCGTGCGGCTGAGCAGCGTCCGGACGGCGTCGCGATGACGTTCGTGGACTACGGCAGCGACGGTGGTGTGCGTAGCGCGCTGACCTGCCGCGAGCTGGCTGATCGCAGTGCCGCGGTGGCGGCTTGCCTGCTGCGCGCCACTCGCCCGGGTGAGCGCGCGGCGATCCTGTGCGGGCATGACGGTGATTACGTCGTTGCTTTTCTCGGTTGTCTGCGGGCCGGGGTGATCGGTGTGCCGTTGTTCGCGCCGGAGCCGTACCGGCCGTTCGACCGGCTGGTGAACGTGATAGCTGATTGCACGCCGGAGGTTGTGCTGACCAGTGGCCGGCACCTGGACGCGGTGGGGCGGTTGCTGGCGTCGCCGGCTCTGGTGGCGCCGCCGCGGGAGGTGGTGGCGGTCGATCGGCTGGGTTCGGGTGGCGGGGTGGGGCTGCCGCCGGCGCCGGCCGGTGATGCGGTGGCTTATCTGCAGTACACGTCGGGGTCGACCAGGGCGCCGGCCGGTGTGCGGGTCCGGCATCGCAATGTGGTGGCCGCGGTGGCGCAGCTGGGTGCCTGGTTGCCGGGGGATGAGTCTTCGCGGCTGGTCAGCTGGCTTCCGTTCTTTCACGATATGGGTTTGATGTTCTCGGTGATGTTGCCGTTGTCGCGGGGGGTGGCGGTGACGTGTCTGGCGCCGCTGGCGTTCGTCAAGCAACCGCGGCGGTGGCTGGAGTTGCTGACCGCGGAGCGGGCCACGCATACCATGTCGCCGAATTTCGGTCTGGATCTGTGTGTCGATCGGGTCGGGCCGCAGCGGCGCGCGGGCATCGACCTGTCCGGGTTGCGGGCGTTGGGTAACGGCGCGGAGCCGGTGCGGCATCGGACGTTGGTCCGGTTCACCGAGGCTTTCGCGGCTTGCGGGTTCCGGCACGAGGCGCATTGCCCGGGTTACGGTCTGGCGGAGGCGACCCTGGTGGTGACGGCGCACGAGCCGGGTCGGCCGGTGCGGGTCGGCGCGTTCGACCGGCAGGAGTTGTGCGCGGGCCGGGTCCGG
The DNA here is from genome assembly GCF_016862395.1 of Actinoplanes siamensis. Taxonomy (GTDB): domain Bacteria; phylum Actinomycetota; class Actinomycetes; order Mycobacteriales; family Micromonosporaceae; genus Actinoplanes; species Actinoplanes siamensis. The sequence goes on along the minus strand of NZ_BOMW01000002.1, from coordinate 25,774 downwards.
CCGGTCGGCGTGGCTGACGCCGGGGCGCGGTTGATCGTCAGTTCGGGGCGTCCGGTGCGGCAGCAGGTGCGCATCGTGCGTCCCGGTACGGGTGCGGCGACCGATGCGGTGGGGGAGATCTGGGTTCGTGGCGCCAATGTGTGTGGTGGGTACTGGGGGCAGCCGCAGCGGTCCGCCGAGACGTTCGGCGGCGGTGGCGCCGGCTGGTTGCGTACCGGGGATCTCGGGTTTCTGCTGGACGGCCGGTTGTATGTGACGGGCCGGTTGCGGGATCTGATTGTCATCGACGGGCGTAATCATTGTCCGGCGGATATCGAGGCCACTGTCGAGGAGGCGGGTCCGTGGCTGCGCCGGGGGCGGGTGGTCGCGTTCGGGTCGGAGATCGATGATGCGGAGCGGCTGGTGGTGGTCGCCGAGCCGGTGTCGCGGGTGTCGGCGGCCGATGCCGAGGTGATCCGTGCGCGGGTGCGGGCCCAGGTGTCGCGACATCATGACGTGGGTGTCCATGCGTTGGTTCTGCTGCGGGCCGGCGGGCTGCCGGTCACGTCGAGCGGCAAGCCGCGCCGGCGGGAGTGCCGGATCCGGTTCGAGCGTGGGGAGTTCGGCGGTGGTTGATGTGCGGCGGTGGCTGACGGAGCGGCTCGCGGCGTATGCCGGGGTGCCGGCCGCGCAGATCGATCCCGATCGGCCGTTCGCCGACTACGGCGTCGGTTCTCGCGACGCGGTGGGGATCGCCGGTGAGTTGGAGGATGTGCTGGGGCGGCCGGTGGAGCCGGTCGTTCTGTGGCAGCAGCCGACACTGCGCCGGCTCGCCGGGTTCCTGTCCGGGGAGGAGCCGGCACCGGTGGTGCGGGCGGTGGGTACGGGGTCGCAGGTCGCGGTGGTGGGTGTCGGCTGCCGGTTGCCCGGTGGTGTCGATTCGCCGGCGGCGTTGTGGCGGCTGTTGCTGGCCGGTGGTGATGTGGTGACCGAGGTGCCGGCGGGCCGGTGGGACGGTTGTCGCGTGCCGGAGGGGACGACCAGGGCTGGTGGTTTTCTCGACGCGGTGTACGACTTCGATGCGGCGTTCTTCGGGATCGCGCCGCGGGAGGCTGTCGAGATGGATCCGCAGCAGCGGATCGTGCTCGAGGTGGTGTGGGAGGCGCTGGAGCATGCGGGCATTCCGCCGGATCGGCTGGCGGGCAGCCGGACCGGGGTGTTCGTCGGGGCGTGCACCAACGACTACGGCCGGGAGCGGCTGGCCGATCCGGCGGGGATCAGCGGGTGGACGGGGACCGGTGTGGCGGCCGCTGTGCTGGCCAACCGGGTGTCCTACGTGCTGGATCTGCGTGGTCCGAGCCTGACGGTGGACACGGCCTGTTCGTCGTCTCTGGTGGCGCTGCATCTGGCCAGGCGCAGCCTGGAGAGCGGGGAGAGCGACCTGGCGGTGGTCGCGGGGGTGAATGTGATCCTCGGGCCGGCGGTCACCGTGAATTTCGATCGTGCGGGCGCGATGGCGCCCGGTGGCCGGTGCCGGCCGTTCGACGCGGCGGCGGACGGGTATGTGCGCAGCGAGGGTTGTGTGGCGGTGGTGCTGCAACGGCCCGGTGACGCGGGTGGCGGGCATGTGCGGGTGCTGGCCAGTGCGGTCAATCAGGACGGACGGTCGAACGGCCTGATGGCGCCGAGTCCGGGGGCGCAGCGGGCGCTGCTGGGTGAGGTTTACGGCGCGGTCGCGCCCGAGGAGGTGTGCTATGTCGAGGCGCATGGCACCGGGACGCCGCTGGGTGATCCGATCGAGGCGGCGGCGTTGGGGGCGGTGCTGGGTGGTGGCCGGCGGTGTCCGTTGCTGATCGGGTCGGTGAAGTCGAACCTGGGGCATCTGGAGGCGGCCGCGGGGGTCGCGGGTCTGGTGAAGGCGGTGTTGTCGCTGGAGCACGGGGTGATTCCGCCGACGGCGCATTTCCGCAGCCCGAATCCGCGCATCGACTTCGGTCGGCTGGGGCTTGCCGTGGTGGCCGAGCCCACGCCGCTGCCGGCCGGTGATGCGCTGATCGGGGTGAGTTCGTTCGGTTTCGGTGGTGTGAACGCGCATGCTGTGCTGCGCCGCCCGGGAACGTGAGGTCTGTTCATGGATTTCGGTGTGATGATGCTGGTCACCGACTTCTCCCTGGATGCGGCGGCGGTGGCCGGGGCGGCCGAGGAGCACGGTTTCGAGTCGTTGTTCGTGCCCGAGCACACCCATGTGCCGGTGCGGGCATCCGATGTGCATCCCGGCGGGGAGCACATCGCGCCGGAGGCGATGCAGGGCATCGACCCGTTCGTCGCGCTGGCCGTGGCGGCCACGGCCACCAGCCGGTTGCGGCTGGGCACCGGTGTCTGCCAGGTGCCGATCCGCCATCCGATCCCGTTGGCGAAGCAGGTGGCCAGCATCGATGTGGTGTCCGGCGGCCGGTTCCTGTTCGGGGTCGGCGCCGGCTGGAACCGTGCGGAGATGCTCAACCAGGGCGCTGACCCGCGGACCCGGACCGCCCGGCTGGTGGAGCACGTGGCGGCGATGAAACGGATCTGGACCGAGTACGAGGCGTCGTTCGCCGGGCGGTTCGTCGCCTTCGATGCGCTGTGGTCGGTGCCCAAGCCGGTGCAGCGGCCACACCCGCCGATCCTGTACGGCGGCAACGGGCCAGGTGCGATCGACCGGGTGCTGCAGCTGGACGCCGAGTGGATGCCCCGGCACGCCCTGCTCGGGGACGGGTTCGCCGACGACGTCGCCGAGCTGCGCGACCGGGCCTCGGCGGCGGGGCGGATGTCGGTGCCGGTCACGGTGTTCGGCGTGCCGGCTGACGAGGACGTCATCACCGGCTACCGCGAGGCGGGGGTCTCCCGGTGCGTGCTCCCGCTGCCGCCGGCCTCGGCCGAGGACCTGTTGCCGATCCTGCAGTGGTATGCGGAAGTGGTCGAGGAGCTGCGATGACCGGTCTGTTCCCGGTGTCGGCGCGGTCGGTGTGGTCGTTGCAGGCCAACGCGGCGCGCCTGGCGCACTGGCTGGAGAACGAGGGCGCCGCTGTCGCGCTGGCCGACGTCGGGTACACCCTGGCCCGGCGGCGTGCGCACCTGCGGGAGCGGCTGACCGTGGTGGCCGGTGACCGGGAGGAGCTGATCGAGCGGCTGCGCGGCGGTGGCTGGGAGCGGGGCACGGTGGCCGCGCAGCAGCGCGGCGCGGTGTTCGTGTTCTCCGGGCACGGTTCGCAGTGGACCGGCATGGGCCGGGAGCTGATGGCGGGTGAGCCGGCGTTCGCGGCGGTGGTCGCCGGGCTCGACGACGTCTTCGTGCGTGAGTGCGGCCGGGCCGCGTCCGCGTTGCTGACCGGTACGGATCTGGAGGACGCCGGGATGGCGCTGGCGCAGCCGGCGCTGTTCGCCGTGCAGGTGGGGCTGGCGGCGACGTGGCGGCACTACGGGGTCGAGCCGGTCGCGGTGATCGGGCACTCGATGGGTGAGGTCGCCGCGGCGGTGGTGGCCGGCGCGCTGTCGGCCGCCGACGGGGCGCGGGTCAGTTGCCGCCGGTCGGCGCTGGCCGAACGCCGGTTGGGTGGCGGTGGGGCGGTCGCGCTGGTGGAGTCGCCCGCCGCGGCGGTGCTGCGCAGGATCGGCGGTGACGGCGTGCTGGACCTGGCGGTGCACAGCTCGACGCGGGCGTGTGTGGTGTCCGGCCGGCCCGGGGACGTCGAGCGGTTCATCGGCGGCTGCGAGGCCGATGGCATCGCCGCGTACCGGGTGCCGGGGGTTCGTTTCGCCGCGCACAGCCGGCAGGTCGAGGCCATCGTCGGTGAGCTGACCGCGAGCCTCGGCGACATCGAGGTCCGGGACGTGACGACGATGTGTTACGGCACGGTGTCACCGGGGGTCGCGCCGTCGTTCGACGCCGGCTACTGGGCGGACAACCTGCGCAATCCTGTCCGGTTCGCGCAGGCGGTGCAGGCCGCGGCCGGGGACGGGCACCGGTGTTTCCTGGAGATCTCAGCGCATCCGGTGGTGACGGGCGCGGTGTCGGACACGCTTGCCGACTGCGGGATCGTGGACCCCGTGGTGGCCGGATCGGTCCGGCGTGACCAGCCGGCCCGGCCGGCTCTGCTGGCCGGGCTGGGCCGGCTGCACTGCCACGGGGTGCCGGTCGCGTGGGAGAACGTGCACCCCGCGGGCCGGCTGGCCGAGCTGCCGACGATGGCCTGGGACCGCAAACCGTACCGGGCGCTCACGCGGCGTCGCGACGATCGGCATCCGCTGCTCGGCGATCACGTCGAGCTCGCTGACCGGCACCTGTGGCAGGCGACTGTCGATCTCGACCGGCTGCCGTGGCTGGCCGAGCACCGGGTGAACGGGCGGGTGGTGCTGCCGGGTTCGGCGCTGGCCGAGATCGTCGTGGCCGCCGCGTGTGCGGCCTGGGACGCGCCGGTGTCCGCGATCGAGGTGTCCGGACTGCGGCTGCGGTGTCTGGTGCCGCTGTCGCAGCCGGTGACCCTGACGACCACCATGACCGGCGCGGGCGGCGCCGCGACGGTGGAGGTCACCGCGGGCGGGGCCGGGCCCGCCGCCGTGGCCACCGTGCGGCGCGCGGACGGCCGGGCCGGTGACGACATCGCGCCGGTGACCCGGTGGGACGGCGCCGGTGCGGTGTATCAGCGGCTGCGCTCGGCCGGGCTGGAACACGGGCCGGCGTTCGCCGCGACGACCGGAGTGCGTGGCGAGTGGTCCCTGGTGTCCTGGCCGGTATCGTTGCCGCCGGACGACCGGTTCGTTCTGCACCCGGCGATGCTGGACGCGTGCCTGCACGGGATCGCGTCGGTGGCGCACGGGCAGACGCCGGCGACTGTCGTGCCGGCCGGGATCGGCGGTGTGCGGGCCCGGCGGGCACTGGGTGGTGACCTGATCTGCCGGGCCGACGTGGAGCCCGCGGACAACGGCGACCGGCTGGCGAGCGTCGCGGTGTACGACAGGTCGGGGCGGTGGGTCGCGGCTCTCGACGGCGTCCGGCTGACCTCGCTGGACAACGTCGACCCGTGGCAGGACCTGGTGTACGGCATCGAGTGGGTGCCCGCGCCGCGCCCGTCCGGGCCGGCCGGGCGGGTGGTGCGGATGCCGGACGGGGTGCGCGGCCCGCAGCTGGTGCTGGCCGTGGCGACGACCGTGCGGGAGATCCTGGCGGCCGGGCCACCCTACGATCGGGTCGTCGTGGTGCTGGACGCGGCCGACCCGGACCACGCCGCCGTGGCCGGCCTGGTGCGCGCGCTGCGGCACGAGCACCCGGAGCTGCCGCTGTCGGTGGTGGACGACCCGGGCGGCGCCGCGGAGGTCGCCCGCACCACGGAGGACGAGGTCACCTACCGGCACGGCGGGCGGCGCTGCGCCCGGTTCGTGCCGGTCGGGCCGCCGGCGCGCACCGGGCCCGCGCCGGTCCGGCCCGACGGCGCCTACCTGGTCACCGGCGGAACCCGGGGCATCGGGCTGCGGACCGCGCGATGGCTGGCGCGGCAGGGGGCGGGCACGGTGGTGGTGTGCGGCCGGTCGGGTCCGCGGGCGGCCGCCGCGGACGTTCTGGTGGTCACCGGCGACATCACCGAGACCGCCGAGCGGGCTGTCGTGCTGGCCGAGAGCCGCGGACACCGGCTGCGCGGGGTCGTGCACGCCGCCGGTGTGCTCGACGACAGCCTGCTGGAGGATCTCGACGCCGACCGCGTCGAGCGGGTGTGGCATCCGAAGGTGCGCGGCGCTCAGCGGCTGCGTGCCGCCCTGGGCGACCGGCAGCTCGACTGGTGGGTGAGCTATTCGTCGCTGGCGTCGGTGGCCGGTGCGCCCGGGCAGGGCGCGCACGCCGCGGCCAACGGCTGGCTCGACGCGTTCGGAGCCCGGCTACGCGGGGAGGGGATCCGGGCGGTCACCGTCAACTGGGGCCGCTGGGCCGGAACCGGCGCGGCGGCGGGCAGGCAGCTGGCGGGCGTGGCCCCGATCCCGGCGCGCACCGCCCTGGCCGTGCTCGCGCAGCTGCTGGCCGGCGACGTGGTCCAGGTCAGCGTGGCCCGTTTCGACCAGGCGGCGCTGGCCGCCGCGTACCCGCACATCGTCAGGTCGGACTTCTTCGGCCACTTTCACACCGCTGCCCGGTTCTGCGCCGACTCGCTGGCCGGCCGGTCGGGGCCGGAGCGCCGGCGGCTGGTCGGCGAGCAGGTGCTCGCCCGGGCCGCGGCGGTGCTCGGATTCGCGGCCGGTGAGCTGCCCGAGGACCGGCCACTGGTGCAGGCCGGACTGGACTCGCTGGCCGCGGTGCAGATCAAGAACGCGGTCCGGGAGGACTTCGGGGTGGATGTGCCGGTCGCCCGGCTGCTCGGCGGCCACAGCGCCGGCGAGGTCGCGGACGACGTGATGGCCGGGCTGGGCGCGGCGGCGCCCAGCCCGGCCACCGAGGTGGGCGCGGCAGCGGCCGGTCGGGCCCGCCTGCGGGCGGCGGCGCTGGCCCAGCGCGGTACGCGGAGCCGGTCATGAGCGCCGGCGCCGCGCAGCCGATCGCCGTCATCGGCATGGCGGGCCGGTTCCCGCAGGCCGGTGACGTCGGCGAGTACTGGGCGAACCTGGTGGCCGGCCGCGACTGCCTGGAGGATCTCGACGAACGGGAGCTGCGGGCCAACGGGGTGCCCGAGCAGTTGCTGCGCCACCCCGGCTATGTGCGCCGGGCGGCCACGCTGGCCGGGTTCGCCGACTTCGACGCCGAGTTCTTCGGCCTGGCGCCGGCCACGGCCGCGGCGCTCGACCCGCAGCAGCGGCTGTTCCTGGAGAGCTGCTGGCAGGCGCTGGAGGACGCGGCGTGCGTGCCGAGCCGGTCCGGCGGCGCGATCGCGGTGTTCGGCGCCGGGTCGTTCACCGGCTACCTGCATCAGCACGTGCTGGCCCGGCACGATGCCGCGCAGTTGTTCGGTGGCGGTACGTCGCTGGCCGTCATGGAGGCGCTGTCGCTGGCGGACAACAACTTCCTGGCCGCCCGGGTGGCCCACGCCCTCGACCTGCACGGTCCTGTGCTGACCGTGCAGACCGCCTGTTCGAGTTCGCTGGTCGCGGTGCATTTGGCGTGTCAGAGCCTGCTGTGCGGCGAGTGCGACGTGGCGCTGGCCGGTGGGATGGCGGTGAAGGTGCCGCACCGGGTCGGCTACCTCTACGACGTCAACGCGGTGATGTCGCCGGACGGGCACTGCCGGCCCTTCGACGTGGCCGCCAACGGCACGGTCTTCGGCAGCGGCGGTGGCGCCGTCGTGCTCAAGCGGCTGCCGGACGCGGTGGCGGACCGCGACAACGTGCGTGCCGTCATCCGGGGCAGCGCGGTGAACAACGACGGCTCGCTGAAGATGGGATTCTCGGCGCCGAGCATGCGGATGCAGTCGGCGGTCGTCGCCGAGGCCCTCGCCGTGGCCGGGGTCGAGCCGGGCGACCTCGGATACGTGGAGGCGCACGGTACCGGCACCGCGCTGGGCGACCCGGTGGAGATGGCCGCGCTGCGCGACGCGCTGCCGGCGGCCGGGACCTGCGTGGTCGGATCGGTCAAGGGCAACATCGGCCACTTGGAGGCGGCCTCCGGCATCGCCGGGCTCATCAAGACCGTGCTGGCGCTGGAGAACGGCTGGATCCCCGGCACCGCGCAGTTCACCGCACCGCATCCGGAACTGCGGGTCGACGACTCGCCGTTTCGCATCCTGGCGGACGGGACGGGCTGGGCGCGTCGGCCCCGGGTCGCCGGGGTGACGTCGCTGGGGGTGGGCGGCACCAACGCGCACGTGGTCGTCGCCGAAGGCCCCCAGCGGCGGCAGCGGCCGGCGGACGAGCGTCCCCGGGTGCTGGTGCTCAGCGCCCGCGACCGCGACGCCCTGGCCGGCATGCGCACGGCCCTGGCCGCGCACCTGCGCAGCCGGCCGCAGATCCCGCTGGCGGACGTGGCGCACACCCTGGCTGTCGGCAGGCAGCAGTTCGACCATCGCTTCGTGGTGTCGGCATCGACCCTCTCGCAGGCCTGCGACCTGCTGGAGTCGGGGCACACCCAGCCGGAGCTGGCAGCGGCGGCGCCGGATCCGGAGGCGATGCGCGTCGCCCTGCCCGGATATCCGTTGCGGCGTACCCGCCACTGGCTCGAACCGGCTGCCGCGCCGGCCGCCGGCGACCGGGCCCGGGTCGAACCGGCCGCCTCGGGACAGACCGCCGAGGTGCTCACCCGGCTGTGGCGCGAGACGCTCGGTGTGCACGACGCCGAGCCCGGCGACGACTTCTTCCAGCGCGGCGGCGACTCGGTGATGGCCACCAGGTTCGCGTCCCGGGCCCGGGCGCGGGGCATCGACGTGCGCCCGCGCGACCTGTTCGACAACCCGACGCTGACCTCGCTGATCGCGCAGGTGCGGCACAAGGCGCCGCCGGCGCCGCCACCGGTGGACGAGGTGGACGAGGAGGACGTGCCGTTGACGCCGACGCAGCTGCTGTATCTGCGCGCTCCCGGGCATCGGGGCATGCCCGTGATGTTCCGGCTGGGGCCGCGGGCGGACCGGGCGCTCGTGCGGCAGGCCGTCGCCGCTGTCGTGGCCCGGCACGACCTGCTGAGCCTGGTCCCGGTCAGGGCGCACGGCGTGTGGCGGCAGGAGCGGACCGAACCGGCGCGCGACCTGCCGACGGTCACCGCCGGCCGGGACAGCCTGGCCGCCGCCGACACCCTGCTGGACCTGGTCGGCGCGACGTCGTTCGTCGAGACCGGCAGCGACACGTTCCTGGTCATGGTCACGAACCGGGTGGATCAGGCATCCGTGCGGATCCTCACCGAGGAGCTGACCACGGCGTACCGTCACCTGGTCACCGGCCACGCGGTGACGTTGCCGGCCAGCACGCCGTGGGCGCGTTGGGCCCGTTACACGCAGACGCTGACGAACGACCGGAGCCTGCTGGCCGAACTGGACCACTGGACGGCGGTCCTCGACGTCGCGCCCGACGGTCTGTCCGTGCCGGGGCGTCCCGGCCCGTGGCGGGTGCTGCGGCAGGTCACCGCCGCCGACGGGCTGTGGGCCGTGCGGCGGCGCGCGCAGGCCAGCGGGGCGCAGATCCTGCTGGCCGCGATGGGCTCGGCCTGGCAGCGGCTCACCGGCCGGGCCACGATGACGGTGGACGTGCTCGGCGACGTGCGGACCGCTAACCCGGCGATGGAGCTCGGCCGGTCGGTGGGACCGTACTCGGCGATCTACCCGGTCACCGTCCACCCGGCCCCGGACGCGGTCGGCGCTGCCGGACGGTCCTGCCGCGACGTTCCCCGCCGCGGCCTGGGGTACGGGGTGCTGCGCTACCTGTACGGCCCGGCCGCCGAGCGTTTCCGTGAGCTGCCCGAGCCCGCTGTCCTGCTCGCCGGGCCGGGGCCGGGCGGTGCCGCGGGCCGCGCGTCGAGGCAGCCGCTGTCGCGGGTGGACGTGCCCGCCGCGCCGATCGGCCGGCATCCCGTGGAGGTGCGCTGGCACACCGCGGACGGCGCGTTCGTCGTCGAGTGGTGGCACGATCCGCAGCGCTGCGATGCCACGTCGCTGGTCGCCTGGAGCGAGCAGACCGCGGCCGTGCTGGGCACGCTGGCGTCGCGGACCTGATCGGCGGGAACGGACGGCGCTGCTGTCGGCCGGCCCGCCGCGTACCCGGAATCGGTCGTCGAAGTCAGGCTTGCAGGGCGGCCTCGACCAGGGCCAGGGCGGTCTGCGGGGGGATGCCGAGCGCGCGGGTGGTTTCCACGTAGGTGTTCGCGGCGATCTGGGCTCGTAGGGAGGTGCCGGTGGCGCGGGCGGTGACGACGGTGCCGGCGCGGCCGCGGGTTTCGACGAGGCCTGCCTGTTCGAGTTCCTTGTAGGCGCGGGCGACGGTGTTGGTGGCCAGGCCGAGGTCGGTGGCGAGGTGGCGCACCGGTGGCAGTTTGGTGCCGGCGGCCAGGGTGCCGTCGGCGGCCAGGGCGGCTATCCGCAGGCGGACCTGTTCGTAGGGCGGGACCGGGGAGTCCGGGTCGATGCTGATGTCCATCAGATGATTTTCGGGGGTGTGTTGCCGGCGGCGGTGACGGCCCGCCGGATGGGGACGAGGGCCAGCAGGATGCCGCCGGCGACGAAGAAGACGACGAGCGAGACGATGCCGAGGCGGTAGCTGGCGGTCAGCTGGTAGATCAGGCCGAACAGCAGGGGGCCGAGCCAGCTGGTGCCTTTGTCGCTGATCTCGTAGAAGCCGTAGTACTCGCCTTCCCGGCCGTCCGGGATGAGCTGGGAGAACAGGCTGCGGCTGAGGGCTTGGCTGCCGCCCAGGACCAGGCCGATGCCGGCGCCGAGGACCATGAAGTAGCCGGGCCGGCCGGCGGGTAGCCAGAACGCGGCGACGACGACCAGCAGCCACAGGGCCAGGCTGATCAGGATGGTGTTGCGGGCGCCGATGCGGGTGGCCAGCGCGCCGAGCAGCAGGGCGCCGCCGAAGGCGAGGAACTGCACGATCAGGACGGTGATGATCAGGGTGTCCTGCGACAGCTTGAGTTCTTCGGTGCCGAACTGGCTGGCCAGGTTGATGACGGTCTGGATGCCGTCGTTGTAGATCAGGTAGGCGCCGAGGAAGGCCAGGGTGAGCGGGTAGGCGCGCAGGTGCGCGATGGTGCGGCGCAGCTGCGTGAAGCCGTCGGTGAGCACGTTGCCGCGCTCGGTGGTGCTCTCGGCGCCGGGGCGGTCGCGGAGCCAGAGCAGCGGGATCAGGGTGAACGCGGCCCACCAGAGACCGGCCGAGACGATCGACCAGCGGGCGATGTCGAGGGTGCGTTGCGGGTTGCCGTCCTGGCTCAGGAGTCTGACGGCGATCAGGTTGAGGGCCAGCAGCAGGCCGCCGCCGAGGTAGCCGATGGCCCAGCCGCGGCTGGAGACGCGGTCGCGCTGGTCCGGCTCGGCGAGCTGGGGCAGGAACGAGTTGTAGACGACGATGGCGGCGCCGAACGCGATGTTGGCGATCACGAAGAGGACGCCGCCGAGCAGGTAGCGGTCACCGGTGACGAAGCCCATCCCGGCGGTGGCTGCGGCGCCGACGAACGCGGCGCCGGCGAGCAGGGGTTTCTTGCGGGGCGCGCGGTCGGTGATGGCGCCCATCACGGGCAGGACGAAGACGGTGAGCAAGACCGACAGCGATACCAGGTACGGGTAGTAGCTGCCGGCGGCCACGGTGATGCCGAGCGGGTGCACGACGCCGTCGCAGTCGTCGGCGCCCGGGGCGCAGCCGGCGGCCTGTTCGGTGACGGTGGTCAGGAACGGGCCGAGGAACACGGTGATGACGGTGGTCTGGAACGCCGAGTTCGCCCAGTCGTAGAAGTACCAGCCGCGGCGTTCCCGTCTACCGGCGGGGACGGGGATCGGTGTGCCGGTGACGGCCATCGTGTGCGCTCCAGGATGTGGGTCGGTGCGCGCACATGATGCCATCCGCGGTGCGTTCAGGCGAGACGCAGGTCACTGTTCATCCGGTGTCCACCAGCGGGCCAGGGCGGCGACGGCCGGGTCGTCGGAGGTGGCCAGGGCGGTCCACGGGTCCGCGCCGTCGGGGATGTCGACGCCGGCGTAGGCGGCCAGCTCGTGCGGGTCGACCGGCTGGGTGGGTGGGTGGTAGGTGTCGGCGCCGCCGAGGGTGGTGGCGTCGACCCAGGGGAAACCGTCGAAGGGTTCGGGCAGGTCGCCGACGTGCAGCGCGGGTGGGAAGTCGTCGGCGGCGATCGTCTCCCGGGGCTCGGGCGGGTCCGGGAGCTCGGCTTCTTCGTGGTGCGGGTCGGCCGGGCCGGTGTGCGGGTCGCCGGGTTCGTGGTGGTCGCCCAGGTCCGGCAGGTCGTGGGTGTCGCTCAGATCGTGCAGGTCCGGGAAGTCGGGGAGCCCGTCGTCGTCGTGGTGGTCGAATCCGCCCCAGTGGTCGCTCATCTCTACCTCTCGTCGTCGATCGGCGCGGGGGTCAGGGCACGCGCGCGCAGCAGCGCCTCGTCGGCCTGCCGTACCCGTACTCGTACTGCGTCAAGCTCCTGCTGTGCCGCGGCGCGGCGTTTGGCGCGGCCGGCGGCGTCCTCGGCGGCGGCCGCGTCGATCTCGGCGATCTGGGCGTCCAGGTCGCGCAGTCGCCGTTCGGCGGCGTCGTCGAGCGCCACCGACAGGGCGTACTGCAGGTCGGTGAAGCGGACGGTGACCTCGTCGGCGAGGGCGGCGCGGGCCTCGGCGAGGACGTCGCGCAGCCAGAGCCGGGCGTGCTGGCGGTCGGTGTGCACCCGCCGCCGGTACAGCACGTAGCCGCCGGCGGCCAGGCCGAGGCCGATGCCGGCGACCGGGATCAGCAGGCCGCCGGCGGCGCCGAGCGCGGACATGCCCAGTGCGGCGCCGCGGCCGGCCATGAACGCGATGCCGCCGGCGGACAGGGCGATCAGCAGGTTGTCGCCGGATCCGTCGCGTGGTGGGGTGGCAGCCAGCTCGTGTCGCAGGGTCGCGTTGACCCGGCCGAGCACGGCGTCGCGTTCGGCGTCGTCGAAAGCGCTGGTCAGGACGGTTTCGGCGACCTGGCCGAATGTGTGTTCGAGGCGTTGCGACAGGTCGGCGGCGACGGCCTGCAGCTCGGTGTCGAGCTCGTCGGGGAGCCTGGCCAGTTGTTCGCCGCGAAGTTTCTCGATGCGGGTGGACAGTTCGTGCTGGATCTCGGCGGTGCGGCTGCGCAGCGCGCCGACGGTTTCCACGCGGGCGCGTTGCACTTCGGCGTTGAGCAGCAGCGTCCATTGGCGTGACTCGGTGCGCCGGCGGGCGGCCAGGGCGGCGCGTTCGGCGCGCAGCTGCGCCTGGCGGGCCGGGTCGCCGGTGGCGGCCTGCAGTTTCGCTTCGGCGAGGGTGTCCAGGCGGCCGAGTTCGCCGCGGGCGGCGCGCAGCACGTTGGCCAGTTGCAGTTGGTGGCCGCGTCCGGCGAGTTCGATCAGGGCGTGCTGCAGGCTGGGGATCTTGGAGGCGTCGGTGAGGGCGCTACGGCGGGCGCCGTCGGCGGCCAGGGCCAGTTCGGCGAGGCGGGCGGAGACCGGGTACCAGGGGGCGGCCGCGAAGCGGGGGGCGTGGGCCTGCAGCAGGGCGCGGTTGTCGTCGGCGATGCGCCGCCACTGCGGGTAGGCGTCGATTTTGGTGAGGGCGAAGACGACGGCGTCGACACGTTCGGCGGCCTGGGCCAGGAAGTCCAGTTCGGGCTGGGACAGGGGGGCGGAGGCGTCGGCGGCGAACAGCAGCGCGGTGCCGCGGCGCACCGCGTCGAGCGCGACGGTGGCGTGTGCCGGGTCGAGGCCGCCGGCGCCGGGGGTGTCGAGCAGGCTCAGGTGGCGCAGCAGCGGCGCGGGGTGGGTGATCTCGATGCGGCGGGCACGGTGCCGGCCGGTGGCCCAGGCGGTGAGGTCGTCGACGGCGACGGGGTCGCCGCCCTCGGGCAGCCAGGCTTGGGCCGTCAGCTGGTCGCCGGGGACGAAGCCGAGGTAGGCGGCGGTGGTGACGGCGGCGTCCACGGGGGACAGGCCAGGCACGCCGAGCAGGGCGTTGACCAGGGAGCTCTTGCCGCGTTTGGTTTCGCCGACGACGACCACGCCGGGGCGGGTGAGCCGGATGCGGCGCAGCTCGGCCAGGTCGGCGGCGGCGTCCATGTCGGTGGTGCGCAGGTAGGCCAGGGCGTCGCGGATCGCGGCGTCCAGCAGGGGGGTCAGGTCGCGCATCGGGCACGTACCTCCTGGGCGAGGATCTGGAAGCCGCGGTGGGCGATGTGGGCGACGCGGGCCTGTGCGGGGCCGGCGCCGTCGACGGCGTAGGCGCGCCAGCGGCCGGCGGCGGCGATCGCCGCGCTGCTCAGTTCGGCGGCGGTGGCGTCGGGCAGGTTCAGGATCCAGCGGGGGTCGTCGGAGGTGGCCAGGCGGATCAGTTCGGTTTCGCGGTCGGCGGGCAGGCGCACGGCGCCGGTGGCGGCGCGCTGCGCGGCGTCGAGCAGGCGCAGCCGGTGGTAGGCGGGGTCGCGCAGCACGTCTTCGAGGGCGTCGCGGACGGCGGCGCGCAGGCGCACGTCGCCGGTGTGCCCGGCGATGCGTTCCAGCCGGGTCAGGGCCCAGCCGGCTTTGATCGCGTCGGAGCGCCAGCCGAACGACTGTTGCAGGGTCTGGCGCAGCCGGGGGAAGCCGGACGCGGCCAGGACGCGGCGGGCCAGTTCGCCGGTGCCCAGGCGTGGTTCGGCGGCCAGTTGCGCGCAGGCGAAGCCGATGCCGTACAGGTCGAGGCGGTGCAGCAGCCGTTCGCGGTGGTCGGGGCCGAGCGGGGCGGGCAGGGTGCGGAACAGGTCGACCGAGGTGAGCAGCAGTTCCCGGTCGGCGGGTGCGAGGGTGGCGAGCTGGGCGAGGGCGTCGCGGTCGGCGTCGGTGAGGCGGCCGGCGCCGGCGGTCTCGGCGAGCAGGGCCGAGACCGGGACGACGTCGCCGACGGTGCGGGCCAGCAGCGCGGCCTGCTGCCGGGCCAGCGGGCCGGCGACCGGCCACGGGTCGGCGGCGCCGCCGGCCAGGGTGTCGGCCTTGGCGAGCACGCCGAGGGCGTTGATCGGGCTGGCGGCCAGGCGGGCGGACGCGTCGTGGAAGGCGTCCAGGGCGCGCAGGTCGTCGGCGCGTACGGCCTGGGTGAACACGTAGACGACGGCCTCGGCGGTGGCGACCTCGCGGGCCGAGTCGGCGTCGATGTCGGCGTCGAACGGGGCGTCGCCGACGACGTGCTCGGCCCGTTCGCTGGACGCGGTGTCGGTGGACGACAATCCAGGGGTGTCGACGACGGTCAGGGTGCGCAGCCGGTCATTGGTGAGGGTCACGTCGAGGTATGCGATGCGGGAGGCGGGCACGCCGAGGCGGGCCGGGACCATGCCGTCGTCGTCGAGGGGCAGGCTGCGGCGGTCGCCGTCGCGGGTGACGATGTCGACCCGGTCGGCCGGGCCGTACCGGAAGCGGGTGACGACCCTGGTGCACTCGCCGGCCGCGGTGGGCGCGACGCGCCTGCCGATGAGGGCGTTCACGAGTGTCGACTTTCCGGCTTTCAGGCGGCCGGCGATGGCGACGCGTAAGGGCTCGTGTAGACGGTTGCCGATCTGTCGTAGCTGGCCACCAGCACCGGAACCGAATTCCGTGACGATCTCGTGACACAACGTCGCCAGTCGGTCGCTGAGCGGGCCGGTCACCACGACTCGTCAGCCGAGCACACCGTCAGCGACAATGTGCGGAAGGCGGCAGTCGACGTCACGAAACGGGGCCTTTCTCGCTGGGGCACGCGGGTGGGATCACCTGCTCGCAGCACAGCCTACGGAGGCCGGCGCCGCCTCGGGGATCCCGTGTTCGTGCCAGGGAAGGAGAACCACTAGTGGCGGACGAGCCTTACCTGGCCGCATCCTCCACTCTGCGTCACGGGCCGGCCCTCGTCGTGCTCACCGGCCCGCCCGGATGCGGCCGCAGCACGCTGCTGCAGCGCATCGCCGCGGCGGTCCCCGGCCCCGTGCACGCCGGTGGCGGCCTGGCCATGCTCGCCACCGTGCCCGCCCTCGCCCTGTCCCGGGCGGTGCGAGCCCGGCTGCCCGGCGACGACGTGCACCTGGTGGCCGAAGCGGTCCGGTCCCGGGTGCGCGGCGGGCTGCTCGTGCTCGACGACGTGCAGCACTGCGACCCGGCCACCGTCGCCGCCCTGCCGCACCTGGCCACGGTGTGCCGCGTCGTGGTCGCCCTGCGCACCCCGCACCGGCTGCCCGCCGGCCTGCACGACGCGCTGCGCCAGGCCGCCACCGCGTGGCTGCCGGTGCCGCCGCTGCCGGCCGCCGAGTCGCTGGCGCTGGCCCGGCGCACCGCCGCCCGCCTCGACGAGGCCACCCTGGCCGCGGTCGCGGCCCGCGCCGGCGGCAACCCCCTCGCGATCATCGCGCTGGCCCGGCAGGCGGCCGCCGGCAAGGCCCCGGCCGGGCAGGACATCGACCAGATTGCGTACGCGATCGCCACCGCCCTGGCCGACCTGCCCCGCACCGCCCGCACCGCGCTGGCCGCGCTCGGCCTGCTCGGCCGGCCCGCCCCGGCCGGGCTGCTCGGGCCCGGCGCCGCCGACCTGCGCGCCGCCGGCCTGATCGAGGCCGAACCCGGCGGCGCGCTGTACCCGGTGTCGGCGTACGTCGCCGAGACCGCTGCCGGCCTGCTCGACCCGGCCGCCCGCGCCGAGATGCACCAGCGGCTCGCCCAGCTCACCGCGCCGGCCGAAGCCGCCCGGCACCTGGCCGCCGCCGGGGACGCCGCCGGCGCGTACCGGCAGGCCCTGGCCGCCGCCGACCAGAGCGCCGCCGGCGAACGCGCGTCGCTGCTGCTGTTCGCCTGCACCCTGGACACCCCGGTCGACCTGCGGGTACGCCTGGCGGCAGCCGACGCTCTGCTGGTCGCCGGCCGCCCCGGCGAGGCCGCCACCGTGCTGGCCGCCGCCGGCGCCCGGCCGACCGGCGCGGCGCCGCCACTGGCCCTGGAGGTCGCCGTGCTGCACGGCGAAGCGCTGCTGCAGGCCGGCGACCCGCACGCGGCCCACGACGCCGTGCACGGCGTGCCGGACACCGCCGCGGCCGCCGTGGTCGCCGCCCGCGACCGGGTGCTGCTGCTGGCCGCCCTGGCCACCACGCCGATGTCCGCGCTCGACCTGGCCGACAAGGTCGCCGCCCGGCACCCGGAGCCGCTGCCCGGGGTCGCCGCGGCCATCGCCGCGGTCCGCGCCGCCCACCGGGTCCCCGGCTGGGACACCGACCTGGCCGCGGCCGCCGACCCGGCCGGCGACCCGCTGATCACCCGGTGGAGCGCGTGGCTGCTCGTCGAGCACCTCGCCGCCGACGGGCGCCTCACCGAGTCCGCCCAGGTCGCCCTGCGCGCCGCGGACGCCGCCGGCCAGGCCCTGGCCTACGGCTGGCAGACCCGGTTCCTGGCCGCCGCCGGCTGGGCGCTGGCCCTGCACGGCCCGGCCGGCGACCCCGACACCGTGGTCCGGCAGGCCGCCAACCTGACCGATCTGACCCTGCCCGAGCAGGCCCGCGCCTACGCGACCGCGGCGACCGCGCTGATCGAGGCCGACACCGGGCTGCTCGCCGCCGCCCGGGCCCGGCTCAAGGCCGCGCCACGGCACCCGGCCACCGGGTGGGTGGCCCGCGAGGCCGCCTGGCTCGACGGGCAACCCGAACGCGGCGGCCCCCCAGACCCCGGCGACGGGCTGCTGGCCGGGCTGCACGCGATCACCGCCCGCTGGGCGGCGCACGACCTCGGCGTGCCGGAGATCTCCCCGATCCCCACCGGGCTGCCCGGCCCGGCCCGGCGCACCCTGACCGCCTGGGCCGTCGGATCCGGCTTCCCGGCAGCCGCCGACAGCTGGCAGCCGATCGCCCTGCGCGAGCAGATCCGCTGCCTGATCGCCGCCGGCCTGACCGACCCCGACCGCGACCACGCCGTCGCGGCGCTGCTGCGCGCCGAGGAACTGGCAGACACCGCCGGGCTCACCGTGCTGGCCGGCCGCGCCCGCCGCGGCCTGCGCCAGCACCGGGTGCACCGCGACGTGCGCAGCCGCCGCTCCCACGGCGGGCTCACCCAGCGCGAGCAGGACGTGCTGCGGCTGGTCGCGGCCGGCGAACCGACCCGCCGCATCGCCGGGCAACTGGGCATCTCCTCCGAGACCGTGGACACCCACATCCGGGCCAGCATGCGCAAACTCGGCGCCCGCACCCGCACCGAAGCGGCCGCCCTGGCCTTCGCGACCACCTCCCCGACCCGAGGCGCCACCAGTGACAACAGCGAGGATGGCCGGTGAACACACAGTCCGACGCACCACGCCACGTAGTTGCCACCGCCGCCGATGCCGACACCGTCCTGCGCCGACTGGCCCGCGACGGCTGGACGGCCCGGCCCGGATTCGCCCTGCCGGACCAGGCGTGGGACGTCGGCGCCGCGCGCATCGTGCTGCACGGGCGCATCGGCGACGAGGACGCCGACACCGCACGCCTGGCCGTGCTGGCCGCGGCCCGCGGCGCCGGCGTGGTAGCGGTCTGTGACACCGAGTCCCCGGCCGGGCGGGCCCTGGTCGACGACCTGGGCCGGATCGGTCCGGTGCAGCGCGGCACCGACGGCGCCGACCCGCTCGCCAGCTTGATCCCGGAGCAGCGGGCCCTGCTCGACCGGTTGGCCGCCGGCGACACCATCGCGGCCGCGGCCGCCGCCGAATTCCTGTCCCTGCGCACCGCCAACCGGCGCATCGCCGAGGCCCGCGCCCTGTTCGGGGTGCGCACCACCCGCGAGGCGGTCCTGGCCTACCTGCGGCAACGCCAGCCCGATTAGACCCGTCCCGGGCTATGGCCCGGCCGGTGGCCACCGCGCGGCTGAGAGGATCCGCCCGCGGCTACGACCCCGTGTGCGCGGCATCCCCGCCCGTGCGCCGCGGCGCGAGGAATTCGCGGGTGAGCGTGTCGCCGATGCCGTCGAGGCGGGCAGCGACCTGCGCCGGCGACTCGTGCAGCAACTCCACGGCGGTGGCGTGGATCAGGCCGCCGGCGCCGACCACGATGTCCGGCGCCCACAGGATGCCGCGCTCGTGCAGCAGCCGCGCGGTGGCCGGGGTGTCGAGCTGGTTGTTGGCCGGCCCGGCGACCGCCGCGCAGCGCAGCGCCGGCACGGACCGCGCGGTGAGCAGCCCGCCGAGAGCGGCCGGCACCAGCACGTCCACCTCGGCGCTCAGGCACTGTTGCGGAGTCGTCCAGGCCGCGCCGTGCCGGGCGGCGACCTCCCGGCGGCTGTCGTCGACGTCGGCGGCGATCAGCCGGGCGCCTTCGCCGGCCAGCATCCGCAGCACGTGGGCGCCGACCCGGCCCAGGCCCAGGATCGCGAAGCTGCGGCCGGCCAGAGCCGGCGAGCCGAACCGGTGCGCGCAGACCGCGCGCAGCGCGGACAACACGCCGGTGGCGGTGTGCGGCGAGGAATCGCCGCTGCCGCCGGCCGACTCCGGGCGGCAGAAGACGTACGGCGTACGCTCGGCGATCACGGCCATGTCGTCCGGGCCGGTGCCCACGTCCGGGCCGGTCGCGTACCGGCCGTCCAGCAGCGCGATCGTGTCCCCGACGTCGAGCAGCACGTCGCGGCGGTCCCCGGCGTACCCCTGCTCGGGCATCGCGACCACGGTCTTGCCGCCGCCCAGCGGCAGCCCGGCGATCGCGCACTTGGCGGTCATCGCCTCGGACAGGCGCAGCGTGTCGGTGACGCTGTCCCGCCAGTGCGGATAATGCTTGAGCCGGCAGCCGCCGGCGGCCCGCCCGCGGGCGGTGGAGTGGATCGCCACGGTGACCGGCAGCCCGCAACGGGGTCCTCGCCGTGTGATGACCAGTTCGTGTTCCATGCCCGCAAAGTAGCCACCCACACACCGCGCGACTGCCGGATCCGAACGTCGTTCGGCGGGTGGGTGATAATCCCGCCCGTGGACGAACTTGATGCGGCGATCGTGGCGCACCTGCAGGCCGACGCGCGGCAGACCAACCGGGAACTGGCCCGCACGGTCGGCGTCGCCCCGTCGACGTGCCTGGAACGGGTCAGATCGCTGCGCGAGCGTGGGGTGGTCACCGGGTTCCACGCGGAGGTCGACCTGGGCGAGCTGAACCGCGGTGTGCAGGCGCTGCTGCACGTGCAGGTGCGGCCGCTGAGCCGCACGGTCATCCAGAGCTTCAAGGCGTACGCGATGGCCCTCCCGGAGGTGCTGTCGGTGTTCGTCCTGACCGGCGGCGACGACTTCCTGGTGCACGTGGCGGTGCCCAGCGTGGGCAGCCTGCACGCGTTCGTGATGGACAAGTTCTCCGGGCGGCGGGAGATCGTCGGTTTCCGCAGCTCGGTGATCTACGAACACTCCCGCAAACCGATCATCGAGCCCCTGGACGTGTGAGTGGCGCCGGTCCGGACCAGCAGCGGCCGCCGGCCGGCGACCAGGGGTGCCTGCCGGGCCGCGAGCGATCAGCTCGCGGCCCGGCGTGGTCGGAACTGATCACCAACGCGGTACGCCACGGCGGTGGCCACGGCCGGCTCGAACTGCGCCCGCCCCGAGCTGCTCGATCAGCGACCACGGCCACCACCGAACGGTCGGCCCGGCGGCCCGCGGCCTCCACCTGGCCCGCCAGTTGACCGGAGCCTTACTGATCGACCAGCGCGGTGACGGTGTGGCAGTGATTCACTCCTGGGCCGTGTTGGCGGCACCGTCGCGGTGGCGGTGCTCCGCGTAGGGGTCGCGCTCAGCGCATGCCCATGGTTGCCGATGGAACTAGTGCGGCTGGCGGGGGCTGACCGTAGGAAGCGGCCAGCCGGGACCTGACTGGTGATGCTTCTGTCATGTGTCGAGGAGAGCTATATGAATGCCTATGCCGGGGCTGTCGCGGGGGCGCCTGTGGCGCGGGGGCGGCGGTCGTTCGCCGACCTGAGCGTCAACATCAAGATTTTGACGGCGGTGGGGCTGGCCGCGCTGGTCGCGTTGCTGGTCGGCGTGCTCGGACTGTCGGCGTTGGCTGATGCCAGCCGGTCCGCGCAGCTGATCTACCGCAGCAACGTGGCCAGCATCAGGGCCATCGGGGCGGTGGACAAAGCGATGGCCCAGGTGCAATCGGACTCGGCGAATCAAGCTCTGTCGCTGGACGCCGCCAGCACGGCCCGCTTCACTGAAGCGGTCACCGCCGACCTGCAGCAGGTCCAGGCGGGCCTGACCGCCTACCGGCAGAGTTATCCGGCGGGTGACCCCGCCGTGATCGACGACTTGGCGACGAAGTGGCAGGCCTACGCCGACCTGGTCGAAGAAAAGCAAATCCCGGCCGGCAACAACAACGACCTGACCGCGTGGGCCAAGATCCGCGACACTCAGACGCAGCCGCTCATCGATGCGGTCGACAAGGATCTCGTCACCTTGACCGCGACCGAGGACGCCGACGCGGCCCGCAACGCCGCGGCGGCGCAGTCGACCTACGACTCCAGCCGGATCCAGTCGATCGTGCTGCTCGTGGTGGGACTGCTGCTGGCGCTGGGGCTGGGCGTGTTCGTGGCCCGGTCCATCGTCCGCTCGCTGCACAAGGTCAAGACGGTGTGCGACGCGCTGGCCGCCAACGATCTGACCCGCAGCACCGGGCTGACCTCACGCGACGAGCCGGGGCAGATGGGTCGCGCGCTGGACACCGCGGTCGCCGTACTGCGCCAGGCGGTGACCACCATCGGCGGGTCGGCGGTGACGCTGGCCAGCGCATCGGAGGAACTGTCCGCGGTCAGCACCCAGCTGCAGGCCGGCGCCGCGGACGCCGCGCAGCGGGCCACCACGGCGACCTCGGCGAGCGAAGAGGTCAACGCCGGGGTGCAGTCGATCGCCGCCGGCGCGGAACAGATGAGCGCCTCGATCACCGAGATCGCGAACAACGCCGGCAAGGCGGCCGAGGTGTCGCAGACCGGGATGGCCGTCGCCGAACGGACCACCAGTCAGGTCGCCGCCCTCGGCGCGGCCAGCGCGGAGATCGGCGACGTGGTCCGGCTGATCACCAGCATCGCCGAGCAGACCAACCTGCTGGCGTTGAACGCCACCATCGAGGCCGCCCGCGCCGGCGAGCTGGGCAAGGGTTTCGCGGTGGTCGCCGGTGAGGTCAAGGAGCTGGCGCAGCAGACCGCGAAGGCGACCGAGGAGATCACCG
The DNA here is from genome assembly GCF_016862395.1 of Actinoplanes siamensis. Lineage (GTDB taxonomy): Bacteria > Actinomycetota > Actinomycetes > Mycobacteriales > Micromonosporaceae > Actinoplanes > Actinoplanes siamensis. The sequence goes on along the minus strand of NZ_BOMW01000002.1, from coordinate 4,003 downwards.
CCCGGATCGGCAACATCCAGGCCTCCAGCGGCACCGCCGCCACCGCGATCGGCGAGATCACCGACGTGATCGGGCGGATCGGCGACTACACCACCACCATCGCCTCCGCGGTCGAGGAACAGACCGCGACCACCGGGGAGATGAGCCGGTCGGTGGCCGAGGCCGCGTCCAGCAGCGCGGACGTGGCGCGCACTGTGGCGGGGGTGGCCGAAGTCGCCAGCGCCACCGCCGACGGCGCCAAGGCCACCCAGCAGGCCGCGGGTGACCTGACCCGCCTGGCCAGCGACCTGACGAACCTGGTCGGCAGCTTCCGCCACTGACCCATCCCGAAGTGAGCCAGGTGGCTCGCTCAGCGCCAAGGAGGCTCCTGTTGTCCACCGCATCCGATGAGGCCGCCGCTGGTCCATACGGGCTGCACCGGCCGACCATGGCCGACGCCCGCGAGGCGATGCACCGTGTGCACGGCCATACCGGCCGCTCAGCCTGGGAACGGCTGCTGCAGAGCGCTGGAATGTCCGGCACCGAAACCGGCGACGACGCCCTGCACCGGCTGCTCACCGCGATGGCCGGCCTCGACCCGGTCAGCCAGCTCTGCGCCCAGGCCCTGCGCATCCGCCTGTCCTCGCACACCCACCTGTCCGCCGCCCATACCATCACCGGGAGCACCGCATGAACACCATGACCCGCACCGAACTGTTCGACCTGCTCGGCAAGCCCGCCCGCATGCAGCAGATCGCCAGGTACGACCTGTTCGACCCTGCCCTGCAGACCCGGCTGGACGCGGTCGCCGCCCGCACCGCAAGCCTGTTGCAGACCCCGGCGTCGATGGTGACGGTGGTGCTCGACAGCTCCCAGTTCATCATCGGCCAGCACGGCGTACCCGGCTGGATGGGCGAGGCCCAGGGCACCCCGGCGGAATGGGCGCTGTGTACCCACACCGTGCTCGCAGGCGAGCCGTACTGCATCACCGACGGCACCGCCGACCCCGCGCACGCCGGCAACCCGCTGTTCGCCACCGCCCCGATCCGCAGCTACGCCGGCGTCCCCCTGCGCGACGACAGCGGCCAGGTCCTGGGCGCCCACTGCGTCCTCGACGCCAACCCGCGCACCTTCACCGAGGACGACCTCACCGTCCTGACCGCCGGCGCCGCCGAAACCCTGCGTATCCTGGCCGACCACCGGACCGCGACGAACCCTGCCGTCTGAAAGCCGCCGGCTGGCGTCGGTAGGGGCGGAACCGCTGATCGGGGTCGAGGGAGTCGACGCATCCGGCGCCCGGGGCAGGCACGGCCGGTACACCTTCCGCTACCCGGCCGCGAAGGTGTACCGGCCACACCTGGCCGTCGGACCAGGACAAAAGCAACGGTAAAAACTGAGGGTTGATCATGCTCTAGCGTCCCGTCCCGTTTGGTGACGGTCGATGCTCAGGCGGTGGTTCGCGGCGACCCAGGACGGCGTGATCTTCGGGTCCGAGCCGAAGGCGATCCTGGCCCACCCCGACTTCCGGGCGGTCCTGGACGCCGACGGGCTGCGCGACATCCCCGGGCACGCGATGTTCCGCGGCATGCGGGAGGTCAAGCCCGGGCACACGGTGCGGGTGTCCCGCGCCGGGCTGACCGGGCAGGCCTACTGGCGGCTCGCGGTGCGCGAGCACACCGACTCGCTCGAGCAGACGACCAGCTCGGCATGGCGTCCGGGCTCGACGTCCGCATCCCCTTCGCCGATCCGCGGCTGGTCGACTACACGTTCAACATCCCCTGGTCGATGAAGAGCTTCGACGGGCGGGAGAAGAGCCTGCTGCGTGCGGCGATGAAGGACCTGCTGCCGGAGAAGGCGGCCTACCGGATCAAGCTGCCCTACCCGAACCTGCGGGACCGGGCGTACGACGAGGATATGGTGTCGAACTCGCGCTCTGATCTCCACCGTGCCGCGGGGACGTCCCGACCGTCCCCGCGGCACCCCACCTGTCCCTCGTAAAAGGAACCTCGGATGGCTTTGACGGTCGCCTCGCCGGCGCGCCTGTGGAACCGCAACTTCAACCTGTATTTCACCGCCCGCATCATGTCGGTGCTGGGCGACACGATGGTTCCGGTCGCGATGGCCGTCACGATGCTCGCCCTGGGCTACGGCGTGAGCGGCATCGGTTACGCGCTCGGCGCGTGGATGGGCGCGTTCGCGCTGTTCGTGGTCTTCGGCGGGGTGTTCGCCGACCGTTTCCATCCGCGGCCGCAGATGATCGGCGCCGACGTGGTGCGCGCGGTGATCCAGCTGGGCCTGGCCGCCTGGATCTGGATCGGCCACACGCCGCTGTGGTTCGTCATCGCCGGCTCGGCGATCAGCGGTGTCGCCACCGCCATGTTCCAGCCGGGACTGTCCAGCCTGGTGCCGCAGGTCGCGACCGACGTGCAGAAGGCCAACGGGCTGCTGCGGGTCAGTCAGGGCCTCGCCACGATGGGCGGCCCGGCGCTCGGCGGCGTGCTCGTCGCCACCACGTCGCCGGCCCTGGCGTTCGCCGTCGACGCCGGCACCTTCGCGGTCAGCGGGCTCTGCCTGGCCGCGCTGCGGCTGCCGGCGTTCGAGATCGACAGGTCCGGGTCGACGCTGCAGAACCTGCGGTTCGGCTGGAACGACTTCCGCTCCCGGTCCTGGCTGTGGGCGGTGATCCTGATCTGGTGGGTGCTCGGCGTCTTCGTCTGGGGACCGATCACCCCGGTCGGCGCGGTGTCGATCATCGGCGCCCACGGTAAGGCCGCTTTCGGGTACGCCGAGAGCGCCTTCGGCGCCGGATCGGTGCTCGGCGCCCTGATCGCGATCCGGATCCGGGCGAAGCGTCCGCTGCTGGCCGGCGGCCTGGCGATGCTGCTCTTCCCGCTGATGCCCCTGGCCGCCGCGCTCACCCCGTCGATCCCGCTGCTCACGCTCGGATACGCGGTGAGCGGCATCGGCTGGGCGTTCTGGGGCGTGCAGTGGGCCACCACCATCCAGACCCAGATCCCGGCCGACCGGCTCAACCGCGTGTCGGCCTACGAGGTGGCCGGCTCGATCCTGGCCGTACCGCTCGGCCAGGCCGTCTCCGGCCCGGCCACCCACCTGCTCGGCGTCCGTGAGCTGCTGCTGCTCGCGACCGTGATGAGCCTCGGCTGCGCCGTCGCCCTACTGCTGGTGCCGCCGATCCGCCGGCTGCGCGCCGTCGAGTAACCCCACCAACCCCGACAACTTCACACGCTGACACGCCTGAGGCCAGGCGCGGCGGCTCCCTGCGCCCTGATCAAGGAATGGAGCACGATGATGCGGTATGAAGTAGCCGAGGATCACCGCGCGCATGGCCCACACACCGCCTCGCCGGAGACTCCCGTGGTTCGAGGGCCTCCGGCGAGGCCGTTCCGTGCGGTGGATCAGGATCCGCGAAGGATCAGGTTGCGGTTGTCCGCGGCGCCGCTCTGCGAGCCGCTTATTTCGCTGGCGCGTTTTGCGGCGCCGCATTTCCCGCGGCTTTATCCGCTGGCGTTTCGTTCAAACCCAAACCACGCAGGATGTTATCGCGGTTCGCGTTTCCGCGCAGCGCGGTCAAGGATTTCAAGCGGCCCAGCAAAGTCGTGGAAGCTGCGGGGCATTTCAAGTCTTGAATCGCCGACAAGGTTTTCTCAAAACGTTGGATGCGACTTTCAAGGTCCGTTCCACTCGGAAGGTTCCCATTCTTGAGCGCTACCTGCGCGTTCACTTGGGCCTGAGTGGGTGGGCAGCGACCGGGAACGTTTACCCCGGTAGGGCCCACGCGGTCGGCCGTCGCGTTCGGATTGCCCGGGCTGAAACCCAGCGCCGGCACCAAAGCGTCAATGTTGCCGGAGCTGGCTCCGGCGTTCCCCGTCGCTCCACTCGCGGCCGCGTCACCGGATCCCGTGGCGGCGGCTTTATCCGCTGGCGTTTCGTTCAAACCCAAACCACGCAGGATGTTATCGCGGTTCGCGTTTCCGCGCAGCGCGGTCAAGGATTTCAAGCGGCC
>NZ_BOMW01000001.1 GCF_016862395.1 Actinoplanes siamensis | reverse complement strand
ACCCCGGTAGGGCCCACGCGGTCGGCCGTCGCGTTCGGATTGCCCGGGCTGAAACCCAGCGCCGGCACCAAAGCGTCAATGTTGCCGGAGCTGGCTCCGGCGTTGCCCTGGCCCGCACCCGCGTTGTCCCCGGGTTGGACGGCGGCCTGGCTCATCCCCGTGCCCACCGCGAGCGCCGAGCCGAGCAGTGCAGCGGCGGCACCTCCAATCACCAGCTTGCGCGTCCGGCTGCTGACTCCGCGTCGATACATGCACGGCTCCTCTTCGTTTCGGTACTGCTTGTGCCGAGATATACGAGCAATGATGTGGCAGCAGTTCATGACGCTGAGCAAGCGTTCCTTAAAGTATCTTTAACGCGACTCCCGGGGCGTGCAGCCGCCAGCATCGTCGCGCCCACGTCGGTGGGCACCCGGCCGCGGGTCAGCAGCGAGCCCGCCACCATCACCGTGAACGCGAGCGGCACCGTCCACACGGCCGGCTGCGCGAGCAGCTCGGTCTGCCAGCCGGACAGCGTCGGCCCGAACACCGTGACCAGCACCGCGGCCATCGCCGCGCCGCCACCGGTCGGCACGCCCGAGGCCGCCCCGGTGTCCGTGAGCCCGCGCCACCAGATGCGTCGTGGTCTTATCGGCGCCGTTCGGGCCGACAGCACGATCCGGGCCCACGCCTCAGCACGGGCCCAGAAGGTCCAACCTGTACTGTTCTCAGCCGACCCGGCCGAGCCGCGCGCTGAGGTCGGTCCGGAGGCCTCAGCACCCTTCCCGCGCTTCCCTGGCTTCAGCTACGGAGAGCAACTTCTCCGACCGCGTTGCTCGCTCATCAGCGACGCACTCGCGACAGTCGAATAAGCGGTCTCACCAGTAGGGCGGGCCGCCCAGCGCAGCGCCGGGTCCGCGGAGATGTCCCGCCGGCGCAGCGGCGCGTGCAGCAAGGTGAGCAGGCACATCACGTACGCGTCACGGTCGGGGGGCGGGGTTCTTCCTCAGCCCCGTGGTCGGTGAGGGCGGTGACGAGGGCGGCTACGGCCGGATGGGCGGCGGCGCCCTTGCGGTAGGCGATCCGGGTGCGGCGGCGTAGCGGCAGCGGGATCAACCGGACCCCGGCGGGGATGACGGCGGCTGGGGTGGTGGCCAGTTCGGGGACGAGCGCGACGCCCTGGCCGGCGGCCACCAGGGCGAGCACGGTGGCGAAGTCGTCGGCGCGGTGGCGTACCCGTGGGGTGTAGCCCTGGGCGGCGCAGATCCGGAGTGTCACCTCGTGGCAGAGGGTTCCTTCGCTCGCCATGATCCATGGGTGGTGGCGGGCGTCGGCCAGCGATGCGCACTCCGTGGTGGCCGGTCCGCTCGTTCCCGCGTCCCGGGCGGCCGTTACCGGGACGACGGCTTCGGGGACTGCGGGCTGCTGAGCGGTGAGCTCGCCGCCGCGGTGGACGGCGGATGCGGGCGTGCCGCGCCAGGAAGCCACGGGGAGGGCGAGGTGGACCAGTTCGTCCAGCAAGGGGACCGAGTCGAGGTCCGGGTCCACATCGCCGGGCGCGACGTCGTAGTCGTTGAGCAGGCCGGCGTCCAGGCGCCGCTCGCGCAGGGCGGCCGGCACCTGCACGGGATCCAGTTCGGTCACCATCAACTCCAGAGCCGGGTGCTCGCGGCCCAGCCGGACCAGGGCCGGCGGCAACAGCGTGCGCACCGCGGTCGGGAAGGCGCCGATCCGCAGCGGCCCGGCCGGCCCGGCCCGCAGAGCCGCCAGCGCCGCACCGGTCTCCTCCAGCGCGGACAGCACCGTCGCGGCGTGCCGGGCCAGCACCCGGCCGGCGGGCGTGAACGTGACCCGGCGGCCGGTGCGTTCCAGCAGCGCGACGCCCGCCTCCCGCTCCAGCGCGGCCAGTTGCTGGGAGACCGCGCTCGGCGTGTACGACCGGGCCCGCGCCACCGCGGCGATCGTCCCGAGGCGTCGCAGATCGCAGAGCAGGGCCAGCCGCCGCACGTCGAGCATCAGTTCAGCTTACGGGCAGCACCACGAATGTGAACTGGACCTGATGCTCGACGGGGGCCAGGCTCGTGGCATGGAACTCACCGGCGTCCTGGTCCCGATGATCACCCCGTTCGACGAGTCCGGGGCGGTGGCGTACCCCGTACTGGAGAGGCTCGCTCTGGAAATCTTGGAGGCGGGCGCCGACGGCCTGGTGGCGCTCGGCACCACGGGGGAACCCGGCGCGCTCAGCCAGCCGGAGCGGCACGGTGTCCTCGACGTGCTGGCCAAGGTGTGCGCGGCGCGCGGCGTGCCGTTGATCGCCGGCGAGCAGTTTCCGCGGGCGGCCGCGACGCTGAGCCTGGTGCCACCGTTCGTGCGCCCGGGCCCCGAGGGCGTGGTCGCGCACTTCACCGCGCTCGCCGAGGCCAGCCCGGTCCCGCTGGTCGTCTACCACGTGCCGGCGCGCACCGGTCAGCCCCTCGACGCCGCCACCCTGCGCCGCATCGGCGGGCTCGACCGGGTGGCCGGCGTCAAGTACGCCACCGGCGCCCTGGACGCCGACGTGATCGCGCTGCTGGCCGGCCCGCCGCCCGGGTTCCGGATCCTGGCCGGCGACGACGTCTTCCTGTCCCCGCTGCTGGCGCTGGGCGCGGCCGGTGGGATCCTGGCGTCCGCGCACATCGCCACGGACCGGTTCGCCGCTCTGTTCCGGGCCTGGCGCGACGGCGACGTGGGCACCGCCCGCAAGCTGGGTCACGGGCTCGCCCGGCTGTCGGCGGCGCTGTTCGCCGAACCGAACCCCGCGGTGGTCAAGGCGGTTCTGCACGCGCAGGGCCGCATTCCGACTCCTTCGGTACGGCCACCGCTGCTCCCCGCCTCCCCGCAGGCGTTGCGGGCCGCGTGGGAACTGGCCGGCTGCTGAGCAAGGACCGCGGGGGAGCCGACCGGTCCCGAGCAAGAGCCACGGGGATCCGGCCGGCACCTGAGTGCGGCCCGCGTGGGAGCCGGCCGGCTCCCGGCTAATAGGCTGCGCCGGGTGACGAAACGGTTGCTGGTCACCGGCGGCAGCGGATCCCTGGGGCGGCGGGTGGTGGCCCGCGCCGCGGCGGCCGGCTGGGATCCGGTCGGGACATATGTGGCGAATCCCGCTCCCACCGCCGGTGTCCGGCTGGACATCCGCGACCCGGGCGACATCCGCCGGGTGCTGGCCGAGGTGCGGCCGGACGCGATCGTGCACACCGCCTCGGGCCGCGACCGCGACGACTGGCCGGCCACCGCTGACGGCGCCGCGCACCTGGCGATGGCCGCCCGCGGCATCCGCCTGGTGCACGTCTCCAGCGACGCCGTCTTCTCCGGGCGCGAGGTGCGCTACGACGAGTCGGCGCTGCCCGACCCGGTCTACAGGTACGGGTCGGCGAAGGCGGCTGCCGAGACCGCGGTCCGCGCGATCGACCCGTCGGCGGCGGTGGTGCGCACGTCGCTGATCCTCGGCGACGGCAACGGCGCGCACGAGGTGCTGACCCGTGACCTGATCGCCGGGCGGGCGCGGGGCGCGCTGTTCACTGACGAGGTGCGCACCCCGGTGCACGTGGACGATCTGGCCGACGCGCTGCTGGAGCTGGCCGCCGGCGAGTACGCGGGGGTGCTCAACGTGGCCGGCGCCGACCCGGTGTCCCGGTACGACCTGGGGGTGCTGGTCGCCCGCCGTGACGGGCTGGACCCGGCGGCGATCCCGTCGGCGTCGCTGGCCGCGCTGGGTCTGCGCCGCCCGGGTGACGTGCGGCTGGTCATCGACCGGGCCGGGCAGGTGTTGCGCACCCGGTTGCGCGGCGCCCACGAGTTCCTCGCCCGGTGATCCGGCATGGACACACCGAACCCGGTGATCCGGCCTGCGCCCACCGCGCGCGATGATGCCGGCATGCACGTGCCGAGCCCGATGACGACGGTCGGGGACTGGAGCACGCCGGCGCCGATGATCCCGGTCTGGGACATGGACGGCACGCTCATCGACTCCGCGACAGTCGTGCCACGGGCGTTCGCCGGTGCGGTGGCCGACCTGGGCGGCCCGCCGGTGACCCCGGACGATGTGGTGGCGGCCTACTGGCGGGGCACCACCGAGGTGATCCTGTCCTTCCTGATGGGCCGGGAGCTGACCGCGACTGATCACGAGGCGTACTACCGGCGGCTGGCCGGCGCCGTGGTGGCCCCCTACCCGGGCGTGGCGGACACGCTGGCCGCCCTGCGCGGCGCCGGCCTCCCGGTCGCCGTGTTCACCGGCGCCAGCACCCGCGCCGCGGGCCTGCTGCTGGCCGCGGCCGGCATCGCACCGGACCTGCTGATCGGCGGCGATCTGGTGCGCCACCCCAAGCCGGCGCCGGACGGCCTGCTGCTGGCCGCCCGCCGGCTCGGCGTCACCCCGGACCGCCTGATCATGGTCGGCGACTCCCCGCTCGACCTGGGCTCGGCGCGGGCGGCCGGCAGTCGCGGCGCCGCCGCGGCCTGGGGCCACATGTACGACGCGACCGCTCTCGCCGACCACGTCCTGGCCGAGCCGAAGGACCTGCTGCCGCTGCTGGCCACGACCTGAGCCCGCCGTCCCGGCCGGATGCGGCGCCGGGGGAGGGCCGCCGTCCGAGACCGGCCGCGCCGTCGTCACGGAGAGAGCGGCGGGAAAGCGGCGTCGCGATAAGAGACCGCCGGTGGCGCGGCCGTGGCGAAGAGCGGCACTGTGGCGGAGGGGCCGCCGGGCGCGGAGCACGGCGGCGAAAAACCGGTGTCGCTGCCGCGTCCGGCACCGCGATACTGCCCGGATGAGCGAGAGCCGCACGATTCGCGTGACCGTACGCGGGTCCTTCGATGCCCTGACCGACGAGCAGAAGGCCGAGCTGGCCGCGAACGGCGGTGACGACCTGCTGACCGTGCGGTACACCGAGCAGGGGCACATCACCTACGACATCGCGGCGCGCCCGTTCTTCACCTTCCGTTTCGCCGAGCAGGTCGATGACGAGAAGGAGATCCCGCAGGCCGCGATCCGGGCCGAGATGAAGGCCGTCGCGTGGCTGGAGGAGCGCGGCTACGGCTACAAGAAGATCACCTCGCAGACGGTGGACATGTCGGAGGTGCCGCTCGGCAAGCGCGGCCGCCGGGAGGCCGCCGGGAACTGATGTGGCGACCGCCGGCCCGGTCGCGCCGGCGGACGCGGACGCCGCCCTAGCGTTCCGCGGCGCTGCGCTCCACGCAGAACTCGTTGCCCTCCGGGTCGCGCATGGTGACCCAGCCGGTGCCGTCGGGTTTGCGGTGGTCCTCGTGGATGCTGGCGCCCAGCGACAGCATCCGCTCGACGAACTCGTCACGGGTGCCGGTGGGCGGCTGGATGTCCAGGTGCAGCCGGTTCTTGCCGGTCTTGCCCTCGGGCACGGCCAGGAACAGGATGCCCGGTGACTGCTCGAACGGCGAGCGCAGCAACGCCTCCTCGCTGTCCGAGTCGTCCTCGATCGGGTAGCCGGTCAGCTGCGCCCAGAACTGGGCGATCTTGAGCGGGTCGTGCGCGTCGACGGTGATGTGCCGGATCGGGTTGGCGGTCATGCCGTCCATCATGCCCGGTGCCGCACGTGCCGGTGGCCGGGCTGTGGATAGCTCGGGTGCGGCGGTAACTCGGCGTCGAGCAGATATCCACAGTGGCGGGCGACCGCGCACGACGCGAGGTTGTCCACGTCGTGGATGAGCGCGATCGAGGCCATCGCGAACCGGGCGAACGCCCAGCCGGTGATCTGCTCGACGGCCCATCCGGCCACGCCTTGCCGGCGGGCGTGCGCGGCCGTCCAGTAGCCGACCTCCCACTGGCCGGGCCGTGGTCGCTTGAGGACCACGTGCCCGGCGATCGCGCCGTCGCGCAGCACCGCGAACGCGTGCCGGCCCTCGGCCGTCTGCGACGCGATCCACGCGTGCGGCGGCAGGGGGCTGGTCGATCGCCGTACCGCCGGGTCGTCGAGAGGCGGCCGCAGCTGCCCCGCGTCGCGCGGGTCCCATGGCCTGAGCATCAATGCCACGACACGCACCCTACATCGTCAACTCAAGGTTGACGATCCCGAAGCGTCAACCTATGGTTGACGCCATGACCTCATTCGACCCACCGGTCCGCCTCGACGACCTGATCAGCGCGATCACCAAGAACCGTCCCGACAACCCGCTCGACCGGCTCTCCGACGCGGTCCTGCTCGGCGACCACCTGGGGGAGCTGGCCGACCACCTGATCGGTCACTTCGTAGACCAGGCCCGCCGCTCCGGCGCGTCCTGGACGCAGATCGGCGCCAGCATGGGAGTGTCCAAGCAGGCCGCGCAGAAACGGTTCGTGCCCAAGGACAAACTCGACCCGTCGCAGGGCTTCAACCGGTTCTCCGACCTGGCGCGCGCCGCGATCGTGGCGTCGATGAACGCGGCCGCCCAGCACCGCAACCGCGAGATCACCCCCGCGCACCTGATGCTCGGGCTGCTCGAGCAGAGCGAAGGCCTGGCCGCGCGCGCGATCGCCGCGCAGGGCCTGAGCGTCGACGCGGTCCGCGAGCGCATGCTCGCGGCGCTGCCGCCGGCCGCCGCCGAGGTGCCGGCGCTGATTCCCTACGACACCCGCTCCCGCAAGGTCCTCGAGCTGACGTTCCGGGAGGCGCTGCGCCTCTCGCACGAGCACATCGGCACCGGTCACCTGCTGCTCGCGCTGCTGCAGGAGGAAGAACCCGAAGGGGGCGTACTGCACGGGCTGGGGGTGCACAAGGCCGCCGCCGAGCAGACCGTGACCGCCGGGCCGGACGAGACCCGCGCCGGTTAACCCAGCGGGAAGTCGGTAAGGGTCTGCCAGCCGTCGCCGGGCTCGGGCCGGCCGGTGATCAGGTGCAGCGACGTGACCCGGGCGTGGATCGGCAGCCGCGTTTCGACCTGCGCGGCCACCTGCGCCAGCCCGGGCGAGTCCTGCCCGACGGTCAGGTGCGGGACGACCTCGGTGAACTGCCCGCCGTAGGGCCGCGCCCGCGGGAACCGCACGGCCAGCCGGTTGGTCAGCTCACGGAACGGTTCGGCCGGGCTGGGCGACAGCCACAGCACGGAGTCGCCGAACCAGCCGACCCGGTCCAGGCTCAGGTAGAAGCCCGGCACGCCGGCCGCGATCAACCGGATCGCGGCGAGCACCGGCGGGCTCAGCTGCTCCGGCGGCAGGAACGGGAAGATCACCGTGATGTGTGCGGGCACACCCCAGGACGCGGACCGGTCCAGTCGCGCCCGCAGGCCGGCGACCACCGGCTCGGCCTCCGGGACCGGGACGATCAGGGCGCTGTGCGTCGGTTCCATCCGCGATAGTGTCGTCGAGGGATGCCGCCGGGCAAAGCACATACTGACGTTTGTCATGGGCGAGCCGTGACGCATAGCGGGGACGCGCCCACCGCGGGATCCGAACAATGTTTCTCATGACGCTCACCGCTTCGACAGACCTCGCGGTCCCCGGCACGCAGCAGCCGGCCGTGCACCTGGACGGCGTGGTCAAACGGTTCGGCACGGTCACCGCCGTGAACGGGCTGGATCTGCGCATCCGCCCCGGCGAGGTGGTGGCCCTGCTCGGGCCCAACGGCGCCGGCAAGACCACCACCGTCGACATGCTGCTGGGCCTGTCCCAGCCCACCCAGGGCACGGTACGGGTGTACGGGCGGGCCCCGCAGGAGGCTGTCGCGCTGGGCCAGGTGTCGGCGGTCATGCAGTCCGGTGGGCTGCTCAAGGACTACACGGTCGAGGAGACCGTGCGGCTGACCGCGGTGCTGTTCGGCAAGCCACGCGACGCGGTGCGCGGCGCGCTGCGGCGGGCCGGGATCGCCGACATCGCCGACCGGCTGGTCGGCAAGTGCTCCGGCGGGCAGCAGCAGCGGCTGCGGTTCGCGATGGCCCTGCTGCCCGACCCGGAGCTGCTGATCCTGGACGAGCCCACCACCGGCATGGACGTCGGCGGGCGCCGCGAGTTCTGGGACGCGATCCGTCAGGACGCCCGAGGCGGCCGCACCGTCATCTTCGCCACGCACTACCTGGAGGAGGCCGACGCGTACGCCGACCGGGTGGTGCTGGTGCGCCGCGGCCGGATCGTCGCCGACGGCACCGCCAGCGAGGTCAAGGCCCTGGCCGCCGGCCGCACCGTGCGCGCCACGCTGCCCGGCGCGCGGCCGGCCGACCTGGATGCGATCCCCGGCGTCGAGTCCAGCGAGATCCGCGGCGACAACGTCTACCTGCACGGCCAGGACAGCGACGCGATAGCCCGCCACCTGCTCACCCGCACCGAGGCCCGGGACCTGGAGATCACCTCCCGGAACCTGGAGGACGCGTTCCTCACCCTGACCGCCGACGAGGAGAACCCGGCATGACCGCCACCACCGTGCACCGCAGCCTGCCCCGATACGGCGGCTTCACCCTCGGCATGATCGCCCTGGAGCTGCGCCGGCTGATCCGCAACAAGCGCACCGTCGTGTTCAGCGTGGTCATGCCGCCGGCGTTCTTCCTGCTCTTCGGCACCAGCGCCGACTACCGGACCGAACGCGCCGGCGACGGCAACGTCACCGGCTACGTGCTGATCAGCATGGCCGTCTACGGCGCCATGCTGGCCACCACCTCCGGCGGGGCGATGGTGTCCATCGAACGGGCCGCCGGCTGGAGCCGGCAACTGCGGCTGACGCCGCTCACCCCGGCCGCGTACGTCGCGGTCAAGCTCACCCTCGCGATGATCATCGGGTTGGTGTCGGTGCTCGTGGTCAACGTGACAGGGTTGTTCTTCGGCGCCGACCTGCCCACCGGCGAGTGGATCGGCTGCGCCGCGCTGGCCTGGGTGTGCGCGCTGGTGTTCGCCGCGTTCGGCCTGTTCATGGGCTACCTGTTGCCCAGCGAGAACGTGATGCAGATCCTCAGCCCGGCGCTGGCGCTGCTGTCGTTCGCCGGCGGGCTGTTCGTGCCCCTGGACGCCCTGGGCCACACCTTCGCCACGATCGCGAAATTCACTCCGGTGTACGGGGTCGGCGAGCTCGCCCGCTACCCGGTCACCCACAGCGGGCACCTGTGGCAGGCCGTGCTCAACGTGATCGCGTGGACGCTGGTCTTCTCGGCCGGCGCGATGTGGCGGTTCCGCCGCGACACCGCCCGCGTCTGAGCCTGCCGGTACCTTTCCAGTCATGGCGCCGGCCACCACCGACATCCCCGGCCGAGGCTCCCGCTTCGGCGGGGCGTTCGCCGCTATCTGGCTGTTCTACCTCGGCGAGAACCTGCACGCGCTGCTGCGGCACCCGGACGGGATGTGGCGCGACGTCGGGCTGGCCGCGCTGCTGCTGTTCGCCGGCACCTACCTGGTGCTGATCGGCTCGATGCGTCACCTGCGCCGCGACGCGTCGGGCCCGCAGCGGGTCCTGCCGGTCTGGGCCGGCCTGGCCGTCATGCTGGTGCTGGCGCTGCTGCAGGCCCCGGCCGCCGGGTCGTCGATGCTGCCCTGCGCGGTGTATCTGAGCGCCAGCGCGGTGATGGGCCTGCCGTTGCGCCAGGGCCTGGCCGTTGCGGTCACCGTCGCCGCCTCCGTGGAGATCGTCATCCGGTTCGTGCCGGGCTGGCACGCCGTCAGCCAGGGCTACGCGCTGGCCGTGGTGCTGGCCGCGGCCGCCACCTGGGGCATGCGCCTGGCCTTCGAGCGGCAGAGCCGGCTGATCGAGGCCCAGCACGAGCTGGCCGCGCTGGCCGTCTCCGACGAACGGGCCCGCATCGCCGCCGACCTGCACGACATCCTCGGCCACTCGCTGACCGTGGTCGCGGTCAAGGCCGAGCTGGCGCAGCGGCTGCTCGACGTCGACGTCGAACGCGCCCGCGCCGAACTCAACGACCTGGAGGCGCTGGCCCGCGACGCGCTGGCCGACGTGCGGGCCACCGCGATGGGCATGCGCGGCATCTCGCTGCCCGGAGAGATCGCCGCCGCCAAGGCCGCCCTGGCCGCGGCGAACGTCACCGCCGAACTGCCCGGCGCGGCCGACGACGTGCCGACCCGCAACCGGGAGCTGTTCGCCTGGACGATCCGCGAAGCGGTCACCAACATCGTGCGGCACAGCCGGGCCCGGCACGCCGAGGTCCGGCTGACCCCCGACAGCGTCGAGATCCTCGACGACGGTCCCGGCTCGGCCACGCCGTCGCACGCCGGTCAGGGCCTGGCCGGGCTGCGCCGGCGCGCCGACGAGCTGGGCGCACACCTGACCGCCGGCCGGCGCAAGGACGAACCGGGCTTTCGCGTACGAGTGGAGATCCCCTCATGATCAAGCTGTTGCTCGCCGACGACCAGGCCCTGGTGCGTGGCGCGATGGCGGCCCTGCTCGACCTGGAACCGGACCTCAAGGTGGTCGCCGAGGTGGGGCGCGGCGACGAGGTGGTGGACGCGGCCCGCGCCCACGACGCCGACGTGGCGCTGCTGGACGTGCAGATGCCCGGACTGGACGGGATCGCCGCGGCGCGGCTGCTGCACGACGCGCTGCCCGCCTGCAGAGTGCTGATGGTGACCACCTTCGGCCGGGCCGGCTACCTGCGCCAGGCGATGGCCGCCGGGGCCGCCGGGTTCGTCGTCAAGGACACCCCGGCGCGGCAGCTGGCCGACGCGGTCCGCCGGGTCCACCAGGGCCTGCGGGTGGTGGACCCGGCTCTGGCCGCGCAGAGCCTGGCGCACGGCGACTCGCCGCTGACCGAACGCGAGACCGACGTGCTGCGCGCGGCCAGCGACGGCGGCACGGTCGCCGACATCGCCCGCGAGCTGCGCCTGTCCGACGGCACGGTGCGCAACCACCTGTCGTCAGCGATCGGCAAGACCGGCGCCCGCACCCGCGCCGAAGCGGTCCGCCTGGCCGTCGACAATGGCTGGCTGCTGGGCTGAGCCCCCGCCACGCCGGCCGCCGGCGTGCCGCAAGTGGCCGCGGCCAGCCGATGAATCTGCTATACGCCCGACCGCCGCACTTGAGAAGAATTTCGCAGCGCAACCGAGCGGCAACCAAGTGTGCCCGTTCGCTGCACCCGTAGCCGCGAAAAGTTCCCCCTGCAACCGACACCACGGGGGGAACCGAAATGACCGCCACCGCTCGTCAGGCCGCCGCCACGACCACCACCCGCACCGCCGCGGCCACCCGTACGGTCAGCCGCGAGCAGGAGCAGCTGATCCGCGACAACATGGCGCTGGTCGGCCACATGGTCCGGGAGATGCTGTTCAAGGTGCCGCCGCACGTGCACCGCGACGACCTCGCCTCCGCCGGTTACGCCGCCCTGGTCACCGCCGCGCAGGCCTACGACGAGTCCCGCGGCATCCCGTTCGGCCGGTTCGCCGCCGTCCGCGTGCGCGGCGCCCTGCTCGACGAGCTGCGCAGCATGGACTGGGCCAGCCGATCGGTGCGCGCCCGCGCCCGCCGCGCCGAGGCGGCCCGCGAGGAGCTGACCCGCCAGCTGGGCCGCACCCCGACCGCCGAGGAACTGGCCGAACTGCTCGGCGTCGCGGTCGGCGAACTCAGCAACGTCGACGACGACGTGCAGCGCGCCGCCGTCCTCTCGCTGCAGGGCTTCACCGCCGGCACCGCCGAGGACATGGTCCCCGAGACGGCGCTGAACCCCGAGGAGATGCTGCTGCACCGCGAGCGCCTCGGCTACCTGCACGACGCGGTCACCGTGCTGCCCGAGCGGCTGCGCTTCGTCGTGGAAGCCTCCTTCCTGCAGGAACGCCCGCTCTGCGAAGTGGCCGCCGAACTCGGCGTCACCGAGTCGCGCGTCTCGCAGCTGCGCACCGAGGCCCTGGCGCTGCTGCGCGACGGCCTGACCACCCACATGGAGCAGGTCAGCGCCCCGGTCGCCAAGGACGGCTGCGTCACCCGCCGCCGCGCCGCCTACACCGCGCAGATCGCCGCCCGCAGCACCATGGCCAGCCGCCTGAGCGTCACCAACGCCCACGGCATGCGCCTGGCCGTCGCCGCCTGATGAGCCCTCGCCCGGCGGGGCCGGCCGTGCCGACCGGCACGCCGCCCCGCCAACCGGGGGAGACCCGGGTCGGACCGCCCGCATGCCAAACCCGGCAGTCCGCGACGCCCCACCTCCGGCCGGGGCCGAAAGTATGGCCGGACCGCTGAGCGGCCCGGCCGCCCGCCGCAACCTGCAACCCTGACAAAGCGCTTGCACCGGGTCCGACCACCAGGCACAGTGGTCGCCAGACCCGAACCGGAGGAGCACAGACGCGCCATGTGAGAGCACACCCAACCCGCCCCGGTTGCCCACGCTCTCCCGGAAGGCCCGCCCATGCCCGCCCACCTCAAAGCCAGCGGCCTCGCCCACGCCCACGACGGCGACCTGCTCTTCGCCGACCTCGACCTGGTCCTGCGCGACGGCGACCGCATCGGCATCGTCGGCCCCAACGGCGCCGGCAAAACCACACTGCTGCGCGTGCTCGCCGGTGACCTGCCACCCACCCACGGCAGCATCACCCTCGCCGCCGGCACCCGCATCGCCCACGTGCCCCAACAAGTCCCCGACCCCACCGGCACCGTCGCCGCGTTCCTCACCGCCGGCCTCGGCGAACTCGCCGACGTCACCGCCACCATGCGCCACCTGGAAACCCGCCTCGCCGCCGGCGACGACGTCCTCGACGCCTACGCCACCGCCCAGGAACGCTGGACCACCCTCGAAGGCTGGACCGCCGACACCCGGCTCACCGAGATCCGCCAACGCCTCGACATCGACCACCTCGCCGACACCCTGCCCCTGACCAGCGTCTCCGGCGGCGAACAAGCCCGCCTGCTGCTCGCCCGCGCCCTGCTGGCCACACCCCACCTGCTGCTGCTCGACGAACCCACCAACCACCTCGACGCCGACGGCGCCGCCTGGCTACGCGACTGGCTGCACGACTTCCCCGGCGGCGTACTCACCGTCAGCCACGACCGCGCCTTCCTCGACGCCACCGTCACCCGCATCATCGAACTCGACGGCATCAACCACCGGCCACAGGACTACCCCGGCGCCGGCTACACCGCCTACCGCCAGGAGAAACAACGCCGCTGGCAACGCCTGCTGCTCGACTACGAAGCCCAGGAAAAAGACCGCGCCCGCGCCGAAGCCGACATCGCCCGCACCAAAAACCACGCCCGCGGCGTCGAAACCAGCATCCGCTCCGGCGCCGAAGCCCCACACCTGCGCCGCGTCGCCCGCCTCGTCGCCCGCAAAGCCAAAGTCCGCGAACGCCGGCTACGCCGCCAGATGGCCTCCGTACGATGGATCGCCGAACCCCGCCGGCGCCCACCACTGACCCTCGCCTTCCCCGACGACGACGGCAACCCCGGCGACACCGTCCTCACCATCCGCGGCCTGCACCACACCTACGGCGACCGGACCCTGCTCGATCACGTCGACCTCGACGTCACCCGCGCCGACCGCATCCTGATCACCGGCCGCAACGGCTCCGGCAAAACCACACTGCTGCGCGCCATCGCCGACACCCACCCCCACGTCGCCGTCCTCCCACAGACCACCGACCATCTGCGCACCAGCACCACCGTCATGGACTACTTCCGCGCCCACGTCCCGGTCTACGCCGACGACGCCGAACGCCTGCTCACCGGCCACCAGTTCGACCCCGACCAGTGGACCGTACGACTACCGGACCTGTCCGCCGGAGAACTACGCCGCCTGCTGCTCGCCGTGCTCGTCAACAGCCCCGCCCGCATCCTGCTGCTCGACGAACCCACCAACTTCCTCGACTTCGACGCCCTCGACGTCATCGAAGAAGCCCTGCGCCGCTACCGCGGAACCCTGCTCATGGTCAGCCACGACCAGTACTTCGCCGACGCCGTCGGCCACAACCGCCACTGGCATGTCACCGACGGCACCGTGATCCAGAACTGAGACGACGAGGCGCACGCCACCGGTCACGCCCAGACCGCACCACCGCGCGACGGCCATCCCCTGCGGTCACGACGCCATCACCGACGACCCGCCGTTGCGGGCGGTGACACGCCGCAGCTCAGCGCGAGCGTGCACCACCGCCGGTGTGTCCGTGGCCCCCGAACCGGCGAGGGCATGCGCCAGATCGTGCACGGCCTCGACGGCGTGCCGGGCCGCACGGCGACTGTGCAACTGCCTCGCATAAGCTCTACGGTCCCTGCGCAGACCACTCACCGCGTCCAGCAGAGCCGGAGAAACCAGACCCGACTCCACCTCCGGACCCAGCAGATCCCGGGTCCACGAGCGCTCCCTGGCCGCGGCCTGGCGCAGGACCAGGAACAGCACCGGCAGCTCGACAGCCGCGAGAACGAACGGCAGCACGTCGGCAACCGCCGGGACGCCACCACTGAGCCCCGTCACATCATCCCAGGCAAAATGGAACACCATCGCGGTCAGCATGGCCAACACCCCACGGGCGACGCGGCGTTCGCCGCGCACCCGACCCAGAACCCACATCACCCCGGTACAGAAGATCGCACTGAACAACGCATGCGACACGACGCCCGTCGCACCGCGCAGCAGAAAAATCTTCAGAGCCGCACCGACCTGACCCACCCCGTACGTGGACGTGGCACTGTTGAACGCATACAGCACGTCCTCGAAGACCTCGAAACCCAGACCGATGAACGCGCCGATGATGAACCCGTCATAAGCGCTGCGCACCAACCGCGGCGCCAAGCCGATGAGCAGCACCAACCCCAGCGCCTTGCTCCACTCCTCGTTGATCGGCGCGGTCAGCCCCGCCGCCCAGCGGTACGCGAAGCTAGTCCCGCCCAGCTTCGACCAGACCTCCAGCAAAAACGAGTTCGCCGGCAGCGAGACCCAGAAAGTGGCCGCGACCCCACCCCAGACGAAAGCAGTCGCCAGCAGACCGGGCGGCTGCGAGGTGTAACGGTTGTGCCGGCACAGCAACACCAGCCACGGCACCAGATACACACCGAACAGCAACACCCCGGCAGCCAGCGCCGGCCCGTAGAAGCCCCCACCCCGGCTGAAATACCGCAGCATGGTGAGGCCACCGGTCCCCACCCCCAGCAGATACACCCAGAACGCGGCGTTGTGCGGCTGCAACAGCCGGAACGGTTGACCCCAGCCCGACTCCTCGATCGCGGCCAGCTGCGCCCGCCCGGCGGCCGACCCGGACGTGACCGTCATCGGCTCGCCCCCACAGTGATGCTGCGCAGCAGCGCCGCGACAGCCTCCTGATACTGGGGGAGCTGTCCCGGCGCTGTCCGCACCCGCACCAGCAGCGCCGGGGCCGCCTCGACAGCCCGGGCCGGGCCGACGGCCATCTTGAACGCGGCGACCACCGCGTCACCACCCGGGCCACTACTGCTCTCCACCACGCCGGCCAACCCGGCACCGGTCACGATCGTCTGGCGCGGGCCATTCACAGCCGGCGGCCTGTCATCGCTCTCCGACCGCCGAACCTGATCCAGGAACGCTCCCGCGGAACCCGAGAACGACGAGCCCGTCATGGTGATACGCGCACCCCCGGACGCCAGGACCACGTGCAGATCTGTCGCACTCGCCCCGGGCTGACCGGTCAGGAAGCCCTTCTGCAGCTCCCAGCCGACCGGCGGCACAGCCGTCGCGCCACCACCGAGATCCAGCACGTCACCGGCCCTGACCCGGTTGTGCCAGGGAATCGCCGCGTCGAGCGCCTGCCACCCGTAAATCAACACCAGGCCCACGACCAGCGCGAACACCGCCGGCCGCAAAGTACGGCGATCCAAGCCGAAGAACCGGTGCTCGACCGGCGCCCAACCGCCCGACAGGCCCGATTCATACACGGCGACAGCAGCTCCTCACGACCGCCCTCGACACACGCCGACCCCGGCCCCGGCACCGCCACCCGGTGACACACCACTTCGGTGCCAGCCCCCGCCCTCCCGGTCCGGAGCGGACCCAGCAAACTCTAGAAGGCCATCGCACCGGCCGCGCAGGAACGCGCAACTCCCACCACCGGGCAGGCATCAACCGCCACGGGCAGGTCGCCGACCGCGCCGTGATCCGCAACTGAGACGATCAGGCGCATGTCGCTGCAGCCCCACCCCACCGCGTCAGCCACCCAGTTCACCGAGGCCTGGCTGGAGAACCGGCGACTGTCCGACCACACCCGCGACGCCTACCGCCGCGACGTCGCCTCCTGGCTCACCTGGTGCACCGAACACGGCCTCGACCCCCGCCACGCCACCTTCCTCGACATCAACGCCTACGCCCGCGCCCTCGAAGCCCGCCCCATGGCCGCCGCCACCGTCGCCCGCAAACTCTCCGGCCTCTCCAGCTGGTACGCCTTCCTGCACAAACTCGGCGCCGTAACGGCCAACCCGGTCGGGGGAGCGGACCGCCCCTACGTCGACCGCGACCACTCCGCCACCGTCGGCCTCACCCCCGAAGAAGTCGACGCCCTGCTCGCCGCCGCCGACCGGCAGGACGGCCCCGCCGCCGCCCGCCACCGCGCCGTGCTCACCCTCCTGGCCGACCTCGGACTCCGCGTGGGGGAGCTGGTCAGCCTCGACCTGACCGACATCGGCTGGGAACGCGGACACCGCACCGTCCGCTTCACCGGCAAAGGCGGCCGCCCCCGCCGCCGCGTCCTGACCCCCGGCGCCGCCGCCACCCTCGACGAATACCTGCGCACCCGCGGCACCGGCCCAGGACCGCTGTTCGCCACCTCCACCGGCTCCCGCATCGACAGGCACGCCGTCTTCCGCCTCGTACGCCGCCTCGCCGCCGACGCCGGCATCGCCGGCGCCGACAAACTCTCCCCGCACTCGCTGCGCCACGCCTTCGCCACCGCCGCCCGCGCCGAAGGCGTCCCCCTCGAAGACGTCCAGGACGCCATGGGACACGCCGACCCGCGCACCACCCGCCGCTACGACCGTGACCGTCACAACCTGGACCGTGACCCCGCGTACACCATCGCCGCGGCCAGGGACCGCCGCAGGAGCGCGTGACCCACACCCCTATGCTCTGACCCGGCCACACAAGCGACAAACAGGGCGGGATCAGGGTTTGAACATCTTCGAAGCAATCTTGATGGGCGCAGTGGAGGGCGTCACCGAGTTCCTCCCGGTGTCGAGCACCGGTCACCTGACCATCCTGGAGAAACTACTCGGTTACCGACTCGACGACCCCGACATCACCGCATTCACCGTCATCATCCAATCCGGCGCCGTCCTGGCCACCATCATCTTCCTGATGAAGGACATCCTCCGGATCGTCCCCGCCTTCTTCAAAGGCCTCGCCAGCAAACCAGCCCGCGAAAACCCCGACTTCCGCTTCGCCTGGGCCGTCATCCTCGGCTCCATCCCCATCGTCATCGCCGGCCTGACCTTCAAAGACGCCATCGAAACCACCCTGCGCAGCCTCTGGTTCGTCGCCATCGCCCTGATCGTCTGGTCCGCCGTCATGGCCTTCGCCGACCACGCCGCCACCCAGGTCCGCCACGAAGACGACGTCACCTGGAAAGACGCCCTCATCATCGGCATCGTCCAATGCCTCGCCGTCATCCCCGGCATCTCCCGCTCCGGCTCCACCATGTCCGCCGGCCTGCTGCGCGACCTCGACCGGGTCACCGTCACCAAACTCTCGTTCTTCCTGTCCGTACCCGCCCTCGCCGGCGCCTCGATCCTGCAGGGCTACGAAGAGTTCGACAACATCTCCCGAGGCGTCGGCTGGACCAACACCCTCGTCGCCACCGCCGTCAGCTTCGTCGTCGCCTACTTCGCCGTCACCTGGCTCCTCAAATTCGTCGCCAAACACTCCTACAGCATCTTCATCTTCTACCGCCTCGCCCTCGGCGCCCTGCTCATCCTCCTGCTCTCGACAGGCACCATCTCCGCCCAGTGACACCCCCGCACCACAAAAAAGCGCCCGCATCCACGCGGGCGCTTTTTTGCTATCCGGAAACTCACGACGGCTGCGAACCCGCCTCACCCAACTCCGCCAACCGCGCCTCGATCTCCGCCAGCTCCGCCCGCAACCGCTGCGCCTGCTGCTCCGCCTCAGCCCGCTCCGCCGCCAGAATCTGCTCGACCGCCTCCTGCACCCCCGGCACGTCGATCAACTGCACCATCTTCAACGCCTCGGCCGGCCGGATCACATACGGCTTCGCCAACGCCTTCGCACCCTGCGTCGCACCCACCGTCCACTCGCCCTCGCCATACGCCAACGTCACCGTCAACGACGGCGACGGCTTCGCCTTCACCGGCCGCGCCGCCTTGCGCGGAGCCGGCGCCGACACGTCCTGCTGCACTTCCTTGTCCACGTCATCCTCACTCTTACGCTGCACCGGAGCCGGCTTCGGCTTCTCGATCGGCTTGTCGATCAGAAACTCCGGCCCCGGCAACACCGGCTCGGCAACCGGCTCGGCAACCGGCGCCGCCTTACGAGCCGGCACACCCTTCGGCGCGATCCGCAGATCACCGGGGGAGAAGGGCAACTCGTCGCGCCCGAAGCGCACCACCACCCACTCCTCGGACACCGCCGGATCCTCCAGCCCGACCACCTGCCCGATCTGCCCGGAAATCTGCCCCGCCGACTCGGTGAACTGCACCTTCGGCTTCCGCCCGGCCGCCAGCGCGTCCCGGATCCCGCTCAACTCCTCCGTGGTCAACCCACGGGCCTCCACGCCCGCCGCGGCCATCGTCCCCACCTTCGTACGCCTGTATGAGTGGGCCTCTTTCTACCAGCACCCACCGACAACAACCCGCACGCCTCGCCGAACAGCCCCGCCACGACCAAACAAGATCATCGCCCGGCCGCGCGTCGACGGGGGAGAGGGGCTGCGGGCGCCACGCGCGAACACCGTCAACGGGCGTCCCGCCGCGCGCCACCCGCACGAGACCAATGCGGACAGAACCGGTGCGACGACCGCCTCGGTCCCCATCGTTGCGTGCCCGCGGTGCGGCCGCCGCGCTCAGCGCGGCCTGAAAAGTCAGCGCGGCCGGAAAAGCCCGTGAACCGTCATCCCGCCGACAACTGCCGGTCCAGTGCCCGGCCGACCAACCGAAATATCAGGTCGATAATGTACATTATGTCAACTTAACGGCGGAGCGGGGCTCGCCGGAGCATTCGACGGGCCGCGCGCTTTCCAACCTCTTGCGGGCGGGAGCTCCAAGGCCCCGGCCAGGCGGTCCGCCGCCGGCTTCCGGCCGGGCCGGGGCCGCGATCGCCGCGGTACGCCTGAAGCGCCGCGGCGACCACGCAACCGCCCGAACCCGGTCCGGGCGCAGTCGCCCGCGCCCGGACCGGAGCGTCGCGCGCTCCCCGATCGAGGCGTCAGCTCCCGGGCGGTACGGCGAAGCCGCAGCCGGACGTGCTCCCGAGCTGCGCGCTCCCGATCGAGGCGTTGGCAGCGTTCCCCCAAAGAGGTGGCACCGCCGGCCAACCCAGGCGCTTTCGGGTGAAAGGTGGTTAAACGTCAGCGGTCATGCTAGGGTCCATCAGGAACGAATGCGTATATATCATGCATAATATCTCTTATGCAGCAAGTAACACCTGACGAGCCGGACACCGAGCCGACTGAGCTGACCGAGCTGATCGACGAGTTCCTCGCCGCGCGGGCCACCCGGAAGCCGTCGGCGCACACGCTCGCCGCGTACCGACGCGATCTCGATCTGGTGCTGCGGCATGCGCTGCCCGCGCCGGCCTCCCCTGCCGACCTCTCCCCTCGCGTGCTGCGTTCCGCGTTCGCGCGGTTCGCCGCCGACCGCGCCCCCGCGTCGGTGGCGCGGGCTTGGTCGTCGTGGAACGCGTTCTTCACGTTCCTGGTGACCGAGGGGGTGGTGGCGGGCAATCCGATGTCGGCGGTGGACAAGCCGCGGCTGGTGGCCCACTCCCCCAAGCCGTTGCGGGGTGAGGACACGCCGGAGCAGTTGCTGCGGGTGGTGTCGCGCGCCGACGAGCGGCAGCGGGATCCGTGGCCGGAGCGGGACGTGCTGGTGCTGGCTCTGGCGTTGTGTGCCGGGTTGCGGTTGTCGGAGTTGCTGGGTCTGCGGGTGGGTGCGGTGTCGGGGCGGGCCGGTGAGCGGCGGGTGGAGGTGGCCGGCAAGGGTGGTCGGCCGCGTTCGGTGCCGATCGACGACGGTCTGGATGCGGTGGTGCGGCGGTATGTGCAGAGCCGGCGGGTGCGGTTCGGGCGGGTGGACGGTGCGGATCCGTTGCTGGTGGACCGGCACGGGGCGCCGTTGCGGCGGGGTGGTCTGCAGTATCTGGTGCGCTCGTGTTTCCGGCGGGCGGGGATCGGTGACCGGGTGCCGCGGGGTGCGCAGCTGCATGCGTTGCGGCACACGTTCGCGACGCGGTTGGCGGAGGACGGTGCGAACGCGTCGGAGATCATGCGGTTGCTGGGGCATGCGTCGCTGGCGACGTCGCAGAACTACATCGAGGTGACGGCGGAGCAGCAGCGGGCGGCGATCCAGTCGAATCGCACGAACCGGGTGTTACGTGAGCTGGGGTGAGAGCCCGTAGGTTGATCTCTTATGAGGTTGCGTGAGGACGAGGTCCGGGTGGGTGCGATCCGGTCGGTGGTGGTCTCGCCGGTCGGGGGTGGGCCGTTTCCCGGGGTGTTGCTGTACACGGACATTTTTCAGCTGACGGAGTCGACGTTGCGCTCGGCGCGCCGGTTGGCGTCGTACGGGTTCGTGGTGTGTGTGCCGGAGATCTATCCGCATGGTGAGCTGGCCGGGGTGGCGCTGGAGTTCGACGAGGCGGGCAAGGCGCGGGGGTTGGCGGGTGCGGCGGCGACGCCGACGGCGCGCTTCGATGCCGATCGGGTGGTGGTGCTGGATTATTTGCAGCGGCGTGCGGATGTGTCGTCGTTGCTGGTGACGGGTTTTTGCATCGGTGGGCATCTGGCGTTCCGGGCGGCGTTCGATGAGCGGGTGTCGGCGGCTGTGTGTTTTTATCCGACCGGGTTGCACGATGGGGTGCTGGGTGCGGATGTGGCGGATTCGCTGGCGCGGGCCGGTGAGATCCGGGGCCGGTTGATGGTGGTGTTCGGGTCGCGGGATCCGCATGTGCCGGCGCAGGCGCGGTTGCGGACCGTGGAGGCGTTGTATGCGGCTGGTCTCGATGATGTGGAGTTGCACGTTTATCGGGGTGGTGAGCATGCGTTCATGCGGGATGTGGGTGCCCGGCATGATCCGGTGTTGACGGATCTGGCGTTGGCCGAGGCGGTCTCGTTCTTTCGTGGGC
Source organism: Actinoplanes siamensis (assembly GCF_016862395.1). Taxonomy (GTDB): domain Bacteria; phylum Actinomycetota; class Actinomycetes; order Mycobacteriales; family Micromonosporaceae; genus Actinoplanes; species Actinoplanes siamensis. The sequence goes on along the minus strand of NZ_BOMW01000001.1, from coordinate 17,918 downwards.
GTTGATGTTTCCGCGGGCCACGTTGCGTACCGATCGGTTGGTGTTGCGCCCGTTCGAGGCGGCGGATGCGGCGGGGGTGCATGCGGCGTGGAACGAGCGGGAGTTTCTGCGGTTCGCGCCGGTGGGTTTCCGGTTCGCGGGGGCGAGTCTGGATCGTGCGGTGGAGTGGTGTGCGCGTGGTGAGATTTTTGCGGGGGTGGAGCGGGCCAGTGGCCGGTTGGCGTGTCATGTGACGTTGTTCGGCGCGGACTGGTCGTCGAAGGTGACGGAGATTCACTATTGGACGGCGGTGTGGGCGCGGGGCCGGGGTTTCGCGGCGGAGGCGGCGCGGGCGGCGGGCCGGTGGGCGGTGTCGGAGCTGGGGTTCGCGCGGGTGTCGTTGTTGTCGGACATGCGCAATGTGGGGTCGCTGGGGGTGGCGCGGGCGGCGGGTTTCCGGTTCGAGGGGGTGTTGCGTAATGCGTCGTGGACGCGGTCGGGCCGGGGTGATCTGGCGTCGTTCAGTCTGATCCCGCAGGATCTGGAGCCGGGTCAGGTGTAGGAGCGTGCGGTGCGCAGCAGGAAGGCGGGCAGGAGCAGTTTCTGGTCGTCGGCTGCGGCGGTGACCTGGACGTCTTTGACGGTGGTGTCGGTCCAGACGGGTTCCGGGAAGCAGTGCAGCAGGGTGTCGCGGGTGATGGTCCAGCCCGGCCCCGCGGCGGCGGAGACGGCGAGGACGTAGAGCAGGGTGCCGGGTTCGGCGAGGGTGGGCAGGTGGGCGAGGTAGTCGTCGAGGCCGCCGTCGCGGTGCAGGTTGTGCAGCAGGCCGCTGTCGAAGATGGTGTCGAACGGCGCGTTCGGCAGGTTGATCCTCGTGGCGTCCTGGACTTCGAAGCGGGCGGTGAGGCCTGCGGCTTTCTGGCGGGCGCGTTCGATGGCCACGGGTGAGATGTCGACGCCGGTGACGTGGTAGCCGCGGCGGGCCAGGGTGCAGGCGAGGTCGCCGGTGCCGCAGCCGAGGTCGAGGACTTTGGGGCCGCGCACGCCGTGTTCGAGCAGGGCGGTGAGGGCCGGTTGGGGGCGGCCGATCTCCCAGGGCGTGTTGCCGGTGCGGTAGCGCTCGTCGTAGTCGGTCATCGTCGCCCCGTGGTTGTGCTGGCCGGACGGTCTCAACCGGGGTGTGATGATCGGTCGAGTGCGACGACTGTACCGGAGTGGCGGGGGCAGCGGGTGAGATGCCGGTGGGGTAGCTCGTCATCGGCTGTCCTGGGGCTCGCCGTAGCTTCGGCGGTCCGGGGCCCACATGACCGGCCGCGGCCGCCGTCCGGGCTGGCCCGGGTCCATCACGCGGTCCCGTCGGCCAGCCGGATGGCCAGTTCGGTGTGCCAGCGGGTCTTCAAGCGTTCGGAGCGCGGGTCGGTGAGGTAGGCCTCGTAACGGCAGCCGAAACGCTCACCGGCGGGACTTTCCGTGCGGTCCAGTGTGAGGCCCTCCCGATGAGCCCAATCGCGCAGCGCGCCGTTGGCGCGCCGGCCGTGGTTCACATACGTCAAGGTCGCGTACCGGCCGGCCGGCAGCACCCCGGCGCGGATCCGGCCGTCGCCCTGGACCGCCTCGCCGGTGACGACGCCGACTTCGATGTCCATCGGACCGTCCATGTCCACCACATGAAGACGGAAGAACGTGTGACCGTACGCGATACCCTGCCCGTCCAACCAGGAGTACAACTGGTGCATCAGCCTGTCGCGTACGGCGAACATGCCGCGAAACGGTGTGACGAGGCGAATGCCTACGCAGTCCCGATCCGGCTTGGTGGTGATCGTCGGACCGTTGAGAATCTCCATGGTCACCTCACGGTTCCAGGTCGACGCAAGCGCGCAGCGACCCGTCCATGGCGAACGGCACGGACTCGTCGGGAGCGTAGTGGGCCGTCATGGCGGTGATGTTGCCGGCGGACAGCGTAGCCGCCCGGCTCTCGATGACTTCTTTGATCTTGTGCATGTCCGACCTCCGGAGAGAAACTCTTCGTCCGGGACGTCGAAACCGCGTGTCCCGTTTCGACATGCTGGGTGAGAGAAGGAGAAAAAGTTGAAGTACCTGATTCTCATCCAGTCCAATCCGCGCACGCTCGAGGTCTGGGAGCAGATGACCGAGGAGCAGCGCATCGCGTTCGGTCGCGCTCACCGGGAGCTGGACGCCGAGATGCTGCGGGCGGGTGTGCATGTCGCCTCCGCGGGCCTGGCGGATCCCTCGCTTGCCAGGTGGGTGTCGGTTCGCGACGGCGAGGCGATCGCTTCGGACGGGCCGTTCGCCGAGGTCAAGGAGCACCTCGCCGGTTTCTATCTGATCGACTGCCCGAACATGCAGGAGGCGGTCGCCTGGGCGGCCAAGGTTCCCGACGCCGTGAACACCGAGGTCGAGGTGCGGCCTGTGCTCGACATGAGTGGAGGGGAGTTCTGACGCCGGTGCAGGAGGATCTGCTGCGCGCTCTCGTGCCGCAGGTCCTCGCTGTGGTCGTCCGCCGTTACGGCGACTTCGACACGTGCGAGGACGCCGTGCAGGAGGCGCTGCTGGCGGCCATCACGCAGTGGCCGGCCGAGGGTGTTCCGGACAACCCGCGCGGCTGGCTGATCACGGTGGCCTCCCGCCGCCGGATCGAGCTGCTGCGCAGCGACACGGCCCGGTGGCGGCGCGAGGCGCTGCCACCGGATCCGGCCCCTGACGTACGCGGTGACGACGAGCTCGCCCTCCTGCTGCTCTGCTGTCACCCCTGCCTCACCGCCGTCTCCCAGGTGGCGTTGACGCTGCGCGCGGCCGGTGGCCTCACCACCGCCGAGGTCGCGAGGGCGCTGCTGATCCCGCAGGCCACCGTGGGCCAGCGGATCAGCCGGGCCAAGCAGCGGATCAGGGCGAGCGGCGCGCGGTTCGCGATGCCGACGGCCGACGAGCTCCGTGCGCGGCTCACCGGCGTACGTCAAACCCTGTATCTGATCTTCAACGAGGGACACACGGCGAGTTCGGGCGCGCGGCTGCACCGCGCCGAGCTGACCACCGAGGCGTTGCGACTGACCCGGCAACTGCGGTCCCTGCGCCCCGCCGACGACGGCGAGACCGCCGGCCTGCTGGCGTTGATGCTGCTCACGGACGCGCGCCGGTCGGCGCGGACCCGCGAGGACGGCGCCCTCGTGCCGCTCGCCGAGCAGGACCGCACCCTCTGGGACGCCGCGGCCATCACCGAAGGCGTCGAGATCATCACGGCGGCGCTCCGGACATGCCGCCTCGGCCCGTTGCAGATACAGGCCGCGATCGCCGCGATCCACAGCGAGGCGGCGCGGCCCGAGCTCACCGATTGGCCGCAGATCCAGATCCTGTACGCGATGCTGCACGCGCTGTCGCCGAGCCCCATGGTGACCCTGAACGGGATAGTCGCCGGCGCCATGGTCGACGGCCCGGTGGCAGCGCTCGGCGAGCTGGCCAGGGTGGCCGACGATCCCGCGCTGGCCGGGCATCACCGCGTCCCGGCCGTACGCGCGCACCTGTTGGAGATGGCGGGCGACCTACCGGCGGCGCGGGAGCAATACCGGACCGCGGCCCGGCACACCCTCAGCCTTCCTGAGCGGCAGTACCTGCAGTCGCGCGCGGCCCGCCTGACCTGACCCGCGGCAACGGCCGGGCCGCGCGGCTGTGCTGCTCGCCCGGCCGTGTCCAGACCAGCGGGCCGACCAGATCCAACGTGACCGGGCCGGAGAAGCTCGGTACGCGGGCCCTTACTGCGGATCTGTCACGCTGAGCCGGCAGGATCATGGCCTGTCTGCGGCCGTCCAGGCCGGCGGGTACGGCGTCCACCACGGTGCTGCTCCCCGTATCGATGTCGCCGAGACTGCCGGTGACGAAGCTGGCGCATCGCGGCGCGCGGTCCGGTGTGCCGTGATCCGGTGGAAAGTCGCCGTAGGGTGATCGCATGGATCGGGTGGCGGGCGAGGGTGAGCTGGTGGTGCGGGTGCGGGCGGTCGGGGTGACGCTGCCGGCGATCCGGCGGGCCCGCAACGGCGAGGCGCCGGGCGGGGAGGTCGCCGGTGAGGTGATCGGGATCGGTCCGGGCGTGTCCGGGTGGGCTGTCGGGGACCGGGTGGTGGCGTTGCCGTTCGGTGGCGCCTATGCCGATGAGGTGGCCGTGCCGGCGGCGTTCGCCGAGCGGATCCCGGACGACGCGTCGTTCGTGCGGGCGGTGGCGTTGGTGCGTTCCGGGCATGTGGCGCTGGGCGTGTTGGCCGCGGCCGCGCTGCGGCCCGGTGAGTCGGTGCTGGTCACGGCGGCGGCCAGCGGGGTGGGGCATCTGCTGGTCCAGGCCGCCCGCAAGGGTGGCGCGGGGCGGGTGGTCGCGGTGGCGGGCCGGGGCAAAGCCGATTTCCTGTACGGGCTGGGCGCTGACGAGGTGCGCACCTATGCCGGCGTGGCGGCGGGTGAGCCGGTGGACGTGGTGCTCGACGGCGCCGGCGGTGACGTGCTGCCGGCGGCGCTGGGGGCGGTGCGGCCCGGTGGCCGGCTGATCTATTTCAGCAGTGGCGGCGGCACGGTCGCCGCCTACGATCTGCTCGCCGGGGCGAAGACGATCACCGGGTTCGCGATGGCGCACTTCGCGCGTGACCATCCGCGGGAGTACGCCGAGCACGGCCGGCGGCTGTGGACGATGGATCTGGACGTGCGGGTGCATGCGCGGCTGCCGCTGGCCGAGGCGGACCGGGCGCACGCGATCGTCGAGGCGCGGGAGAACCGCGGGAAGGTGGTGCTGGTGCCATGAGGGTGCGCTGGGTGACCGGGTTCCTGGACACGCCGCCCGCGGACGCGTCGGTGGCGGAGCGGTTCTGGCTGGCGGTGACCGGGACGACGTTGTCGGTGCGGCGCGGGGACGGCACGTTCGCCACGCTGCAGCCGCCGTCCGGGGATGCGACGCTGCGGGTGCAGGTGGTGGGTGATCCGCCGGCGCGCGGGCATCTGGATCTGCACGTGGACGATCCGTTCGAGGCCGCGGGTGCGCTGCGCGGGGCCGCGCAGGTGTGGCGCGATGACGAGATCGTGGTGCTGCGCTCGCCGGCCGGGATCGTGTTCTGCCTGGTTGCGTGGAAGGGTGAGCGGACCGCGCCGGGCGGGGCGGCCCGGGTGGCCGATCAGTTGTGTCTGGACATTCCGGCCGGGTCGTATGCGGCGGAGACCGCGTTCTGGCGTGCGGTGACCGGGTGGGAGCACGATCCGGTGCCGGACGCGCCGCAGTTCGAGCGGCTGTTGGCGCCGGCGCCGATCCCGATGCGGCTGCTGTTGCAGCGTATCGACGCGGGCCCGCCCGGGGTGCATGTGGATCTGGCGTGTGCCGACGTGCCGGCCGAGGTGGCCCGGCACGAGCAGTTGGGCGCCACGGTGGTGCGCCGGGTGCCCGGCGCGTGGACGACGCTGCGCGATCCGGCCGGCCGGGAGTACTGCGTCACCGCCCGTCCCCCGGCGCGCTGACCGTGCGGCGGGGGGGGGCCCGGCCGCTCCGGGGCCGGCTCCCGGGGGGCCGGCCCCGCGGCCACGACCGGCACGGTGCTACCCGCGGTTCATCGGTTGCGGCGTGCCTCGATCAGGAACCGGCGGGAGTGGGCGACGAACGGTCCTTCGGACCAGGTCGAACGAGTCGGCACGAACGGCAGCGGTACGGTCGCGCCATCGGCGACCGGATCCTCGAACGTGGGCATGAGTCGGATCCTGGTGTGCCGGATCACCGTGGTCGAGCGGTTTTCCGGCCGCGTCGCACTGCTGTGCTTCTGAGATGATGCGGCAGTGACCGTCGCCGATGAGTACCTGCGGTTCGCCGAGCGTGAGGCGCGAGGCGTGTCCCCGACCTACGAGCGCCTGGCCTGCCACGTCGCGTCCGACGCCGACCTGCTCGACCGGCTGGCCACGCTGCCCGCGCCCAAGCAGCAGCCGAACCTGCTGTTCGCGGTGGTCCGGCTGCTCGGCGGCCCGGTCACCGACCCGGCCGCCTTCCGCGGGTTCGTGCTCGATCAGTGGGCCGGGATCGCCGCGCAGATGCTGGTCCGCGCCACCCAGACCAACGAGGTGGGCCGGTGCGCGGCGCTGCTGCCGGTGTTGGCGGGCCTGCCGCAGCCGCTCGCGCTGATCGACGTCGGCGCGTCCGCCGGTCTGTGCCTGTACCCGGACCGGTACGCCTACCGCTACGGCACCCGCACGGTCGGCGCCGGCGCGCCGCTGCTGGACTGCGCCGCGACCGGGTTGATCCCGCCGGCCCGGCTGCCGCGGGTGATCTGGCGCGCCGGGCTCGACCTCAACCCGCTGGACGTGAGCGACCCGGACGACGTCGCCTGGCTGGACGCGCTGATCTGGCCGGAACACGGGCACCGGCGCGAGCGGTTGCGTCAGGCCGTCGAGGTGGTCCGCAGGGACCCGCCGCTGTTGGTGCGCGGCGACGCGGTCACCGACCTGCCGGCCCTGGCCGCGCGGGCGCCGCGGGACGCGACGCTGGTGGTTTACCACACGTCGATGCTGTACCAGCTGCCCGACCCGCAGGCGTTCGTCGACACCGTGCGCGCGCTGCGCGGGCACTGGGTCGCCGTGGACAGCCCGAGGCTGATCGGTCCCGGACACCGGTTGCCGGCGCCGCCGTCCGAGGCGCTGCACAACGTGCTGACTCTCGACGGTGAGCCGCTGGCCTGGGTGCGCGGGCACGGGCAGGCGCTGGCCTGGTTCGGGCCGATCGCCACACATTCACTGACGTAAACGCGCCATTTTACAAATCGGTCGAGGTTCTTCGATAGGTTACGGCGGACTGCCAACCAAGTCGAAAGGAGTTCGACTGTGCGACGACTGCTCGTGGCCACCCTCGCCACAGCGTTGACGCTCGCCGGGACCGGTGTGGCCGCCCAGGCCGCGCCGGCGCCCGCAGCGCCGGGGATCGGCGACGCGTACTACCCGGATTACGGCAACGGCGGGTACGACGTCTCCCACTACGACATCCGCCTGCGCTACACCCCGAGCACGGACCGGCTCACCGGCACCACGACCATTTTGGCCACCGCCACGCAGGACCTGAGCCGGTTCAACCTGGACTTCGTCCTGGACGTGTCGTCGGTGCTGGTGAACAACAGGCCGGCGGCGTTCTCCCGGCAGGGCGATCACGAGCTGGTCGTCACGCCGGCCCGCACGGTCGCCGCCGGCGGCGCGCTGACCGTCGTGGTGCAGTACTCCGGTGTGCCGTCCAGCAAGGTCGCCGCCGGATACACCGCGTGGATCCGCACCCCGGACGGCGCCCTGGCCGTGGGTGAGCCGGAGATCGCCTGGTGGTGGTACCCGAGCAACGACCACCCGGCGGACAAGGCGACCTTCGACGTGTCGGTGTCGGTGCCCGACGGGCTCGAAGCGATCAGCAACGGGGTGCAGCCGCGCCCGCCGGTACGTGAGACGCTCGGCTACACCCGGTGGAGCTGGCGGTCGCTGAAGCCGCAGGCCACGTACCTGACGTTCCTGACCGTCGGCCAGTACGACATCACCCAGGACACCACCGCCGACGGGTCACCGGTCTACAACGCGTACTCGCAGCTGCTGAGCCCGGACTTGCGGGACGCCGCGCAGGCCAGCGTCGAACGCACCGCCGAGGTCACCGACTGGGAGTCGACGGTGTTCGGGCCGTTCCCGTTCGAGGCCCGCGGCGGCGTGGTCGCGCCGCCCGACACGCTGACGTTCGCGCTGGAGAACCAGACCCGCCCGAACTACTCGGCCGGGTTCTTCCGGCGCGGCTCCAACACCTATGTCGTCGCCCACGAGAACGCCCACCAGTGGTTCGGCGACTCGGTGTCGGTGCGCACCTGGCAGAACATCTGGCTCAACGAGGGCTTCGCCAGCTACGCCGAGTGGCTGTGGTCGGAGAAGAACGACGAGGGCACCGCGCAGGAGATCTTCGACTACGTGTACTCGTCGTACCCGGACGACGCGGCGATCTGGACCACCGCCCCGGCCGACCCGGGTGTGGCGCAGTTGTTCGGTGACGCCGTCTACGACCGCGGGGCGCTGACGCTGCACCAGCTGCGCCTGGCCGTCGGCGACGACGACTTCTTCGAGATCGTGCGCACCTGGGTGGCGCAGAAGAAGTACGGCAACGCGACCACCGCGGAGTTCACCGCGCTGGCCGAGAAGATCTCCGGCAAGGACCTGGACGCGCTGTTCCAGGCGTGGCTCTACACGCCGTCCAAGCCGGCCCTGGCCTCGGTGGCGGCCCACTCGGCCAAGGCCGCGCCGGTCGCGCCGAAGTCGTGGGCCACGATCAACCGGACACACCAGCTGCTCGGCGAGCACTGACCTGTTCCGGTGCTACGAGCCGCGGCGTGGCCTGCTCCCCCAGGCTCTGCCGCGGCTCTCATCGTGTGCTGGTGCGTCCGGTCCGCGCCGCGCGGCCGCACGGGTGCCTGCCGTGGCCGGGTGTCACCCGGCCACGGCGTGGCCGCGCAGCGTCGTACCAGCTGAACGATTCTCAGGGGCGCACGGCCGCGAGCTGCGTCGCCTGCGCGACCAGCGCTCCCTTGGCATCCCAGAGCAGGGCCGTCTCGTCCATCCGGCCGCCGGTCACCTCGGCGGCCTGCATGGTCATGCGCAGCGGCCCGGGGGCCGGCAGCCGCCGCAGGTAGGCGGTGAGCGTGATGGTGGGAGCCCAGCCCCGGATGCCCAGCGTCAGCGAGATCGGCGGGGTCGGGTCGAGCGCGATCAGCAGGCTCAGCGGATCCCAGTCCGCGCCGCTGGCCAGCCGCAGGTAGCCGCTGACCTGGCCGGTCGTGGCCGGGTGGCCGACCGCGAAGGTGAGGCAGTTCGGGTCCAGGCGGTGCTCGACGACATCGAGCAGGTGCACCGGGAAGCCGGCGCCCGGCGGGTTGGCCGGCAGCAGGTGGCAGTCGTCCTCGGCCGGCAGGTCCGGCACCGGCAGGCCGCTCCACCAGGGCGCGGCGTCGTCGAGCCGGCCCTGGGTGACCAGCGACTCGGCGCACGGCCGGCCGGCCTGGGTGAGGCGGGCACGATACTGGGCGCTGCCGCGGCCGGCGCGCAGCAGCTCCACCGCGACGGTGGCCGCTCCGGGCTGGGGCGGGCGCAGGAAAGTGGTGGTCATCGCGATCGGGTGCGGGTGATCGTCGGCGGCCGCCATGACCGCGCGGGCGGTCACGGCCATCAGGTAGCCGCCGTGGAGTTTGTCGCCGACGGCCCACTGCGGGTCGAGATCGGCGGTGTAACCGTCGGCGCTGGGGCGGACGGCGGTCGCCTCCGGGAAGCTCTGCATCCGATCACCCTAAGTGGCCGGGTGCATCCGCGCCTCGCGGTGGGCGCCGGCCGTGGGGCGCGTTACAGGCGTTCGATGATCGTCGCGTTGGCGGTGCCGCCGGCCTCGCACATGGTCTGCAGGCCGTACCGGCCGCCGGTGCGTTCCAGCACACCGAGCAGCGTAGTGGCCAGGCGGGCGCCGCTGGCGCCGAGCGGATGCCCGATCGCGATCGCGCCGCCGTCGACGTTGACCCGGGCCGGGTCGGCGCCGGTCTCGGCCAGCCAGGCCAGCACTACCGCGGAGAACGCCTCGTTGACCTCGAACGCGTCGATGTCGGCCAGGGTCAGGCCGGCCCGGCGCAGCACCTTGGCGGTGGCCGGGATGATGCCGGTCAACATGTGGATCGGGTCGTCGCCGACGGCCACCGCGGTGTGGATGCGTGCGCGCGGGCGCCAGCCGTGCCGGGCCGCGTTGTCGCTGGTGGTGATCAGCACGGCGGCGGCGCCGTCGTTGACCGGGCTGGAGTTGCCGGCCGTCACCTTCCAGTCGATCGCGCCGAACCGCCGCTCCCAGCGGGCGTCGGCGAAGGCCGGGCGCAGGGCGGCCATCGCCTGCCGATTCGCGTCCGGGCGTACCGTCTCGTCGGTGTGCAGGCCGGTGATCGGCGCAAGTTGCGCCGCCACCTCGGCCCGCGCCGCCTTCTGGTGGCTGAGCAGGGCGAAGTCGTCGAGCTGGGTGCGGGTCAGCGCCCAGGTGCGGGCGATCAGCTCCGCGGCCACGCCCTGCGGGATCAGCCCGCCGGGGTAGCGCTCGGCGATCAGCGGGCCGCCCGGGTCGCGACCCAGCGTCTGGCTGCCGATCGGCACCCGCGACATCGACTCCACACCGGACGCGACGACCAGGTCGTAGGCTCCGGAGACGACACCCTGCGCGGCGAAGCTGATCGCCTGCTGGCTGCTGCCGCACTGGCGGTCCACGGTCACGCCGGGCACCGACTCGGGGAAGCCGGCGGCCAGCGCCGCGAGCCGGGTGGTGTTGCAGGACTGCTCCCCCGCCTGGCCGACCGTCCCGCCGATCACGTCGTCGATGTCGGCCGGGTCGAGGCCGGGTACCCGGGCGGCGAGCGTGCGCAGCACGTGGGCGTGCAGCTCGACCGGGTGGATGCCGGCGTAGGCGCCGCTCGGCTTGCCCTTGGCCAGCGGGGTGCGTACCGCGTCGACGATGACGGCGTCTCGCATGGGATCCTCCCAGAAAATTACGGACCGGTCGGTCTACGATAACCCTGGCACGGACCGCTCGGTCCGTTATGCTTGTCACCATGGCCCGCACGCCGATCCCCGGAACTCGCGACAACATCCTCAGCGCCGCCAGCGACCTGTTCTACCGCCACGGCGTCCGCGCGGTCGGCATGGCCCAGATCATCGAGGCCGCCGGCTGCGGGAAAGGCCTGCTCTACCGGCACTTCCCCAGCAAGGCCCACCTGGCCGCGGCGTACCTGAGCCTGGTGCGCGCCCGCCGCGACCGCGCCATCGCCGCCGCCCTGGACAGCGCCGCCGACCCGGCCGGCCAGCTGATCGCCCTGGTCACCGAGGTCGCCGATGTGGTCCGCAGCGCCGAATACCGCGGTTGCGCGTTCCGTAACTACCTGACCGAGTTCCCCGGCGACGACGACGAGCCGGGCCGCGTCGCCCGCGCCTACCTGCACGACACCCGCGCCCAGGTCGACCGGCTCGTCGCCGAGCTGGGCGGGTCCCCGAAGGACGCCGACCGCATCTGGCTGATCATCGGCGGCCTGCACGGCGGCCCCGCCGACCAGGCCCACGTCGCCGTCGAATGGGTCACCGAGCTGGTCCGAGCTCACTGATCGCGGCACCCCGCGGGCGCCGACCCACCGCCTCTCCCCCGGCAGATCGGACCCGGAGATCACGCGGCCACCGGGCCGCGAATCCGGCCTGCCCCGCCCGCGAGCAGCACCCGTCGACACCGATGGGCCTTTATCGACCGGCGCAACTCTGCGACGCTGCTGATGGTCCCCGTCGCCGTGGCACTGCTGGGAGGTCGCACCCGTGGAGGTAACCGGCTGGTTGTGGACGCTCACCCTCGTCGGTCTGGCCGCGCTCGTGCTGGGCGACCTGATCCTGGTCAGCCGCCGGTCGCACGAACCGTCCGTCCGCGAGTGCGCCCTCTGGGTATGCGGCTACCTCATGGCGGCGCTGCTGTTCGGCGGATTCCTCTGGCTGCGCTTCGACGGCGCCGCCGCCGGACAGTACGTCGCCGGCTGGCTCACCGAGTACAGCCTGTCCGTCGACAACCTGTTCGTCTTCGTGATCATCATGTCGCGGTTCCGGATCGAACGTCGCTACCAGCAGAAGGTGCTGCTGGTCGGCATCATCCTGTCGCTGCTGCTGCGCGGCGCCTTCATCGCCCTGGGCGCGGCCGCGATCAGCCGCTTCACCTGGGTCTTCTACATCTTCGGCGGGCTCCTCGTCTATACCGCGGTCAAGGTGTTCGGCTACCAGGACGACGAGCCGCAGTACACCGAGAACATCCTGGTCCGCCGGGCCCGCCGGGTCCTGCCGATGACCGGGCAGTACGACGCGGCCCGGCTGCTCACCCGCGACGCCCGCGGCCGGCGGCGCCTCACCCCGCTGATCGTGGTGCTCATCGCGATCGGCACCACCGACGTGATCTTCGCGCTGGACTCGCTGCCGGCCATCTTCGGCCTGACCGACCACCCGTACCTGATCTTCACCGCGACGGTGTTCGCGATGATGGGGCTGCGCCAGCTGTACTTCCTGCTCGGCGGCCTGCTGGACCGGCTGGCCTACCTGTCGGCCGGGCTGGGCGTGGTCCTCGGATTTATCGGGGTCAAACTGGTGTTGCAGGCCCTGGCCGAGAACAACCTGCCGTTCCTCAACGGTGGCCGGCCGGTCGGCTGGGCCCCGCACATCAGCATCGGGGTGTCACTGTCGGTCATCGCCGGCACGCTGGCGCTGACCGCTATCGCGTCGCTGGTCAAAGCCCGCCTGGACGCCAGGTCCAAGGTCAGGCCACACCGCTGACCCGGCCTCCGCTCCCGCCGGCGCACGGTGCTGCTGCGGTGACCGTGCACGAAGGCAGCCATTCAGCATGGTCGGAAGATCGTGTGTACGCCCCGACGGAAGGAGAACCACTACCGATGCCTCCGACAGCACTTCTGGCGCGGCGGTTGTCGCGGGCGGGGATCCGCGACGTCGTCACCGTCGTCCCGGTCAGCGGCGGGCTTGCCGCGCTCGCCGGGATAGCCCACCGCGAGCACGCGCCGTCCGTCTTCGTCAAAACCTTCGCCCCATCGGACAGTGCCGGCGACGCCTTCGTCACGGAGGCCGAGGGGCTGGCGGCCCTGCGGCAGCTGGGCGGGCTGACGACACCCGAGGTCATCGTGGCCAACCACGAGCTGCTCGTGTTGTCGCTGCTGCGGCCGACACCACGCGAGGAAACCTTCTGGGAGCGGCTCGCCCACGCGCTCGCCCGCCTGCACACCAGCACCACCCATCCCCGCTTCGGATGGCACCGTGACAACTGGTTGGGCCGCCGCCGGCAGATCAATACGTGGGCCGACGACGGCTTCACCTTCTTCGCCGAGCGCCGGCTGCTGCGCTGGCTCGCCGAGCCCCGCGTCGAGGCAGCGCTCGACCGCGCCGACCGGGCCGCCGTGGAACGACTCTGTGATCGACTGCCCGAACTGCTGCCGGACCGGCCGGCCTGCCTGACCCACGGCGACCTGTGGGCCCGCAACGTGCTGGCCACCGCGGACGGGCAACCGGCGCTGATCGACCCGGCGGTGTCGTACATGTGGGCCGAGGTGGACCTGGCCCATCTCTGGACCACGGCGCCCCCGCCGGAGTCACACCGGTTCTTCGACGTCTACGCCGAGCTGACCGGGCTCGACGACGACTGGCCGGCCCGCATGCCGATCCTCCAGCTGCGACAGCACCTGGCGGTCCTGGCCCAGTTCGACGACGACTGGGGCGTCGCCGCGACGATCCGGGCGACGCTGGCGCCGTTCCGGGCAGCAGCCTGAAGCATGTTGTCGGGGTTCTGCGCCTTGCTACGCGGCGCGGCCCACCGGGCGCGTCCCGGCCCTGCTGGACACCGCGGCGGCTACCTTTTCGATGGGAACTGGCCAGTACGCTCGCTGACTGACGGCATGCCCGGCTGCGCTCACCCCGCATGGTGGTAGACGATCTGCCAGTTGCCGGCGACGACCTTGAGCAGCATGCTCTGGTGCCGCCGGCCCCGCACGGTCTCGGCTTCGGCAGAGCACAGCGCTTCCCAGCGTCCGGTTCCGACGAGCCACTCGACCTGCGACAACGAGACCAATCCAGCCTCGGGCACCGTAGCGACGAACGCCTCTCTGCCACGGACCGCGCGTCCCGCAAACCACAGACTGACATCACGGTCGATCAACTCAGCGAGGAGTTCACCGGTCCCCTCGCGCAGCGCATGCTGGTAGGCGTCGAGGAAGGTGCCGAGTTCGCGAGCCGTCTCCTCGGTGGCGTCGATGGTGATCGGCTCGCCCTGCGTGATGGCCCGCAGAGCGATGTCGCACCCTCGGTCGAAGTCCTGATGGCAGGACGGATTGTCGGAGTGGTTCACGAAGCGTGCTGGCACAGGGTAGAGGTAGCGGCGGCCTCCGTAACTGTGCACGAAGAGATCCTCGCCAACAGGCAAGGCCAGGTACGCGGCCTCATCCAGTGGCTCGAGCTGGTAAGACACCACGACCTCGCCGGCTTCGAAGTCACGCGCGGCGTAAACGCCTGTACCAGCAAGGTTGCCGGGGCCAAGAGTCACATCGTCCACAGCGCCACACCGTAGTGGGAGCACCACGCGCTTGCGGTTCGCCGTCGAAGCGCCGGGTCACCTCCGCTCGCCGGAAGAACTCGCCGGTTCGTCGCCACCGCGGACTGGACTTCTGCGCCGAGTGGGGCCGGGGCCTCGACCAGAACCAGGAGACCCAGGGCGGCATGCGCCAGTCCCTGGCGTTCCGGCGGCTCATCGGTCGAGGGCGGCCCTCAAAGGAGCAGTTCGAGCTCCAGCTCGTGCCGGATGGAGATGCCGTCGCCGGTCGCGGGGATGCTGGGTTTCAGCTCCCGGGCCCGGGTGACGGCGTCCCGGTCGAGGCGGACGAGGTCGAAGCCGCGACGCTGGTAGAAACGGAGCGCGGTCGAATTCTCGTTGGTGGTGATCAGCCAGAGCCGGGTGATCCGGTGCCGGCGCGCGTGCTCGCGGAACCACTCCAGCAAAGCCGTGCCGGCGCCGGAACGCTGCTCCACGGCGGCCAGCGACACGATCTCCCACCCGCCCCGGCCGTCGTCGCGCCAGGTCAGCAGGCCCACCGGCCGGCCGTCCCGGTCGGCCACGGCGGCGGCGTCGCCGCGCGCGTCGAGGAGCTCGTCGTGCACAGCCATCATCGTGCTGCCGAAGGCGTCGCTCAGGGTGGCCTGGAGGAAGGCGTCGTCACCGGGGCCGGCGGGCCGAACCGACGTAGTCACGGCAACACTCTACAAAGAGATGACGGCGGGATTCGTGAGCAGCCACGACGCGGTGGTGCACGGGCACCGCACCGCGCTCGACGTCGCGCTGGGCCGCTCTGGGGAGGACTCCGCCGCGGCGGCCCCGGGCCGTCGGGCTCGGCTGTGAATGGGTGACCGTCTGCGCGGCCGAGCTGGCGCCCCGCGTCGATCGGGCCGCCTCCCACGAGGTCGCCGAGCTGCCCGGGGGGAGCACTGCTGCTGCGCGCCGCGCCGCGCCGCGCCCGCCGTGGCGGGCTGGCCGGCGGACGCCGCCCGTGCGGTCTTCACGACCCTGGCCCCGGTGCTGCAGCACGGTCTCCCGGAGCCGCGGCCCTCGTCTACCCGGCCCACCGAAACCCACACCTCAGGAGATTATTGGATTACTGTTAATCGTAATCCAATAATCTCCTCGAATGCCCAAAACGGACAAAGCGTCAGTACACCATAGTGACAGTTATGTTGTAGTGAGGACGTTTCCGCAAAACAGCAGCTCTGTGGCCTGCTGTCCTGGCTCCGCCTATGTGGCGAAGGCTCTGTCTAACTGGCGAGCGGCTCGGTGAACGTGGCGAGGCTCCGCGCATCTGGCAAGTCGCCCCTGGAGCGCGGCACGGTTGTCGACGCGGCACGATCCTCGTCGGACGGTCAGGACGGCGGCGTGTATGCCGGGAGGTTCGCCGCTACCAGGTGCTGCTCGAAGGTGAAGATGTTCGGGTCCTCGGGGTCGATCGTGGCGCTGACCCAGTGGTTCTGGGTTTCGCCGAAGGTCGTGACCCGGGTGAAGTTCTCCACGACGTTCGGGCCGGCTAGGCCGGCAGCGTTGGTCGTCGCGTAGTCGGTCAGCGGCTTGGTCACCTCGAAGCTGTGGCTGTCGCCGTTGACCAGGACCACTTTGCCGGGGAACGCCGTGGTCTGCTGGAAGAGCTCCTTCTTGGTGTCCGCGTAGTGGGTCTGCGCCGCGCTCGGGTCCCACATGTCGGCCTGCGTGATGATCATGACGCCCTTGCTGTGGGCGGTCTTGGCCACGGCGAACCCGGCGCGCAGCCATGCGAGGTTGGCGGCGTTGCGGGCCGCGTACTCGGCTTGTCCCTCCTCGGCCGGGCCGTTCTTGCCGCCGTCGGCGAAGTTGTTGTCGCTGCCGGGGATGTTGACGGTGATGAAGGTGACCGGGCCGCGGGTCCAGCGTGCGTTTTCCGGGTATGCGGCGCTCTGCTGGGTCACTCGCATCGGGTGCTGGCCCTGGCTGAGGTCGGTGGTGAAGTAGATCGACCGGAGGTACGCGAGCCGGTCGCTGGAGTCGGAGACCAGGCCGCCGAGGGTGCTCGGGCGGTCGCAGTCGGTCCATTCGTTGTCGCCGGGGGTGTAGACCACCGGTGCCCGCAGTTGTGTGAATAGGTTCTTCGCGTACTTGTACACGTCGGGGTGGGCGGCGTCGGCGACCGCCTTGTCCGGGGTGGGGTTGCCGGGGGCGCTCGGATGCGGATCGGCGTAGCAGGGCTCACTGCCGTTCTTGGTGTCTCCGTCGAAGACCGAGAAGGCGAGGTGATTCGCGTTCATGTCTGCGATGACGTTGCCGACGTGGGACCGGCCGTAGTCGCCGTACGGCATGTCACCGAACAGGCCGACGTGGAAAGTTTCGTTGTGGTGGCGATCGCCGGGGCCGCCGCTGGCGAGCGCTGGAGTCGTTCCACCAGCCGCGGCCACCAGGGCGGTGCCGGCCGCGGTCAGGCCGAGAGGCAGTGGGATTCGCATGACGCTCCTCTGGGGCATGACGGTCTGTCTGGGAATGTCAGCCGCCCCGGTTACGCCCGGGCGACGCCCGACCCTTGTTATTACAGCCTGTAGGTAAACGTCGATTGGTCGAACCATTGCCGACTACGGCACCCCGGGCGGCAGGACGATCTCGCCCGCGACGAGCACAGGCGCTTTCCTCAGACGTTTGTGGCGGCGGCCGGAATCAGGAGCAGCGCTTTCTCACCGAAATCTTAACAGGGCAGGCAGCCGCAGATTAGACGATCGTGGTGCCCCGGTTTCCGGGCCGCGCGACGCGCCCGGCATGCGGCACACTGATCTGGTGCCTCGGGTCTGTCGCGCGGACCACACCGCGCACACCAGGGATCGGCTCAAACGCCAGGCGCTCTTCTTCGCCATCGGCGAAACCATGGCGGTATTCGGTGCAATCACCTTCACCGTCGTGCTGTCGCTGCAGGACCGGCCCAGCACGCTTTCTCCACCAGGGGTTCGACGGCATTAACACGCGTGGTATCGGTTCGAGCCCGAACGTTCCCTGCACCGCCGAGTTGCAGAATATCACGGTGAGAGCGCACCGCCGCGGCGACTTTTTTTACGCACGGCCCCGTTCTGATCAACGGTACTCTCTACAACTTCCCCTGCGTTCCTGTTTGTGTGCTGCAAGACGTGTTCAAGAATGTCAGTTTGTAGCTGTGCGGCTCCCGCCCGGGGTCTACCGTTGAAGAGAGACCGAGCAACCCGCGCCCAGACTGAAAGGGAGGCCCGCCATGCATCGACGATCGTTTTCCATCATCCTCTTGCTGGCACTATCGCTGGCAGGAGCGGCAACGCCCACACTGGCAAGCGCCCAAGACCGCTTCCCAGGCATCCAGGTCAACTCCAGCACACTCCAGGTCAACTCCGCCACACCGACCACCTTTGGCGACGTGGATGTTGAGTTTGCCTATTCCTGTAACCCGAATACCTTGGTAAGTATCTCCGCGGGACTCCTCCAGCGGTCTAGCAACGCGCGCGCTAATGGCGATAGCCCGGATGTCCCCTGCACCGCCGAGTCGCAGAAAATCACGGTGAGAGCGCACACCACCACTGGCTATTTCACGCACGGCCCCGCCATAGCGCATGGTTATCTCTTCAGCTCCCCATGCATTGGTGATTGTACGCTGCAAAGCGTGTTCAAGAATGTCAGTTTGTGAAGGATGAGCCGTACGGCCTGTGGTTACTGACGGCGAAATGCGCGACCGCAGGCCAAGAGCTCACGATGATCCTTGCGCCGTTGTTCCCCAATCCCCACGCAAGAAGGCGGCTGCAGACGATTAGAGCGGTTTCGCAAACGAACT